>NZ_NAJR01000002.1:0-657086 GCF_002196695.1 Shewanella sp. Shew256 | reverse complement strand
GATTGTATTGCTTCCAGTTGATTGTTTTATATTGAGGTTTTGACACGATTGATGGGCGAGTTGATGGGCTATGTCGATCAGATCACCAGCTATGGTTTTAGTTCAACTGATTTAGGAAACAAAGCCTCTGTTTAATTAAAAAGTCTTAAACTGCGCCACGATCGATTTTGTTATCGATAACGGCGCAGCATAATTGACTCACTGTTAAGCCTTAGTCGCCGCAATCCAGCGGTCTATCTTCTGCTCCATCACCGCCATAGGGAGTGAGCCAGAGGTGAGGATCTGATCATGGAAGGCTTTTAGGTCAAACTTATCACCTAGGGCTTTTTCAGCACGCTCACGTAGGGCAAGGATTTTTAGCTGACCTACTTTGTAGGAAAGCGCTTGACCCGGAATCGCCATGTAGCGCTCAACCTCAGCAATAATATCCGACTCGGCCATGGGCGAATTATCCTTCATATATTGAATCGCTTGCTCACGGCTCCAGCCTTTGGCATGTAATCCCGTATCCACCACCAAACGCATCGCACGCAGCATTTCGTCTGACAGCTTACCAAAGTATTGATAAGGGTCGCTAAAGAGCCCCATTTCGATGCCTAAGTATTCAGCATACAGCGCCCAGCCCTCTTCGAAGGCTGTATAGCCACTGAAACGTTGGAACTCAGGAACACCTGTTAACTCCTGCTTAATGGCGATTTGGAAATGGTGACCAGGCGCGGCCTCATGTAATGATAACGTTGTCATGCCCCATTTCGGCTGAGCTTTTAGATTATAGGTGTTGATATAAAACACCCCTGGACGACTCCCATCCACAGCCGGTGATTCATAGGATGCGCCTGCAGCCGATTGCTCTCTAAAGCTTTCAACCGGTTTAACCACATAGTCGGCCTTTGGCATCACATTAAAATACTGTGGCAATACTTGGTTAATCTTATCTTTTAACACCATATAGCCATCGATTAGGCCTTGGCGATCGTTATAGAAGTATTGTGGCTCAGACGATAAAGAGGCGAAAAAGGCTTTTAAATCTCCTTTAAAACCCACCTGCTCACGGACTTTGTCCATCTCAGAAAGAATGCGCGCAACCTCATTCAGACCGATTTGATGAATTTCATCCACTGGCATGGTTGTGGTGGTATGTGAATTGGCTAAATGCTGATACCAAGCCTTACCGTTTGGCAGACCAGACCAACCGTCCGTTGCACGGGACTTAGGCAAATAAGTCTGCTTGAAGTAATCGCGCAGCCCCGTTAATGCTGGCACTAAACGCTCATTAATCATCGCCTGATAACTTGCCGTTAGCTCAGCCTTATCTTGGTCCGAAAACCCTTCTGGAAAGTGATTAATCGGTGAATAGAAAATGCTTTGGCTAGCATCCGTAGTAAGCATGGCATCAAGCTGTGGAATAATCCGCTCAACTAACACGCGAGGTAACACCACCTTACTGGCAATACCTTCATTCATGCGATTCTCGGCCAATTGGATCCAATCGATAAAGCCGTTAACACGCTGCTCCCAGTTGCGATAATCCTGTACTGTGTTAAAGGGCTGCGCACTCTCACCGCTACCCAGTTGCACCATAGTGATCACTGTGCTGTAGAACTGGCTGATCGGCATAAAGCGTGATGGGAAGGTTTCGTCCACTAAGGCCATTTCGCGGTCATACACAAACAGCGCATAGCTGAGTTGTAAATCGGCTGGCAATTGCTCAAGATCAATTGCCCTCACTTGCGCTAAATAACGGGTATTAAGAACATGACGCGCCTTAAGATATTCCTCGGTTAAGTCTCCACCAAACTGCGCGTTGTAATCATTAACACCGACAAAAGTGGCGTAAATCGGCTCTAACTTTAAGTAATCTTTAAAATAGGCATCGACTAAGGCAGCGTATTTAGACTCAGCGGTTTGAGCTTCAGTTTGCGCCGGAGCGGCTTGAGTCGAACCTTCCTGTACCGCAGCCGTTGTCTCAGGCTTTGAGCAGCCTTGTAAAGCAAACACTAACGCTATCGTTCCCGCTAATAAACTTAATTTCATCTTTTATATTTCTCCTTTTGGGTCCGTGATAGCCAAACTCTTCCTATACTTAGTTCAAAGTCTGCTTACGGGATTCATCTATGATCTACTCATTTCGTAACTCAGGTTTTAGGGATCCTGAAACAGGGGTCTATAACCAAACCTATTTCATGGAAGTATTCAACCGAGAGTGGCACAGGCACATACGCGAGCAACAAAGCTTGGCGTTATTGTATCTGTGCCCTCACATTCATGAAACCGTCAAACAACCCCATTTACTCGAATTCTTTACTAAACAGGTACAAGAAGCACTGCTACGGGCGACAGATTTGATTGCAAGGTTAGATCACAACCATTTTGCTTTGGGACTTTTCAATATTGATGAGGAAGGTACTGAGGTGGTGTTAAAACGTATCGAACAACATATTCAAGAATTTAATCAAGAATTTGGTAAAAATCACAAACTGAAAATCGATTATAAACTCGCAGCCTGCCTGTGCTTACCCACCCAAGAAAAACGTATCGAATCCTTATTTAACAATGTCTCAAAACTGTCACTCGAACTCGAACGCAATCAGCAACAATCGCAGGTGTTAGTAAAGCTTCAATAAAGAAAAAGCCCCTTACGGGGCTTTTTAGATCTGCATTGCGAATACAGTGAATTACAGTTCGACGTTGTGCATACGCGCTTTTTCTTTGATATAAGCGATATAGCTGTTTGCACTCTTCTCAGTCTTCTTATCCTTCGCGGCTAATACAGCGCGGTTATAAGCTGACTTGTACTGTTTCAAACTTAAATGGGCTAGCGCCAATTCGAAGTTTGCTTCACCAGGATGTTCAATACCTAAAGAGATGGCTTTCTCAAGCACTGGAATCGCTTCAGAGTATTTCTCATTCAAGCTCAGTAAACGACCTTGTTTCAGGTACAGCTTGCCATCGTTATTGATAGCAGCCGCTTTTCCATAAAACTCAGCAGCTTCTTTGAACTCTTTCGCGTTTTGGTAGAAACCAGCCAAAATCTCGTAAGATTTAGCATCTTCAGTGATGAGGCCAGACTTCATGTTCTTTTGGAATACTTTAGCTGCTTGATATGGTGCACCTTTCTGTGCCATCAGCTGAGCTAAACGAGTGATGTTAGCTCCAGAATCCAAGAAACCATTACGGTAAGCCAAATCATAAGTCGCTAGCGACTTATCATAGTCTTCTACCATCAGATAAAACTGTGCTAACTGAACCCATAATCTGCCATCATCCGGGAATAACGGCACCATGACTTCTAACACACCAACGGCTTTTTTATACTTCTTCTGGTTGAAGTAAGACGTCAGTTTCATCTGATACAGACCTTTATCAGGAGCTTCGGCGAGTGAAAGACCTTTATCAGCCACTTCAATCACTTTGTCCCACTGTTTCAGTTCTGTGTAAGCAATACCGATACGACGATACATTTGAGAGTCAGCCTTACAAGTGAAGTCCATCCACTTGTAATAGTAAGGAATCGCTTCCTTAAACTTCTTCTCTTGTAGCAACAAGTCGGCATAGAGGCGCAGTGTAGCCGCGTGATCTGTTCCACCTAAAATATCCGCTTCGACGGCTTGTTTCAGGTACTTGATCGCAGTATCCATCTTGCCTTTTTCGGCATAGAAGTTACCGAGCATACGCGCAACATACGCTTTATCGAAATCGTTCTTTGGGTTGGCTTCCAACAATACGGCAATCGCTTCATCAAGCTGGCCATTGGTGTAAGCTTCAAAGGATTTCTGAACCTTCTTGGCAGCACTTTCACCTACCGCTTTAGATTGGCGCTTATCGATTTCACATTTCTCAGCTGCAACAGCTGAAGAAACAGATAAGGCACCACCACAAAGAGACAGTAATAACGCAACTGCGATTTTATTTGCATTACGCATTGTTATTTGCCTCCTTTATCTAAAGTGAAGTCTAGTTGTACTGTCATGCCTGGTTGTTTAAGTGGCTTGCCATCAACAATCTTAGGCTTGTACTTCCACTTTTTCAGTGCACGGATTGCTTCTTTGTCGAATAAACGTTTAGGTTCAGCTTGGATAACTTCAACGTCATCTACACCACCTAATTCGTTAATCGTAAAGCGTAATTGTACCCAACCTTCTTTACCGTCACGCGCCGCAGCAATTGGATATTGTGGTTCGATACGGACGATAGGTGTTGCATCACCGTCACGCGTCATCATATTACCCAATTTGAAACCACCGGCACTGTGACCACCGGCTTCAACCCCACCCATATTGAACGACATAGACGTATCAATATTTGATGAAGTGTCTGGTGGCGTAGTATCAGGCTTCTGTGGTTGCTCTGGTGGTGGTGGCGGCTTAGGCACTACCCTTGGCTTATTCTGTGCTTTTGCATCCTGTCTATCCATGGTGATTTCAATTACAGGGGTCTCGGCCGATGTTTCAGCGCGTTGCGCCCCACCACCGACCAAGAACGCCATAAAAGCGAACAGACCAAAAGTCACAGCAGCACCAATAATGATTGATACTAGTGCTCTTAGCATATTAATCGTTCCCCGCAGATACCGAAATCTTATCTATACCAGCCGCTTTGACTTGGTCTAGAACTTTAACAACTAAGCCGTGTTGCGTATCTTTGTCGGCCTGGATCAGCACTGCTGCTTCAGGCGCTTCAGCTAGCATACGCTCAACGTTTGCAGTTACACGCTCGATATCAACCTGACGGTTTTCCATCATGATCACGCCAGTTTTGCTGACGCCGATAAAGATGTTAGCCGAAGGCTTAGAAGTCGCTTGTGAAGCTTTTGGTTTGTTATAGTCCAAACCAGATGGTTTCACGAATGACGTTGTTACAATGAAGAAGATCAGCATGATGAACACGATGTCGAGCATCGGTGTCATATCAATTTGCGCTTCCTCGTCTACACTGGAATGCTTTTTACGTGCCATGTTCAATCTCTCTCTAGTGGTGCGGCATGCTGTCTTTTAGCTTTTCTAAGCTGATTTTCATTTTGGCATCAAGGCGAGTACTGAAGAATACTCCCGATAATGCTGCAACCATCCCCGCCATAGTGGGCATTGTTGCCATTGAAATACCAGCCGCCATTAAACGAGCATTACTCGTCCCCTGAACTGCCATCACATCGAACACTGAAATCATACCGGTAACAGTACCTAACAAACCTATCATAGGACAAATCGCTACTAAGGTTTTAATGACCAGCATACGTGCATTCAAATCTTGCTTCGCTTGGGACAGCCAAGCTTCACGGATACGGTGTGCATACCAAGAGGTAGTTTCCTCTCTAGCATCCCATGCAGCTATGATTGCTTTATGTTGCTTTGGTGATATCCAATTAAGATACCAGTAACGCTCAAGCATCAATACCCACATTAAGAACAGCACAAACGCTACTAACCAGAGGACGTCGCCTCCGGAGGCCATGAAGCCCCTGACGGAATCCCATATGTCCATCAGGTGAATCATCATTAGTCAGCCCTCTTCTCAGCGTGCGCTGCGATGATACCAGCACTTTGCTCTTCCAGAACTTGCACGATTGACTTGCTACGAGCAACAACAACTGCGTGCATTAACATCAGAGGCAGAGCCGCAACCAGACCTTGAACTGTAGTGATCAGCGCCATAGAAATACCGCCAGCCATCAGTTTTGGATCGCCAGTACCGAACAATTGGATACTTTGGAAGGTTGCAATCATACCGGTTACTGTACCTAACAGACCCATCATAGGGGCGATAGCAGCCAGAACTTTGATGATTGAAATGCGAGACTCTAACGCAGGCGTTTCTTTCAGAATCGCTTCGTCAAGTTTCAGCTCTAATGTTTCAACGTCAACGTCTTTGTTCTCTTGATACACTTTCAGGATACGACCTAATGCGTTGTTACCTGGCTTATCAATGTTCTTACGTTGGCTGTTCACACGAGCGCCGATGATAGTCATAGTCACTAAACGTTCGATAGAGATCAACAGACCTAATGCTAACAGAGCGATAATGATGTAACCGATTGTACCACCCGCTTCTAAACGATCTTCAAAGCTTGCTTTGTTAGTGAAGATGTTTAACAGAACGCCACGAGCTGGGTCGATGTAGAATGGTGCAGTACCAGAAGTAGTTTGTTCCCACTTACCTACTGCACTAACTTGGTAGCCTTCTGGCTGTTGTGATAACTCTTGAATTAAACCTAATTCAGGGTTGTAAACAACATACTTTCCATCAGCAGTTAAGTTGTAAGTACCGATACGGTGAATCGTGGTGTTTTTAACGCTACCATCGATACCGGTTACAGAACCTTCGAATTTAACAACCTTACCAGATTGTGCCATTTCGAATAATTGTTCTTGCCAGAATTGCTCTAACTCTTCGATTTTTGGTAATTGCTTACGCGCACCTAAATCAGCGATGAACTTATCGCGATTTGGGTATTGAGCACTTACGTTTGAGCTCGCTAATTTACCAGCGAAATCGCCCGCTTCACCTTTAACCACACCGAACATCTCACCCAAGTCACCTTGAGCAGTTTTCAGGTCTTCTTCTAACTGAGCAATTTTACGCTCGTTGTCTAAGAAAGCTTGGTTTAGGTCTTTACCGCGTTGCTTCTCAGCCGCTAAAGCATCTTTTTCACGCTTTAACAGAGCCGCTTTATCGCCACGCTCAGCTTGGAACTCTTGTTCACGTTTGCTGTTAACTTTGCCTTCAGCAGCGCGATCAACTTTAACTTGCTGCAATAATTGATCGATGGTCTTAGGCGCATCAGCAGCGCTAGCCATACCAGCAGTTAAAGAAAAACTTGCAGCTAATACAGCTGTAGTAATTAACTTCTTCATTATTGTGCAGTCTCCGCAGCAGGAATTGGTAACGCGAATAGATCTAGAGCGCCTTGTTTACGGGCAATGCGGATACCTTTGGTCAGTTCACGCAAATAGCTGTCATCTAACTTATCCCAACCCTTAGATTCTGGGTTGTACATCCAGCCAGTCTTTTGATCTAAGCTCTGAGCATAAAGAGCTACGCGACCTAAGTTAAAGAAGTCTACTAATACTTCTTTACCGTCTAAGGTCAATTTACCTTGGTTAACTGCAACAGCACTACCGTATTCACGCTCGATGCTGTACGCATCCAGAATCAAACGGTATTTTTCAGCTAAAGTTACTTCAGCAGTGTTTAACAGTGTTTTTAACTCTTTAACGCGGTTAGCGCGAACTTCAGAGTTAAATGGCAGGTCTAATTGAACGAACTGTTCTAAAGACTCAACCATTTTAAACATTAAAGGCACAACGCCCTGACGCAGTTTATCTACGCCGTTAATGTCAGTTTGAATCGCGTCCATCGTTTTTTGTTGGTCAGCGACTAAGCTGGCAACGTAATCGTTATAGGACTTCAGTGATTCACGCTCATCAGCAACAGAACCATACTCAAAAAGCATGTCTTGTGCTTGATCGAAATACTTATCAACATTCTTTTGCGACGCAGCAGCATCAGCATGGATCATACTATCCGCTTTTTGCACGTCGGTAAGAGGATCTGCAACTACTAAGTTGCTGCTCGCTAATGCCAGCACGCCAACAAGTGCAGTAGCGATTTTTGTTCTATTGCTTACCTTGGACATAGTTCCCAACCAATTTGAAGTGAATAAAAAAGTTAACTTAACAGCAACATCACTTTAAGCAAGACTTACTTTAGTAAATGCTTACTGTAAGTCCATCTTTCTCTTGTGATTCTTAGTTTTTTCTTCCCTTTCCTATGCCTTTACAGGCATAGACCCGCTGGCATCATTTCACAAAATGTTGACCTGTGTCAACATTCGGGACACGTAAAAACTAGTGTAAAGAAGTCTTAGTTATGAATTTTTTTACGAAAGGTGTTTTTTTAAACAAACTGAGTCAAAGGGAGTAAATGCAGTTGGTGAATATGAGAAAATTCAGCTTAAAAATATTTGACAGGTACTACTTTTATTGCCATTAAACTATCTGTAGGTATGCAGCTTTTAATGCCGAACTTAATAAAAGTGCGCCCAAGGATATTTCCCGAGCGCACCTAGATTTGACTAATACTCTGAATTAGAGAGCTAAATTAAAACTTCTGATTCAGGTTTAAGAACCAGCTACGTCCAAATAAACGATACGTACTTTCGTCTGTATTAGCATTGAAGCCTGTTTCAATATATGGAGGCTTTTCATTGAACAAGTTAGTCACACCAAGAGTAACTGTTGTATTAGTTTTAAATGCATAACTTGCAGTTAAATCATGATACATCACACTTGGGATCTTATAAGTTGGTAAGTAACCATACTCACCTAGTAAATCTGACTTGGTCCAGTAAGTTAGATCTTGATAAGTCATGCTAGAGATATAGTTAGTACGGTACGTTACAGTTAAATCATCAAGTTTGTACGCGGTCGTGAAGTTCCACTTGTCTTTAGCATAGCTAGTATCGTTAATAAACGTACCTGCTACATCACCAAAGCCATAGCTATATTCCACGGTGCCATCAGGCATTTCAGTTGTTTCGAAAGAGTTTTCGCCACGTTCAAGGAAATGCGTCCACACAAAATTGAAGCTGAAGTCACCAAAACCAGTTTCTAATGCATAATTAGCTTCAAAATCAACACCTTTTGCAGTCATGCGAGCTAAGTTTGTGTTACGAGCTTCGATATAATCAATCGATCCATCGGACTTACGATTAACGTTTTGGCATAAAGTATCCAAACCACCAATATAGCAAGCATCCAGAGAATCAATTGGATCGATTGCTGTAATAACGTTATCAATATCTACAGCCCAATAATCTAAAGTAAGGCCTAAACCTTCAATAAAGTCAGGAGAATAGGCAACCCCAACAGTGAAAGTATCACCTTCTTCAGGTTCTAACTCAGGGTTACCACCAACTTTAGCCAGTTGCTGTTGGTCATCGTTATTTAAGCCGCCAGCAGGAACTCCATCGGCCATACAACGCGCTTGAGCATCCGCAGTGAGATTTGACCAGTTGTTTATACGGCAAGGATCTGTACCTGCATTAAAGGAATCACCACCAGGTGAATAGAGGTTACTAATCGTAGGAGCACGGAATACTGTACCATATGTACTACGGGCAAGCAGACCATCGAAAATAGCCCACTCTAAACCAGCTTGGTAAGTTGTCGCACCACCGAAGGTATTGAAGTTATCATAACGAATACCTACAGGCATTTCTAAACGTTCAACACCTGGTAAACCTTCTAGCAATGGCACACGGAATTCAGCAAAAAGCGAGTTCACATAGAAAGAACCAGAAGTCCCCTGACCTTTGTTACCAGACACTTGGCCCATGTACTTTCCTGAATCCACTTGAGAAACTAATTTCTCAGAGCGATATTCATAACCAAAGCCACCACTTACAGAGCCAGCTGGCAAATCAAAAATGTCACCACCTAAGAATGCCGTAAATGTATCGAGAGTGTATTTAGAAGTATCGACTAAAGGAGAGGTAATGTAATCTAACATCTCCTGAGTAATACTACCAGCACCACCGAATAAGTTTAGAGAAACGCAGTCAGCAATTGGGTTATCAGCTGTACCGCAGACGATGTTTCCATTTGCATCCTCAAAAGATGGGCCAAGTGCCTTAGCTAAGTTAGGACCATACAATTGACCAAAGTCAGTGCTTTGGATTTGTTCAATACCATAGTTATAGTTTACATCTAAAGACCAAGTGTCGTTTAGAGCAATCTCAGTACCTATAACTTGCTGAGCACGAAGCACATCCTGCTCAAATGAACGACCACCTTCAATCATACGACGACGAGCTTGTCTTACATCTTCACCGAATGGGTTGTAATAGTTGTCTTTAGATACACCATTTGAAGCAATACCTGTCGTCGGGTTAATAACAGTGTAACCTGGATCTGTACCCGTGTTAAATGGAACTGCCGCTAATTCTTGGCGAGAATTACGTTTGTTTATGCGAGTTTCAGAATAAACAGTTACTGAATCATTTAGCTCTACACTACCATCAACGTAAAAGTTTATCTTTTCGTACGGTGTTTGTAAGTAGTTTACTGGATTATAGTTATAAGTATCTGTTGCACCAGAATACTTCCTCATATCACTTAATGTAGCAACGCCTGAACCCACATCACCATTATCGCGACAGGTACCATTTGTAAATGAACCTGATTGGCTAAAGAGGAAAAAGTTACCGCAAGGGATAATCGAACTACCAGCATCAAAAGCGTTCGCACCATCTCTTCCTGGTGGAATTAAGCCGTTTTGAGCAAAACTTTCTGGATCATCTATATTCCATGGATGTTGGAAAAAGTCGATATCAGTTACATCACCTTGATAAACTTCATCCTGCTTAACATAATCGAGGTTTACAACGAAATGACCAGAATCGAATTTCTTACCAGCTAATAAACTGAAGCTTGTTTGTTCACCAGCACTTACATCAAAGTTCTGCTTGGTCTGAGCATTAAACTCTACGCCATCAAAATCACGCTTAGTAATAATGTTAACTACACCAGCAACAGCATCTGCACCATAAGTAGCTGAGGCACCATCTTTCAGAATTTCAACACGCTCAATCATTGATGCAGGAATACCTTGCATATCTGATGAAACTGGACGGCGACCATTAATAAGCACCAACGTACGAGATGCTCCTAGGCCCCTTAATTCAACATATGCATCACCATTACCACCGTTGTTAGTAGTTGTCGCAATTGGTGAGCCAGACATAACAGATGTCGATTGTAAAAATTCACCAATATCCTGAACACCAAGACTTGCAATTTGTTCTGATGTGACAGTGGTTACTGGAGTTGCAGTTTCTAAGTCAGTTCTTTTAAGACGAGAACCTGTTACCTCAATACGTTCTACTTTATCAGCGCCGACTTCATCAGCAGCCATCACTAATGGCACGTTTAGCGCAGTTGCAGCTACGCCACCAATCAATGCGAAACGCACAGACTTGGCTAAAAAGTTATTCTTATGCATTGTCTATCTCCCTGGACATATTATGTCTTTATTATAATCCGCTTATTTAATAAGCAGTTTCAAACAGGAGTACCTCGAAAAACTACGGAGCACTCAGCGAAAACAATAAAATCACATATAAAACCTTTAATCAACATAAAATAAACAAATAAAACAAAATGAAGACAAGGTAATCATAAGAGAACTGAGGAAGCGTCGGTAAAAACAAAAACGCCAGTCATTGCTGACTGGCGTTTTTTGTTAACTTTTAGTTATCTAGTTTCTAGATAAACAGTTGAGGCTTAAAGCGTATAGCGGATACCAATGGCGATACCGTCGTCTTCTGACAATGACATTCTTGCTTCTTGCGCTTGATCTGAGCTGGTAAAGTCGCTGTAATCTTTACGTGCTTCAACATACAGAACCGTGTTTGGATCCCAAACAAAGTGTAAACCTACAACTACAAACTGACGTTTGAACACATCGTTAGGATCGGCATTAAAGTTGGGTTGAATAACATAGTCTTTACCTGCATCCAGAATGTTGTAAGACACAAATGGACGCAGACCATTGTCAAACTTGTAAGAAACTAAAGTTTCAACACCATAGGCATCTTTGATCAAGCGGCCAATGTTGTCGGTATCATGGTTTTCTTCTTTGTGAACGTTGGCCGCAACATATAAGCCATCTTTATCGAAGTCGCCCCAAGTTGCGCCCACGCCGTAGATCAGATCAACAGCGGTTTTTTGATCGCCATTGCCATAGGCAATATCAAATTCACCGCGGTTAATACCCGCCATCAAGCTTAGCTTATCTGTCGCTTTGTAAGTTACAGAGCCGCCATAGGTGTAATCATAAGTGACTTGTTGCGCTTCTTTCTTACCTGCGTTCCATTCCACTTCACAGGCTGCTTCTGTGATGTTTTCGATATCACAGGTATAGAAACTGCTGTTTTTTAATTGCGCCTGAACCGCGAAGCTCACATCACCAATGCTGTTACGGTATTGAACAACTTTGTCACCACGACCAACGCCGTTTACTGCACCGTCGTCTTTGTTAAAAGTGTAAACACCAGCCGCGTTACCATCCCATACAAAACCGTAGTTGGTGTTGTAAACCACGTCATACCAAGCCCCCCATTGCTTACCAATAGTGATAGTGCCGTACTCATCGTGGCTAATGCCCGCGTAACCTAAGCGGTTGTAGAAAAACTCATCTTGTACAGATTCGAAGCGGTTGTTATAGACAATATCGCTGCTGCCAACAGGGTTCACACCCCATTCCAATTTAGCAAAGGCGTTCCAACCGTGGGTTAACTCACGGCTGAAACCAAAATTAATTCGAGAAGCACCATTAACAACCTCAGTTTCACCTTGAGTGTTGATTACGCGCGCATCGATAAAGCCACCGATTTCTACCGCATTTTTATCATCTTTGTAGATTTCGATTGCAGATACAGTTGGGGCGAGAAAGAGTGCTGCTAGCGCAGTTGCTACTAACGTTTTGTTCATTTGGTGCTTAACCTTTTCGTTTATGTTTTATCAACGTCATTCCGTTGTTATATTTCCTTACAATTTCCCAGTGAGAGTAGCAAATTTTCATTACACTCTCCAAGCGAAACCTAAAGATTATGTAGAGAAACATCACAAAAACAGCGGGTTTAACCTCTATAAAACAGGTTAAAACACTACAAAGACCCGCAAACAAAACACAAAACACACAATGAAAACACTAAATTAACAACAGCTGATTCGACGTAATGCTGGTGTAATTTAGTTTCATTATTGAAAAAACAGGCTCTGCAATAGGGCCAATTTGCTTATCAATGTAGTACTGATAATCAATTGTAGACGATCTATGCGAAACGGGTTCAGGACCGTTTACAGTAATCACATAATCAATCTGTGCCCCTCGCTTGCCAAAGGATGACTTTCCTGTTAATTCACAAAGCTGGCGCGCGACTTTCACATGGGGAGAAGACTTAGCCGTGTATTCGTCTAAATTACGGCGCATACGCTTACTAAACACAAGCTCATCATCGCGCTTGCCCGCTTGAAGTTCGCCGATAACATCAGCCAAATAACCACTAATATCCCGTTGGTTAAACATGCGCTCATAGAGTTCAGCCTGCACCTTGCGGGCTAAGGGGCTCCAATCGCTACGAACCTGCTCCATTCCCTTAAAAGTGATTTCTAACGCTCCGCTATGGTTACGCCAAGCTCCAACATAGCGCTTTTTACTCCCCTCCTCCGAGCCCCGCAGGGTCGGCATAAAAAACTGTTCGTAGTGGCGCTCAAATTGCAGCTCGAGAAAACTTTCTAGCTGAAACTCCTGCGCAATTTTACTTTGCCATTGCTGATTCATTCGCGCGGCAATCTGCTTACCTAAGGCATTAATATCACTGAGATCGGGTTCTGGGCCTAAATAGACGAAGGTGGAGTCCGTATCCCCATAAATGACTTGGTAGCCCATCTCCTCAATCCACGCGCGGGTTTGTTTCATAATTTGATGACCGCGCATGGTGATGGAGCTTGCCAGTTTCGCATCGTGGAACACACAGCCTTGGGAGCCTAAAACCCCATATAGCGAATTCATAATGATTTTAATCGCTTGCGATAAAGGCGCATTCGCCTCCCGCTTAGCTTTCTCACGTTGCTCTGAGAGATTTTGGATGAGTTTGGGCAGAATAGGTTGATGCCGATTAAAACGCGCGCCCAAAAAACCCGGAACAGTTTCAGGCTCATCTAATGCAGATCCGTCCTCATAATCTAAACCTTCAATCAACCCCTTAGGATCAATCAAAAAAGTTCGGATAATCGATGGATAAAGGCTTTTAAAGTCAAACACTAAAATATGCTGATAAAAACCAGGGACAGAATCCATAACATAACCGCCTGGGCTTTCAATCCCTTGACTGGCAGGCTCAGCGGGCGCGACGAAACCCGCTCTATGTAAATGCGGTAGATACAAGTGGTTGAATGCGGCGACCGAGGCGCCTACGCGCCCCAGTTCTAACCCCGTTAACTCGGCGCGAGCGAGGGCAAAATCCCACAATTGAGTATGTTCAAAAATATCCCACACTAAGCGACTATCAGTCAGGTTATAGTGAGCAAGCCCTTGTTTATTTTCGGCAAATAACGAATCAATCTCTTGGGATCGATTTTCCACATCGTGAATCGCTTTGCCTTCGCCCAGCAACGCTTGAGCGACAAACTCCAAGGAGAAACGCTCGAATTGATAAAAGGCCGCCTTTAACCAATCGATACCATCGAGCACCACACGCCCTGGCAAACTTAAGGTTTCTGGCCGAAATTTATTCTCAACTTTCCACTCAAGGAGCGCGCCACCTCGACCAATACGCAGCGGGATCCGGTGCAGTAACGCACGTCGATATAGCAGGGCCAAGTCAAAGGTCACCACCGACCAACCAATGATCACATCGGGATCAAACTCTGTAAACCAGGTGATGAGACGATGGATAAGTGCGGCCTCATCGTTCACCCATTCGATATAGATTGCAGCATCTGGCTGCGCCTCGCCCACCATAATAACTTTCTCATAGGGCTGAGATTGCGCATCGCGTCCATAAAGGGCCACGGAATAGAGTAAACCGTCAAAACTGCATTCAAAATCGAGGGAGATAGAGCGCAGTTTAATTGCAGACTGCGGCGCAACCGCTTTGGCGCGGATGGCGCTAAAAACAGACAACTGTCCATCTATGCCTACTTTGCTAACAAAATGCCCTAAAAATGCCACATCGAGCGCCACAAAGCGCTCGATTAAAAAGCGCTGCTCGGGACGGATATCCGCCTCAAATAAGGGGATCCCCGCATCTGTCGCTATCCGATGCAAGTGACGAAACACACTACTCGATGGAGCATAAATCGCCGCCACGCTTTGTCTTTTAAAGCTTTTAAGCGTAAGCGGCACAAAGCGTAGTGCCAGCCCCGGCGTTTGTAACTGCAATGCCGCCATATCGCTTTGATGACAAAAACAAATGTACTCAGAGCCAGGTAACTCCACCAACACAGGGCCTGAAACGGTGGCGAGATAATACTGCAACACAAGCGTTGCACCGCGCGTTATAGCATGGCGCGTGAGGACGCGTCCCTGTACACTCACAGGCGCAGCCGTGTCAGGCGTCAGACTCTCGGGGGGATTCAACTGCGGTTTCACTCTAAGGCTCTCGCTGTTTATTGATTCTCGGGACACAGAATAAAATTGCCATAAAATGGCAGAAAAGTTTCTTAGGCTATGCAATCACTGTTATTATGTACAGCATTAATTCGATAAAGTAGTGCCGCATGTTACCTGACAACGTAAAAAACCAGATCCGCGCTATCTATAAAGATATTGCCGCCGCTTTACCTAATTTTAGGCCACGCCGCGAGCAAAATTTTATGGTGGCAGAAATCTCTAAGACCCTAGCTGGCGACTATGACAAAGATAGACGCATCATAGTGGTCGAAGCGGGTACGGGGATTGGTAAATCATTGTCTTATATTTTAGGCACGATACCACTTGCGCTCGCGAGTAAGAAAAAGGTCTGTATCGCCACGGCAACCGTGGCGCTGCAGGAGCAGTTACTGCACAAAGACTTACCGTTTTTTCTCGAACAATCAGGGCTAAACTTTCGCTTTGGTCTGGTAAAAGGGCGCCAGCGTTATGTCTGTTTATCTAAACTTGCCATGCTGATCGGCGATGATAACAGTACCCAAATGGCCATGTGGCAAACAAAGCCGGATAACAGCCAAATAGCCATGCTGCAGGAGCTGCTCAGCGACTTTAATGAAGGCCGCTGGAACGGTGAAATCGATACGCTATCGACACCGATACCGGATCATCTCTGGCAGCAAATCGCCTGCGATAAACACAGTTGTCATCGGCAACTCGCCAGTCATCGTAATTGCCCGTTTCACAAGGCCCGCGAGGATGTGGATACCTGGGATGTACTGATCGCCAACCACAGTTTGCTGTTTGCCGACTTAGAGCTCGGCGGCGGGGTGATTTTGCCCGATCCCGAAGACGTTTTTTACGTCATTGACGAAGCTCACCACTTACCTATCGTTGCCCGGGACTTTTCTAGTGCACAGGCGACGCTTAGGGGCGCTGCCGACTGGCTCGAAAAAGTCGGTAAGACCAGCGCAAAATTACAAAATCAGATAAAGAGCAACAATATTATCGCCCCAGCGCAGGCGATGCAGGATCATATCGGTGACTTAATCGCTCAGCTCAATCAAGTCGCCCACTTTTGTGACACTCAAACCAAACAGTTTGCCAATCCCGAGAGCCGCTATCGGTTCGAACACGGTAAATTGCCCGATGCACTAAAAATTCCCGCCGAGAATCTCGCGGCCACCTCTAATCTTGCCCTTAAGCAATTTAACAAGATGCAATTATTGCTGGCCGAGGCGATAAAAGATGGCGATATTCCTAAGCATCAAGCGGAAGCGTTACAGGCCGAAATGGGTTTTATGCTGCAGCGACTCGAAAATCTACAAAAGCTCTGGAAAATGATGGCAAAGGAAGATTCCACGAAAGGCGCGCCCCTCGCCCGCTGGATTGAATTGCTCACAGGCAAACAGGTCGATTATCTGTTTAGCGCCTCACCGATTGAAGTCGGGTTTATGCTCGAGTCTATGCTGTGGCAAAAGGCGGCTGGCGTCGTGCTATGTAGTGCAACGCTTCGGGCGCTGAATAACTTCGACCATTTCGCCCATCAAGTGGGATTATCGGTAAAGGACGGCAGTCGTTATCTCGCCCTGCAATCCCCCTTCGATTATCCGAATAACGCCACGCTCTACTTACCTAAGATGAAAACCGAGCCGACGGACGATGCCTATACCGCTGAGCTTGCCGAACACATTTTGGAGCTGATTGAAGGCGAAATGGCCACCTTAGTGTTGTTTGCATCTTACTGGCAAATGGAGAAAGTCGCCGAGTTGCTCGAGGGCAAACTCACGCAGGAAATTCTTATTCAAGGTAATGCCCCGCGCCAACAATTGCTTGAGACCCACAAAGCCAAGTGCGACAAAGGTGAGCCGAGTATCTTGTTCGGCACCGGCAGTTTTTCTGAAGGCTTAGACTTACCTGGGGATTACCTCACCAACCTCATCGTCACTAAACTGCCCTTTGCCGTGCCGACCTCGCCCGTCGAGCAAGCCCATGCCGAGTATGTGAAAATAAAGGGCGGAAATCCGTTTCTGCAACTCACCATTCCAGATGCATCGCGAAAGCTTATCCAAAGTTGTGGTAGATTACTGCGTAAAGAGCAGGATTATGGCCGAGTCACTATCCTTGATAGACGATTAGTGACCAAACGTTACGGCAAATCCTTGCTAGACGCTCTGCCCCCCTTTAGACGAGTCATTGAGTAGGATTAAGATTTGGAGTTGTTACTCGAGCCCAGTAATTGGGCCCTGTTGGCTGTCATTGGCTTAATTGCAGGTTTTATCGATGCCGTAGTCGGTGGTGGAGGCCTGCTCTCCATTCCTGCCCTGCTCACCCTCGGGATCCCGCCCCACACCGCCTTAGGTACCAATAAATTTGCCGCCAGTTTTGGCTCATCCATGGCAGCTTGGACCTATTATCGACAACATCTGCTCAAACCCAGTTTTTGGTATATGGCGTTTATCGCCACCTTTATTGGCGCGGTACTTGGCAGTGTGTTGGTGTACTTATTAAATGCCCAGTGGCTTGAAAAAGCCTTACCACTATTGATTATTGGCATCGCGATATACAGCTTGCTGAGCCCCAATGCTATCTCGGATACCGATTGCCAGGCACCAACAAAAGCTCAATCTAAGCTCAAACAAAGTCTGCAAGGGCTCTTGCTGGGTGCTTATGATGGTTTTGCAGGCCCAGGCATTGGCGCCTTTTGGACTGTGAGTTCAGGCACTTTATACAAATTACCGCTGTTGCATAGCTGCGCGCTTGCCAGGGCCATGACCTTTACCAGTAACTTGACGGCGCTGGCGATCTTTGGCTTTCTTGGGCAAGTCCATTGGCAAATCGGCCTGTGGATGGGGTTATCTATGATGCTCGGCTCCTTTATCGGCGCCCGCTGCGCGATAAAATTTGGTATGCCTTTTATTCGGCCTTTGTTTATATTAATTGTCCTGTCAATTGCCGCTAATCTGGCGTGGAGCGCATGGTTTTGAACACTTCGCAGCTAATCAGCACGTTGAAAAATCAGCTAACAACCCTTGAGCAAGAAGTGCTGCAACACGACAGTCACCTTGCGCCGAGTCAGCGCAAACTCCTGCAGGATATTGAGCGCTTTAATCAGTCGCTGTTTATTCAAAATGGCGCTCAGCTGATGCCCTGCATTGAACAAATACGTAATAGTATCGGTCAGTTAGAGAAACAAATCGCACTAAAACTCGCGCCGCAAACCATCGCCTTAAGCTGTGAGCGTATTCAAGACCGCTTTACCGCGGTTAAACGGGCGCTACTGACGACCTCAATCGATATAAAGTCTAAAAATCAACAACGTGCCAGTAAGCGCGCGCGTTTTGCACAGCAACAGGCACAGTCGCACCAAGCCAGCGGGTTTGCTTGGATTGCCAGCAATGTGTTACAAAATAGCCACGAAATCTATGCCGAATTAAACAAGCATCTGAATTGGGCGAAGAAATTTGAACAAAAAATTGCAGAAATGGAGTCAAAACTTGAAAACTGTCATAGTGCTGACAAAATCCGTTTGCAAAATGACATCCTTTTGATGCATCGTCGTTTGGGTAAATGCAGGCAAGCCATCAGTTATATTGAAGATCGCATTCAAGCATTCGAACGTCCGCATCAGAGCCATAATCGTTAAGGAGCAACAATGAAATCACTTTTGCCAATCAGCAGCCTGCTAGTGCTACTCGGCTCTGCCTCAGCCTTTGCCGCAGATCTGAATATCCCTATGTCCTTCGAATACCTTGCCCTCGATGGCAAAAAAGTCGAGTCCAGTGTATTCAACCATAAAAGCAGCTTAGAGTTGGCGCCCGGCACTCACAAAATCGCAATCCGTTACCATGAGATGGTTGAAGACGATTTCAGTGACAGCCAAACCTTCGTTAAGTCATCGCCTTTTATCGTGACCTTAGAAGTGGACGGCGATCATCAATATTATTTGCAAGCCGCCGAGGGCAAGGTCGTTAAAAAGCCTAAAACCTTCGCTCAAAACCCACAAGTGGTGTTAACCCGTGCTGATAAAGGTCAGGTGAATTACCAAGTGACAAACACCGATATTGAAGAAGAGAGCTTTGTCTCCCGTCTCTTTAGCGGTAATCAAGCGGTAGATGTGTCAGGTACTGCCGCCGCAGCAACGGGCGCAGCAGGCACAGCGGCGGTTGTTGCCGCGCCAGCACCCACTTCGGCGCAGGCAGCCGTTAACGCCACCTCATTAACCGCTCCAGTTGATACATCTAAAGCAGCTGGTGCGAATCCACAGCAAATGTTGCAATACTGGTGGTTACAGGCCGATGAGAAAACACGTAAAGAGTTTATGAGCTGGGCGATTTCTCAACTCTAATCAAGATGATCCCATTGGTTTATCACGCCAGCTACTCCAAGCTGGCGTTACCCTCCCACCATCGCTTTCCCACTACAAAATACGCGCGTCTTTACCAGTATCTGCTCGATAATCAACTGGCTGTACCGGCTCAATTTCATACTCCCTCCCCCATGACGGCTGAAGATGTTATACAGGTGCATCAGCAAGATTATGTCGAACAATTTATCCAAGGCAGCTTAGCGAGTCCGGCCTTAAGACGCATCGGCTTTCCATGGAGTGAAGCCTTGGTTGAGCGCACCTTGCATTCGGTATCGGGGACGAGTTTGACCGCAAGCTTGGCACTACAAACGGGTATCGCCCTTCACTTAACGGGTGGCTATCACCATGCTCATTATGACTTTGGCAGTGGCTACTGTATTTTCAATGACTTAATTATTGCCGCTCGCAAACTGATGGCCGAGCAGCAGTTACATAAAGTGTTGATTTTTGACTGTGATGTGCACCAAGGCGATGGCACCGCCACCCTTAGCCACAGGCATCAAGGTATAATAAGTTGCTCCATCCACTGCAAAGAGAATTTCCCGAGTCGCAAACAGCAATCCCACTATGATATTGAATTGACTAAGGGTTCGGATGATAGCGCTTACCAGGAAACCGTCGAGCAGACTCTCGAACTGCTGATTCGCCTCCATCAGCCGGATCTCATCCTGTATGACGCTGGCGTCGATATCCACCAAGATGACGACTTAGGCCACCTAATGATCAGCAAGCAGGGTTTGTATCAACGTGATTTAACCGTGTTATCTATGGCAAAAGCGGCAAATATTCCTGTTGCGGCGGTAATTGGCGGCGGCTACAGCCGAGACGAACTACAATTAAGCCAAAGACATAGCCAACTTTTTATTGCAGCCAACCATTTGTGGTAGCAAACTCAATAAAAATCATCATGGAGCACAGCGATGCAACTCGAAATCCGTAACTATTACGAAGTTCTCTTAATGGAAATGTTATCCGATGAAGGCCTGATGGATGAATTGCCGGAGGATTATTTAGCCGATCTCTGCTGTGTTACGCTTAATCAACTGCCAGTACGCTATATTCGCCACCTAGTAGATACCTATTTCTTCGAAGATTACAACGAGTTACAAGAAATGAAACGAGAAATCCAAGCCGCATTAGAAAAATCTCGTGCCTTTCTTAAACAGAATCTACAAAAAAGAATGCAGCAGGAAGAAGCCGACAGCTAAGTCGCGCGGTAATGGCATCACTACATCGATTTACCATAAGCTTTTACGACTGAATTCAGCAGATACGACTGAATCCAGCAGAATTGGCTAAATAAATGAGCTTAAGTTGTTAGAGATAATGGATTCGGATTGAAGATAAAGAATAGTAAAACATGATGAGGAGATTTGGAGGTTCCCCTAGAGCCGACACCCCGGCACACGAGTCGCTTGCTGCGGTTGCTCCCTTCCGGGCCTGGCCGAGTTCACAAGTTATCATTGCGGGGGTTACAGGGTTACCTTCAATTTCTTTACCCTAGTTCTGACTGAGGTAGAAAAATTTGTTGATGACCCCCTTGTTGTACCACTAATGAATAAGTCAGTGCAAGCTTAGGAGTTTGTTTAGAAACGTCTACAGAAACCATTTCACAATGTTTCTCCAGGTTAAACACCTCACACATCAACGTATCTATTACACATGTCACGCTGACAACGAACCGACCACTATCTACGCATCAGTATTTTCCCTTTAATTTTCTACTCAGATCGTGGAAATAGATATAACCTTCAGATAACTTAGAAATTTATGTTTTATCAAGACGAGAAGTTGAAATCATGACAGAAGACATTCTTGAGCAAATCGGAGCAGACTGGTTGCTGAGCAACCCAGGAACATTCATCAAAACTAACCTCAAGTATCGCCCGTTACCGACTTCGAAAGCATACAATCAAAACCAAGATCAGATACACTCAGATATTGACATAATTTCAATAAATATTAACAACTTAGACACAATAAAAGTATTTAATTGTAAGTCATGGCTCGACGGATTTGATTGCCGAAAGTTTCTTGAAAAATTGAATGATGAAAAAGGCAGACAATCTATGTATGGAGGTAAACCAATCTGGAAGCATTTTAGAGAGCTTACATCTGAAAAATGGACTGATGCATTTATAGCAAAATTACTTAAAGAAAATCCCCACGCCAAACAGATTGAGTATTATGTTTTATGCATTAAATCCAAAAACAAAGAAATTGCGAGTGAATGGATAGAGCTACCTGTGATACAGCAGGTTTTTAGAGATAAGAAGTTGAAAATATGCAAAATTGGCTGCAAAGACTTAAATGATATCATCGATGGTATAGCTCCCCCTGAGCCTGGAACAGTAGTAAATTCTCACATCGGCAGAACACTACAGATACTTAGAGCAGCCAATAAACTAAACAACTGACAGTTTTACTTACTTTTAATGCTAATATCACTTTCAAGATTATCATAAACATACAGTTCCTAATTCCAAAGCGAGCCTATATCAATGTCATCGCTGTCAGGTCTGCTTTCTTTTTTCATTTCATAAAACTGAACAACCATAGGAATATCAAACGAAGTCCCTGTTACAACAGCACATCCCTTAGACAAATTTGGTATCAACTGTTGAGACAGTCCATCTAAAGAACTAATTGTATTCTCAAGCAGTTTTAGATCGCGATCATTCACTAGCCGATGAATAAAGAAATTATGTAGCTGCGACATAATCGTAGGAGAAATATCAGCTGGCCTTTGGCTTGATAACGTCAAAAAAAATCCAAATTTACGACCCTCCTTGATGATTTCTTCAAACAACTCCAACCGATAATCTTTCCAACTCTCGTGTTCACGATTTGACTGAGTAGAGAGAATGTTATGTGCTTCATCCACTATCAAGTGAAAAGTCTTCCTCGGAGGGCTCTGGTTAATGACTTTTTTCTTATGAATACCATAATAAAATTTGGCAAGTAACAACGGTAGAACCTTTTTAATTTCTTGGTTTGTTTTACGAAGAGAAATAACCGAAAGTAATCTGCTTTCAGTTTCTTCATCACTAACATTAAAGACTCGATCAAGAGCCGTTAGTGATGCATCAACCCTTTTAAGTAAAGGCTGAATATGCTCAAATTGAACAAATCCACTAATAAGGTCAGCTAGTAGTTGGGTATTTATCCTCAACATCAATTCATTGAAAGGTGATAATTTATTTATTGTTAGATTTTGTACAAGATTTTGAAAATTATTTCTATATGCACTGTCGTTAATTCCGCCACTTAAATACTCATTTGAATTTGGAAAATACAATTTCGATTGTTGCCCATGCCATCCGAGTTCTTTAACTTTTAGCTCTAAACCTTTCGCTTTAACTAGCTTAGATATTGTACTGATAAGGTCTACAAACTCTTTTTTTTGAGCTATACTAGTTAATGCTCGTTCAACCGTTAACTTCACGTATATCTGCAAACTATCAGGTCTATCTTTATACTTGTTTCTACCTGATACTATCCGACTAAGAAATGGCTTTTGAGTGTTCTCTGTTGCTTTGAATAAAATACCGAATAACTCATCATCCCAAAACACATCACTGGTTAATGGAAATCTATCACCATCGCCTGTACGAGTATCGAGTTGATATACTTTTTTATTCGCACCTTCTGAGATCAACTGATTCTTCGTATATTCACCGTTAAAATCCAAAATAACAAAGTGACTATTATCTCTAAATTTATCCAATTTATTTTTAAATAAAATGGTATAAAGATTGGTGAGAGTATTTGATTTACCACTCCCAGTATTACCAAACACACCAATATGGGTATTGAATAATTTCTGCCAAGGCAAAGAAACAGGAATTTCTTCTGTAAGTGTCTCGCCGACAATGAAGCTTTCATCGGGCTTTCCAAAAATAGATTTAACTTGCGATTCACTGATAAGATATGCAATATCGCGAATCATCGGAAGATGCTTTATACCTTCGTGAAATTCGTCAAATTCGAAATAACCGATTGGTATCAGCTCTACCTTCCGAATATAGAAATTGTTCTCTTCATCTTTAAATCGCTCATCAAGATATTCACCTTGAACCCTAGCCACAATATCCTTGAAACCACGACGAATCAATATAAACTCCTGAATTGAAACGCCACTAAACCTTTCTCCATTATAAAACAGAGTTTCCATATTAGATTCTTCATACAACTCTACAATGATATTAGTACCCTTAACTGAGATCACTTCACCGACTTCAATACTCATTGCTTTCCACCAATAACTTCAGGCATCTTAATTACGTTCTCATCTACAACATCCTTAGGCTTGAAAATAGTGAAGTACTCATCATTTAATAACTCGAAGTCTAAATTTTGGTCCTCAGAGAAAATGTATTTTACGTTAGGGTATTGACCAAACAATTGTTCCATCGAATTTTTGCCATGTTTGCTATAGCACACAACATATACTGTAAGAGATGGGTTTGACAATGCACGCTGAACGAGGCTAAGGATATGCTCATCGGCGAATGAAAATCCAAAAGTGATAAGCACTGATTGTGGCCGTTCAAGTTCATAGCTCAAATGTCTAAGTATTTGGTAGTAAGCATCTTCGAACACCGTTTCATGAAATTTCCACTTTGTAGGGTTAACAATTGGCATCTGGTCATAACCTCGCCAAAACTCATCAGCTCTTAATTCAGAAAGATCATCATATTCTTCAATATTTGCATCTAGATCAACTAGTGTCTTCGTTTTATCGTAAAGAATATCCTTGCATTCATCTAGAATCTGAGTTTCCTTTTCATTGAAGTTGAAAAAGTAGTTGCTAGCAGCGTAGTTAATTTCAATATCACCTTTATAATTCTTTTCCCAATTAACTGAGCCATGAGCATGCAATAAGTTTATTTGAGGAAGGAATTGATCATGACGGTCTAGTATCCCTTTATTTACTATACGATTGTTAAAGTTTCTTGTATGAAATGTCCGAGTTTGAAATCCTGCTCCCCCATCATTTACGTCAAACTGAAATTTCTTTTCAGCCATTAACTCTTCACTGGCGATTTCAAGACAATTATCGTAGTTAGTAGTAAAAATATTGGCTCGCTTGGCAGTTGGTTTCTGTTTATTCAAAACCTGAATCAAAGTAAAGATGAACCGCTTATATTCGTGAATAACTTTTTCTTTTTGAGGTAATCTTGGGGGTCTAGGTGGCGGTGTTGGTAAACCAGGTTTGATGCACTCTCGGTAATACAACATAAAAAGCATGGTTGTCATTTGTGCATCATCTTCGTAATGCTTTGCCAACGTTTCAAATGTTTGCTTATTTCCATGCTCATCTTTAATTTCTAATGCTAGTGTTGGCAAAAAACCTACCGAAGCACCCGCACCAAGAAGGAAATTGAGATTGTGATCATAGATTTGATGTAAGTTGAATTTAGCAGCCATTAGAAATCCATCTCTTAGAATTAGTTCGCCAATATGAAGTTTGGTTCCACCGGCGTTATAAGCCACTCATGGTGACTAATAATCATACGCCAACCAACTTCCTTTAACAGCAATTTAATGAATATTAATAAGTTTTACAATTGACACCCAGCAATTTCTTAGGGCATCGGAATATGATTAAGGCAACCCTAAGATTGCCTTAATGAAGCTCGTTGAACACTCGACAGCGATATCCCAAGGCGCTTTGCAATTTCCGATTTATGTACGTTCTGAGCAAGAAGAGCAGCAACCTCTGCTTTCTTCGACATCGCTGTTGGAGCCCTTCCTTTATACTTGCCCTTGGATTTTGCTATAGCGATGCCTTCTGCTTGCCGTTCAAGCATTAATTCACGCTCAAAGGTGGCTATAGCACCAACCATAGTAAGCATGAGCTTACCTGTGGGTGTCCCTGTATCAATCCCGAGGTTCTGGATTTTTAGGGCGACTTTCTTGTTAGCTAGAAACTCCGCAATTTCCAGCAGATGGCGGGTATTCCTTGCCAGTCTGTCTAGCTTGGTAACGACGACTGAGTCACCTTCTCGAACAAACTCTAACATCAGCCTTAGCTGTGGGCGGTCATCCTTAGCACCGCTGACTTTCTCCTGAAATACCTTATCGCATGTGCTTAGTGCTGCGAGTTGAGCATCTAAGCTTTGTCCTGTGGTTGATACTCGGGCATATCCAATAATTGCCATAATGGCTCTCCTTAGTTGGTCAATAGGGTCTAGGCTCACTGACCAAACGTGTCAAAAGTCGGAAATGAACCCATGTGACACGGTTTTAGCGTCCGTTCTTGCTATGTCACATGGGCTTGGTCTATTGACCTGAACGATGAACTCTAGGAAATCTCCTTTTCCTCATCCTCATTGTTCAAGTCATGCTCTGTTGGTTGTCTTACCCAGGGCTCTTCTTCCGATAGATATCGTTCAGCGAATGCTTGGATAAGGATTGGCACTATGGTCAGTAGTGCAGCTTTAGCGACCGTCTTAAGTAAGTCGATACGTCTTTCTCCTATGGTGGTTTTTCAGGTAGCCGAAAGCCCACAACCGGAATTCTGGTAGCGATTGGCTTAAGGTTGCTTGAAGGGAGTTGGGGTTAGTCCCAGGTGATCGTTATCAGATAAACCTCATCGATAACGTAGCTTCTGAAGTTGGCTTCCCAAAGTCGGTAAAGACCTTTGAAATGGCTTAAGGGATGATATCCAACATAAGCCTGATACCCTGTACCAGCAGAGAAATTGAAGTCTACCTCCTTCTCCAACTCAGGGTACGGGCGGCCAAAATAGGCAAAGTCAGTGATGTAACACAGGTGCCACTTGCCAGTGATTGATGAGTACTCCAAACGGATCTCGACAGGATGAAACCCACCTGAATCTGGGGAGTAATCAGGATCACGGAAGTTAACTGTGACTCCCTTAGACTCTTCTGGACGCCAACAGTCCACCAGCAATCGCGTGATGATTTGAGTCAGACTTAGCGTCACTGGTAACACTTGAGTCACTGCCTCATGGGCTATCTGTAATGAATCGCTCATAACCATCCCCGCTCGGCAAACGACACCACATCCTCATGACCCACCACAAAATGATCAAGGACAGGCACATCGATGGTTGCAAGAGCCACCTTGAGGCGCTCTGTAATGCGTCTATCGGCTTCTGAAGGCTCTGGCATACCCGACGGATGATTATGAGCGAATATCACTGCTGCTGCGTTTGTATGGACAACTCGCTTGATAACCTCCCTTGGATAGACTGAAGCGGAATCTATGGTGCCAAAGAAGAGTTCTTCACAGGCAATTAGACGGTGTTGGCTATCCAGTAGTAATACTGAAAAGACTTCCCGCTCATATTCCGCCATCTTGAGCCAAAGGTAATCTTTAACGAGTTGAGGGGATGTTAACGTGTGCTGGGTAACACGGTGATAGCGAGACTCAAGGATTGCAATCGCTTCTCTGATAACGGAATCCTGAGCGGCATATCGAATACTTCTGGTTTGTGATGAAACAGACATAATCTTCTCCTGACTTATTGATATACATCAGGTTTCTTATGCCTTATTCCATGGTGAAAAATGACGGTATAAGTGAATTAGCACGCACCACTAGACATTAAAAGCGGTGACATATTGTGCACCTAGCAAATCACACATCGGGAAAAACCGAATACTCAAAAAATCACACATCCCAATGCTGAATTACTCAAAGATGCCCAATTGACGCCTGAAAAAGAGAGCATCACATAAACAAAGCCAAGAAAAACCAGCTTTTAAGCATTCAGGACTGAAATGATATCGGTCTTTCCCACAACAAAACTCCCAAGCCTGTTTTCTCACAGCACTAGAAATCCGATAGTTAGGATGAGGTAGGAATCTAATTTTATCTATCTGAAAGCTCCTCACCTGCCCCTAGAATTAATGAGCCAATAGCTATATAGAGATCTTTGTGCTGCTGATTTTTCAGCATTTTTAGAAAGTACTATAGGAAGAAGTAGTAAGAATAGTTTGGTAAGTTTGCTGATTTTTCGGCAAACCTAGAGGAAGAAGCAAGACCGCAGAAAAACAAACTACACGTTTACTGCTCTTGCACATTGAGAAAGCAATTCTAACAAACATTAAAAAAAATTAATGTTCGTGTTTTTACGCAGCAATTCGGCACTTTTATCAAAATCTTCAGATTGTCTAAAAATTACCCATTGACTATTGCTTAAAAATTATTAAATTAATGTTGTCGGCGACATAATATGTCCCGCTGACAGGAGCAATGAGATGCAAAATCAAGAGACTACAGCGAAAGTTTCTACACTCTCTGAAAGTAATAATACAGTAATCTACCGGATGCCGTATGAGTTGTTTAACGACAACTTAGGCCAAACGATGTTCGAGATAAGCCGTATGCCGCTGGTGGATGGTTTACTGTTGGGAGGAAGAGAAAGTCTCGCAAAGGCCTTGGTGAAACGGTGTGGCTATTCTCTAAGAACTGCTAGACGGCATATCAAACGCTTAGAAATATCAGGACTTCTTATCAGTACAGAATACCAAGCTCCTTCAAGGTTGAAAGGAGTCTCTCTCTACAGTCGCTTGTTCGACTAAGAGTAAATGCCCCGACCGAACACTAATGGATATAGTGCTAAATCGGGGAAGAGCCAACATATAGGCTCGATCGCCAATAAGACAAAATAAATCAATGACACATTTATTTTAGTCTGAGGCAACTGTAATAGGAGATGTCAAAATGGCATCAGTTACTAACCTGCCCAAAAGCGGCTTTAACCACACTACATTAGACGAAAAGGGCCTCGTAGGTGTTAAAGCAATGTTTGATTTACCTGAAGTGATCGCTTCGTTGTTAGGTAATTCAATCAAACCCACCCAAAGCGATTATTGCCAGCTAGAGGAAGACGAATGTCCATTCTGCGGGCATCAAGGATGCTTTAAGATCTACCACAGTGATCCAGATAATCAGAATTATCACTGTTTCTCCTGTGAGGCTCATGGAGATATTTTTCAGTTTCTCGAGTCGCAAGAATTGGCTGAAAATGCCTTTGATGCTGCCAATAAGCTGTTAAATGGTGAGATTGAAGAAGCAACCATCATCACTGAATCACGGCCCAAGAAACCCAAAGCTGAACCGATAGTATTGACTCCAGAGCAATACCAACGCAGACAAGCAGTGTTTGTGGCCGCTTGGGAATATTACTTTGAGCAAATGATTGATGGTGATGAACAGCCTCTCAATCAGCTAGCCACGAAACGAAAAATCAGCAAGTCGACGCTGGTGGATTATGGCGTAGGATATTCACGAGGCGAATTGTGGCGTTACCTCTTAGAAAAGGGGTTTGAGCTTCAAGATCTATATGACTCAGGACTAGTCGAAGAAGGAAATTTTTCACCTCGGGACTACTTTCCAAAGAATGTCTACATCTTTCCTCATTATGATGAGTCAGGCGATATCTGCCGATTTACCTTTAAAGATCCCTTGAAAGAGAGGCAGTATCAGCTCCCTAGAAAGTACTGGCTAAATGATATCCAGTTCTATGGACAAGACTCTATCACTAGTAAAGGCTCGGTAGCCATTGTTGAAGGTGAACACGACCTGTTGGCGTTATATGAACATGGCTGGGAAGGTGCTATCTTAGCCACCAATGGCTCAATAGGACAAAGTCAACGAGATTGGATCGTTCAGCACCTACATAGTCGTAAAGTTGTTACTTTTTTCGATAGTGACAATGCTGGTGAGCATTATCGTGCCCTATTCCAAGAGCTTGGTTTGGATTCACTGATTCAAGTGATCTTACCCGAGGGACAGGGGAAAGATATCGATGATTATCTAAGGCTTGAAGATTCTCTATCCATAGATGAACTTGTCGAACAATACGGCGTTATCGCGAAGAAAGTGCCGACTGTTTCAAGTCCAGCCATCAACCAAGATAGAGCGATTGAAGTACTTAGCAACCAATCTCAAGATGATACAGATGAGCATTGCCAATCATCTATTTTCAATGAGTTTGATGAAAATACTTTGAACGATGTTGGTAATGCTGATCGATTCAATGTGCTTTTTGATGACAGAGTTGTCTACGTACCAGAGTTAAATTGCACACATATCTATGAGGGGGACAAGTGGGTTCCCAGCAATGGACGAGAATTAATACTTGCCCGTAAAGTAGGTGAGGCAATCATTACTCAAGCTAATTGGATGATTGAAGAATCTTTTCGCACCAAGAACCAATCCATGCAGGAGGAAGCTGGGCACCTATTACGGTTTGGTCGCCAGACGCTTAACCGGAAAAAATTGACGGATATGCTAGAGATTTTCAAATCCGCCAATCAAGTTCCGGCGAGTAAATTCGATTCCGAACCAATGGTTATGGGGATTAATGGAGGGGTAATAGATTTGTATACGGGGATGTTCTTTAGAGCAGAACCGGATATGTATATTAGCCGTTCAAGTAACCTCGACTACGATTGTGAGGCTCATTGTCCACGCTGGCTCCAGTTTATCGATGAGATCACGTGTGGGGATGTCGAATACGCTAAGTTTCTACAGCGAATGGTTGGCTACATCCTGACAGGTCGTACAGATGAACAAGTCCTGTTTTTCTTACACGGTCATGGCTGTAACGGTAAAAGCACTTTTATGAATATTATCCAGGAGTTAATGGGTGGATATTATCATCAGATAAGTAGTGATGTCTTACTGCAAACTAATAACAGCAGTAAAGGACCGAACCCATCATTAGCGAAGCTAATAGGTAGTCGTCTTGTCGTTGCAAATGAGCTCCCTGAAGGTTCTCGCATGGATGAAAACCTTGTGAAGTCGATGACAGGTAATGATGTAATTGTCGCTCGTCAGCTTTACGCCAAGTTAGAACTTGAGTATACCCCTATGTTTAAGCTCATTATGGTGGGTAACCATAAACCAGTCATCAGAGATACTAGTCCTGGTATGTGGCGACGGATGATCCTCCTTCCCTTTGATGCCAGTTTCAACCAGCAACAAATGGATCCTCGACTGTTGGAGAAACTCTATGGTGAACTACCTGGTATCCTCAATTGGGCTCTTGAAGGTGTTCGTATGTGGCTTAAAGATGGTATTAAAGCCTCAATACCAGATTCTATTAAGTCTGGAATTTCAGAATATCGTCATGAGTCAGACTTACTAGCTATGTTCCTTGAGGAATGCACTAGCCGAGGTGACTTTGTATACACCGATGAGCTTTACGATGTCTTCCGGAAGTGGGCTGAACGCGATGGTGACTGGAAGATGACTCGTAATATCATGACCAAACGCTTAGTGGAGAAAGGCTATGAAAAAGGCCGCCATTGTAGCAAGGCTATGATAAAGGGCATAAAGCTAAAGTCTGGGTTTGATGATTGTTCTGAGTCGATTCAAGCAATTGAGATAGGAATGAAACACGCATCCAATCTTAGCCTGACTCCTGAGAAATACATTATTTAAGCTGTTAATCTCCTAAAAAAGAGAGACTCTAAGTCTCTCTTTTCTTATTAATGCCAGTCACAGCACCGAGAAATTCAGGAATTGTTACCATATCCCTTAACCACCTCACTCCCAATCCAGCGCCGTTACTACCTTCAGTAAATTCTCTACCTTATATTCTTTACCGTACCGATCAAAGGTTATGGAACCATGGGAATGCCCTAGCAACCCTGCAACCAAGTCAGAATTAAACTCCTTCCGCTTGAGTTGTGTAGCAACAGAGTGTCTTATACCGTGCAAAGTCTCAACATTGGTCCACCCCAACTTCCCCTTGAAAGTTGAGAACCACTTAGACACCTGATGGGAGTACCCTCTATCAAAGTTCTTTGTCAATTCTGGGAACAACCTTTGATGTCCTAAGCTACGCTGCCATTCCACAAACTGAAGTAACCCCATCGCTATTAACTTAGGATGAATAGGAATAGCCCGTTCTGATGTAGGGGTCTTTATTGTCTGGTCGGGATGGACAGCACGAATCAAGATACATGGATGACCATCAATAACTGTGAAATCATCTAGATACAACTGAGATAACTCTCCGATACGAGCCCCAGTGTACAGAGCTAAACGTGGAATCCATGCTTTGAAAGGTCGACTTAGCTCTGAAACGTCTGGGATAGCTGTCAATAACTGTTTAACTTGAATATCTGTTAAGGCTTCCCTTTGGTTACTGGCCTTAACCTTAGAAGTAATCTTAATACTCAATCCAATCATGGGATTAGTTACATCATAATGAGGCACAGCCCATTGCATCATAGCCGACACACGGGTTAATTTTTTATTGAGAGTTGTTACAGATAACTTACTGTTATTTTTGATAATATACTGTTTGTATTTCAGCGAAAGTGACCTGTTGAATTTAGTGATTTCAACATCACCAACAACCTTAATCAACTCCGAGAATGTGGAACGATTGTGCTGCTCAGTATGTGGAGACCAAGCCCTCTGAACTAATTTCTCTCTACAGAATGAGGCGACAACAGAGCTCAAAACTGGTGCTTTAGGTATCTGCTTAGGTGCAGTCCCAGACACTCTAACCACTTCTTTAGGATATTTTTTATCTGTATATGGCGTGGTTATAGTCTGGCTTGAACTACCCTCAACCACTTTACTGAGTAATTGCAGGACTTCCCAAGAACGTCTAACAGCCTCGAGTCTATCTCTTGTTTCTAAGGATTTCCGAAGCTCCCCTTTCCCGATAGCATTTCGCTTTTCTTCAGGCACGACTAATCTGGCATACCAGATACCATGACGCGATCTAAACAGATATGGGAATGAAACTGACAATGAATTTCTGCTCAAGTGTACCACCTAGTGTACCACCAGAGACAAAACTAATTAAATCATTGGAAAATAAAGGAATTTGGAGGTTCCCCTAGAGCCGACACCCCGGCACACGAGTCGCTTGCTGCGGTTGCTCCCTTCCGGGCCTGGCCGAGTTCACAAGTTATCATTGCGGGGGGACCCTAGGGTCACCATAACTTCGAGTGTATCACTTGGTGGATGATCACTGAACGACGCGGATTATCCCCCATGGCTCCTATGGGATCAAGTGCTAATCCGTCCGTTTGGCAAATATCCGGTTTAATTGGACAATCTATAGGCAAACTAGCCAAGTGAAAATGATAAAAGCCTGCTAATGCAGGCTTTTTTTTATAAGGGCTCCAGCACCAAGAGTCTGGAGGTGCCTTATCCCTAGAGCTTTATCATATGACGATTTTGCTCAATTAACTTAGCGCCAATGCCAGAGACATTGGCTAGCTCATCAATGGCCTTAAATTTACCATTTTGCGTTCGATAGTCTATGATGGCCTGCGCCTTAGCCGCTCCAATGCCCTTAAGCAGCTGTAACTGTTCAGATGAAGCGGTATTAATATTCACCTGAGCCGAATCAGGCATGGCCTGCTTAGCATCGGTAGTTGCCTTTTTAACCTCTGTCTGAGCTTGCGCTTGAACTTTGCTAACATCTTTTGCGGGATCCGCCGCCATCGCAGGTAAAGCGAATAGGGTGGAAAATGCAATGGCACTCACCATCGCGGGTAAACGATGTGTTATTTTCATAATGCTTCCTCTCTCCTTGAAATTCGGCCTTTCGTCCTACTTCCGTGGCCTTCAATCAAACATAGACGAAGCTTTTATGAATTTCCAAACGGCTCAAAACAAATATTGCGAATCGCTAACATAACCCATTCTTTGCTGATAGCGTTGTTGGTGATGTAGCACACAATACGTCGTGCCATAAAACAAAAAGGATGCCAAAGGGCATCCTTTGGCTAAGAACCACAAAACCATTACGCCAGCATCGCCAAAGCTTGGTTTAAATCCTCGATGATATCGTCACAATCCTCTAAGCCGATTGAGATCCGCAGTAAATTATCGCTTATTCCAGCTGCCTGGCGTGCCTCTGGCGTGTAGGGTGAATGGGTCATGGAGGCCGGATGCTGGATAAGAGACTCCGCATCCCCTAGACTCACAGCAATTGAAAACAGCTTAAGGTTACCGACAAAGGCCATGGCTTGTTCAAGAGAGGCGGCTAACTCAAAGGCTATCACGCCACCAGCTCTCGCCATCTGTCCACCGATAAATCGATGCCCTGAATGGGATTTGAGCCCGGGATAATACACCCGAGTCACTGCGGGATGTTGCTCCAAAAACTCGGCGACACGCTGGGCACTGTCACAATGGCGCTGCAAACGCACATCTAAGGTTTTCAGCCCTCGCAAAATCAGCCACGCATCGTGGGGAGACATCACTGCACCGATATCCTTTAGGATTTCATATTTCACTCTGTGCAGTTGCTCTTCACTGCCACACACGATGCCAGCAATTACATCGCCGTGCCCATTCAAATACTTAGTCGCACTGTGTACCACTAAATCGATACCGAATGCTAAGGGTTGCTGCAGTAATGGTGTCATAAAAGTATTATCGACAATGCTGACAAGTTGATGCCGTTTCGCAATATCGACGATACCTTTGAGATCAAACACCTGTAGATGAGGATTAACCGGAGTTTCACAAAAAATCACCCGAGTGTTGGGTTTGATGGCCAGTTCAATCGCGGCTAAATCGGTAAAATCGACTAAGGTGACTTCGATGCCAAAACGGGCAAATTGGCTGGTCATAAGGGCAAAAGTACAACCATAAACCGCATTGGAAGCCACTAAATGATCGCCCATCTGCAAGTTAGCCAGCAGCGCCGCCGACACAGCCCCCATGCCAGAGGCCGTTGCCGCCGCCGCTTCTGCCCCTTCTAAAATCGCCATTTTACGCTCCAGCTCGGCAACGGTCGGGTTACCTAGGCGAGTATAAATATAACCGGGTTCGTTGCCAGCAAATCGCTCGCCACCTTGCTGCGCCGACTCAAAGACAAATGTCGCCGTTTGATAAAGTGGCGTCACCAAAGTACCAAAGGCTTCTCGCTCATGCCCGGCATGAATGGCTTGGGTTGCGGCTTTCCACGGCTTGCTTGATTCATCTTGCATTGCTCACTCCTTGTTGTCGCAGTGCCTCATTCGCTTGTTGTTTCATAGTTTGTTTGAATGAGACCATGCTTAGCATCTTGATAAGTCCTATTGATAAGTTAATGAAACATTAGCCCTATCGAATAAGCACTAACATACCCCGCCGGGCAGGCGAAACCAGTGCCATGGTGAAAATAGCATCAGAGGCGCTGTAACTAAGTTGTTACATTCAAGGATTTTTGGCAGACAATCAGCAATAAAAAATGCGCTAATGACAGGGTCATTAGCGCATTAGCATTTAGCCTTAAGTGCACTCGCGGTGTTGTGCATTCAGCTAGGTTACTTCTCTTTGGGTGTTGAGCCTGTTTTAAGTTCAGCAGCCTCCAATTGGCTCTTAAGCGCATCGCGCCCATCTTTAGTCAATAACTTACCGGCAAACTGTTTGAGCTCAATCAACAACTCTTGATGAACTTTGGACAATTTGGGGCGCTGCTCCTCCCTAAACTGAATAGGTCGACATAGCGCCATGGCTTGATACCCTAAACGCGCCGTGAGCAATCCGCCCCCTAAGCCTTGGGCGAGCCGTGCGGATAATTTCCCCGTCATCTCGACCGACAGCAGTTGGGTACCCAAATCGGTCACTAACTCGCTGGTACCGGCATAGATGATGTTAATGATGATGCTGCGAATAAGTTTAATCCGGCTCCAATAGCCTAACTCTATCCCATAACAGGCGGCGACATCCCGCAGCATGCGTTGGTTACGCCAAAGAATAATGGCCATATCCAATGCAGCCAGTGGACTCGCGGCAAGCAACACTGCTGACTCGGCCGCGTATCGACGGACGATTTTTTTCGCGAGTTCATCCCGCTCTGTCAGCACTAAGTCTTCAAATAGCAGCACTTTTTCGGCGTCATTGTGTTCATCTTTGAGCGACTGACGCAGCCGCTGTAGCCCCTGACTATCGGGATAATGGCGCACTATGCTATTGATAAAACCATCGGCCTCCCCCATTTGCATACTGAGGGCAAGCCTTGCGCCCGACTCTTGCGTATCGGCAACCTGCTTGAGGCGTTTTAATTTACGGTATTCGCCCAAGGCTCCGACCATAGCCCAGCTGCCGACTAAACCGAGTACGGCGCCATAAAAGCTAAATAACCAAGGACTTGCTAACCAAGCGTCCCGCAAACCTAATCCCGTTTGCACTAAAACCAGTAGTAATAATCCAAAGACGGAAAAGCGCGCCAGCCAAGACCAACGGCGAGATTGATGTAGTGCTGGCCGAATGGATGACACATCCAATGCTTGCGGATGGGCCGCTAAGCTATCATCGACAACCTCATCCACCGCTTTTAAGGGTGTCTGTGGTGCAAAAGCTTGGGCACTCTTAAGCTCATCGGATGCTGACTGAAGTTTGACCTTCTCAGAATCAAATACTTGTTGTTTTTTGAGCGGTTGGCTTTCAAGTGTATTTTCAGACACTGGCTTATCGAGCCCGTTTGTCTCTGACTCACTTGAAGCTGATAACGAATCTAAACTCATTCCAGTTTATCCCCCACGAGGTACTGCAGAAGGTGATCGAGACGGATATAGTCAAAATGCACCGCAGATGGATCGACATTGCTGTTATTCGGCGGAGCAAATCCCATAAAATGAAACCCTTGATCGCGCCAAAAGTTGGGCTCGGGTAAGCGAGTGGGCACTTCGCCGGGAAAAAGCGTCAGGGCTTGGCCGTTCAATCCAATCCCCTGCACAACTTCCACATCCCCTTCTTGAGTGGTCACCATGCCATGACGCGTCGCCTTAATGGCACTAATGGCCATAGTCTCGACTTTACAACCATCGAAACTGGCAAAGTGCTGGCTGTGTTTAAGCATATCGGTGAGCAGGGATAACACATGACTTTGTTGATCCCGCGTCACATGGTCAACCTTACTGGCGGCAAATAATAATCTGTCTATCCGCGGCGCAAACAATCGGCGTAAGTAACTGGATTGGCCGTATTGGAAACTTTCCATAATGGCATTTAACGCCGCGCCCATATCCTCAAACTGGGTTTTGCCACGGTTTAAGGCGCTGAAGCAATCAACCAGTACTAACTGGCGATCAAACCCCGCAAAGTGCTGTTTATAGAAAGGTTTTACAACCTTGGCGACATATTCTTGATAGCGTTTTTCTAGGACATGAAAGGCGCTGTGCCTATCGCTTTGTTTAAGCTCGCTCCACTGATTATCTGTCACAGATAACAGCGGAAAAAACGCCAGCAGCGGCGCGCCTTCCCACTCCCCTGGTAATAACATTCGTCCGGGTTGCGCCTGATAATAGCCCTGCACATGCACTAAATCGTGCAATAACCGTTGATACTCGTCGGCAATGCGTTTGAGCTGCAGCTCATCGGCCGTCTCGGTTAAATTAAGCGCACTTAACGAAGTTTGAAACTCAGCATATAAAGGCGAGCTTTTTAACACAGCGACACGTTGTTGCTGCGCGCTGCACCACTCGATAAAGCTTTGGCGCAGCATAGGTAAATCTAATAGCCACTCGCCGGGATAATCGACAATATCTAAATACAGCGTAGCGGTATCGGCAAACTTGGCTAGCAGCCCCTTCTGCGGTTGATATTTGATGGCTAAACGCAGCTCCGAAATCGTGCGAGTCGATGCCGGCCAAGTCGGCGGCGTCGAAGTAAGCGCTAACATTGCGCCCTGATAATCGAAGCTGGCAATTTCAAGATCCGGCTGCATCGCCCTCTTTACCCCAAGCAAACGTTGCTCACGGCTCACTTGCCACAATGGCAAGGCATTCCCATGGCGGGAATGGGAGACCTGAGAAGCCGCGCCACTATTGAGTAGTTGATTGACTAATCCGGTAATAAATGCGGTTTTGCCCGCCCCCGATAACCCTGTTACCGCGAGTCGTAAATGCCTGTCAGCCGTTCTATGGAGCAGGGATTGGCTCTTCTGAGTTAATTTATGGAGCGAAACGTCAAGCATTCCCATAAGGATGTCCCTAAATGTTGAATGAGGTTAACTATACACTGGATTTGACGGGAGATTAAGCAACAAGGGCGGACATGGCCGCCCTTTAGAGGGATTACAAACTATTGATTTGTCTTTTTAAATCAAAGTTATCAGATGTTACATGGCGTTCAAGGTTTTGCAGTCTCACCTCTAGGCTTCTAAATTGCCTGCTCACATCGCTCAGCGCTTGTTTAGCTGGCTCTCCCGATTGCCAAGGTTTCTTCTTCACCTCAATGTCATCCCTAACAGTGCTATTTTGGGGTTTGATGTCGAGTATCACCCATAACGCAACATAGATGATAAACACGACGCCCGAACCACCTAATAGGAAGATAGAAACCGCAAGTACTCGCACTAACCATGTTTCAATTGCAAAGTATTCGGCTATCCCCGCACACACACCTGCGACTTTACCTGAATGGGGAATGCGATACATAGTACGGCCACTAGTTCCTCTCATGTTTGCCCCTCCATTCAGGCGATTCTGAATCCAGAATGGCCTCTAAGGTTTCGATGCGTGCAGCCATCTTATCGGCTTTAGCAATCAAATCATTGAGCTGTGAAAACTCTTCCTCAGTGAGTCCCTGGCTCACTTGTCGCTTACTGCGATAATGAAGAACTAACCATATGGGCGCCACCACTATCATAAAGATGATAATTGGTGCCATTAGTATGTCCATATCCATAACTCACCTCTGAATTGTTATTCTTTTGACTTAGTCGCAGCTTTGCCTTTTACTTTGGCCTTTAATGCTTCCAGCTCGGCATTCACTGAATCTTCAGCTTCCAGTGCGGCAAACTCATCGGCTAATGTCTTTTTATTACCCAGATCGTAGGATTCAACCTGCGCTTCTAACCCTTCGACACGGCGCTCATATTGCTCAAATTTCAGCATAGCGTTGTCGATTTTGCTTGAGTCTAACTGCTTCTTCACTTCTAAACGTGATGAGGCGGTTTGTTTACGCAAAATAATGGTCTTTTGGCGCGCCTTAGCATCCAGTAACTTTTCTTGCAGCAGGCTAACTTCATCCTTTAAGCGCACAATGTGTTCGTCGATCACAGCCAACTCTTGGTTTAAGGTATCCACTAAACCCGCGGCTTTTTGTTTTTCAACTAAAGCGGCCTTGGCTAAATCTTCGCGATCCTTCGACAGTGCCAGCTCCGCTTTGTCTTGCCAATCTTGAACTTGTTCTTCAACACGGCTGATACGACGGATTAATTCTTTCTTTTCAGCTAACACTTTTGCTGACGTTGAACGAACTTCTACCAGTGTATCTTCCATCTCTTGGATAATCAGACGAACCATTTTTTCAGGGTCTTCTGCTTTATCGAGTAATGCGCTGATATTGGAGTTAATGATATCGGCGAAACGAGAGAAAATTCCCATAATGCTATCCTCAAATTGATGTTGGTCTCGCTTAGGGTAATACACTAAGTGTGCCAACTTTTATTTTATGTTTAAATTCATAAAGATAAACATATTTTTAACTTTTTCTTTATTTTATGGCTCAAGCCACTTATTATCATTTTCACCAAAATTTAGCGCGAAAGACTAAAAAATATCGTGGATAATAAATTTCAGCAAGACAACCTCATCGGCCAATCGAACGCCCTACTCGAAGTGTTAGAGCATGTGTCACAGATAGCGCCGCTCTCTAAACCTGTGCTCATTATTGGTGAACGGGGTACGGGTAAGGAGCTGATTGCTGAACGCTTACATTATCTGTCTAAACGCTGGGATCAAAGTTTTATTAAGCTAAATTGTTCATCTTTGAGTGAAAATTTGCTCGAAAGTGAATTATTCGGCCATGAGTCAGGTGCCTTTACTGGCGCCAAAGGCAAACACGAAGGCCGTTTTGAGCGCGCCGACGGTGGCACCCTATTCCTCGATGAGTTAGCCAACACCTCGGGATTAATTCAAGAAAAACTGCTGCGGGTCATCGAATACGGTGAATTTGAACGTGTCGGCGGCAGTAAAACCATTCAAGCGGATGTGCGCCTTATCTGCGCGGCTAACGAAGATTTACCCTCTCTCGCCGACGCCGGCGAATTTAGGGCCGACTTACTCGACCGCTTAGCGTTCGATGTGATTACCTTGCCGCCGCTGCGTTGTCGCCCCGAAGATATCATGACCTTAGCCGAATACTTTGCCGTTGGCATGGCGCGGCAACTTAAGCTGGAACTCTTCAGTGGCTTCAGTGCCAGCGCGGTCGATCAGCTGATGAGCCATGACTGGCCGGGGAATATCCGTGAACTTAAGAACGTCGTCGAGCGCAGTGTGTATCGCAGTAGCAGCGAAAACCGCCCTATTGAGCAGATTATTCTCGACCCCTTTGCCTCTCCCTATCGCCCCACAACGCGAGTGCGTACCCGAGAGCGCCAAATCTCCGCACCCGAAGCGCCGCTGAGCGCGCCCGTGATCACGTCGGCCAAAACCGATACCGACACGGCCGCCATTGCAGAGTCCATGAGCAACCCGTTTAGTTTCCCCTTGGATTTTAAAGAGCAGACCGAACGTTATGAGATGGAGCTTATCCAACAAGCCTTGTCGGCCAGTCAGTACAATCAAAAGAAGACGGCTGAAATCCTTGGCTTAAGCTATCACCAGCTGCGCGGCATTCTGAAAAAGTACAATTTGCTCGATAAAGCATAAGCAGATTGCCCACGGGCGAGATGCACTGCTAAAATAGCCGTTCATAGTCGATAAAATAATGATTTATAAATGAGTGTGCTAATAAGACGCCTGTGCCTATCAACTGCAGTTTTCTGCATGAGTGGGTTGTTGGTTGCATGTGGCCCCCAACGACTCCCTTCTGGTTTGGTCTATTGTTCCGAAGGGAATCCCGAGTCTTTTAATCCGCAGTTGGTAACCTCTGGCACCACTATCGACGCGACCTCACACCAAATTTATAGCCGCTTAGTGGACTATGATGCTCTCTCAGGCCAGCTCGTGCCAGCACTTGCAACCAGTTGGGCCGAGAGCGACGATGGCTTAAGTTACCGTTTCACTCTCAGGGAAAATGTTAAGTTTCAACATTCATCCCGTTTTACCCCGAGTCGCGATTTTAATGCCGACGATGTGCTGTTTTCCTTCAATCGAATTATCGACAAACATCACCCTTACCATGGCGTATCACGTACCGGTTATCCCTTTTTCCAAAGTATTGGCTTTTCAGAACAAGTTAAAAGTGTCGAAAAAATCAATGATCACGAGGTTATCTTTCGCCTAGCGCGCAAAGATGCGTCGTTTTTATCGAATCTCGCCACCGACTTTGCCGTCATCCTCTCGAGCGAATATGCCGATCAGCAACTGGCACTGGGGCACCCTGAAAATCTTGATCATTTCGCCATCGGCACAGGGCCTTTTACCTTAGTGCACTACGCTAAAAACGAATATATTCGCTATCGCCGCAATCCCGACTTTTGGGGAGAGCCCGCCAAAGTCGATATGCTGGTGTACGATATCACCCCAAAAAGCACGGTGAGACTGGCAAAACTTATCGCCGGTGACTGCAGCGTATCGGCCCTGCCCAAGGCGGGGGAACTGCCCGTTATCAAACAACATGAACAGCTGAGCATTGAGTCTCAACCCGGTCTTAACGTCGCGTTTTGGGCCTTTAACACACAAAAACCTCCTTTAGATGATGTACGCGTGCGCCGAGCCCTCGCCTATGCCGTGGATAAGCAGAATATCTTACGTGCCGTGTATCAAAACACCGCAATAGAAGCCATTGGAGTGCTGCCGCCAGCGTCTTGGGCCTACGACAGCAATAAAAAACTGTTAGATTACAATCCGCAAAAAGCGCGGGATTTGTTAAAAGAAGCGGGGATCAAACATCTCAGCATCGATATTTGGGCCATGCCCGTCGCCCGTGCTTACAACCCTAACGCGTTGAAGACCGCCGAGTTAATTCAATCTGACTTGGCTAATATCGGCGTTAAGGTCAATATTATCAGTTACGATTGGAGCGTCTTTAGCCAAAGATTGAGTCGAGATGAATATGACTCAGTCCTCATCGGCTGGAACGCCGATAACAGTGACCCCGATAACTTCTTCACACCACTGCTAAGTTGCTCGGCGATGCAATCAAACAACAACCGCTCTCGCTGGTGCAATAAAGAGTTTGATGCCATTCTAGACAGAGCGAGGGAAGTCTCGACTCAGGCCGAGCGCAAGGAGATTTACCAGGAAGCCGAAGCCTTCTTAGCTGAGCAAGTGCCAATGTTGAGTCTGGCCCATGCCAAGCGAGTCGCTCTCAGTCGCAGCAATATTCATGATATGCAGTTGACCCCCTTTGGTGGCATCTCATTTGCCCGAACCAGCCAAGCTGAGCAGGAGACACTCTGATGTTCAGATACCTGTTACGGCGCCTCAATCTGTTTCTTGCCACTTCGCTCGTGATGGTCGGCGTACTGTTTTATGCAACAGGATTGTTTCCTGTTGAACGCACCTTCGCCCTAACGGGTATCCATGCACCGTCAGAGAGCCAACTGGTGCAAATTGAGCAGGACTATAAGTTAGATAGCAATAAGGCCATGCAGTTTATTGCTTATTTACAGCAAAGGCTGAGCGGCAATTTGGGCGTCTCCGTCACCTCGCACCAGAGCGTGGCCGAAGAATTAAGCTCTGTGCTACCCGCCTCCTTCGAACTTGCGGTTATGGCGGCCGTGATAGCCATTGGTTTAGGTGTGCCGCTTGGCGTGTTGGCCTCCCAGAGCCAACATAAACTCACCCAAAATACCATTATGGCGATTACCCTGACGGGCTATTCCGTTCCTGTATTCTGGTTAGGTTTGTATTTGTCACTCTGGTTTGGTGTCGACCTAGGCTGGCTGCCAATTTCGGGGCAACTCAATCTGTTATATGAGATAAAACCTGTTACGGGATTTATGTTGGTCGACATTTTGCTGTCTGATTCTGAATATCGGATATCGGCCTTTAAAGATGCCTTATTGCATATCGTCCTGCCCGCCACCACGCTCGCCGTGCTGCCTTTTACCGTGGTAGTACGCAGCACGCGCTCGGCGATGATGAATGTGATGAACCAAACCTTTATCCGCGCCGCCGAAGCCAGAGGCATGCACACCAACACCATTATTTTGCGCCACGCCTTACCCAACGCGCTGATCCCCGTATTGAAGCACTTAGGATTAATGCTCGGAGCATTTGCGAGCTATGCGATTGTTGTTGAAATGATTTTCTCTTGGCCGGGTGTCGGTTCTTGGTTGGTGTCGGGTATTTATCAACGGGATTATACGGTTATCCAAGGCGGGATTTTAGCCGTGGCCTTGTTGATCATCTTTTTAAGTATTTTGATTGAAGTGCTGCATACCGTCTTCAATCCCTTGAGCAGAAAAGATCTTTATGCCTCCAATTAAAATTTATCAGGAAGATCAAATCGCCTCGCCGATGATGCGGGTCTGGCAGAATTTTTCGGCAAACCCCTTTGCCTTAGCGGGTTTGTGGACCATTGCTTTTCTGCTGCTGCTCACCCTATTCGGGCCAATGATTGCCCCCTTCTCACCCGAGGCACAGGATCCACGGGCTTTGCTGTTACCGCCCTCTTGGGACCCTTCGGGCACAGTGGCGCACTTTTTAGGCACAGACGATCTGGGCCGAGACATCTTTAGCCGCTTGCTACATGGGGCGCATTTAACCTTCGGCATGGCACTAATGATTGTCGGCACCGCGCTGTTTATGGGTTTCATCATAGGCTCGCTCTCAGGCATGATGCGCGGCTTAAAGTCCAGTATTTTGGGGCACTTGCTCGATGCATTGCTGTCGATTCCTTCACTATTAATGGCGATTTTAGTGGTTGCCGTGATGGGGCCAGGGCTTGAAAACGTCTTCTGGGCTGTGGGCATTGCCTTAACGCCGCAGTTTGTACGCTCCATTCATCAATCGGTGCATGAAGAGTTACAGAAAGAATACGTAACTGCCGCCCGTTTAGACGGCGCCAATTCGCTGCAGATTTTTTGGTATGTGATCATGCCAAACGTGTGGGAAGTGGTGATTATTCAAACCACCTTAGCCATTTCTGCCGCGATTTTAGATATTGCCGCCCTTGGCTTTTTAAGCCTTGGCGCCCAAGCTCCCAGTCCTGAATGGGGTGCAATGGTCGCCCAAGGCATGGATAATTTATTGACCGCACCTTGGACTGTGACCATTCCAGGGTTGGCAATTCTTTTTAGTGTGCTCGCCATTAACTTGGTAGGCGATGGCTTGAGATCGGCGCTTGCGCCCATCAGAAACTAACCTATGCCATTACTCGACGTTAGAAACCTGACCATTGAGCTCGACACACCCCACGGCAGAGTGCGCGCCCTTGAGAAAGTGAGTTTGACCCTGAACGCGGGGGAAATTCACGGTCTGGTGGGTGAATCGGGCTCGGGCCGCAGTCTGCTCGCCAGAGCCATTCTTGGGATCCCAGGCCCCAATTGGACCATTACCGCCGACCGCATGATGTGGGACGGTAATAATCTGATGGCCATGACCTCGAAGGAGCGCCGTAATCTGATGGGCTCAGATATGGCAATGATCTTCCAAGACCCGTCTGGCAGCCTTGACCCTTCGCAAACCGTGGGCAGTCAGCTGATGCAGGCCATGCCTAAGAATCCGAAGGCTTACTTTTGGCAAAAACACAAACATGCCAAACTCACGGCACAAAAGTGGCTGCATAAGGTCGGGATTAAAAATCCGCAAAAAGTGATGTCGAGCTATGCTTGGGAGCTTTCGGAAGGCGAATGCCAAAAAGTGATGATCGCCATGGCGATTGCCAACCAACCGCGATTATTGATTGCCGACGAACCGACCAACTCGATGGAGCTGAGCACTCAGGCGCAGATTTTCCGTCTGCTATCACAGCTTAACCAACTGCAAAACGTGTCTATTTTAATCATCAGCCACGAGCTTGAAACGCTGGCTCAGTGGTGCGATCACCTATCCGTGCTCTATTGCGGCCAAGTGATGGAATCTGGCCCAACGGAAGAACTGATCAATCAGCCCTATCATCCTTACACTAAGGCACTCTTGGATAATATGCCGGATTACTCGGGGATAGAGGCGCACAAGGCCATCATGCCGACTCTGCCAGGCTCGGCCCCCGCCCTGCAGCATCTGCCCATTGGTTGTCGCCTAGGGCCAAGATGCCCTGAGGCACAAAAGAAATGTGTTAATCAGCCAAGTTTGAGTCATTTACGCGACCGCTACTTTGCCTGCCATTTCCCTTACCACGGTGAAACGACAAATGACGACCCCACTGCTTAAAGTTAACGATCTCTTTAAGAGGTACGATACCGGCTATAAAGGCTTTACCCGCCAATATAACGATGCCTTAGCCCCGGTTTCCTTTGAATTAAACCGCGGCGAAACCCTAGCGATTGTGGGTGAAGCGGGTTCAGGTAAGAGTACGTTAGCGCGTATTTTGGTGGGCGCAGAGCCCCGCAGCGGCGGTGAAATTTACTTTGAGGGCGAGGCGCTTGATAGTCGCAATATTAAGCAGCGCTGTCGCCTTATTCGGATGATTTTCCAAGATCCCAATACTTCACTCAACCCAAGGCTCACCATTGGCCAATTACTGGATGAACCGCTGCGCTTTAACACTGAGTTATCCGCCAAGGAGCGTAGTGGCCAAGTGATTGATACCTTAAGGAAAGTCGGCTTATTACCCGAGCATGCGGATTTTTATCCCCATATGATTTCCGAAGGTCAAAAACAGCGGGTTGCAGTGGCGCGGGCGCTGATGCTCAATCCGAAGATTATCATTGCCGATGAAGCATTAACCGCCTTGGATCTCTCGGTACGCTCACAGATCCTCAACCTGCTGCTTAAACTGCAGAAGGACTTAGGCTTGTCCTACATCTTCGTGTCCCATAACCTGAATATTATTCGCCATGTCAGCGATAAAATTATGGTGTTACACAAAGGCGTGATGGTTGAGAAAGCCCCAACAGAACAGATATTTAATTCGCCTCAGCACGAATATACCCAAAGGCTGATTCAGGAGCAGAGCCTGTTTGTTCATAAGCGTTAAACTGCTCCAACCACTTAAATATTCAGGCGAATTAGCTAAAAATAGATGCCATTTAGCCGCCGAAGTATTTATCCTATTGGTCATTTTGATAGAAGAAGCTTAAACATGATTATCAAACCCAAAATTCGTGGATTCATTTGTACCACAACTCATCCCGTTGGTTGTGAAGCTAACGTTCAAGAACAAATTGCTTTAACCAAAGCCAAAGGCAAAATCGCCAACGGTCCAAAGAAAGTACTTGTTGTTGGTTCATCAAGTGGCTATGGCCTGTCTTCACGCATTGCCGCCGCCTTCGGTAGCGATGCTGCAACCATTGGTGTGTTCTTCGAAAAGCCTGGTACTGAAGCAAAACCTGGTACCGCGGGCTGGTACAACTCTGCCGCTTTCGACAAGTTTGCCAAAGCTGAAGGTTTGTACTCTAAGAGCATCAACTGCGATGCTTTCAGCCATGAAGCTAAGCAAAAAGTTATCGAGCTTATCAAGCAAGATTTAGGTCAAGTGGACATGGTGGTCTATTCATTAGCATCACCCGTGCGCAAACTGCCTGACTCAGGTGAGCTAGTGCGTTCTGCACTCAAGCCAATCGGTGAAGTGTATACAGCGACCGCCGTTGATACCAACAAAGACTGCATTATCGAAGCCACCGTTGAGCCTGCGACTGAGCAAGAAATTGCCGATACTGTCACTGTGATGGGCGGTCAAGATTGGGAACTGTGGATTAACGCACTCGCCGAGGCTGGCGTATTAAGCGATAACTGCAAAACCGTTGCCTACAGCTATATCGGCACTGAGCTAACTTGGCCAATCTACTGGCACGGCGCATTAGGTCAAGCCAAGATGGACTTAGACCGCGCGGCTAAAGCCTTAAATGATAAACTCGCGGCCAAAGGCGGTAGCGCTAACGTTGCCGTGCTCAAAAGCGTTGTCACTCAAGCCAGCTCTGCTATCCCAGTAATGCCACTGTATATCGCGATGGTATTTAAGAAGATGCGCCAAGAAGGCCTGCACGAAGGCTGTATGGAACAAATCTACCGCATGTTCAGCGAGCGCCTGTTCCGTGCCGATGGTGCAAAACCAGAGACCGACAGCGACAACCGTCTGCGTTTAGACGATTGGGAACTGCGAGAAGATATCCAGCAGCATTGCCGTGATCTGTGGCCACAAGTGACCACTGAAAATCTGTCAGAACTGACCGATTATCAAGAATATAAAGCCGAGTTTATTAAACTGTTCGGCTTTGGTATCGAAGGCATCGACTACGATGCTGATGTGAATCCATACGTTGAGTTCGATGTGATCGAGCTGTAATCGGCGATGACACCTTACCTTTAAACGCCACCCTCGGGTGGCGTTTTTATTTGCTGCAAACCCACGGCAATAGGCTAAACTAGCATGACCATTCAAACACTAACTAAGGACAAAGAATGAAGATCAGTGCACGTAATACCCTGAGTGGCACTATTACCGCGATTGAAATTGGCTCTGTAAACAACGAAATCACTATCGAACTGGCACCTGGCGTAGTGTTAACCTCTGTCGTGACTAAAGCCTCCTGTGAGCGTTTAAACTTGAAGGTGGGTGATTCGGCTTACGCACTCATTAAAGCTAGCAGCGTGATGATTGGCGTGGATGATTAAGCGGCTAGTATAGCGCCCAGATCGTTTGATAACACGGTTTCAAGATAAACAAAAAGGCCAAGTAAACACTTGGCCTTTTCTATTTGCTTCGCGAAAGCTTTTATTGCTTCGCAAATATAAGGGATAAGCTCAGTTATCCCTTATCATCATTAACCTTCTACAGGGTAATGAACTTTCGCATTCGCTTTGAGTGACTCAATCAGACCGCGGTAATCCGCTTCGCTGTATTGTGCATTTAAGCGTTGTTTCAGCGCATTGACTAACTCATCGCTAACCGACTCTGCCGCGTTCACTTTATCCAGCGCAATCACAGCATAGCCATTGGCTAAACCAACAGTGTCAACCACAGGTGCAGCACTCGGTGTTGGCATTTGGAAGGCTTTGCCTACAATCGCTGCGTCTACGTCTTGTGCGCCACGGCCTAGTTTAGTCTTAGCCGTTAAACTCACATCAGTCGCGCCCGCTTTAACTTGGGTCATCAGCTCTTGAGCTTTAGCACGTGCTGCTTCGTTCGCTTGATCTTGCTTCAAACGCTCAGCGATGTCAGCCTTCACTTCGGCTAATGGCATAGTGCCCGCATCGTGATGTTCCTTCATACGGATAACCACAACATGGTTTGGCTCAAGCTCGATGACTTCACTGTTTAAGCCTTGGCGTAACACAGTGTCAGAGAATGCCGCTTTAACCACATCAGGCTTGTTCAATGCCGCTGGCACATCATCACGTGAGAACATTGGCGTAGTCTTAATCTCAACGCCCACCACTTTTGCGGTTTCAGCTAAGGTATCAGGCACCTCGTAGCTGGTATCAGCTAGTTTGCTTTGTAAGCTATAGAATTGATCGACCGCTTTCTTCTCTTGTAGCTGAGCCACAATCTTCGCTTTCACATCCGCAAATGGCACGGTAGTACCAGGCTGAACGTCTAACAGTTTGATGATGTGGAAACCAAAATCCGTTTTCACTACCGCTGAATGCTGACCTTTTTGCAGTGCAAACAGTGCAGTATCAAAGCTTGGGTCCATGACACCGGGTTCAAACCAGTCTAATTTACCGCCCTGCTCCGCACTTAAGGTATCTTCAGAATTGGCTTTAGCTAACTCAGCAAAATCAGCACCGTTATCTAACTGTTTAGCTAAATCTTCAGCCTTGGCTTTTGCCGCCGCTTCATCGCTGCCTGGGCCAATCAGAATGTGCGCCGCTAAACGTTTCTCGTTAGACACATATTGCGTCTTATGTTCATCGTAGTAAGCCTGAGCTTCTTCATCGGTCACTTTGCTGTCTTTAGCAAAATCAGCCGCGTTTAACTCAACATACTCTAAGCTCACCTTCTCAGGGCTCATAAACTGGCCTTGATTAGTGTCGTAGTAGTTTTTAACTTGCTCGTCTGTCACAGAGGCATTAGCAAGGAATGGCGCAGAATCGACTACTAAGTAGCGAATGTCGCGAGTTTGACCTTGCAGCTCAGCTAATTGCTTAGCTTCACCGGGTAATACGAATTCAGTGCCCACTAACGCTGCAGTTAACTGACGACGGGTCATATCGACACGCATCATGCTTCTGAAAGTTTGTGGCTGGTAGCCTAACTGACGCAAAATCGCTTGATAACGGTCGTTATCGAATTTGCCATCGGTTTGGAAAGCGGGTTCTGATTTAATCGCCGTGATAATTTGCTCGTCAGACACACGCAGCCCCATCGCGGCGGCAGCTTGGTCAATCAATTTATCGGCCACTAAACGTTCGAGTACGCTCTGCTTGATGTTTTCTAGGTATCTTTCGTCGGCAGATAACGCAGCAAACATTTCGCCCAGTTGTTGCTCCATACGAGCGCGTTCGCTCTGATAGGCCTGCTCTAACTCGGCTTTAGTGATTTTGTCACCGTTGACTTCTGCGGCAGGGACGTCCGATTTTGAGCCTAAATAGCTACTCACGCCTGCAAATGCAAAAGATAAAATCACAAGTACGAGAATGCCTTTAGCAATCACGCCTTGCGAACCGTCGCGGATCTTTTCTAACATCAGATTTCTCGCTCGTTGCGATTAACAAAATAAAAAGGCGCATCAACTTGAGATGCGCCTTTCTGTAATTTATGGGGATTATTCAGACGCTACCACTGGTAAGTGCTAAAACCCCGAGTAATGGTAGAAATTGTGCTTCAAAATCCATTACTTTCAATTCGTAAAAAGCACTGTTTAAACAGTGCTTATCATTACGAACGCCTTACAAAGGCTACGATATCAAAAATTAATTGACAGCGTCTTTCAGAGCTTTACCAGCTTTGAATGCTGGAATTTTTGCTGCTGCGATTTTGATTTCTTGACCCGTTTGTGGGTTGCGACCAGTACGCTCAGCACGTTCACGCACTTCAAAAGTACCAAAACCAACAAGAGAAATTTTATCGCCTTCTTTCAGACCTTCAGTCACAGCAGCGATAAAAGAATCCAGTGCACGGCCAGCAGCGGCTTTAGAAATGTCAGCACCAGAAGCGATTTTCTCGATTAGTTCAGATTTGTTCATGTCATCCCCTTGAATGTAATTTTTTTGCGCCGCAACCAAATCCGTCTCTAGAGCGGTCTGCGGAGGCTTTTATAACAAGCTTGAATTCAAAGTTCAAGCTGAGTTCGAAAACCAAAGAAATAAAACTGGATACAGCTCAAAGCCAGTTGCGCCAAGGGCTTGGAGCAACCGACTCTCCACAGACCTAGGCTACCACAGGTCTGCGCTTTGTTAAGCCCCTTTTTTCATTTTTTTTAGCGTGATAGCGCATTTTCTTGCGTTATGCCAAGTTTTTAACCACTTCGAAGCCTTCAACCGGTCTTTCTAGCGCCAGTTTTAACACTTCGTCGACCCAACGCACGGGACGAATTTCCAAATCGGCAATCACATTGGCAGGAATTTCTTCCAGATCACGCTCGTTTTCTTTTGGAATAAGTACCAATTTAATGCCACCACGGTGTGCCGCGAGCAGTTTTTCTTTTAAACCGCCGATAGGTAACACTTCTCCGCGTAAGGTAATTTCACCCGTCATCGCCACATCGGCACGCACAGGGTTACCCGTTAAGCTAGACACTAATGCAGTACACATTGCCGCGCCCGCAGATGGACCATCTTTTGGCGTCGCCCCTTCTGGCACGTGAACATGGATATCCCGCTTCTCATAAAAGTCGCCGTTGATACCTAATTGTTCAGCACGGGCACGCACGACGGTCATCGCCGCTTGAATCGACTCTTGCATCACATCGCCAAGTGAACCTGTGTAGGTCAACTTGCCTTTGCCTGGCACTGAGGTCGCTTCAATGGTGAGCAGATCGCCACCCACTTCGGTCCACGCCAAACCTGTGACTTGACCGATTTGGTTGTTCGACTCCGCCTTACCGTAGTCAAAACGCTGCACACCGAGGAAAGACTTGAGATTGTCCGCGGTCACTGTGACTGACTTGATGGATTTATCCAGCAGGATCATTTTCACGACCTTGCGGCAAATCTTCGACAATTCACGCTCTAGTGCACGCACACCAGCTTCACGGGTGTAGTAGCGGATGATACCGACTATTGCACTGTCTTCGATATGAATTTCGTTCGCTTTAAGGCCGTTACGCTCGATTTGCTTGGTCAGTAAATGCTGCTTAGCGATATTGAGCTTCTCATCTTCGGTGTAACCCGACAGGCGAATGACTTCCATACGGTCCAGCAATGGACCAGGAATATTCATCGAGTTCGAGGTCGCCACGAACATCACATCGGATAAGTCGTAATCGACTTCGAGGTAATGGTCGTTAAAGGTCGCGTTTTGTTCAGGATCAAGCACCTCTAACAGTGCTGACGCTGGGTCACCGCGCATATCCGAGCTCATTTTGTCGATTTCATCGAGCAAGAATAAGGGGTTTTTCACGCCCACTTTCGCCATCTTTTGAATGACTTTACCCGGCATTGAGCCAATGTAAGTACGGCGATGACCACGGATTTCCGCTTCATCACGCACGCCGCCTAAGGCAACACGCACATACTTACGACCAGTAGCTTTGGCAATCGATTGACCTAATGAGGTTTTACCTACCCCTGGTGGGCCGACTAAGCACAGGATAGGCCCCTTAAGTTGACGCACACGGCTCTGTACTGCCAGGTATTCCAGAATACGGTCTTTGACCTTTTCCAGGCCATAGTGATCGGTATCTAGCACTTCTTGGGCTTTGGCTAAATCACGTTTGATTTTAGAGCGTTGGCTCCAAGGCACTGAGGTCATCCAATCCACGTAGCTGCGAACCACGGTCGCTTCGGCAGACATAGGTGACATCATGCGTAATTTGTTTAGCTCGGCGACGGCCTTCTCTTTGGCATCGCTAGGCATGTTGGCTTCTTCAATCTTACGATTTAAGACTTCAAACTCGTCGTGGCCTTCGTCTAAGTCACCCAATTCTTTTTGGATGGCTTTCATCTGCTCGTTCAGATAATACTCACGCTGGCTCTTTTCCATCTGTTTTTTAACGCGGGTACGGATACGTTTCTCGACCTGTAGCAGGTCAATTTCCGACTCCATCATCGCCATTAAATATTCCAGACGCTCACCGACGTTAGTCATCTCCAGCACGGACTGTTTGTCCTCAAGCTTGAGTGGCATGTGGGCCGCCATGGTATCGGCAAGGCGCGCCGCTTCATCAATGCCAGAAAGCGAGGTTAAGACTTCAGGCGGGATCTTCTTGTTGAGCTTGATATAGCCTTCAAATTGGCCAATCGCGCTGCGAACCAAGACTTCCTCTTCTTTATCTTCTAAAGGCTCAGATTCTAGATACTCCGCCTTAGCCACAAAGAAATCCACTTCTTGGGTATAACGAGTAATACGAGCGCGGCGACCACCTTCGACCAGTACTTTTACCGTACCGTCAGGCAGTTTAAGCAGTTGCAGAATAGACGCCACTGTACCGACTTCAAAGATATCGTCTTTGGTCGGCTCGTCTAACTCAGCGTCACGCTGAGCGACTAAAATAATTTGCTTATCCTGGGCCATTGCCGTTTCGAGACAACGAATCGATTTTTCTCGGCCAACGAACAACGGAATTACCATATGGGGATAGACCACCACATCTCTCAGTGGTAGCACGGGGAGTTCGATATGCGCTTCACGCTCTAAGGTCATAGTTCGATTCCGTTTAGATGAAAGGGATTAGTTAAGGAGTATATTGGGGCGCTTTACAGGGTTTCAATGGGCAAAATAAAAAAAGGAGCCCGATGGACTCCTTGATTTTCAGATTATTAGCAATCAGTACAATTATTGCTCGCCAGAGGCCGCTTGCGCTTCGTTGCGCTCGTAAATCAGGATAGGTGCAGACTCACCATTCACTACAGATTCATCGACAACCGCCTTCACCACGCCCTCAATTGAAGGAATATCGTACATAGTATCGAGTAAGATACCTTCAACGATTGAACGTAGACCACGGGCACCGGTTTTGCGTGACATGGCTTTATGTGCAATCGCTTTGAGCGCATCTTCGCGAAACTCTAGCTCAACCCCTTCCATCTCAAACAGCGCGTTGTACTGTTTTGTCAGCGCGTTTTTAGGCTCAGACAGGATTTGCACTAGTGCTTCTTCGTCCAGCTCGGTCAGCGTCGCAACAACGGGCAGACGGCCGATAAACTCAGGGATCAAGCCGTATTTGACTAAATCTTCGGGTTCGACTTGAGATAAGGTTTGCGAAATCGTTGCCTTATCTTTCTCGCCCTTAACCTGCGCACCAAAACCTATACCTGAACCTACGTGAGCACGCTGTTCAATCACCTTTTCAAGGCCAGCAAATGCACCACCACAGATAAACAGGATCTTAGAGGTATCTACCTGTAAGAACTCTTGCTGTGGATGCTTACGACCACCTTGAGGTGGAACCGCGGCAACTGTACCTTCGATAAGTTTCAGCAGTGCTTGCTGCACGCCTTCACCCGATACGTCACGGGTAATCGATGGGTTATCCGATTTACGGCTGATTTTGTCGATTTCGTCGATATAGACGATACCGCGCTGTGCCTTTTCAACATCGTAATCGCACTTTTGCAGCAGCTTTTGAATGATGTTTTCAACGTCTTCCCCCACATAACCCGCTTCGGTTAAGGTGGTGGCGTCCGCCATAGTAAATGGGACATTCAATGAGCGCGCAAGCGTTTCGGCCAGCAGAGTCTTACCACTGCCCGTTGGACCAATCAGCAGAATGTTACTCTTGCCTAATTCCACGCCATCTTTAGGAGAAGAATTTCTCAGGCGTTTATAGTGATTGTACACAGCCACAGACAGCACTTTCTTGGCTCTGTCCTGACCAATCACATAATCGTCTAAATGCGCACGCAACTCATGTGGCGTTGGCAATTTATCATTATCACGCTTAGGGGAGATTTCTTTAATCTCTTCACGAATGATGTCGTTGCATAATTCAACACATTCGTCGCATACGTATACTGATGGGCCTGCAATCAGTTTTCTGACTTCATGCTGGCTCTTACCGCAAAAAGAGCAGTACAGCAATTTACCGCTGTCACCATTATTTTTGTTGTCGCCCATTAATTACCTCATTTGCAGTCTGCTCTACTGCTTGTCTTAAACTTGCTAACCCTTTACTGGGCTTTGCTTAATAGAGCATAGCCCAGTCAAAAGTAAAAATCAGCCGCGTTTAGTCATCACTGCGTCAACTAAACCATATTCAACCGCTTGAGTCGCACTCATGAAGTTGTCGCGGTCGGTATCACGTTCAATCACTTCGAGTGGCTGGCCAGTGTGCTCTGACAACATCAGGTTCAGTTTATGCTTGATGCCTAAGATCTCTTGGGCATGAATAGCAATATCAGAAGCCTGACCTTGGAATCCACCCAGTGGTTGGTGGATCATCACGCGTGAGTTAGGTAAGCAGAAACGCTTGCCCTTTTCGCCGCCCGCTAATAAAAACGCGCCCATGCTGGCCGCTTGACCAATACACACAGTACTGACGTTCGGCTTAATAAATTGCATGGTATCGTAAATCGCCATGCCCGCAGTGACTGAACCACCGGGTGAGTTGATATATAAGAAGATATCTTTATCTGGGCTTTCTGACTCGAGGAATAGCAACTGCGCCACAATCAGATTCGCCATATGCTCTTCAACTTGACCCACTAAGAAGATAATCCGCTCTTTTAACAGACGAGAATAAATATCGAATGAGCGTTCACCCTTAGCCGTCTGTTCGATCACCATAGGCACTAAAGCACTTTGTATGTCTGACGCATTATGCATTATTCGTTTCCCTAAATAAAAATGGCTCGCATGAGGAGCCTCATACGAGCCATTATAAATGGCGAACTGCCAATCAAGTCAAGCTTAGGTTATGCGCGACCTGTAGCCTTGTTCATAAATTCTTCAAAAGCGACTTCTTTTTCGGTCACTTTGGCAGATTTAAGCAGTGCTTCAACAGCTTGCTCTTCAAGCGCAACGTTGCGCATGTTTTGCATCAGCTCTTTGTTGCTGTTGTAATACGCAACAACTTCACTTGGATCTTCGTATGCAGAAGCCATAGAAGCGATTAACGCTTGTACACGCTCATCTTCCGCTTTCAGCTCGTTAGTCTTGATAACTTCGCCTAATAACAGACCGATTTTCACGCGACGAGCCGCTTGCTCAGTGAATAATTCAGCTGGCAGTTCTGGCATGTTAGCCGTTTGACCGCCGAAACGTTGCATCGCTTGTTGACGCAGTACGTTAACTTCGCCATCGATCAGTGCTTTTGGCAGTTCGATGTCGTTGTTAGCTAATAAACCAGTGATCACTTGCTCTTTCACGTTTGCTTTTAACGCTTGCTCAAGTTCACGGTTCATGTTTTTACGGATTTCAGTTTTCAGCGCTTCTAAGCCGCCTTCGCTGATACCGAATAATGCAGCAAACTCATCGTTTACTTCTGGTAAGTTAGCCGCTAACACTTCAGTTAGAGTGATAGCAAACTTAGCTGCTTTACCTTTTAAGTTTTCAGCGTGATATTCTTCTGGGAAAGTCACGTCGATAACGAATTCTTCACCCGCTTTGTGACCTAAGATACCCGCTTCGAAACCAGGGATCATACGGCCGCTGCCTAATTGCAGTTCGAAATCATCAGCTTTACCGCCTTCGAATTCAACACCGTCAACTGAACCAACAAAGTTCATTTTCACTTTGTCGCCGTCAGCCGCTTCACGCTCAACAGCGGCGAAAGTCGCGTGTTGCTTACGTAAAGTTTCGATCATGCTGTCTACGTCAGCATCGGTTACAGACGCTTTTGGTTGTTCTACTTCGATTGCATCTAAACCTTTCAGCTCAACTTCTGGGTAGATTTCGAAAGTCGCTACGAATTCGAATTTTTCACCGTCAGTCGCACCAGGTACGAAAGTGGGTGCGCCAGCTGGGTTTAATTTCTCAGCGATGATCGCTTCGATAAAGTTACGTTGCATCACTTCACCAGTGATGTCTTGACGAATAGCGGCGCCATAACGTTTGTTGATTACAGTAACAGGCACTTTGCCAGGACGGAAACCTGGGATACGAGCACGCTTAGCTTCACGTTGTAAACTGTCTTTAACCAGTTTTTCAATTTGTTCAGCAGGAACAGAAATGGTCAGGCGACGCTCTAGGCCTTGGGTTGCTTCAACAGAAACTTGCATTGTTTTACCTCGAAATTTGTCTAACGTCCTTTGTAATAGTCGAGTGATCAACTATTCAGGTATTCGTTTCTTGATCATTAAATTTGACTACAATGCCCACCACTATTGGCTTTCGGCACAGGTCGCTGTTAGTTGATATCTATCAAGACGCGACATTATAGCCACCGTTTTGTGCAGAGTCGAGCCTCTACGGCCGAATCTAGGGTATAAAAAAAAGCGACCAGAGGTCGCTTTTTTTATTTTGTACTCAAAGTACTTAAAATTGGGGTGACTGATGGGGCTCGAACCCACGACAACCGGAATCACAATCCGGGACTCTACCAACTGAGCTACAATCACCACTGAAACTGGCACGCCCGGCAGGATTCGAACCTGCGACCATCCGCTTAGAAGGCGGATGCTCTATCCAACTGAGCTACGGGCGCATGGTTTACAGACTCTGCTGTATCCTAACCTACGTGGGATAACTAATTTAGGTTATCCGCTATTACCCACTCAAATTAACTGAATAATCATGAGCCAATAATATTAAAGTGGTCGGTGATAGAGGATTCGAACCTCTGACCCTCTGGTCCCAAACCAGATGCGCTACCGGACTGCGCTAATCACCGAGAATCATTGTTTTCAGAGCAAATGAGCACATCTGCTTGAGAACGGAGCGCATCTTAGCCCCTCACTTTGCACCCGTCAACGATTTTTTTAAGCATTCAAACTAGATGCTGAATTATCAGGCGAATACGCCTGTTTTTATCCATTTCGCCGCGGCTTTCACCATGACACACCCGCAACGCCCTGTTAAAATAGCCGCGATTGCCACTCTCTGTGTTAACGACAGTTTTCACCATCGCCCATATAAAGGATATCCTACACCCATGACAGCCCAAATAATCGACGGCAAGGCGATTGCTCAATCCATCCGCACACAACTTCGCGAAAAAGTAACCGCCCGCAAAGAGGCAGGACAACGCGTACCAGGTTTAGCCGTCATTCTCGTGGGAGCCGACCCCGCTTCTCAGGTTTATGTTGGTAGTAAACGTAAAGCCTGTGAAGAAGTGGGATTTATTTCTCGCTCCTACGATCTCGATACCAGTTATACCGAAGAAGCCTTATTAGCCCTTATCGACGAACTCAATGATGATCCGACGATCGACGGTATCTTAGTGCAGCTTCCTCTGCCTGCGCATATTGAAGACTCTAAAGTGATCGAGCGCATTCGTCCCGATAAAGATGTCGACGGTTTCCACCCCTATAACGTTGGCCGTTTAGCCCAGCGCATTCCCGTATTACGTTCATGCACCCCAATGGGGATCATGACCTTAATCAAATCAACGGGTGTAGATACCTATGGATTAGATGCCGTTGTAGTAGGCGCCTCAAACATTGTCGGTCGACCAATGACACTGGAGCTATTGCTTGCGGGCTGCACCACAACCACATGCCATCGTTTTACAAAAAATCTCGAACAAAAAATCCGTCAGGCAGATTTAGTGGTCGTTGCCGTGGGTAAACCCGGCTTTATCCCTGGTGAATGGATTAAACCCGGCGCTATTGTTATCGATGTGGGCATCAACCGCTTAGAAAACGGCACCTTAGTGGGCGATGTGCAATACGATGTTGCTGCGCAAAATGCCAGCTTTATCACCCCAGTCCCAGGTGGTGTCGGCCCAATGACGATTGCCAGCTTACTTGAGAATACCCTGTATGCGGCCGAGCAATATCACGACTAATGTGCTTCGCCATCGCGTAGATAATGGCTTAAGTTATAACGTAAGTTATGGCGTAAATCGCAGCATTTAAACCTGCTATTTAGCCATCTAAGCTCCAGTAGTCTGTAACGCAATAACGTGAGCTTAATCAAACGCGTGAGGCCATAAAAAACCTGCCATTGGCAGGTTTTTTATTATCGATGCAAATCTAACTTAGGCGATGGGATTATTTCTTACGCCAACTTATTTCTTACGCCAAGTAGTACCGCTTGGACCATCTTCTAAGACTACACCAAGCTCATTTAAACGATTACGCGCAACATCAGCCGCAGGCCAATCTTTCTCGGCGCGGGCACGATTACGCTCAACGATAAGCGCTTCAATCTCTGCCACTTCATCATCGCTACCTTCGCCTTTAAAGAAGGCATCGGGCGCTTGGTGCAATAAGCCCAATACATCGGCCAGTTGCTTCATGGCAACGGCCATAGCTGACGCCTGCGCCATATCGGTGGTTTTCAAACGGTTGATCTCACGTACCATATCAAACAGCACTGAGTAGGCTTCTGGCGTATTAAAGTCATCGTCCATGGCCGCTTTAAATTTAGCGACAAACTCTTCGGCAGGTGCAGCAGTAACAGTCAGGTCAACATCTTTAATCGCAGTGTATAAACGCTCTAAGGCGGCACGCGCCTGCTTGAGGTTTTCTTCTGAGTAGTTGATTTGGCTACGATAGTGACCCGATAGCAGGAAGTAACGCACGGTTTCTGCGTCGTAATGGCCTAATACATCACGGATGGTGAAGAAGTTACCTAAAGACTTTGACATCTTCTCGCGATCAACCATCACCATGCCAGTGTGCATCCAGTAATTCACGTATGGCGTATCATGGGCGCAGCAAGACTGAGCAATTTCGTTCTCATGGTGCGGGAATTGTAAATCTGAACCGCCACCGTGAATATCGAAATGCAGACCTAAGTGCTTGCTGTTCATTGCCGAACATTCGATATGCCAGCCTGGACGACCCGGTCCCCATGGCGATTCCCATGTTGGCTCGCCCGGTTTAGACATTTTCCACAGCACGAAATCCATTGGATTTTGCTTGTTATCGTCAACCTCAACCCGTGCACCCGCCTGTAATTGCTCCAGGTTCTGACCTGATAGGCGGCCATACTCAGGGAAAGAAGCCACACTGAACAGCACATCGCCATCGGCAGCCACATAGGCATGCCCGCGAGCGAGTAAACGCTCAACCATATCGATAATTTCGGCAATGTGCAGAGTGGCACGTGGCTCGAAATCGGGACGGATCATATTCAGCGCATCGAAATCCTTGTGCATTTCACCAATCAAGCGATCGGTTAATGTATTGCAATCTTCCTGATTTTCGTTGGCGCGTTTGATGATTTTGTCATCAATGTCAGTGATATTACGTTGAAAATTCACTTCATAACCCGCGTAACGCAGGTAGCGAACGATCATATCGAAGGAAACAAAAGTACGCCCATGGCCAATATGACACAGATCGTATACGGTCACTCCGCATACATACATCCCAACTTTTCCGGGAGTAATTGGCTTAAATTCCTGTTTTTGGCGGGTAATACTGTTGTAAATCTTCAACATCGGCATTCTCTTCAATGATAGATTCGAGTGTAAAATCAAGGGGTCAGTCTACCACGCTGGCGAGGGTTTTGAATACTGCACTTTGCGTGCAATCCGAGATAAGTTAGAATCGCGCCACTATTTACTGAGAGTATGAAAACATGATCACATTACACACTAATTTTGGCGACATTAAACTGCAACTGAACGCCGAAAAAGCACCGCTGACCGTGGCAAACTTTATGAAATATGTTGACGAAGGTTTCTTCGACGGCACCATTTTCCACCGTGTAATTGACGGCTTTATGATCCAAGGCGGTGGCTTTACCGCTGAAATGAGCCAAAAACGTTGCCATGAGCCAGTGAAAAACGAAGCCAACAATGGTTTATCAAACCGTACTGGTACTATCGCGATGGCGCGTACTTCAGATCCACACTCAGCGACGGCTCAATTCTTCATCAACGTCAACGATAACACCTTCCTCGATTTCAAATCTGAAAGCATGCAAGGCTGGGGTTACTGCGTATTTGGTGAAGTGGTTGAAGGCATGGACATCGTTGAAAAAATCAAAGCTGTCAGCACTGGTAACCGTGGCATGCACCAAGATGTGCCATTAGAAGCGGTTGTGATTGAAAAAGTCAGTGCGGCCTAATTCCCTAGGATGCGGACCTTATTTATTGGCGATCTGCACTTAAGTGCCGATCGCCTCGATATCACCCAAGCCTTTAATCGTTTCCTCGATACAGAACTTGATGATGCCGATGCCCTCTACATTCTGGGGGATTTATTTGAGGTATGGGTCGGCGACGATTTAGCCGCGCCTTTTGCCCTCGAATTAGCGCGCAAGCTCAAGCAAGTCTCCCAAAGATTGCCCATCTACTTTATTCACGGTAATCGTGACTTTATGTTAGGCAAACAATTTGCCGATGCTGCGGGTATGCAAATATTGCCCGAAGTCACTTGCTTAGATCTCTATGGTGTTAATACGGTTATCTTACACGGCGATAGCCTGTGTACCTTAGATAAAGCCTACCAACGCTTTCGCAAATTACGCAGTTTTGCCTTTGCCCGTTGGCTGTATAGCTGTTTGCCGAAGAAAAAACGTCAAGCCATTGCCAATAAGATCCGCAGCAATAGTCAGAGCAGCAATCAACAAAAAAGCTATGTCATCATGGATGTGGAACCGAGTGCGGTGGATGCGTTATTTGCCCAGACCCACTGCAAGCAGATGATCCACGGTCATACCCACAGACCCGCCATCCACGACTTAACTCATGGCTGTAAACGTATTGTGGTCGGTGATTGGTACGAGCAAGGCAGTGTGTTAGTGGTCAGCACAGATGGCGTGGAGTTAAAAAGCCTGCCCTTCGACGCCAGCTAAGAACCCATAGCGTCTTCACCATTAACGCATCGAAGCGCTTAGGCCTCATACCTGTATATGGTTGAGGCCGCTATGTGTATTTTCACTAGGCAACTAAGGGTTGACCACTGTGGAAATGAAACTCGTCATCGGGCGCCATAATCAATTCGGCTTCCCTCTCGCCAAAATAAGCGACCCGCTCGGTAATATCTTCCGTTGAAACCAGCTGCGCCAGCTTAAGATAATCCTCAAAATGACGCGCCTCAGAGCGCAGCAAGGACACATAAAACTTACTTAACTCTGCATCCAAGTAAGGCGCTAATTTAGCAAAGCGCTCACAGGAGCGCGCCTCAATGTACGCGCCCACAATCAATTTATCCCGCAGAATATCCTTCTCATGGGTGGTCACGTGGCTCATCATGCCCTTGGCGTAACGTCCCGCGCGAATATTGCGATACGAAATGTGCCGTGCGTGCATCAGCTCCAGCACTTGCTCAAAATGATGGAATTCTTCTTTTATCAAACGGATCAGTGGCGGAATAAGATCCTGAGCAAAGGCAAAATGCTGATTCGGCTGTAGATTGGCAACCAGCTCGTTCTTTTTAACGTCGCGAGCCAAAAACAGCTCGATATCGCGATCCTTGTGATAAACAAATTCTTCATAGGGTTTTGCCCACGCCAATAGCGATTGCCCGCTGTCTTTATCTAATGCGTATCGCCTCAATAAGAACATCGCAGTCTGCGCCGCTTTTAGCTCACAATTACAATGGTCAATTAAGAGTTCATCTAACGAGGCAGAGGCTCGAGCCATATCAATCCAAGTTTGCGGCGTCTCACAACGAAGAAACGCATTAACAGGTGCCAATAATTGCAGCATGGGATCACTCAAAATCATTAAAAAAATATCGTCATATTTTACGCGTAATTATCGACAAGCTATAGCTTTACACCGCAGTAAACTTGACGAGATGAACTTTTTGTTCAATAAATAATCTACACCTTAAGAACTGAGATCCTGATCACATAGCATCTCAATTCGGAGTGTACACAGTCGGGCGTTGAGGGATAGGAGAGCGTTTAACCCTGATTGTAGAGCTGTTGTCAGCTCGTCTGACGTTTGGCGAGCCATCATCAATGCTGAACAAGGATAATTATAATGATACTGAATCACTTAATGGGGTTATACACTCATCCAAAACAAGAGTGGCACGCGATTGAGAAGAATCACGAGGCACTCAAAAGTAGTTTAAGTCACGTTATTCTCATCGCACTCATTCCGGCGGTTTGTAGCTTTATCGCCACCGCATATATTGGTTGGAATCCGGGTTCGGGTGATCCGATTTATCTCACGCCACAAAGCGCCATGTTTATGTCTGTGGGAATGTACTTTGGCCTGATTGTGGGTGTCTTTGCCCTCGCCTATTTAGCCTATTGGATGGCAAAAACCTTCGATGCCCAGCCGACTTTCACCCAAGCATTAGAACTCGCGTCCTACACTGCAACACCGCTGTTTATGGTCGGTCTGGCGGCGCTCTACCCGGTACTCTGGTTTATTATGATTGTTGGGTTGATTGGCTTAGCCTACTCGGTTTATCTGCTGTACGCAGGTGTGCCTATCATTATGAATATCCCTGAAGAGAAAGGCTTTATTTACGCTAGCTCTATGGTCACTGCGGGTTTAGTGCTCTTGGTCGGTCTAATGGCCACCAGCGTAATCCTCTGGAGCATTGGCTTTGGTCCTATGTACCAATAAGGTATCAGTAGACGTTTAATCAACAAGCAAGAGATGGCTTAAAAGTAGCGATAACAGCTGATAAAAATTGTGAAATCTAAAAGATGTAAAAAGCAAAGGCCCTTAGGTTTTATATCACTAAGGGCCTTTTTATTCGTTAATGCAGTTTGTTGCTAGCAGCGACAGCAATGAATCATAGAGTGACAACCATTACTCGCGACTAACGACTTGCTATTCAAACGAGTCACGCAGTGCAACTGTTAGGTTAAAGACTAAATGCTCGGCTGACGAGTCTTTATTGTCAGCACAGAAATAACCTTCACGTTCAAACTGGTATGCTTTTTCCGCTGGCGCATTCGCAAGGCTTGCCTCAACTAAACCATTCACCACTTCAAGTGAGTTAGGATTAAGCACTTCATCCACTGTCTCTGCTGCTGCAGGATTTGGATCCGTGAACAAGCGTTGGTATAAACGAAATTCCGCAGGTCTAGCCGTAGTGGCTTCAACCCAATGGATTACGCCTTTTACCTTGCGACCATCGGCAGGGTTTTTACCCAAGGTATCCGCATCGTAGCTACAGTAAACCGTGGTGATATTGCCTTCGGTGTCTTTGTCACAACGCTCAGCCTTAATCACATAAGCGTTACGCAGGCGCACTTCTTTGCCCATTACTAGACGCTTGTACTGCTTATTGGCTTCTTCTCTGAAATCCGCCACATCGATATACAGTTCGCGGCCAAAGGCAAGTTCGCGTGTACCCATGCTTTCATCGCTTGGGTGAGAAGCCGCTTGAATCGTCTCGATTTGACCTTCTGGGTAGTTCTCAATCACGACTTTTAATGGGCGCAGTACGGCCATCGCACGTGGCGCATGCTCATTGAGCTCTTCACGGATACAAGCATCCAGCATTGCCGCTTCAATCATGTTTTCTTGCTTAGTGATACCAATACGTTGGCAAAACTCGCGGATAGACGCTGGGGTATAACCACGACGACGCAGGCCAGCAATTGTTGGCATACGTGGGTCATCCCATCCAGAGACTAACTTACGCGTCACTAAGTCATTTAATTTACGCTTAGACATCAGCGTATATTCAAGATTTAAGCGAGAAAACTCGTACTGACGAGTACGGTTCGGCGCTTGGAAATCATCTAAATTGTCGAGAACCCAATCGTAAAGACGACGATTGTCTTGGAACTCAAGCGTACATAACGAGTGAGTAATGTGCTCCAGCGCATCGGAGATACAGTGGGTAAAGTCGTACATTGGGTAAATGCACCACTTGTCACCTGTTTGATGATGGTGAGCAAAACGAATACGGTAAATCACCGGATCGCGCATACACATGAAAGGCGACGCCATGTCGATTTTGGCACGCAGCGCACACTCACCTTCTTTGAATTCACCCTTACGCATTTTTTCAAATAATTGCAGGTTTTCTTCAACGGAAGTGTCACGGTACGGGCTGTTTTTACCCGGCTCTTTTAAGGTGCCACGGTATTCGCGGGTTTCATCGGCATTGAGGAAACACACATAGGCTAAGCCTTTGTTGATCAACTCAACCGCGTATTGGTGTAATTGGTCGAAATAGTTAGAGGAATAACGAACCTCACCATCCCACTGGAATCCCAACCAACGCACATCCGCCTGAATAGAATTCACATAGTCGATGTCTTCTTTTTCAGGATTGGTATCATCAAAACGTAAATTACAAAGACCTTGGTAATCGCGCGCGATGCCGAAGTTCAAACAGATAGACTTAGCATGACCAATATGCAGATAACCATTTGGCTCGGGAGGAAAACGCGTCTGCACACTGGTGTGCTTACCGCTTTTCAGATCCTCATCAATGATATTACGGATAAAGTTACTCGGACGTACTTCAGTGTCCACATGACTCATGGAATTCCTCTTTGCGAACAATGGCAATTTTAACAAAACCCGCATGATCCTACAGATCTCGGCCAGTTACAATGCCCAGTATAAAAAACTATGGTTTATGGCATGGATAGTAAAACAATAAAAGCAGCCATGAAAGCTGCTTTTATCTTTGTCATTACTAAGCTGACATTTATTACTCAGCGGTTACTCGGTAATGATCCTAACGCCTGGAATGATCTGTTGGGTTCTACGGCCCTTACGTTTGAGCCACAGGTAGAACACCACAAGTGCCACGAGGAAGAAACCAATCCACAGACTCGATTGCAGTGGATGTGCGCCAAAGGTCGCCGCTTGGTAAGCAATGGTTGCACTGCCGTAGGCCAGTGAGAATGTCCAAGTGGCGGCAAAGGTTGCCCAGCGAGTACCGAACTCATTAACTAAGGCGCCCATCGCGGCGACACAGGGTGTATAGAGTAAGATAAACAGCAGATAAGCAAACGCCGCAACCTTAGTGGTAAAGCCTGACTGCAAGGCACTAAAGGTTGATGTTGCGACACCTTGCGCCTCTGCGGCAACATCGGTACTCGAGACATCACCCACAGATAACTTAAGCGGATCTTCTAAATCCAAACCGAATAAGTTAGCAGGAATCGTCGCCAACGCTTCGCTGAAACTATCAGCCAATGGTGTTAATTCGCCATCGTCATGGGCTGCATTGGTATATAAGCTGTTGAGTGTACCGACTACCGCTTCTTTAGCGAAAATACCTGTGATAATACCCACAGTCGCAGGCCAGTTATCTTGCTCAATCCCCATTGGAGCAAAGATAGGAGTCACCTTTTGGCTCGCCACACTTAGGAGTGACGCTTGGCTATCTTCATGACCAAAAGTACCATCAACCCCAATCGCATTGATAAAGTTGAGCAGTGTCACTACTAGTACGATAGTTTTACCCGCACCTAAGATAAAGCTCTTAGTCCGCTTACCGGTACGCACCATCACGGCTTTAAATTTAGGCAGTTCATAGCTTGGCAGCTCCATCACCACCGCACTGCTAGTACCGGGTAGTAAGGTGCTGCGCAGTAATAATCCTGTACCAATCGCCGCAAAAATCCCAATCACATACAGTAAAAACACTAGGTTTTGACCAGAATCAGGGAAGAAGGCCGCCGCAAATAACGCATACACAGGTAGACGCGCACCGCAGGACATAAAGGGCGCCATCATACCTGTCACGATACGCTCACGCTCACTGCCGAGGGTACGAGTTGCCATAATGGCTGGCACCGAACAACCAAAGCCCACAATCATGGGCACGAAGGCTTTACCCGGTAAGCCAATACGGCGCATTAAGCCATCCACCACGAAGGCCGCTCGGGCCATATAGCCTGAACTTTCAAGAATAGATAAGCCGAGGAATAGCGCTGCGATAACCGGAATAAAGGTTGAAACGGTTTGGATACCTTGACCGACACCACCCGCAAGAATCGTCACAAGCCATGCCGGCGCGCCCATGTTGCCAAGGAATGCACCAAAATGGTCTACCAGCAATGCCCCGACAAGCACATCGAAGAAATCGATAAATGCACTGCCAATGTTGATGCTGAACATAAACATCAGATACATGACAAATAAGAACACCGGAATGCCAAGTACGGGATGTAAGACTAATTTATCGAGTTTGTCACTTAAGGTTAGAAAGCCATCAGCTTTCACTGAACCCTGGAATACACGCTCGACAAAGTTAAAACGCGTCGTTGCGACCAGTACTTCGATATCATGCCCTTGCTGCGCAATTTGCTGGGTGCAAGTATTCACTTCATCCTGCAGTTCAGCATTTTTACAACTGCCACAACCAGAACCATTACCTAACATCGCCAAGGCGCGGCCACGGCTTAAGTTGGGGTCTTTACTGCAAAGGAGTTGCACACCCGCTTCAATTTGCTCGTCGTAATCGAGTATTAAAGGTGCTTCTGATACGCGGCCTTGGAGTAAATCCAATACCTGCGCTTGCACTTTGGCCACATCGGCGGGATCGCGAGAACACACGCCAATCACAGGGCAACCTAACTCTTGGCTCATTTTCTTTAAATCGACACGGATCCCACGCTTGATGGCCGCATCGATTTTATTCAATACCACCACCATAGGGATCGACAGTTCGCGAAGCTGTGCTGTCAAATAGAGGTGACGCTCGATATTGGTCGCATCGACTAAGTTAATGATGCCATCGACACGTTGTTCGGCGAGGTATTGCTGAGCAATCTGCTCATCGAGGGAACAATCACAACTGTTACCCGCGGGGAGTAAATCGTAAATGCCGGGTAAGTCGGTTAAGTAAACATCGGCGCCATTAAGGGTAAAATGACCGGTTTTTTTCTCAACGGTCACACCGGACCAGTTACCTACTTGTTGATTCGCGCCAGTAAGCGCGTTAAAGAGTGTTGATTTTCCCGCGTTTGGGTTACCAACAGTGACGCAATGAAACTGCTTAGTCATTCGCCTTTTCCACCTCTATGATGTCTGCCAGATCTCTGCGCATACAAAGCTTACTGCCACGAATATCCAACTCTAAACCAGAGCCCATTGGCGCTCTGCGGATCAACGAAAATCGTGTATTTGGGGTGATACCCATGGATAATAATTTACGCTTCACTGTCTGCGGCAGATCTAATCGCCCGATTTCAGAAATAATGCCACGGTCACCGGGACTGAGTTCGCTTAACTTCATTACCTATTTCACCTTGTAACAGCTTCAGCTTGAAAAACTGCGCCCATTGTATCTGAGCGATGGCTCTAATAACTTTACCTAGATCAAGCTTTATGACTGGTAACGATAATAGTTTTCAATTGTGTTGAGTATTATGTGACAAAAATCTCAATGAATAAACGCCTGACCAAAAATAAAAATCCCCATAAAGGTACATCACGCTGTGCAAGTTAGAGTAAAAGTCAACGAGCTGTAAACGAGTGCCCCACAAACCAAAGTGAGAACAAGATCACACTTCGTTATTTATCACGAGCAAAATCATCCTTCTTTACTGTCAATGCCTACAAAAATGTTACGCGATTGTCGCAAATTTGTTCTAGTATTAATCAGCTAAATTAGCGATGTCGAAAGCTTGAAAAATAACAAATAAAACGCACTCGGGAATAGATGAACATGGATATTGGGTTAAAGTTCAAAAGCATAACTCAGGTTATGCTTGCTGTGATGTTATCGATACTCAGCCTTTCAACGTTAGCGACACCTTGGGATGACAAGCCCCCCGAGGAGGTCGTCGCAACTTTGGACAAAAAATTTTCCGAAGGTAAGTACTCGGCCAAAGGGGCTGACACTTGCCTGATGTGCCATAAGAAAAGTGCCACTGTAATGGCTATTTTTGATGGCGTACATGGCAATCCTAATGTCAAAGATTCCCCCATGGCCGATTTACAGTGTGAGGCTTGCCACGGCCCGCTCGGTAATCACAACAAGGGCGGTAAAGAGCCGATGATCACCTTCGGCCAGCATTCCCCCGTTCCCGCGCAAAAACAGAACAGTGTTTGCATGAGTTGCCATAACGACGACCAACGCATCGCGTGGAAAGGGAACCACCATGACAATGCCGATATCCCCTGCAGTAGCTGCCACCAAGTACACGTAGCAAAAGACCCTATCAGCGACAAAGCCAACGAAGTGGCGATTTGTACCCAATGCCATACCCAACAAAAAGCGGATATGCACAAACGCTCATCCCATCCACTGCAATGGCAACAAATGGTCTGTAGCGATTGCCACAATCCCCATGGTAGTTTAAATGATGCCAGTCTGAAACAAATGAGCGTCAACGAAAACTGTTACAGCTGCCACGCCGAAAAACGCGGTCCTAAATTGTGGGAACATGCGCCAGTCACCGACAATTGCGCGAACTGCCATAACCCCCACGGCAGCGTCAACGAATCCATGCTCATTAGTAAACCGCCACAGTTATGCCAACAGTGCCACGCCTCCGATGGCCACAGCAGTAATGCTTACTTTGGTAATCAAACCAATGCCTTCACCTCGGGTAATTCCTGTATGAATTGCCATGGACAAGTGCATGGTTCAAACCATCCATCCGGCAAGTTGCTCCAGAGATAACAAGGGAATGATCATGCAAATAATGAACATATCGACTCCTAAAGCTTGTTTCTCACTCACATTACTGGCTTGGGCGATTAGTGGCGTCCTCAACACCGCCCATGCTGAAGGATATGAAATCCAAAAAGCGAATCGTAGTGGCATAAAAAGTGAGGCTTGGAGCTGTAAACAATGCCAGACCAAGACGGGGCGCCAAGGCAACGTCAGCGCCACGCTCGCCTACAATGACGGCGAAGACAGCCGTTTTGGTAATCGAACTGGCACGGATAAGGATGGCTTGGTCGGTGCCGTGGGCGCCGATATGCAATACCAAGCTGAGAGTGGTTACCAAACTAGGCTTGAGGCCGATAAACTGGGATTTGACACGGGTTCTGCCCAGCTCACCACAGGTCAACCCGGGCACTATCAAATCCAATTGGGTTATAAAGGGCTCGCAAATTACCAATACAATCAGCTAAAAAGCCCTTATCTCACCGATAACGATAAGATGCTCTTGCCTGAAAATTGGGTAGAGGGAGCAACAACCCAATCCATGCCGTTACTGCAATCGAGTTTAATCGAGCAGGACTTAAGCATTACGCGGGATAGATTCAACCTCGGCGGTTACTATGCTGGCCATATCTCATCGAGCAGCCGCTACAAAGCCTCGGTAAACTACCAGCATGAAAACCGCAGCGGCGCGAAAAAGACCAGCGCAAATATTCTCACTAACAGTGTGATGTTGGCGCAGCCAATCGATGACAGCACAGATGAAATCGATGCCAGAGTCTATTTTGGCGGCGCAGGCTGGCAAGCGGGCATAAACAGCCAGATAAGCCAATACAAGAATGACCATCAGGCGCTGCTATGGCAATCGGCCTATACTCCCACCTTTGGTGCGGCCTACTTTGGGCAAAATGCCGTCGACCCAGATAACAAGGCCTATCGGATCGCCGCCGAGGCCAGTGGTGGCCAAAATGGCCATAACATCCTCATGCATGCGGGTATCAGCAAAATGTCGCAGGATGAAGCTTTTCTTCCTGCTACCATTAATGGCCCCTCCCCTGTACTGCCAACCGATAATTTAGATGCCCAAGTGGACATCCTAGATATGGTGCTTAAGTATTCAGGCCGCATCACACAGGATTTGAGTGTTCAAGCCAGTTATAACTATCAAGACAGGGAAAACAAGACGGCTCAACTGGATTTCCCACAGGTCGTGACCGACAGTTTTCATCAAGGTGCAGAACAAAACCGCCTCTACGATAAACGCAGCAAACAATTCGACCTTAAAGGCAAATACCGCTTAACCCCGTCAGCCTATGCTGAAGCGGGATATAGCCGTGATGAAGTTATCTATTCTGAACTAGACAGGCAATCCGTTGACGAATCGGGGCTGTTTGCCAAACTTAGCTACCGTTATTCACCTGCTTGGTCTGCTTGGTTAAAGGGAGAAGCATTAGACCGCAATGGCAGTGAATACAATCCTGTGACCAGCACCCAAAGTCCGAGCAACCCTTGGCTGCGCAAATCCTACCTCGCGGACAGGAAACGTCAAAAAATCACCCTACACACAGATTATCAAAGTGATATCGGCTTATCTGTGGGAGCGAGTTTACACAGCATCGACGATGACTATGACCACACCTTGGTCGGGCTCACCCAAGTCTCTTACCTTGGCTATGACGTTTCAGCACAGTATTTGATTAGCGATAATTTGAGTATCAACGCCTATCTCAACCAAGACTGGCGCGATTCCGATCAGGCTGGAAGCAATCGTTTCTCAACCCCAGATTGGTACAGCACATCTGAAGAGAAATCGACCCTGATTGGCGCGGGTATCGCCTATCAAAACCTGTTGGATAATCGTTTAGATCTGGGCTTGGACTACAGCTACTCCGACGGCCAAAGCGACACCGAAGTCACCTACGGTATCAACAGTCCCTACGGTGACTATTACAGCCGCAAGCACAATATTAACGCCTATGCCAAATATAAGCTGGCCGACAGTATGTCGTTACGCTTCGATTGGTTGTTCGAGAAATATCAAGATGCAAACTGGCAAAACCAAAACACCACTTGGGACACAGTCCCCAATGTGCTCAGTTTTGGCGACATCAGCCACGACTACAATGCTCATTACTTAGGTTTGACCTTAAGCTACCAAATGTAACTTAGGCACTGACAGCGTATTCCAAGGATAGAAATATGAACAAGTTTGCAAGATTTAGCACACAATTCAGTCTGTTACTGGCCTTAACCACCCTGCTTTCCGCCTGTGGTGGCAGTGACGGTAACGATGGCTCACCCGGTGAGCCAGGTAAACCACCCGCGATGACGATTACTAGCCTAAACATCATGGTCGATAAAGTCGCCGTGACCGACGGCATCGCTCAAGTCGATTATCAGGTGAGCAACCAAGATGATGAAGCCGTAGTCGGTATTCCCTCGGCCACCTTCATTGCAGCGCAATTACTGCCTCAGGGCGCGACAGGTGCGGGTAATAGCAGTGAGTGGCAACATTTCACCTCTGAAACGTGCGCCGCTTCTTGCCCTGGCACGTTTGTCGACCATAAGAACGGCCATTACAGTTATCGTTTTAGTGCCACATTTAACGGTATGAATGGTGTGAGCTTTCTTAACGATGCGACCCAGCGAGTCGTCATCAAACTCGGCGGCGATGCTCTAGCCGATGGCACAGCTCTCCCCATTACCAATCAACACTACGATTGGCAAACCTCGGGTAATACCCTAGCCTACACCCGTAACTTAGTCACCATTGAAACCTGTAATAGCTGCCACAGTAATTTGGCGTTCCATGGTGGACGCTACAACCAAGTTGAAACCTGCGTAACTTGCCATAACAGTAAAAAAGTCAGCAATCCTGCGGATATTTTCCCGCAAATGATCCACAGCAAACACTTAGCGGGTTTCCCTCAATCCATCAGTAATTGCCAGACTTGCCACGTTGATAATCCTGATTTAGCCGAAGCTCAAAACTGGCATAGGGTGCCCACTATGGAAGCTTGTGGAGCCTGCCATACCCAAATTAACTTCCCTGCGGGCCAAGGCCATCCTGCGCAAGCAGATAATAGCAATTGCGTTGCCTGCCATAATGCCGATTGGACCGCCAACGTACACGGTAATGAAGATCAAACAGCCGCGTTAGCCCAGTTTAGTCCTAGCATCAGTAGCGCAAGTATGGATGCTAATGGCACAGTGACAGTTGCCGTGACGCTAAGCAATCCATCCACTGGTACTGTATACAGTGATAGCGCAGATAAGCTCAAATTTATCAGCGACCTAAGGGTCTATGCTAACTGGGGAACCAGTTTCGATTACAGTACCCGCTCCGCGCGCTCAATTCGTCTACCCGAGTCCACACCGGTCTCTGGCAGCAACGGCACTTACACTTATACCATTTCGGGTCTCACGATTCCGGCAGGAACTGAATCGGACCACGGCGGCTTAGCGATTCAAGGCCGAGTTTGCGCCAAAGATAAAGTATTAGTGGATTGCAGTACTGAACTTGCCGAAGTACTGGTTATCAAGGCAAGCCACAGTTACTTTGATATGTCAGCCTTAAGTACCACTGGCAGACGCGAAGTCATTAGCAATGCCAACTGTGCTAGCTGCCACGGCGATCAACAACTGAATATTCATGGTGCACGCAACGATTTAGCGGGCCAATGCCAGCTATGCCACAACCCGAATATGCAGGCCGATGCAACAGCCGCAAATCCCTCCATTACCTCCTTTGACTTTAAACAGTTAATTCATGGGATCCATACCAGCCAATTTGCTGGCTTTGAAGACCTCAACTACCCAGGCAAAATCGGTAATTGTGCTCAATGCCATATCAAAGATGCTGCGGGAGTTTCAACGGTTGCCCTCCCCTTAAACGCGGCAGTTCAACCACTTGCACTGAACAACGGTACCTTTACCAGCCCAATAGCTGCGGTGTGCAGTAACTGTCACTCAAGTGATACCACCCGCAACCATATGATGCAACAAGGCGCGGTATTTGCGGGAACAAAAGCCGACGCCACCGCAGGTACAGAAACCTGTGCTTTCTGCCACGGACAAGGCGCTGTCGCCGACGTATTGAAAGTCCACCCTATAAAATAACCCTATGATGCAGGCCGAAAGGCCTGCTACTGCAGATATAAAAGGAACTCATACTATGCAGTCATCTACCTCTAAAGAAATAGTCAGATCTCAATCACATTACCCGCTTAAAGTGACTGATAAATACCAATGACTTAGTTAGCCTTACAGGTGGGATCTAATTCCACACATTAAATGCGGTTAATGAGATTTATTCTTATTCGCTAAGCGCTTAATGATGAATAAAACTATTGCAGGGAAATATCATGATGAAACGGTTCAATTTCAATACCGCAACAAAAGCGATGTTGGGTGCCGGTTTACTTTCACTTCTTCTCACTGGTTGCGGTGGCAGTGACGGTAAAGATGGTGAAGACGGTAAACCAGGCGTTGTTGGTGTTAATATCGACTCAACCTCAACGTTAAAAGCGAAATTCACAAATGCCACCGTTGATGCTGGCAAAGTCACCGTTGATTTTACATTGGAAAATGCCAATGGTGTGGCCGTACTCGGCTTAACGAAAGATCACGATTTACGATTCGGTATTGCTCAGCTCACCCATGTGACTGAAGCAACGGATGATCCAGCTAAACCAGCTGATCGCGGCTATCAATGGCAAGCCTATATCAATGCCAAAAAAGAGCCTGGCACTGTCCCATCAGGTGTCGATAACCTTAATCCATCGGCCCAGTTCCAAGCCAACGTTGAAGCGGCAAATAAATGCGACACTTGCTTAGTTGACCACGGTGACGGTAGCTATAGCTACACCTATCAGGCCAACATTGCCAATGTAACTGAGCCACTCACAGTTACTTACAGTGCCGACGCGACTCAACGCGCCACAATGGAGCTTGATTTACCACAGGTTGTGGCCAACGCCCATTTCGATTGGCAACCCTCTACAGGCAAAACTGAAGGCATTCAAACCCGCAATGTGGTTTCTATTCAAGCCTGTTACACCTGTCACCAACCAGAAAGCTTAGAGCTGCATGGTGGTCGTCGTATCGATCTTGAAAACTGTGCCTCTTGCCATACTGCAACTTCTGGTGACCCAGAATCAGGCAATAGCATTGAATTCACTTACATGATCCACGCTATCCACAAAGGTGGTGAGCGTCATACCTTCGATGAGACAGGCGCAGAAGTTCCAGCACCTTACAAGATTGTTGGTTACGGTGGTTCATTACACGACTACGGCAAAGTAGGCTTCCCATTGAAACCTGCCGCGGACTGTTCTGCATGTCACGTTGAAGGTGCGGGCGCGCCTGCGAATGCAGACCTCTTCAAAGCCGATTTAAGCAATCAAGCTTGTATTGCTTGTCACACCGAAAAACCATCTTCACACCACAGCAGCACAGATTGTACGTCTTGCCACAATGCTACTGAGCCTTACGGCGGTACTGGCAGCGCGGCCAAACGCCATGGTGATGTACTGAAAGCCTATTCTGATACTCAAGCAATGGGCATCAAGTTCAGCAATGTGGGTGTGAATGATACAGGTAAGATTACCTTTGATGTTCAAGTGGTTGATAAAGATGGCAACGCTATCGATAAAGCACTTGTAAACCAAGGCTCACGCGTTGTAGTGGCATGGGATTCTGATAAAGATTACCCAAGCTATGCTGACGCCTCTTACAGCAACCGTCGTATCGCACTGAGCGAAGGCACTTACAACGAAGCGACCAAAACCTATACATTAACTGGTACTAAGTTCAACCTACCAGCGGATGCTAACGGTAAAACCTTTGAACTCTGGTCTACATTAGAAGTGTGTTTCAACAGCGGTGGTTACGGTGTTGCAGAAATCGTTCCAACCGATTGTAGTGTGGCGAACGTGCGTAAAGTGCCCGTGAAAGAAGCCCCTTACCACTTCGTTTGGAAAGACACTGGTGTAGATAGCGCAGCAACGGCTAAGACACGTCGTGAAATCATCGACCCAACTAAGTGCCAAGGCTGTCACAATCAGGAAATCCACCACTATGACAACGGCGTAAACTGCCAAACTTGCCATACATCGGATAAGACCCTGAAAAATGATGCGGCCTATCCAGGCGGCAAGATCCCAACCAGCTTTGCTTGGAAAGCGCACGAACGTGAAGGCCATTACCTCAAGTATGCTGGCGTTCAATCAGGTACTGTACTTAAGACCGATTGTTCAACCTGTCACACTGATAAAGGTATCACCCTAGGACGTGCTCCTGAGCGTGTATGGCGCTATGGCGACATCACCAACGGTGGCGCTGATATTTGGGTATCTTCAGATGCGGGTGCATGTTTAAGCTGTCACCAGAAGTATCTGTCTGATGCGGCTAAGTCTCACATTGAAGCTAACGGCGGTATCTTAAATGGTACCAGTGCTGCGGATGTTCAAACCCGTGCGTCTGAAAGCTGTGCAACTTGCCATACTCCAACTCAGTTACGCGAAGCACACGGTAACTAAATAAACCACCTCTTTAGCGATTAAAGAGACGGGACAAAAAGAGAGAGGTAACCCCTCTCTCTTTTTTATTTTCCCCCTCACAATCCGCCGTTTTTTTGATCTAAATTTGTTTTTCCCCTGTGGTTTAACTACCTCTTTAGAAATAGAAAGATCCAAGTCACACATTAGCAAAGGCCTTGAAGATTTTAGGGGCATGTTAGGTTAGCCTTTCTTTGGGGAATTCTATTTCCAGCATCCACTTAAGTTGCCTTCGAGACCAAAGCACAGACAAAGAATCTGTCGGGCGCAGGAGATAAGCAGTTAAGTAATGCCAAACCTATGCAGGGAAAAAAATGATGAACGTACAAAAATCAAAATTCGCACTGCTGCTCGCAGCAAGTGCCGTCACTATGGCCTTAACTGGCTGTGGTGGAAGCGATGGTAATGATGGTAAACCCGGTGAGCCAGGTGGCGAGCCAGCTCCCGCTATTCAAAAACTCAATTTTACCTTTAACAAATCTGTTGTGACTAACGGTGTCCCAAGTGTGGAATTCACCGTGACTAACGAAGACGATTTGCCAGTAGTGGGCCTGCAAAAAATGCGCTTTGCTGCTGCTCAGCTGATTCCACAGGGTGCAACAGGTGCCGGTAATGCCTCTCAATGGCAATACTTTGGTGATGAGACCTGCGATGTGGCATCAACCTGTCCTGGTACCTTCGTAGACATGAAGAACGGCCACTACAGCTACACCTTCAACATGAATCTCACTGCCAACGCTAAGATCACCTATAACGACCAGCTGGCTCAACGTGTTCTGATCCGCGCTTACAACACGCCATTACCAGACGGCACACAAGTCCCTAACAGCAACGCTTATGTTGATTTTACCGCTGACACAGGTGCAACACCGGGTTACAGCCGTAAAGTCGTCGCCACTGAAAACTGTAATGCTTGTCACCAAGACTTAGCCAATGTGAAACACGGCGGCGCTTACTCAGATGTGAACTACTGCGCGACTTGCCATACTTCTGGCAAAGTGGGTGTAGGTAAAGAATTTAACGTGTTAGTCCACGCTAAACATAAAGACCTCACCTTAGGTTCGTTAGAAAGCTGCCAAAGCTGTCACGTTGAAACCGAAGCCGCACCTGATTGGGGCAACTGGTCACGTATCCCAACTGCCGCCACCTGTGGTAGCTGCCATACAGCCGTTGATTTTGCCGCAGGCAAGGGCCACTCTCAGCAGTTAGATAACTCTAACTGTATCGCTTGCCACAACAGCAATTGGACTGCCGAGTTACATACAGGTAAAACCGCTGAGAAGAAAGCGGTTATGGCTCAGTTAGGTATGTCTGCCACACTCGCGGGTCAAGAAGACAATACTGCGGTATTAACCGTATCTATCTTAGATAAAGACGGTAATGCCATCGATGCAGCAAGCGTACAAGATAAGATCAAACGTTTAGAAACGATCACTAACGTCGGTCCTAACTTCCCGATCATGGGCTACAACAAGAGCCCAGGTAGCGGTGCTGCTAAGATAGCCAAAGACCTCGTTAAAGATGGTGCACTGCAAGATGGTGTGACCTTAGTTGACGGTAAACTGGTATTCACCACTCCTGCACTGCCATTTGGTGCTGGCGATACTGATACCGCCTTTACCTTTATCGGTCTAGAAATGTGTAACACTGGCACCACGCTGACAGCTTGTACTGCAGATAGCACAACCACCAGCATGAAAGCTGACTTAGTCTTCGGTACTAAATCAGGCAATGCACCCAGCATGCGCCATGTGAACTCAGTGAACTTCAGCACTTGTCAAAACTGTCACAGTGATACCTTCGAGCTACACAAAGGTCACCACTCAGGCTTTGTGATGACTGAACAAGTTTCACATGCTAAAGACGCAAACGGTAAACCAATTGTCGGTGTGGATGCCTGTGTGGCCTGTCATACCCCTGATGGTACCTACGCAAGCGGTGCAAACAAAGGTGGTTTCGAAATGAAACTGCACGTGGTTCACGGTGAGCAAGGCGTTATCAAAGAATGTACTCAGTGCCACAACGACTTCAACTTAGACGCATTCAAAGTGAAGGGTGCACTGGCCACTTCTGCTGGTAAATACACCACGCCAATCACAGCAACTTGTACTTCATGCCACGCGCCAGAATCAATTGGCCACGGCTTAGAAAATATGGGTGCGATTGTGAACGGTGATTATATTCAAGCCAACCAAGCGGCACAGTCAGAAACCTGTTTCTACTGCCATACCCCAACAGTTGCAGATCACACTCAAGTGAAAATGTAATTTGCCCAAGCAGGGGGAGTTCGCTCCCCCTTTCTTGAATTTTGTTGGGACAAATTGGGAAGCCTATTATGAAGAACAGCCACAAAATGAAAAACCTACTGCCGGCATTGATGATGTCTGCGGTCATGGCATTTGCCATCGCACCGAGCGCTCACGCCTCCAAGTGGGATGAAAAAATGACGCCTGAGCAAGTCGAAGCGACCTTAGATAAGAAGTTTGCCGAAGGCAACTACTCACCTAAAGGTGCCGACTCTTGCTTGATGTGCCATAAAAAATCCGAAAAAGTCATGGACCTTTTCAAAGGTGTCCACGGCGCCATTGACTCCACTAAAAGCCCAATGGCTGGCCTACAATGTGAGGCTTGCCACGGACCTTTAGGTCAACACAACAAGGGCGGCAACGAGCCGATGATCACTTTTGGTAAGCAATCGACCTTAAGTGCCGACAAGCAAAACAGCGTATGTATGAGCTGTCACCAAGACGATAAGCGTATGTCTTGGAATGGCGGTCACCATGACAACGCCGATGTTGCTTGTGCCTCGTGCCACCAAGTACACGTCGCGAAAGACCCTGTGTTATCTAAAAACACTGAGATGGACGTCTGTACAAGCTGCCACACTAAGCAAAAAGCGGATATGAACAAACGCTCAAGTCACCCACTCAAATGGGCACAAATGACCTGTAGCGACTGTCACAATCCCCATGGGAGCATGACAGATTCTGATCTGAATAAGCCAAGTATTAACGAAACTTGTTATTCCTGTCACGCCGAGAAGCGCGGCCCAAAACTCTGGGAGCATGCACCCGTCACTGAGAGTTGTGTTACTTGCCACAATCCTCACGGTAGTGTGAATGATGCCATGCTGAAAACCCGTGCACCGCAGTTATGTCAGCAATGTCACGCCAGCGATGGCCATGCCAGCAATGCCTACTTAGGTAACACTGGTTTAGGTTCAAATGTCGGTGACAATGCCTTTACGGGTGGAAGAAGCTGCTTAAATTGCCATAGTCAGGTCCATGGTTCTAACCATCCATCTGGCAAGCTATTACAGCGCTAAGGAGACGAGAAGATGAAATTCAAACTCAATTTGATCACTCTAGCGTTATTAGCCAACACAGGTTTCGCCGTAGCTGCCGATGGTTATGGTCTCGCCAATGCCAATACCGACAAAGTGAAACTCTCAGCGTGGAGCTGTAAAGGCTGCGTGGTTGAAACCGGTGTATCTGGCACTGTCGGTGTCGGCGTCGGTTACAATGGCGAAGAGGATATTCGCTCTGCCAATGCCTTTGGTTCTAAAAACGAAGTCGCGGGCAAGTTCGATGCAGACCTTGCCTACCGTGGTGAAAAAGGTTACCGCGCCAGTGTTGAAGCCTATCAATTGGGCATGGATGGCGGACGTTTAGATGTGAATGCGGGCAAACAAGGCCAGTACAATATCAATCTAAACTACCGTCAAATTGCCACCTACGATAGCAATAGCGCCCTCTCGCCCTATTCTGGTATCGGCGGCAATAACCTGACCTTGCCCGATAACTGGGTTACCGCAGGTTCGAGCAGCCAAATGCCACTATTGATGGACAGCCTCAACAGCCTCGAGTTATCACTGAAACGTGAACGTGCAGGCCTTGGGTTCGAATATCAGGGTGAATCGCTGTGGAGCACCTATGTGAACTACATGCGTGAAGAAAAAACCGGGTTAAAACAAACCTCTGGTAGCTTCTTCAACCAATCTATGATGTTGGCAGAACCCGTGGATTACACCACTGACACCATAGAAGCGGGCGTGAAACTCAAAGGCGATCGTTGGTTCACTGCGCTCAGCTACAATGGTTCGATTTTCAAGAATGAATACAACCAGCTGAACTTTGACAGTGCCTTCAACCCCACCTTTGGTGCGCAAACCTCTGGTGCCATTGCACTCGATCCCGATAACCAGTCACACACAGTGTCGCTGATGGGTCAGTATAACGACGGCAGTAACTCACTGTCTGGCCGTATTTTAACCGGACAAATGAGCCAAGATCAGTCACTGGTGACCTCGGGCTACGGTTATCAACTGCCAACGGATGCGGTAGACGCAAAAGTCGACCTGTTAGGTATGAACCTCAAAGTGGTGAGCAAAGTCAGCAACTCGCTTCGCTTGAGTGGTAGTTACGATTATTACGACCGTGACAACAATACCCCAATCGAAGAGTGGACGCAGATCAGCATCAACAATGTCAGCGGTAAGGTGGCCTATAACACCCCTTACGATAACCGCACACAACGCTTTAAAGTGGCGGCGGATTATCGCATTACCCACGGCATTAAGCTCGATGGTGGTTATGACTTCAAGCGCGACGAACGTGAGTATCAAGACCGTGAAAGCACGGATGAGAACACCGTTTGGGCCCGTTTGCGCGTCAATAGCTTCGACATGTGGGACATGTGGGTAAAAGGCAGTTACGGCAACCGTGACGGCTCACAATACCAAGCGTCTGAATGGACCTCTTCTGAAACCAACAGTCTGTTACGTAAGTACAATCTGGCTGACCGTGACAGAACCCAAATCGAAGCACGCATCACCCATACGCCACTCGACAGCCTGACCATAGACTTCGGTGCCCGTTATGCGCTGGATGATTATACCGATACAGTGATTGGCTTAACTGAGTCAAAAGACACCAGTTATGACGCCAATATCAGCTATATGATCACCGCTGACTTACTGGCAACGGCCTTCTACAACCACCAAACCATTGAGTCAGAACAAGCGGGTAGCAGCAATTACAGCACCCCAACTTGGACAGGCTTTATTGAAGACAAAGTGGATGTGGTGGGCGCAGGCATCAGCTACAACAATCTGCTGGAGAATAAGTTACGCCTAGGTCTGGATTACACTTACTCAGACTCCGACAGTAACACTCAAGTCAGACAAGGTATCACCGGCGACTATGGCGACTATTTCGCCAAAGTCCATAACATTAACTTATATGCTCAATATCAAGCGACTGAGAAACTCGCGCTACGCTTCGATTACAAAATTGAGAACTATAAGGACAATGACGCCGCCAACGATATCGCCGTTGATGGCATTTGGAACGTCGTAGGCTTTGGCAGCAATAGCCATGACTACACCGCACAAATGCTGATGCTGAGCATGAGTTACAAGCTCTAAACTGCGTTTATTGATAGTCAAAAGCCCGCATTTCTGCGGGCTTTTTTATTGGTTATGAAAACAAAAACTCATCGCGCTTTAGAAACAGGCTCTGGCTATTCCAGAAGCCAAAATCTTGAATAAGATCAGACTCTGAGGCAAAACTTGCGCCGAGGATGCGGTATTCCTTGAGTTTACTGGCACTTTAGCGGATGTTAATTCATTGAGTTAACTATCAGTGGATCTTAGATGTCGTCCTTCAGTTGTTCTTTTTGGCGTTTATCGCCTCTGCCCGCCTCGGTAGGCTTAAGTTTGCTCGCTACCCCTGCCATGGCATTCGATTCTAGCGGTGGCACGGCGAGCTTAGTTATCATCGTCGGACTGGGTGGATTTACCCTGATCAACGCCTTGATGCAGGGGCTGTTCTTTTTTGCGGGTCAGTATCGCAATCCCATTTTTGCTAAACGCCATGTGCTGTTCGCACTGATAGCACCACTGCTGGCCTTTGCCTTAACCCTTTATGATCACCGTGCTTGGAGCGACTTTGCACTCAATCTCGGCATGATCATTGTCGGCGTTGGACTGATTTTATTACCGTTGCAATTACGCCAACTTAATCAGCCCAGCACCCGACATGCGAACTGGCTGCTGAGTCTTGGTGCTTTATTCGTGTTAGGCATCAGTTATCTACTACCACCCTGCGCCCTGCTTGCCATTATCTTGGGGCATATTGCTTTAGCCTCTCATGCTAAGGCTCCCACTAAAGCCTTGGGCAGCAAATTATTGAGTTATGGTGTATTAGTTGCGTCCTATGCGCTCTTTGGCTATTGGATCTACCATCTATTGAGCAAACTTGGGGCTTGATGATGACAGATATGTCGCACCCAGCTAGCGAGCCAAATGGCTCAGCAGAGTTAAGTGAATTGCTCCAGCAAATCCGCGCTTGCCAACTGTGTCAGGCCGAATTGCCCCTACCAGCAAAACCCATCTTGCAAGCCAGTAGCCAAGCACGGATCTTAATTGCAGGCCAAGCTCCCGGCGTAAAAAACCACCATAAGGGTATCCCCTTCGACGATGCCAGTGGCGAGCGGCTGCGCGCTTGGCTTAATGTCAGTCGGGAACAATTTTATGACCCTGCGCTGTTTGCCATAGTGCCGATGGGATTTTGTTTTCCGGGAACCATTGAACGCAATGGTAAAAAGCAGGGTGATAAGCCACCCCGCCCCGAGTGCGCCGCAACTTGGCATGCGAAGTTATTGGCCTTGATGCCTCAGATAGAGTTAGTGCTGGTCCTTGGTCAATATGCCATTGATCACCACCTGCCGCGCGCGCAGGCCATAGTGACAGACGGCGCGTTAAACTCTCAAGCGATAGCGGTATCCACCCCACAAGCGAACAAGAAGATCACAGTGACCCAAGCGATTGAGCAATGGGCGTTATATTGGCCAAGGCTGATGGTCATGCCCCATCCAAGTCCGCGCAACAATCTTTGGCTAAAACAGCATCCCGAGTTTGATCGCGAACTGCTCCCCACTCTTCAAGCAAGAATCGCAGACCTGCTGGCGAGCACTCCCGATCCGAAATAAAACCTGCTCAAATCCCAATAAAAAGCCCCATTAAGGGGCTTCGAAATTAGAGCTTGAAAACTGGAGTTTAGAAACGGTTTTAGGCTTACGGCTTAATTGTCATCAAATCGCTGCACTCATAACAAGATTACTGACAGCTAACCCCTACCGCTAAAAATGCCGCAGCCACATCCGCCACCGGATAACCAGAACCTTTGGCACTCGCCGCCTGCTGAACCCCACAGGCCGCTTTGTTAAAGGTCGAGGTCGGTGTCCAATAAAGTTGGTTCGCTAAAACAAACACATCGAACGCCTTGCGGGTATCCCAACCACTCTTGGTCGCTAGCGTGTAAAAGGCTTTGTTAAACACCCCAGAGGAGTAATGCACATCCATGGAACTAGTGTAGTTGGCGGCATTATCGATTGAGCGGCCATCCTTAGGCGGATTATCCATATAACGCAGTGCGCCGCTGCCTTTGACTATGTCGTAGCCCACTTTCCAGTCGTTACTGCCACGCATGTAGAACTCGGCCGCTTCACCGGCAATATCCGAAAACGCCTCATTGATACCGCCTGACTGGCCACTGTAATTTAAGCCTGAGTTTTGCTCGGTAAAACCGTGACTCACTTCATGGGCGGAAACATCCAAACTGACGAGGGGATAGAAGTAACTGGCACCATCACCGAAGGACATGGCAGAGCCATCCCAGAAGGCATTTTCATAGTTACGACCATAATGCACCCGCATCTCTAACTGAAAGGTTAACGGCGCTGTGTTATACCAATCCTTATACATATTAAAAATAACGCCACCGAAATAGTGGGCATCATTTAAAGGCGAATAAGCGCCATTGACCGTCTGATAAGTGTTCTCTGGGCAAGTAAAGGTGAACACCGAGCCACGGCGGGTCGAGTTCGCCATGTTCACGGTTTTTACATTGGCGTTGGTCATAGTGCATGTACCATTAGACTCACTCACCTTAAGAAAACCGTAATCACTGCCGTAATAGTAATCCCCGATTTTGGCATTGCCGCCAGGGCCCGTTGCATCAAAGGAAGTGCTGTTGCCACCTGAACCGCCGCCTCCCCCACTACCGGGTTTACCGACGTTATTTTTGGCGGTCATAATTTCATTCCAATGCTCAAGCACCTCACCTGTTTGCGCATCGACAAAGCCCGTTGGCCGAGACAGTGCATCGGTTTGGTCACTTAAATAGGACACCCGATACATTAATCTCGGGGTATCGTCTTGCATCAGGATCACTAGCTCAACATCCTTTTTCCCCGTTGCCGCCGAACCTGGATATAACCGATTCAAAGCCGCAATCGCCTGTCCTTGAGAAATCCCTGCCTCTACCGAAAAATCATCCGCAATTTGTGCGACATTCCCAATCGCACTCTGTTCGCTATCATCGTTACCCACCACCAGATGATGGCCATATACGAGTACGCCATTAAAATATTGCAACGCCTTTGTTTTGGTTTGACCTTTATTAAGCGTTACCGTTTTAACCGCTTTAAAGCTGTGTTGTTGGCTTAACCCAGCCGCTGCCGAGAGGGATTGCCCGTGATTCACTTTGATTTCGACTGCTTGCGCCTGAAGACTCGCCGCAATACAGATCGCCACTGCTGAAGGTAAGAGATAAACTTTCATCGCGATATCCTTTGCCATAGGTCACAGAGGAACCAATGACACTTAAGGGAACAAAATTTGGCTTCAATCTGCACCCTTCTCACTTGTTAAAACAAAGTTAACGAGAGTTAGGTTCAATTCTCAGTATAGAAGATTAAAAAACACCTGCCCTTTTCTCTTATTTGCCATTACCCTAACCAGATTGCCGCTTGCGCCAGTCCCTTTCTCAATCGTTTGAAAATTAAGGTGAGTTATGTACGTTTTGGATCAACACATCGCCAAACAAATTGTGAGTCGCACCATGAAAATCATTGGGCACAATATCAATGTGATGAATGGTCAGGGCGTGATCTTAGGTTCGGGCGATCCCAAACGTATTGGCTCGACCCACGAGGGCGCGCTGCTCGCCATCGCCCAAAACCGCAATGTGGAACTGAGTGAAGAAGTGGCCTCTGGCTTATATGGCGTCAAACCCGGCATCAACTTACCCCTGCATTATCAAGGGCAAATTATTGGGGTGATTGGTATTACTGGCGATCCTGCCGAGTTAACCCACTACGGTGAGCTGCTCAAAATGACCGCCGAGATGATTGTCGAACAAGCCAACCAGCAGGATCAGCAGCAGTGGGAAAATCGTCAGCGTGAGGAATTTATTCTGCAGTTGATTAAGGCGCAAACCGATGACGATGAACAATTGCATCGCTGGGCCAAACAACTCGACATCGATATCAGTCTGCCGCGAGTGGCCGCCATTATTGAGGTCAGTGAAAAACAATCCGCGCCTACCCAACACAAATCCGCCGCGTTTTCTCCATTAGTCCAGAGCGAGCAAAACGCAGACGAGCGTAATCCCAGAGTCAGCGAAATCCTCAAACAAGTGCTGCATTTGCTGCAAAACCCCGATCGCGGCAACTTGATTGCCATGACCTCCATGTCGCAACTGGTGATCCTAAAACCCGCCTTTCTGGATGGTAAACAATGGGATCCCGAGCTTGAAAACCAGCGTATCGATAAACTGCTGCAGCGGTTACCGGCGCAGATGGATTTACATTTTAAAATCGCCCTTGGGCATTTTTTCCCTGAAAAAGGCGGCATTGCCCGCTCCTACCAAACCGCGCAGGAAACCTTAAACTTAGGCAAACAGCTTAACCCCGAGGGCACAAAATACCTGTTTGAAGACTACTCCTTGCAAGTACTGTTATCGGGACTCAAGCATGATTGGCGTGGTCAGGCGCTGGCCAGCCCCTACCAACAGTTAGCCAAGGCCGATAAAAATGGCCAGCTACGTAAGACTTTAGCCGCCTATATCACTCACTTTGGTGATGCGCAGCAATGTGCTAATGCATTGTTTATTCATCGAAATACCCTAAGATATCGGTTAGATAAAATTCAGCAACTCACCAAGAGTGACATCCATTCCCTCCACGGACTGTTAAGTCTTTATCTTGGACAGTTGATAGATACCTCAAATTACCGACTCGAGTAGAGCCCCATATCACCGCTAGAGTAAAACTCAACATCAGCAAGCGTTAACTCAATGAATAAATTGAAATGAGCGAGCAATTATCACTCGCTCAAACGCAGACTTAATCCAGCAGGCGTTGCGTAATTTTGCTGTCCGCTGATCAGATATTCACAAAATAAGTGAAAGATAATTTCGCCTCGTCCTTTCCTATAAATGCACAAGACACCCATACGGTTAAATTGCTTAAGGAAGGAAACCCCATGCAGCCATATCATGCCAAACTCAGCTCACTCGCCACCGCTTGCCTAATGGTCGGCTCAGTGTTTGTCGCCCCACTTGCCAGCGCGGCGGAGCGTACCATTCCCGAATTAGTGGATGCAGTGAACGGCACGCCAGATGCAGCGAGTCGCGAGGCGGGTAAAAAAGTGAAACTGCGTAATCATACAAAAGGATTTTGTACCTCGGGCTACTTTGCCCCCAATCCCCAATTGCACGATTCACTCAACATTCCCTTTTTTAATCAAAATCCCATTAAAGTGACCGCCCGTTTTTCCCTCGGCGGCACCAATCCTAAGCTGTCCGACAAGACTCCCGGGCGCTTTATGTCATTGAAAATCGATGGAGAGCGGGAGAACCTCAACTTTGTTACCACCAATGTGCCAGTCTTCTTTGCCAGTAACCTTGAGGATTTTTACCTGTTCCAAACTAAAACCAAGCAAGGCGCCGAAGGTAAGCAATGGCTTATCGATAATAAGCCCGACGCCAAAGCCTTTTTCGACTATCTAAAACAATTGCCGCCGAGCCCGAGTTTTGCCAATAGCCAGTATTTTGGGGTGAACAGTTTTCTGTTTACCGATAAGCAAAATAACAGCATTGCGGGTAAATGGATTTTTGAACCCGTAGCGGGCACGCAAGCACTCACTCCGCAAGCATTGGCACAGCTCGATGACGACTTTCTCAAGCCTGAGTTACTCAAGCGAATTCAATCTCAACCCGCCAAGTGGGATCTGTATATTCAGTTAGCGGAACAAGGCGATGAGATCAATAACCCGACAGTGCTCTGGCCCGAAAACCGCCAGCGCATTCTCGTCGGTCAAGTGGTGATTGATGGTAAGCGCGACAGCGATCCTCAAGTACAACAATGCGATAGAAGCATCTTTAACCCTCTACTCCTCCCCCAAGGCATAGCAGCGTCGGATGACCCAATTCTCAATGCCCGCACCGCGGCATATGTCGAGTCCTTTATCCGCCGTCAATAGCAAGGTTCGCGGCTAGCGGTTCGCGTTAGCAAAACAAGATTCTTAGCATTACATTCGAATTCACGGCTATTATTTTGTGCACACGCACAAAATAATGGTCAATTCCGCCCGTAATTCCGTCGATTTACCCAAAGCTATTCAGTTTACAGTGTTCAATAATAGGCTGACCTTAAAGCAACCTTTATTTGACTTGGGGTTAAATAAAGACTGCGCCCTACAAAAACAGCCAAAACCACTTAAGAACTTCAGCCAAGACTGAACGGGACAACCTATGAACTTAGTGCTCATCCTCATCGGCGTGATTGCATTTATTGTTATCGCGACCTCAAAATTTAAGCTCCATCCGTTTTTAACCTTAATTCTGGCCGCCTTTATCGCCGCCTTCGCCTACGGTTTACCGAGTGGCGATATTGCCAAAACCATCACCACAGGCTTTGGTAATATCCTCGGCTATATCGGTCTGGTAATCGTATTAGGGACCATTATCGGTATCATCCTCGAAAAGAGCGGCGCCGCCATTACCATGGCGGACGTGGTGATCAAAGTCTTGGGTAAACGCTTCCCCACACTCACTATGTCCATTATCGGTTATTTAGTGTCGATTCCGGTGTTTTGTGACTCGGGTTTCGTGATCTTAAACTCGCTTAAACAATCCATGGCCAACCGCATGAAGGTCTCGAGCGTGTCCATGAGTGTGGCATTAGCCACAGGCCTGTATGCCACTCACACCTTCGTGCCGCCCACGCCAGGCCCTATCGCCGCGGCGGGCAACTTAGGGCTAGAGTCCAACTTAGGCTTAGTGATTGGTGTCGGTTTATTGGTTGCCGCCGTTGCCGCGCTCGCGGGGATGTTCTGGGCGAACCGTTTTGCCAGTGTTGAACCCGATGGCGAAGGCGCTGAAGAACTCAAAGCTCAAGCCGCTGATTTTGAAGCCTTAAAACAAAGCTATGGCACTCTCCCTAGCCCATTAAAAGCATTTGCACCGATTTTTGTGCCTATCCTATTAATTTGCTTAGGCTCTATCGCCAACTTCCCGTCTGCACCACTGGGCAAAGAAGGCCTATTCAGCCTGTTAGTCTTCCTTGGCCAACCCGTTAACGCCCTGCTTATTGGTCTGTTCCTGTCACTGTTGTTACTGAAAAGCGATAACAAGATTGCCGAGTTTAGCGAGCGCATCAGCCAAGGCCTCGTTGCCGCAGCACCGATTATTTTGATCACCGGTGCCGGTGGTGCCTTCGGCGCCGTGTTAAAAGCCACTCCTATCGGTGACTTCCTCGGTAGCTCACTGTCGGCGCTCGGCGTGGGTATCTTTATGCCCTTTATCGTCGCCGCCGCGCTGAAATCGGCTCAAGGTTCATCTACCGTCGCCCTAGTGGCAACCTCAGCCTTAGTCGCACCTATGCTGGGCGATATTGGTCTTGGTAGCGATATGGGCCGGGTGTTAACCGTAATGGCCATTGGTGCCGGCGCTATGACAGTCTCCCACGCCAACGACAGCTTCTTCTGGGTGGTCACTCAATTTAGCCGCATGAGCGTTAAACAAGCCTATAAAGCACAAACCATGGCGACCCTTATCCAAGGCGTCACCGCAATGCTGACCGTGTATGTACTAAGCTTAGTGCTGCTCTAAGCCGCACTTTTCTCATCCTTGGGCGCACCCCTGCGCCCAAAAAGCTGTAGGATTTTGAATGAAGATAGTTATCGCCCCCGATTCCTTTAAAGAAAGCTTAAGCGCACTCGATGTGGCTAATGCGATCGAACAAGGCTTAACACAAGTGATCCCAGACTGTGAGATTGTCAAAATTCCCGTCGCCGATGGCGGCGAAGGGACGGTGCAATCTATGGTCGATGCCACTGGCGGCAGCATTGTCAATTTAGAGGTCATGGGGCCACTGGGCCATAAAGTCAAAGCCCATTACGGCATTTTAGGCCAGCAAGCCAAAGGCACGGTTGCGGTGATTGAAATGGCCTCCGCCTCGGGTTTACACCATGTACCAAGGGATCAGCGTAACCCGCTGCTCACCACCAGTTATGGTACGGGCGAGCTGATTTGTGATGCGCTCAATCGCGGGATAAAGCACATTATTTTAGGCTTAGGCGGCAGTGCGACTAATGATGGCGGCGCAGGTATGGCCCAAGCGCTGGATATTTTACTGCTGGATAAACAAGGTAAAACCTTAAGTGCGGGCGGCGCGGCGCTGTCTCAGCTTGCCAGTATCGATATGAGCCATGCTCATCCACTACTGAAAGAATGTACCTTTGAAGTGGCCTGCGATGTCGATAATCCGCTGTGTGGCGAGCGTGGTGCTTCGGCCATATTTGGCCCGCAAAAAGGCGCAACGCCAGAGATGATCAGCACCTTAGACGCAGCACTGAGTCACTATGCCGATGTGATTGCCCAAAGTGGCGTCACCGATCACCGCAACCAAGCTGGCGCGGGCGCGGCGGGCGGTATGGGCCTTGGCGTAATGGCCTTTTTAGGCGCAGAGCTTAAACCCGGTGTCGAGATTGTGATGCAAACGGTGGGACTGGCAGACAAAATTCGCGGCGCGGATCTTGTAATCACCGGCGAAGGCCGAATCGATGGCCAGACCATATTTGGCAAAACTCCGATGGGCGTCTTAAAGCAAGCGCAGCTGCAAAATATTCCGACTATCGGGGTTGCGGGTTGTCTTGGCGACAATGCCAATGCCGTGCTTGAGCAAGGTATGGCGGCGATTTTCCCCATCATTCCACACTTAAGTCCACTGGACGATGTACTGGCGAATGCCAAAGCGAATCTGACCAATACCGCCCGTAATATTGGCGCCGTCTTGATGCTGGGCCAGCGCTAACTTTACCTTAGTGTTGTGATAGCTAACGACATATACCCAAGGCGCTATTCATAGCGCCTTTGTTTATTCTGTAACCCAAGCACTGACTTAAGCGGTGTTTTAGTGCTTGATGCCTAAAAGGCCTTGCAGTAAAGTGAGCTCCCTTTTTGGTAATCCGTAAACGGGTTTAAGCGCCATGTATTTGGTTATACTCTTAATCACCTTTGCGGTTTCACTATAAGAATTAATAGACGGCAAGCCCCATGACCCAAAAACTCCCTCGCCAAGCCATCGCATCCGAAGACAGTTTGATGCGAATTTTCACTGTGCCCGAAGATGCGGAATCCACCTTAAGCATTATCGAGCAGAAGCTTTCCGAGGACTTAGCCGGCTTTTTGGGTGACAGCATTGCCGCGCTGGAAAAGCCGCTCTCCGAGATCGAAACCGATTTTCAAGCCTTTGAAATTCCAAGCCAGCCGCGCTTTGTCTCCGACTACACTGACGAAATTATGCAAAACTTGGTGGCGCATTCGGTACATACGGCGGCGCCCAGTTTTATCGGCCACATGACCTCGGCACTGCCCTATTTCGTGTTGCCACTGTCGAAGATGATGGTGGGGCTGAATCAAAACTTGGTTAAAATCGAAACATCCAAGGCTTTTACGCCGCTTGAGCGTCAAGTGCTCGGCATGATGCACCATTTGATTTACGCTCAAGATGATGATTTTTATCGTAATTGGATGCACAGCGCCAACCATTCCCTCGGCGCATTTTGCTCCGGCGGCACAGTGGCTAACATCACCGCACTGTGGATTGCCCGCAACCAATTACTCAAGGCCGATGGCGACTTTAAAGGCGTGACCCGCGAAGGCTTAATCAAGGCGCTGCGCCACTATGGCTTCGATGATTTAGCGATTCTGGTCTCCGAGCGTGGCCACTACTCCTTAGGTAAGGCCGTCGATCTGCTCGGTATCGGTCGCGACAATATCATCAGCATCCCAACCGATGGCAATAATAAAGTCGACGTTACCAAAATGCGCGAAGTCGCCGCCGAACTGGCGAATAAACGCATTAAAGTCATGGCGATTGTTGGGGTGGCTGGCACGACCGAGACGGGCAATATCGACCCACTGCGCGAACTTGCCGCCTTAGCAAGTGAGCTAAACTGCCACTTCCATGTGGATGCGGCTTGGGGCGGCGCAAGCTTATTATCCAATAAATACCGTCACTTACTCGATGGTATTGAACTAGCAGACTCAGTCACCATCGATGCCCATAAGCAAATGTATGTCCCCATGGGCGCGGGTATGGTGCTGTTTAAAAATCCTGAGTTTGCCCATGCGATTGCTCACCACGCCGAATATATTTTGCGCCGAGGCTCTAAGGATTTAGGCAGCCAAACGCTCGAAGGCTCACGCCCCGGCATGGCCATGTTAGTGCACGCCTGTTTGCAGATTATCGGCCGCGATGGTTACGAAATCCTGATCAATAACAGCCTTGAAAAAGCCCGTTATTTTGCCGAGCAAATCGACGCACACCCTGACTTTGAGCTAGTCACAGCGCCAGAGCTGTGCCTGCTCACCTATCGTTATGTGCCTGCGAATGTGCAGGCGGCGATGCAACTGGCGATAGAACAAGGCAATAAGGCCAAACTCGCTCAATTTAATGAGCTGCTCGATGGTCTAACCCAATTTATTCAAAAACACCAACGCGAACAGGGTAAATCCTTTGTCTCGCGCACCCGTATTCAACCCGCGCGCTACTTTAGACAGCCTACTGTGGTGTTTCGCGTGGTATTAGCTAATCCGTTGACTAGCCATGAGATCCTAAATCAAGTGCTTATCGAGCAAGGTGAAATTGCCGCATTGGATAAAGAGTTTTTACCTGCATTATTGGCTATGGTCGCTGAATAACGAGTAGTTTGGTGTAAGTTTTAAATCTCATTCAAATACAGAGTGTTAATCACAAACAGCCGCAAATATTTGCGGCTGTTTTTGTTTGCAGGGCAGGGATGAAGGAAGGTTAAGTTAAAACAAAGCACTTCTGATCTCGTTGCGGATACGCCGAATTCCATTGCTTCCGTGACACGCCGTGAAGCCATCCATGGCGGCTCTGCGATGATATCCATATCATCGAAGGTCACGTCCGCAATCGAATTCGGCTTAGCAAACCTCAGTGCAATCTTCGGCAACGTTTTAAAAAGATGGGAGTTTAGCTGTTGTACGCATGTTCTCCCCCTTAACCAATCAAATGGTGAACAGACATGACGCGATTAGCGGCATAGACAACGTCGACAGCAATCACCACCTAGGTGGGTGGTTTTCTCATTGGGATACGCTGCCTCACGGCGGATTAACGTGCCTACGCTTCACAGCGTTGGCTAAGTGCGCTTATAGGTATATGGAGATGTTAGGCAGGAGAAAAGCGTACCCCCGCTACTAGCCAGATAATGACTCAAAATAACGCTTACCTTCATTAGATAACCTTAAGTGTTCATTCCCACGATTATCTCTGAATTGTTCGCATAGGCCTTGGGAAACCAAATAATCAATTACCCTATCAGCCTCTAGCTTGTATTGACCGGTATATTGCTGAAGCAGCCCCGATTTAGAAATTCTAAAATCAGGTGAGTTAATAATTGCAGTAAGAATTTTATACTCTAATTTTTCGTCCTTAGACACCGAATTAACTTTAGAACCAGAATTACCTTTTTTGTTAAGTTTTTTATTCTCTTCCGATAAGTTTTTTATTGTATTTTCAAGCGAAGTTATTGTACCTTCAAGATCTGTGATTGATTTATTCAACTCATCAATTTCAGTTTGCTTTTCTTTCACTTTCGCTTTCTCTATGCCCAAATCAATTGCACATTGCTCATCCTTACTTGCTAAATCATCAGCATACTCTTTATCCTTTTGCCTCATTTTTTTAAACAATGCAGAGTATCGCTCCTGTGAAACAGGGGTAACATCTTCAATTCTAACTCTTGTTGACTTTACGAGCTGCTGGCCTTTCATCCAACCAAATGTAAGTCCAACTTCAAAAAACGGGAAGATTAAAGTGTAAAACAGTGCCGCCAACATAGGATAAAAGAAAATATTTGGGTAGAACGAGCCGTCAAAAAAAGGATAATCAATTAAATTTTGAGCTTGGGACTGTATAAGCTCAATTTCATAGAACTTATATCTAGTTTCCATGCCAGAGAATAGAATAAATATTATTTTATAGTTAAAAAAACACCATGAAATAATAAAAGAACTTATGAATGGGCTCGACATCCTTTCATATAAAGTTGCTTTCAAAGCACTGCTAATATCTTCAAACATTTCCAGCATCCCATACTAATTAACTTTCCCAAATTAACATGAATCGTTAACAAATCAAGTCGTTATGTAATGACTTATGCGATAAGATTGATTTTTTCGGTCTTCTTGCCTGTTATGCTCCCCTTAACCACCTCATTCGTATTCATATCCTTCATCACATAATCCTATGGAACCAGCTTGGCTAGCACGCTTGGGCTAATATCCATTTCTGCGGCCATCATGCAGCGGGGCGCTGCGTTAAAAGCTTAACGAGACACCCATTGTTAAATTTTAAAAGTGGTGGCAAGCATTACTCGGTTTGCTTTGCATGACTTGCAAATAACACAAAAGATGAAGGAGTTCACCTTCCCCTCGGAGTTGCCGCAGGGCGAATAGACAAATTGCGTGAGTCTTGCCATGGATGGCAAGCTAGCTTTCGCAGGTGCAGGGACGCATCCTTCGGAAGCGATAGCAAATTTGGCAATGAGCACAAGGGGCTTTCAACTCCGTTGGGGCGTCTTGGAGCATCCAAGGAGGATAGGACGAGCAGTCCTCCTTGGTCGACTCTTGATTATAAATCAGGGGGTGAAACCCACGACGTTGTTTTAATCTTGAATAACAAGGTAAAACAATCATCAAAAATGAGCTGATAAATAAATGTTTGCCTTCCAGATAGTCGAGGTTTGCTCGATGTTGGTTTTTGCACCACGGCAGAGTAATCTAGCCAAAATCAATATTTAGACATTTTTATAACCAATGCAAAGGAGTTGCGATGAAATACTATTTATCGATATTGCTCACCCTCTGTTGTCTGCTGAGTCCATCCACAAATGCGAGCCAAACCTGTGATGCTGAGTGCCAATTACCGCAAATTCATGCCTACTTTAAAGCTCTAGATAAGGTCAGCCAATCGGGTTCTAGCGAACAAGATGTCGATGATTTTCTGGGATTACTGCATCCCAATGTGAATTATATCCACCTCGAATATGGCGCTAATTTTGATAGGGCCAGTTGGCGCAGTGCCTTTATCCGCAATATTGCTCGGGGCGCCTATCAACAGCCGAAGGAACAGCGGGTATTAAATTACATTGTGGGTAAAAACCATGTCGCCGTCGAATATGCCCACGGCAGCATTCAACCCGATGGACAATGGCAGCAAGAGCAGCCCCTGCTCGTCTTATTTGGCTTTACCGATGGCAAAATATCTCTTGTAAAAGAGCTCTGGTAAGGCTTGTGCGATAAAGAGGGGAAATCGATACTGGCTTAAAGCTATTGCGGTGAACAGTATCGATTAAACCTTTGGATATAGGCTTTAACACACCTCACAAGACACGGAATAGCGATGTATTTTATTGCGGCTTTTGGCCTATTGATGCTGTTCTTTAGCCTTGTAATGGTCGTTAAGCCTGCAGCGTTCGCTAACGGTATCATTGTATTTAGCGAACGGCCCTACTTCCATATTGTTGAAGTGGTTAGCCGAATTATTGCGGGTGTCATTTTTATCCAATATTGCGCCGACACCCGATTTCCACAGATCATTCTTGCGATAGGCATTGTCTTACTCTGTGTGGGAATAGGCTTGGCATGTACGCCGCCGAGTAAGCATCGTAAATTTGCCCTATGGTCAGCCCAAGCGTTTAAGAATCAATTTCGCTTAATCGGTGTTGTTTCCGCCCCGCTGTCTTTGCTACTGATTTATGCTGCTGGCGTTGTCTAAAACTCCGTAGCAATCCGCCAAACTTCCACGACTTTAGCGCCGAGTATAAAAGCGCAAGATTCGGGTCGAGTTGCATACCCTAAACCTTCACTATGTCTCTATCGGCGCATATTGGCCGAGGCAATCAATGGAGACATATCTATGGCAGTGTTACAGGGAAAGGTCGCAATCATTACTGGGGCAAGTTCGGGAATTGGCTATGCCACCGCAAAACGCTTTGCCCGTGAAGGCGCAAAACTGGTACTGGGGGCGCGTCGCGGCGCCATATTGGCCTCATTGGTGGATGAGATCATCACTCAAGGCGGTGAAGCGGTTTATCTGGCGGGCAATGTGACCGACGAGGTGTATGCCAGTGACTTAGTGGCGCTTGCCGTCGAGCAGTATGGTGGATTGGATATCGCCTTTAACAATGCCGGCATTAATGGCGAGTTAGGTGTGGATTCGGATGCGCTTAGCCGTGCCGAATGGGAAAACACCCTAACAACCAACCTTACCAGTGCATTTTTAGCGGCAAAATATCAATTACCACAAATGCTTAAACGTGGCGCAGGGTCGATTATTTTTACATCTTCCTTTGTTGGCTATACCATAGGCTTTCCGCAAACGGCGGCCTATGCGGCGAGTAAAGCGGGGATGATTGGCTTAACCCAATCCTTGGCCGTTGAATACGGCGCTCGCGGCATTAGGGTCAATGCGCTATTGCCTGGCGGTACAGATACCCCCATGGGGCGGGAGTTTGCTAATACCCCGGAGGCCATGGCCTTTGTGAAGAACCTCCATGCCCTCAAGCGCCTCGCAGATCCCGCGGAAATTGCCCAATCGGCGCTATATCTCGCCTCCGATGCGGCCAGTTTTACCACAGGGATAGCCTTATTGGTCGATGGTGGTGTGTCCATCTGTAAAACCTAGGGAATGGATAACGATGACCCAAGATTACGAGCGAATTGCGCGTGCTATTGACTTTATTCGTCAACATGTGGGTCATCAACCCTCACTGGCGGAAATTGCGGCGCACGTCCATTTAAGTGAATTCCATTTTCAGCGGCTCTTTAGTCGCTGGGCTGGGATCACTCCCAAACGTTATTTGCAGGCCTTAACCCTAGAGCGGGCAAAACAGTTATTGCAGCAGCCGTCCCACTCGACCTTGAGTGCCAGTTATGAGTTAGGCCTGAGCAGTGGCTCGCGCTTATACGATCATTTTGTGCAACTCGAGGCGGTCACCCCCTTCGAATATCGCCAGCAGGGTTTAGGGATCAGCATTGCCTATGGCTATCATCCTACGCCCTTCGGTTTGGCCTTTATCGCCCAAACGGCCCGGGGCATTTGCCAGTTTGATTTTGTCGATATGCAGCAAATTCAATTGCCATTAGAACGTTTAAAGCAAAGCTGGAGTCAGGCCACCATTTATGAGGACACGGCGCAAACGGCAAGCTTAATTGATCACCTCTTTAGCCAGTACTTTGCGGGCTCGAGTGCCGCAGAGGTTAATTTAACAGCACCTAATACTCAGGCTATACACCAAGGCGAGCCAGCCCCGCTCTCACTCTGGGTAAAAGGCACTAATTTTCAGCTTAATGTGTGGCGCGCCCTGCTGAATTTACCTAAGGGAGAGGTCGCCTCCTATGGTGATATTGCCAAGGCCATTGGCAAGCCTAAGGCCTCACGCGCCGTCGGTACGGCGATTGGTGCCAATCCGGTGGCATTACTTATCCCCTGCCATCGAGTGCTACGTCAAAGTGGTGAACTTGGCGGCTATCGCTGGGGTGAAACCCGCAAACATGCCATATTGGCAAGGGAAGCGGCCTATTGTGAGTAAAAAGATCCACCAGCAGGTATAACTGAGCATTCCAGTGCTTAACGGCGCTCGACTCTTAACTTAGCTCTAATTCTAACTGCGCGACGACCCAATTCTTAACCATTAAATCATCAGGGAGGCAAACATGCCGATGCATTTCCCATCCCAACTGGGACCTAATCCGAATGATAAATCCCCCTTAAAAGGATTTCCTCAAGTGGGCTTTCTGAAGAACTTTATTAGCCGTGACACTATTATCGTCGGCGATTACACCTATTATGACGATCCAGCGGGGCCCGAAAGATTTGAGTCTAACGTGCTTTATCACTTTGACTTTATTGGCGATAAGCTGATTATTGGTAAATTTTGTGCCATTGCACGGGATGTTAAATTCATTATGAATGGCGCCAATCATCAGGTGTCGGGCTTTTCCACTTATCCCTTTTATATCTTCGGCAATGGTTGGGAAAAGGCGGCACCTAAGCCCGAGGATTTACCCTTTAAGGGCGACACCCGCATAGGCCATGATGTGTGGATAGGCTATAACGCTACCATTATGCCCGGCGTCAACGTCGGCCACGGCGCCATTATCGCCAGCCAAGCCGTGGTCACTAAGGATGTGCCGCCCTATGCCATCGTCGGCGGTAACCCTGCGACTGTGATTAAGTTGCGATTCGAGCCAGAGGTAATCGACAAGCTACTCGCCATTGCGTGGTGGGATTGGCCGATTGAGAAAATCAGCGAGCATCTACCTGCCATTGTGGGCGCCGATCTTAGCCAACTAGCCCGCTTAGCCGATGAAATACACACGCAGCCCTGACCGTTGGCGGCAGAAAGCGGCGCCCAAAACTTCCCCAAAAACACGGCAAAGCGCAATTTTGTACAAAAGTGTCGAAGCGTTCTGGGTTACTATCTGGCAAAACAAGCATTAAACGCCTTGGTCTTGATAAACGCTCTCGCCCATTCATCCAGTCGATAAAGGAGGCCAAATGAACACTGAACATGCGGCCTACCACATTGCCAATGAGCTTGGGGGCCTTGAGCTACTTAACGCCCACTACCATAAGCAAAATTTTAGTCGCCATACCCATGAAGGTTACACGGTTGGCGTGATTGAAACGGGCGCTCAGCGTTTTTATCGCACGGGTGGCAACCATGTGGCGCCAAAACACAGCATTATTCTTGTCAATGCCGACGAAGTACATAATGGCTGTAGCGCCACCGAGGACGGCTGGTCCTATCGTGCTATGTATCCCGTTCCCGCCCAATTTGCCAATATGACTCAGGAGTTCACTTCAGCTCGCGGCGCGCCCTATTTCCCACAACCCGTAGTGCACGACCCCGAGCTTGCCGAATTGCTGCGCCTCACCTTTAGCACCTTAGATACCTCGGACAATCGCCTACTACGTGAAAGTCTGGTCTATTCGAGCCTGACGCAACTGATGGCGCGCCATGGATGTAATTATCCCAGTGAACACTTGGGGGCAAACGCTAAGCCTGCATTAGCCTTGGTGAAATCCTTTATTGACGATCATCCCGCGGCCGATATCTCCCTCGAAGAGTTGGCCACACTCGCGGGATTAAGCCCCTATTATTTGCTCAGACAATTCCAACGTTGTTATGGTCTGCCGCCCCACGCCTATCAAACTCAGGCCAGAGTCAGACTGGCAAAACAGAAAATCGGCCAAGGGATCAAGCTGCTCGATGTCGCCATGGAGTGCGGTTTTCATGATCAGAGCCATTTAAACCGCCATTTTAAAAAGACTGTCGGGCTCACCCCAGGGCAATTTGCCAAGGGGATCGGCCGCAATATTATCCAAGCTTAAGCCCTGATTTTACGTTAGCCTTAACCCCTTATATTCTTTTTATCCCAGCGTTGTGAGGAGCCAGAGTGTCTGAGCCGTATATTGTCCACACCCATTCATCCAGTAAGACCAAGGCCTTTTTCAAGGGCACACTCGCCATGTTGCCACTCACCATTGCCGTAGTTCCTTGGGGGATCCTCGCGGGCTCATTCGCGATTGAGGTCGGACTAACACCAATAGAAAGTCAGGCCATGTCGGCGATTATTTTTGCGGGCGCCGCGCAATTGGTCGCGCTCGGCATGGTTAAGGCGGGGATTGGTCTGTGGAGCATTTTAATCACCACCTTGCTGATCACCTCGCGTCACTTGCTGTACGCCATGGCGATGCGCAGCCAAATCAGCCCCTTACCACTGAAATGGCGCCTCACTCTGGGCTTTTTATTAACCGATGAACTCTTTGCCATTGCTAATCAAGGCAAGCTGCATAAATTCGATCCTTGGTACGCGCTGGGCGGCGGTCTGAGTTTTTACCTTGGTTGGAACCTCGCCACCCTGCTCGGCATTATCGCGGGCAATGCTATCGATAACTTAGGCGAATTAGGGCTCGACTTTGCCATTGCCGCGACCTTTATTGCGCTTGTAGTCCCGACGGTGAAAAAGCCGTCAATCCTAGTCTGTGTGCTGGTTTCACTCACCTTAGCTGTGGTGTGCGCCGTGCTGGATATTCAGGCGGGACTGTTAATTGCCGCCCTATCGGGGATGAGCGCCGGCGTGCTCTATGCCAAAGTCACGGGCGAGGATCAGCCAGCCCCCAAAATCGACACGACTGCCACCCAAGCTGAGGAAAACCTATGATCTGGTTAATGATTTTTTCAATGGCGGCGGTGGTGTTTATCAGTCGGCATTTACTGCTTGAGCCAAAACTGCCGCTAAGGCTGAGTAAAAATACCCAGACCTTTTTGAGTTATTCGGCACCCGCCGTACTCACAGCCATCTTTGCACCTATCGTATTTGTGCAGGAGGGAAAACTCGATTTAAGCTTAGATAACAGCTACTTGATATGCGCTGTGGTCGCAACAGTATTAGCATTTGTCACGCGTAATACCCTATTGACCACAGTGCTGAGCATGGGATTATTTTTCACTATTCATTGAGGCTTAAATCTTACAGTGTAAACAACCGTAAAATAGCTTTAAGGCAAAGCTAAATATACAAGAGAATAGTGACTTAATGATATTTTTCACATAAATTCGAAAAGTCACTACTTGGATTGATTAAGAAGTCCTTTCCAACAATAGAAGTCATTTCCGCCTCAGAAACTAGTGGATTATTAATCTTAAAAACGATCCTATTATTAATATTACTTTTTAATAAAAGATCGCAGTGTCGCTGATAAAAAAATGTATCAAACTGGCCATTTTCAATAATTCTCTTTAGGCCTACTTGTATTCTTTTTGCTAAACGAGGTTGACTTGGTGATACGTAATAATAGGTGGCTAATGGAATATAAAGTAAAACATTATTATCTACGGTTAAATCGGGATATTTTTTATTAAATTGCTCCACCTCCTGAAAAACTTCATTAACTCCTCGACCAAATGTCACAAAACGCCCAACAGATAACATATTGAATAAATTATCATATTGAGTACTTTCTATCACATTAAACCCTGCCTTTTGCATGGCGACTTTCGTAGACCATTGACTACCTGACCCCGTATCTAACGCCGCTAACTCTGCTAAAGTCTTAATATTCGCCATAAGGGGTAAGTTATCTTTCTTGATGATAAATAACCTAATTCCCTGGATCCCTTTACGGATAGGTATTTTTACAGGAATAAGCTGCTGATCCCAAGTAACATTAGAAGCTTCTGCCATCACATTAATGTTGTTACCTTCTAATAACTCTCTAAAAATTCGATTACGACTCATCACAACATCAGATACCTCTAGCGAAGCATCACCAAAATCGTCCTTTGTTGCATCAATAATCAATGCCAATAGATCATAGGTATATTGATATCTATAGTCATTATCAGACTCTGGAGGATTAGTAATAAAAGAGTCAACAGCATATGACAAAGAAGGAAAAAAGCATGTACTAATATAAACCAGCATAATTAAAAAACTAAAATGCCTAAATATTATCATGTACATGCCCACTACATATATGAAACCAGTCCCTATCGTTTGATTCTAGCAGAACATATCAGCAGCGAGTAATGGACTGCACTATATTTGTGCATTTTGTGAATCCATCAAGCAAATATAATCCTCTAATTCCTGCCCCGGCGTCGGTTCAAAATGGCGGTTAAGCCTTAACAATCCTGTAATACGATCGACCCGAAAGTTGCGAAAATCTTGGCGTAATTCGCACCATGTCAGCAAGGTCCAAGTGCCGCGCCAAAAATAGATGGCGAGCGGCCGCACTTCACGCTCGGTCAGCGCTTTATTCACATCTTGATAGAAGAGTTTGACGTACTCACGGCGCTGGGCCGCATTACGCAGCGGATCGAGAAACTGAAACTCGTTGGAATCTAAATAAAAATCCGGCGAAAACATCAAGGATTGATAGGCTTGCAAGCGCTTAGGGAGTACTGCCTCCACTTTTATCATCGCCTGACGCGCCGCACTGCCAAGCTCTTTGCCGCCCCATGTTTGCACCATTCGCATGCCGACTTGAATCGCCTCTAATTCGGCCTCGTTAAACATCAGTGGCGGCACATTCACTTCGTGGCGCAATAGATAGCCCACACCCGCCTCCCCTTCAATGGGAATGCCGCTCAAACATAAATCCTGCACATCGCGGTACACAGTGCGGGTCGAGACTTCTAAACGGTCCGCCAGCTCTTGGGCGGTCGTTAATCGTCGATGTTTAAGAATTTGCACTATTTGGAATAGGCGGTCGGCACGGCGCATGGACAGTAATCACACCTCAAATTGGCTTTGCTGCGAAAGTTTAGGGATCTTAACCGCTAAAGCTTACCCGCCCAAGCGATACTGTACAGGCAAAGCGTTATGGATTCGGCCTACACGATCCCGATATAAATCTCGACCTTATCGGCGCTTCGATAGACCTCAAAGTCCGTTTGATAATCACGCTGATGCGGACAATCAGCTGTACTAAAGTAGCGCCAAATCTGTCCCCAAAGATCAACCACACAGTGGGGCATTTCCCCTTGTGCACTGAACTTAAGGTAGTTTCCTTCTCGTAGCTGTAATGCCGTAAAAGGGCCGGTCTCGCTGACAGACTCAACGCTTTTCCCCACTAAAACCGAATAATCTCCCGTCATATCCGATTCATAGTCGTAGTAAACCCCATACATGGGAGAATCGAGCATCGCCGTGAGTTGTGATGATTCAAAGAATGTCTGCCAAAGCGCTGCAATCTTGCCGCCCTCATCCGCCATTTCGGTGCTATTGTTGGTGCGCGTACTCAGCCCAAGCATAGGTTGAGCCGCCATAAAAACCTGTTCCATTATCCTTTACCTTCATCACTGAAATTTGCTGTTGCTTGTTTAAGGCTATCGCGGGACGTTATTGCATATCGCTCTTATCCGCAGAACTGACTGTATCCACTCGAATTAAAGATCGGCGTAAACATCAGTACTAAACACCAGTACCGAGAGCCGTGCCAAGGCACGACTCTGCAGGGTTTACATTACTGATTTTGCGACCAGAGGCCGACCTTGTTGCCTTCGCTATCCACGAACAGGGCGATGTAGCCACAACCGCCGTCTTTGATAGGCGTTACAGGCAATAGCATAGTCACATTGGCGGCCACGAGTTTATCCACTAAAGGTTGCAATTGTGCGCTGAAATGCAAGTATACAGTGCTACCTTCCATCGACGGTTTGCTCATGCTGCATTTAACGAGGCCAATGCTGGCGGCGCCTTCCTCCTCTGTTACCAGCGTCGCGTATTGCATGTCTTCCATATCGTCACGTTTAAATTCAACGCCGAAATGTTGTTGATAAAAAGCGATGGCACGATCCATATCACTGACAGGAATTTCACCCCAGACTAACGGTGCAATTGATAACATTTTCACTTTCTCCTTGTTGAAAAATGCCGATGATTCATCATGTTATAAATGTGATTCACCAGCAGACGACAACAAGAATAAAACAAGGCTACTGACAACATCATGTCAGTAGCCTTTGAGTGAAGCTGATTTTATTGAGTGCGCTAAAAGCGCTTATTTAGGTAGGCTCGCCTGATGGGCAGAAATAAACGCCTCCATCGCCTGAGTTGCCCGAGCCTGGGCGCTGGCTAAGGTGTCTTGCGCCGTCATAGGCTCGACCACCTCGTAATAACACTTGATTTTAGGCTCAGTGCCCGACGGCCGTACTATCACCCGCGCGCCATTGGCTAAGCGGTAGGTTAATACATCACTGGCGGGCAGATTGATTTTCTCAACCTTGCCATCGGCAAAGCGGCGCTCTAACGCCTTGAGATCATCGGTCGACACCACGGCATGTTCACCAATTGCCAGCGGCGGATGTTCACGCAGATAGGCGCCGATATTGGGAGTGTCGGGTTTTAAGGCAATGCTAACTTGAGCATTGAGATGGAAACCCTGCTCGCGGTATATCTGCTCGAGTCTATCCCAAATGCTTTGCCCTTTGGCGGCAAGCTCGGCGGTTAATTGGGCGAAGGCGACTAAGGCCGATAGGCCGTCCTTATCCCACACCATGTTACCGACGGTGTAACCCAGCGCCTCTTCGTAGGCAAACAGGAATTGATTATCAGGCTGACTCTGCGCAATCCCCACATTCATCAACCATTTAAAACCAGTGAGCGTGGTATAACTTTCAACCCCAAAGCCCTTGGCGATTTTAGATAATAGACTGGAGGACACAATAGTCGTGCCCACCAGTCGTTGGTCTTTCGCGGCATGGCTTAACAGATAATGGCCAAAGAGCACACCCACTTGGTCGCCCGTTAGCATTTGATACTCGCCATCATCCTTACGTACAGCAACCGCGAATCTGTCGGCATCGGGGTCATTGGCACAAGCTAGCATAGCACCATGCTTTTTCGCTTCGGCGATGACTAAGTCCATCGCACCTTTTTCTTCCGGATTCGGGAAATTAACCGTTGGGAAATCCCCATCGGGTTCGCGCTGCGCCGCCACCGAATACACTTGGGTAAAACCTGCGTCTTTAAGCACGGTTTCAGCCATTTCTGCGCCCACTCCGTGCATCGCGGTATAGGCAAGACTGACTTTTTCGGGCGCGGTGTTATTTTGCAGCACATTGGCGTGCATCACGCCGCGGCGATAGGTTTCGTAATAATCGTCCTGCAACCAGATAAGCTTGCCCTGTTTGGTCCCCTCCACCTGATCCATAAACGGAATTGCTTGAGTTGCCGCCAGCTCAATTTGAGCGGCGATACCTGAGTCATGGGGCGGGATAATCTGCGCGCCGTTTTCCCAATACACTTTGTAGCCATTGTATTGTGGCGGGTTATGGCTGGCGGTCACCACAATACCGGCGGCGGCATTAAAATGCTTAACGCCAAAGGCCACCAGCGGCGTTGGTGCCACTTTGGCGGTGAGGCGCACTTTAATCCCCATCGCGGTGAGCACACTGGCGGTATCATGGGCGAAAGTGCGTGAATCGTGGCGGCCATCGTAACCAATCACGACTCCGCGCTCGGCGGCATCTTTAATTTGTTCAAGTAGATAGGCACCAAGCCCTGCAGACGTTTGGCGGATAACCAAGCGATTCATGCCCATAGGACCTGCGCCCACCACACCGCGTAATCCGGCGGTTCCAAATTCTAAACGTCCCGCGAAACGTGCCTCGAGTTCGGCGTCATTTCCGGCATCGATTAAGGCTTGCAGTTGTGCCTGAGTGCGGGGATCTGGGTCATTTTCGAGCCAATGCTTAACCTGTAATTGCAAATGGGTATTCATAGGGGGCCTCAGTGAAAATCATTTTCAATCACCTTAGGAAAATCCATGTCGAAGAACAAGCGAATTTGCACTTTTCACGGCGGATTTAAGTGTAAAGAGGGAGAGTGTAACGAACTTAGTAGACGGGAAGTCACGCAAAGATGCGATTTATTAACCCTGTTAATCCTTATGTAACAGGGGCTGTCGAACTTGCGCAGCAGCGCGCTGTGGTGCGTCGAAAGCACTCACCACCTCAAGCAAAATTGCACTGATAAATGCCACGAATTGCCGTCTTAACGCAGTAAATTAATCGACACTACGTTAGAGAACAGCTCCTTTTCAGAGTCCTGCTCCAATTGATTGCGCCAAGGTTTATCGAAAACCCGCACAAGATAATAAGTATCGCGCCCCGTGTCTGTTACAAAGGCGATGCCATAACGCATCAACTCGTAGTGAATATCATGCACAAACACCAATGAAAAATTTTGGCGTCCGGTCAGCTGATTAATATCTTCTCGAGTTAAACTCACGCCCTTTTCGACACCCTCGAAGCGTTTCTTTAGCCAATGAGCAAATTCCTTCGCACTCACCATAGACATGATCTTTCTCCTCGTACGAACCTCGGCATTAACGGCCTGGCTCGCTGTCATTTGTTCGATTATTTGTAATGATGGCGTGGCGTAATGGTCAACATCTCAGAATGAACCAAACTGTCGCCCCATTCCGGCAGATAATGAGCTAAGCCACAAAGTTGATGGTGCTAATAATTTATTGTTATTATTGCAAAATTGATGAAAACAGACTCTTTATATTTGGCTCAGTGCGCTGTTAGGCGAACGATTACTCAGGTAGAAAGAAAGCCCGAGCCAAACGTCTGTCTATACGAAAAATAGAACAGTTTGCGCACTTTTACCAAACCTAAAAACCGCAAATAGAAATTATTTCATCGGCCGATAAACTAGGCAATTCACAACCATTCTTTGGGATGACCGAATAAAAACTGGCGCACTATGGCGCCAGTTTTAGATAGAAAAACATTAACTTACTTCTGCTCGCGCGTCTTCCACAGGGAGAATAATACCCCCGCCAGCAAGAGGCCGAAAGTGACGCCAAGGGATAAGGCCGTTGGGATTTTAAAGTCCACAATGCCTTCGTGATTAAAGTACACCAGTCCGACTTTTACGCCGATAAACACTAACACGACCGATAGCGCATACTTGAGGTACTCGAAACGATGCACCATGGCCGCGAGGGCGAAATACAATGCCCGCAGACCTAAAATAGCAAAGATATTAGAGGTATAGACGATAAAAGGATCTTGGGTAATCGCAAAAATCGCCGGGATACTGTCCACCGCAAACACCAGATCAGCGGTTTCGACTAAGATCAACGCCAAGAACAAGGGCGTTGCCCACCAGCCTTTGCTGAGTTGATGCTCCTCTCCCCTTACCCAAAACTTCTCTTGATGAAGGCTTGGCGTAAAACGCATTTTAGAGCGTAACCACTTGTAAAACTTATTATCTTGGATATCACCATGCTCATCATCGGAAAAGAGCATCTTAATGCCAGTGAAAATCAAGAACAGGCCGAATAACACCAACACGCCTTGGTACTGCGCTACCAGCGCCGCGCCTAAGCCAATCATAATGGCACGTAGCACGATAACGCCCATGATCCCCCAGAATAACACTCGGTGTTGATACAAACGGGGAATACCTAAGCTACTGAAAATAAGCGCGATAACGAAGACGTTATCCATAGATAAAGACTTTTCAATAAGGTAACCCGTGAGGTATTCCATCCCCGCGGTCGAGCCCTTATACCACCATAACCAAGCGCCGAACAACAGACCCATACAAATGTAAAAGGCCGATAATTTAAGGCTCTCTGCCACGGTAATTTCGTGCTGCTCTTTGTGTAGCACACCTAAGTCGAAGGCTAACAATGCCAACACAAAGCCAAAAAACATTAACCAAACCCATATCGGGTAACCCACAAATAACGTGGTTAAAAACTCCATAACACTCCCTAAAACCTAAAAAAATACCGAGTTTTCTCGGCTCCATCGCCACATTCGATCTTAGTACTTGGCGATACCAAAAACAGTGAAACAGGGTAAAAACCTTAAAATGTCAGATTAAAATTTGTTTAAATCCATACTTATCAGCCAAAAAAACTCGTTACACGAACCCTTATCATCAGAGTATTTATGGTACTTAGTTCAGATTTAAGCCTAGCCCTAACACTCACGGGATCACGGAGTAAAATAATCGCGTGAGCTCATCACTCATCACGCCTCAGCACCAATCGACAGTATTTTTCGCTAAGACGATAAAAAGCGAGCTGTTTCAGCGCACTGTGTACCACTTGAGCATTAAGCGAAAATGAAAAAGTTCGCGGACAAGCATGGCCGTTTCAAATAGTGTAAATGGCAAGTGTGACCGCTCACCACAAAGGATAAAAAGGAGATTCGATGGGAAGTGAAAAACTACTCACGCCCGAGCAGACGGCGGGCGACTAATACCACAAGATGCAGTAACAACAGGCCACTAAAGGCTAAGCAGAAAAACAGTAAGGCGATGGAGTTGACCTCTCGAGGAGCGTCACTGTAGAGATACCACCACAAAGGCCAATCGATAAGCGACAGCAGCGTCAACTGCCACATGCAGCGTTTACAGCGACCTATTTTTTGCCTAAAAATTGACGTTTTACATTCACCACAACTCATAATATTCCCTAACTATAGAGTGAATTCCTGTAATGCAACTGAAAAAGTAAATATACACAAAACACTTATCAAATACACATTGCATGTATCATCTCAAACAATGATACAGTAGAAATATTTTGAAAGAGGTAAATAGTCATTGATTAATAATCAAACGACACTAAATAACTGACCATATATGTTTAGAATAATCGTTTGCTGCACTCGTGCTGTTTCTAAGAGTAGTACTGAGTTCAAATCCTAGTCTGAGCCTTGCCACGTCTGACTCTGCCACCAAATTGTGGTAACGCTTGACACTGCAAGATTTTCGGCATGATATATCGCACAATTAGGAGCAGTTATTATCTGAATTCTGAGTTTAACTTTTCTAACACTGAACCATACCAAAATTTTCCCAACAAAACATAAAACTATGTACAATTAAGCAGAAAAATAGTATAAAAATTTATCAAATATGCCTACCTTACAAATTCACTAAAATAGGGAAACTTAATGAATTTTTCAAATGACATAATTCTTACTATAGATTTAATATTTATCGAAGCTAAATTAGATAACGAATCTTTTTCATACTTGAGCACGTTAAAATCGGCTTATGAACAGATTGATGAGTACAATAAAGAACAAGTGATACAACACTATCTTACAAATCAACCACCGATAGACAACTTAAATTCCTTGTACTTCTTTTTATTTGACTTAACAAAAAACTCTAGATTTTTAGAAAAAATTATCAATTCATGCCCACCAAACATGTCACCTCAAAGCTTTTACGAGATATATTGGAATATTGGAAATCGTTTATTTACAAACTCAACCCCGGTTAATACAACATCATTAAGAAATATCTTTAAAAATTTATCTAATGACATGAATAATTGGTTAAAACTATATAAATATAAAAACAAAAAAAATGTTAATCAGGTTAAAAACATTGTCATATTAAGTCCACAAATTCTTGGGATGAGACATTCCCCAACCAGAGAATCTTTCAACATTGCATGCCACTTAGAAACTTATCATAATTGTAATGTAACAATCATTAATTCAAATGGATTCAACTATCACAATACTCTTGGATTAATAAATCCTACAGGATTTAATGTCAATAAAGATTTAAATGGAACATCTGAGCTAAATATTAACTATATGCAATTTAAAGATAAGAAAATTAAAATAGTATCTATTGAGAAACAGATGATGTCATCAAGAAAGGTATTAGATATTTTAGACATTCTTAAATCATTAGATACAGATGCAGTTATTTCACATGGTGAAAATCTTTTAGTTCAGGAGGCTATATTTGGAATTTACCCATCGATATTTGCAACCACTGGTGGTGTAGTCCCATTTGCACACTGCGATAGCTATTTTGTTCCTGGGAGCCTTTTCGATGATAACCATAGAGAGCTAGCATCTAAATATGAACATAATGACTTTATGCTCGAGAATATGTTGGTCACTCCAGAGGGAAAGGCTGACATTCCCGCCTCAAAAGAAAAATTGGGTCTGGATAATAATTCTTTCATTTATTTAGTAGTAAGCACTAGGATGGATAGAGAAGTAACCCCTGAGTTTATCGAAATTTGCAACGGTCTTATTAAAAGCAACGAAAATGCACATATTATTTTCTCTGGTACAGACAGTTTTAGTCTTTCAAGTAATTTTGACGCTGAATTAATTGATAGAAAAAAAGTGATAAACATTGGATTTCAAGATGACTTAGCATCTGTTTGTTTGATGGCTGATGTTTATTTGAATCCTAAAAGAATTGGTGGAGGCACAAGCTCTCAAACAGCAATAATAAATGGCTTACCCGTAGTGACATTAAACTATGGGCATATAAGTAACATAGTCCCAGAGGAACGTAGATTTAGCAATTGGAAAGAATATATGCAGTATGCACTTGAACTACAGAATGATAATTTCTTACAATCTGAAACTAATTTATTCTCCTCTCATTTCCATACAAACATGAATAGTCAATTACAAATTGAAAAAATATATAACAAACTGTGTGACATTGCGATAAGAAAATACTCTTAGTCAGTAAATGGAATGCGTTTAATCAATCAAATTTAAACGCATTCATTTTTACATTTCTATTTAATAATCAAACATCTATAACGAAGCTTTTAATCGACATATACCTTGGTCTATTGTCACCAGTGTACGATAACCTAAATCTCGTTTTGCCGCGCTGATATCGAAATAATGGCTACAGGAAAGCTGTTTAGCGACAAAGCGCGTCATGATCGGCTCTTCTTGCTTATTCAGCAATCGATACGCCGTTTCTAACACAGCGCCCACCACATAGGCTAGGGTCTGTGGCACGCGCGCGGTCACAGGCGGCAACCCATCACAGGCTAGGATGAGGTTCAGCATCTTGGCCATAGTCACTGGCTCGTCGTTACTGACAAAATAGGCTTTCCCTTGGCACTTAGGCGAGACTTGGCAAAGCTCCACGGCCGCCAGAATATGGGCATAGGCGGCGTTATCGATATAAATGGTATCGACCAGTTTATCCTCGCGCCCCACCAGCTTGAGCTTACCTAAACGACCGCGGGCGAGCACCCGAGGCACCAGATGCGGATCATTGGGCCCCCAAATCAAATGCGGCCGCAGGGCGACGGTCTTTAACGCATACGCCGACGCGGTTATCGAGGCTTGATTGGCATCGAGCATCATCTTCTCGGCAATCGCCTTGGAATGGGCATAATAATTTAAAAAGCGGCTGGCGTAGGGCGTCGACTCATCGATTCCCGATTCATCCTCGCCCGCAAAGGTCACGCTTGGGGTACTGGTATAGACTAGCTTATTGATTTTTAGTGCTTTACAAGCAGCAATCACATTAGCGGCGCCCTTCACATTCGGGCAAAAATAACTGTCTCTGTCGCCCCATACACCCGCTTTTGAGGCCACATGGAACACGATATCGCAGCCCTGCATAGCCTGTTTGACTTGCTCAGGATTGGCTAAATCCCCCTGTACCATAGTCACACCAAGGGCTTCAAGCTCAGGATAATGGCCACGGGCAAACCCAGTAACTTTAATCCCAGCCGCGACCAAACGTAGGCAAATGGCCTTACCCAAAAATCCGCCCGCGCCGGTCACAAAGGCATGGTTGACCTTAGCCGCCAAGGCATGAAGCGCGGCTTGCTCACGCGGGTCAAAGCCTGCTTGAGCGAGGTTATCGCCACGGCCAGTTTGTGTCGCATCGGCTTGAAGAACAGCAGGATTGTCAGTCATATCGCATTCCGTGACAGTGAGTGTCATCTTAGTATTCAATTCAGTGATTAAGTGCAACAAGGCACCACTCGCGGCAAAACGTGCCACGAACAAACGGTCGAAAGTTCGACCCTATTTAAGTTAAAAATGAGCTAAATTGAAATCAGCCTTTGGTTTGCGATTGCGCCCAAACGGCTAATTTTTCTCTAAATATTTTTGCATTGTGGCGCACATCCACGGGGAAATCGGGATGAATGAGAAAACGTCGAATCCCCTGAGTTTGGCTATACTGCTCGGCAATCGCCATCAACTCTTGATAGAGCTGCGCGCTCTTATTGCACACCAAGGATTGGTCAAGCTCGATACAGATGAGTGGTTCAATCTCACTCACGCCACCTTGGCCCTTCACTTTGATCCCCACTAATGCCGAACGTTTCACATTCGGATGGGTATTAAAAATACGCTCACTCGGAATGGAATAGTAACGTTTAATACACCGCCCGCCTTGGGTGGCATCCACTCTATGAGCTTTGCGGCCACACATCCACAACCGGCCACTGTCGTCCAGATAGCCAAGATCGCCCATGCGATGCCTGAAGGTTTGCTGCTCGCAATCCCATATTTTAGCCGCCGTCGTTGCCTTTTCGCGGCGATAATAGGACTGGCTCACCATAGGGCCTGTTACCACTATTTCGCCAATTTCCCCCGCGTTAAGACGCAGGCCATTATCCCACTCAGGAATATCAGCTTCAGTGATGGCGATAATCTCGATACTGACACCATCGATGGCGCGGCCGACACAAATCCCACCGCCATTGTCCGTGGTTTGAGTCGTGGTAAATAGCTCATCGCTGGCGATCATGCTGATAGGTAAGGATTCGGTGGCGCCGTAGGAATTGAGTACAGGCACGCCGTCACTGAGCATTTTGCTAAAACGGGCAATCGAGGCAATGGTCGCGGGCGCGCCTGCGGAAATCACGCGTTTCACACTGCTGAGTTTATGCTGCTTTTTCGATTCGGTTTGCTCACCGGCGCGGCCTAGACGCTCAAGCAAGGCCGGATTAACAAAAATATTGCTGCATTGGTATTTCTCAATGGCGGCAAATAAAAATTCAGGATTGGCCGTAATCGGTTTGCTGGCATCCATCTCAGGTACAATCGATGCCATACCGAGCGCCGGACCAAAGAGGGAGAATAGCGGGAATGTCGCCAAATCACGCTCGCCGTGTGCAATGCCATAATCCTGCTTTAGCGCCTGAATTTGCGCCTCAAACATGCCGTGACTATAGACAACGCCTTTTGGCGTCCCCGTGCTGCCACTGGTAAACAGAATCGCCGCCATCTCATCATGCTCTAACAGCGCCATCGGATACTCAGCCTGTTCCGGCAACTTAGCTGTAGACGACTTAGCTGTTGATAAGAGTATCGACGCTAAACTTGGCGCGCCCGTGAGTAAGCGCGATAGTGTGCCTGCAAGCCCGCTGGGATTGCCATCCACATTGATAAGATGCTGCACGCTGCCCTTACCCCAGCCTAATAAGCGTCTGGCGATATGGGCTTTAGGAATACCGATAAAGGCATCGGGCGCGGCTTCAATAAAACATTGCTTAAGGTTTTTAATCCCCATGCCCGGGTCAACCAGCACGGGAATAATCCCCGCCTTGAACAAGGCGAAAGTTAACGCAAAAAAATCCAGACTCGGGGTGACCATCAGCACCGCCTTCATCCCCCGCGTCAGCCCATGGGCATTGAGCGCGAAGGCGATGGCATCGCTTTGTTTATCGAGGCTAATAAAGTCGAGTTCTTGGTAAGTCAGATTGGCAAGGGATTTGCCCTTGCCCTGTTGCACCGCAACCGCGAGATGATGGGGTATGTGATGGGCGGCCTGCTTTAAATGCCGACAAATATTGGCATCGCTTGCTTGCTCGACGCTAGATGTCCCATGACCGAGCTGCGCATCCTCCACCCTAGCCATTAATGTGCGGCCTGTGGCGCTTGAATTTCTGCCTCAGGCTCTGTGACCTGTTCCATTTCAACGGACTGCACTTCAGGCTCTGGCGTTTGCGCCTCAGCCATAAAGTGTTTGATATGGGTAATCACCTCGTCGCTCGCATCTTCGAGGATATAGTGACCACAATCGGCAAATTCATGCACCTGTGCATGGGACATATGTTCGCGCCATTTGGCTAAAAAGTGCTTATCGAACACAAAGTCCTGTAAACCCCAGCAAATCAGTGTCGGCACCTTGGCAAACTTTGGCAGACTGGCGGCAATATCCGACACCAGCTGATAGTTTCTGTCACCCGGTTTTAGCGGAATATCCTGCACAAAGCGCAGGGTCGAAATGCGATTTGCCCATGAGTTAAACGGCGCAACATAGGCCTCGCGGATGTACTTGGACATCGGCTGACGCTTTACCCCAACGTAGGATGCAATCGATGAAAAGGCATTAAAACCACGCACTAATACAGTGCCGAGCAGCGTATTGCGGCAGATCCACAGCGCTAGCGGTAAAGGCTTAGTATCGGGTAAATGAAAGGCGCCGGTATTTAAAATCACCAGACGTTTAATGCGCTCAGGGTAACGCGCCGCATAGCCCATGCCAATCATGCCGCCCCAGTCGTGGACGACTAAGGTAATGTTTTCGTTTACCTTTAGGCTATCGAGCAGCGCCTCTAAATCATCAATGCGACTCTTAAGGGTGTAGTCGTAACCGCTGTCATCCGGCTTATCCGACAGGCCACAACCAATATGGTCGGGCACGATACACTGGTGAGTATCCTTAAGGGCGCTCACGAGATTACGGTAATAAAAACTCCAACTTGGATTACCGTGCACCATGACCACAGGCTCACCTTGGCCTTCATTGATGTAATGCAGCTTGTTGCCATTACGGCTAAGAAAATGACGTTTAAACGGCAACAGAGTGTCTAACATGACGCTTCCTATCTTTTGTTCTAATTGTTTTTGTATTGGTAGCCTGTGCAGGTAAATTCGGCTTTACCTCTGCTCATCGCTAATGCCCATCGCTAAACCAATAAGCATAAAAATGCCCTAGCAAACCTTGCGCTCAAGCGTCGGCTAAGGCAGATAACAATCTTGGAAAACTACCACTTAATACCCAGCATCATGCAGTTCAAACCACTGCCGATACCTAAAAAGCTCACCTGATCCCCCGGGCGTAAAAAGCCTTGATCGTGTGCCATGGCCGCAGTGACGGGTAAAGAGACAGTGCCCATATTGCCAAGCAGTTGATATGTAGGGAATTCTTTTTCAGGCGGAATATTTAACGCACTCAAGACCTGTTTACGGTTTGAAGCGCCAACCTGATGACAGATCACTTTATCGACCTGCTCGACCAACCAATTCCGCTGCGCGAGGAAATGCTCCCACGTGTGTTTTGCCAGCTCGACCCCTTCTTTGAGCAAGGTCACCGCATCGGTACGCATAAACTCACGGTAAATATTGTGCCCCACTTCCTGCAAGCCCCACTGACACAGTTGATGGTGCTGTGGCGCTGATAAATGGGAGGCACCAAGCAGCTGATGCTTACGCACATTCGTCAGCGGCAAACTGCCATCGGTCAGGATCACCGCCACCGCGCCAGAGCCGCCGGTTAAGGTCGCCAGCGACTGCGCAAAATTCTGCATGGTCGGATCGGCCAGCATATTATCAATGGTCACATCGACAATATCCCGCGCCGATTCGCAGGACACCACCATGCCTGCCTTAATTTGGCCAAGCTCGATACGGTTAGCAATGTCTAAAATGCCCGATAACACCCCAAGACAGGCATTGCTGATATCGTAAATCGCCGTGTCCTTCGACACACCTAATGCCGCCGCAATCCGGCAAGCGGTGGCGGGTTCGTGTTGGTCACGGCAAACGCCGGTATACACCACAGCGCCCAGTTCGGCGACTTCTATTCCCGTTTCTGCAATTGCCTTGTGCGCCGCTTTAATCGCTCCATCGGATAATTGATGCCCTTTAGGCCACCAACGGCGTTCGGTAATGCCCGTTAACGCCGCAAGTTGCCCCATAGGAATGCGAAATTTTTGATATAGAGGCGCAAGGCGAGATTCTAGCTCGCTACTGGAAACCACGACAGGTGCCAGTTCATAGGCAAGGCTATTAATAAATACGCGGGAATATTTCATGAAACTGTTTTATTCGCTCACTAAGATCACTGATCTTTTAGGTCAGTTTTTAGTTGTTATTTGTCATTAAGGCGACATTTGAACAAGAAAAGCCCGATGATTCAATAAAAAACCATCTTTCGTCTTAGACTTGTCTCACAGAGCTTATCAGCCCTTGTGCAGATCATGCCGCCTATCCGTTAATTCAAAATGAACTAATAAAGAAATACTTCATAAAAAACAGGCAAGTATGGCCTCATCATTCAAATTATTTTTCAATCGCTCGATTTTTGCGCCAAAATCAGCGCATTTCGCGGCGTCACGCTGGTTGCACAAAATTCCCTCAGGGTTACCCGATAACCACTTTCCAGCAAAAAACAGCAGCGATCGAGAATTAACCACAGCTCCAGCGCACGGCGGAATAAATGCGCGGCCAAATCGATGCGCCGGGTTAACCTTTGTCGCTGTTTGCCTATCTCAAGCCAAGCGTCAAAATCACAATCTGCGGCTAAGGTAACCGTCTTTTGCGCCGCCGCCCAATGGCAAAACTCGGCAAACTCGCCGCTCAGCTGGCTTTGCTTTATGGCGGGCAAGGGTAAATAAGCATCTATGCCACGGCAACTTCGCTGCAGCGCATCAAACCCCAGCCGCCAAGCAATTTCCTGATGCCGCAGCGCCTGTTGTTTCGGATTTGCGATTACGCTCTGTTGTAAAGGCAATTGCAAGTCATGGCGACTTAAACACAGCGCGCTGTCTTTAGCGAGTGTTGATAAGCCTTGATATTGATTAGCTTGAATTAAATGGTAGCAGCAAGGTGAAATCGCCAGTGCCTGTGTGCCCGCCGCTGCCGCCAATTGCAATAAACGCACATGCAAATCGCCACAGGCATGCAGCGCCACCGCCTGTTGCTGAGCGCAAAAAGGATTGGTTTGATGAGCGGAATTTTCGCTAGTTTTATCGTTGATAGCGAAAGCATCGGCGCAAACAAAGCGCTGTGATAAATGCCATTTATCGGCAAAGGCTTGGCCCTCTTCACAGAGCATCGCCTGCCACTCGAGGCTTAACACATCCACACCACGTGCCTTGGCAATCAAACGGCCCAAGTGCCCTTTGCCCGCACACCACTCGAGCACGGGTAATCCCGCATCGGGCAAATGCTGCACAAAGGCAGTGATCTGCTCCCACTTACGGCCTTTTATATGGGCGCTAAAGTGAGCCAACTCGGTAAGATCAATACGAGGTGAAGTAGCAGTTTCAATATCATCAGAGCTGATGTCAGAGCTAATATCAAAGCCTATATCTGAATCAATATCTGAGCCCTGCGAAAGTTCGGCAAAGGAGGATAGAAGTAAAGACAGATCCCAGTCTAAACCTAACGCGGCAAGATCCTGCTTAAGTGCAGGAGATAAGGCATCGACTAACGCCGATTGCTCGGCATCCAAAGTATCGAGCACGGCATCATCAAGCGCCCAAAGGGTGGTTGCAAGCCTTGGGAATTGCGCCGCCCAAGGCAGTGCTTTTGCCTCAAAGGCGCGCACTTGCCACAGGGCGCGGCTCTGCTCAAGTAACTTATCCAACTGGATAAAGTGCGCCTTGAGCCAATCCTGACTGTCGGATATATCCCCTGCCTGCTTATGATTATCGAGCTTAATTGCCATGCTGAATTTGCTTTACTCTGATGTGTTCCATTTGACTATTTTATTGGGCTTAGCCGTCAGTTTGAAAACAGTGCCGTCATTAAGCCTTTACGAATATCAAGGTGCATTTTACTTAATATCGCTGCCCAAATAGCGGCTAAAGCTGCTAGTATCGCCACAATTTTTGTCAGCCTGCTTTACTCGCTGGCATGCATGGGAGATACGCCTTAACGCAGCAACAGTTAACGCTGCGGCCTCACCCATTGAACCCGATGACGAAAACCTGTTAAGAGGAAAAGTATGCTCTCCCCCTGCGTTGCCCGCTGCGGCTTAAATGATGAAGATTATTGCATGGGCTGTTTTCGCCATATCGATGAGATTGTCGCTTGGCGCGATGCCAGCGATGCAGAACACGCCGCGATTATCGCGCAACTTCCCGCCCGCAAAGCCCATTTCGAAGGCGACGAAAATCAACAGGTGCTAAGCCGCGCTAAATGGCTGGAAGCCGAGGCACGACTTGCAAAAAAAGCCTGAAAATTTCAGGCTTTTTACTTTTATCGCTACTTTTTCATCATCGCCTTTAAATCGGCAAAGGGATTATAGGTCGCCGCCGCTTGCTTGGTTTCGGTGGTGCTACCGTAGCGGATCAGTTCTTCGAAGCGTGAATGTTCATTATCGTGGCAGTAGAGGCACAATAATTCCCAATTAGAACCATCGGATGGGTTGTTATCGTGGTTGTGATCTCTGTGGTGAACCGTCAACTCGCTTAAGTTTTTTGAGGTAAATTCGCGGGTACAGCGGCCACAGATCCAAGGATACAATTTGAGCGCTTGCTCGCGGTAACCGCCCTCACGTTTCGCACGGTATTCCCGCTCTTGGGCTAAGACTTGATCTAACTTACTCTGGCCTGGATTTGCTGACATGCTTACACCTAACTGATAACCCCTAAAAAAGTGCCCCAAGGATAATCCGAGTTATTCCTTGGGGCAATATTTCTAACACGCGAAGCGTTTAGGCGACATGTCCTTGGTCGGCATTGGACAAGTGCAAATAGTGCAGGTATTTCTCGTATTGGGTGACCACATCCGCCAATAGCTGCTCTTCGGTATAGCCCATCACATCATAGTGCTGGCCGCCCTGCTCTAAGTACACTTCGGCGCGATAATACCAATTATTGCCCTGCTCTAACTCTTCACCGACGGGATTGACGATTTCAAAGCAGCGCATCCGCACACCATATACGAAGGGTTGATAGGCTTCGTTGCTGATCACCAATCGCACTTTGCCGTCGAGATACTCAAGATCCGCCGTCAGGCCCTTGCTCATAAATTGCTGGCACACCTTAGATAACGCCGGTGTCGCCACATTATTGAGGAAGATACGCGCCTCATCTTCGGTGGGATGCGACACTAAGACTTCAATACGATCCTCCCAGCTGATATTGGTCTTAGCGTATTGCACACTGGTGGTATGGAGCTGCACGCTGTTGATCTTAAGCCAATCGTCTTTCAGCGCCTTGTATAGCCCTAAACACATCAGCAGCATCACGCATAAAAATGGCATCGCACTGGCAATAGCAGCGGTTTGCAGTGCCTGTAAACCGCCCGCGATGAGTAGCACCGAGGCCACCACGCCCTGCAGCAATGCCCAAAACACCCGTTGCCAGACAGGCGCATTGTTATCGCCCCCCGAGGTCAGGTTGTCGATTACTAAGGATCCCGAGTCAGATGAGGTCACAAAAAAAGTCACCACTAAACAAATCCCAATGCCCGACAGGAGATGCGGGAAAGGCATATGTTCAAAAAACACAAACAAAGCTACGGGCACATTGGTATTCACCGCTTCGCTTAGGTAGGTCGCGCCTTGATTCATAATGGCGTCGATGGCCGAGTTACCAAATACCGTCATCCACAAAAAGGTCAGCGCCGAAGGCACAAATAAAATGCCGACTAAAAACTCACGTATAGTACGGCCGCGACTCACGCGCGCAATAAAGGTGCCGACAAAAGGTGACCACGAAATCCACCAGCCCCAGTAGAGTAGCGTCCAACCGCCAAGCCAGTCTTCCTTATGCTGATAGGCATACAAATTAAAGGTTTTATTAACGATATCACTGAGATAACTACCGGTATTTTGCACAAAGGCCTGCAGCAACATCACGGTTGGGCCAAGAATTAACACAATCAGCAACAGGATAAGGGCCAAGCCTAAGTTAAGCTCACTTAAGCGCTTCACCCCTTTATCGAGCCCCGAAAATACCGACAGAGTGGCGAGTAAGGTAATGCCAATAATCAGTGACACTTGCACCGTGGTGTTATTAGGCAATTGCTCGAATAAATAGCTTAGTCCCGAGTTAACCTGCAATACCCCAAAGCCTAGGGAAGTCGCGACCCCAAACATTGTCCCCAATACCGCAAAGGTATCGACGCAGTGGCCAATCGGGCCATGGATACGCTCACCAATTAAGGGATAGAGTGCGCTGCGGGGTAACAAGGGCAACTTATGCCGATAGGCAAAATAGGCCAAACTCAGGGCAACCACCCCGTAAATCGCCCACGCATGTATGCCCCAATGGAAAAAGGTAATCTTCATGGCTTCTTTGGCGGCGGCCAAGGTCTCAGGCGTTGCATCTGGCGGCGCTAAGTAATGCATCACGGGTTCGGCGACGCCGAAGAACATCAATCCAATCCCCATCCCCGCCGAAAACAGCATGGCAATCCAGCTCTTATAGCTATAATCGGGCACAGCATGATCGGGGCCGAGCTTAATGTCACCAAAGCGACTGACCATGACAAAGATGATAAAAATCAGAAAAATCGCCACACCAAGGATATATAACCAGCCCGCTTTAGCTTCTAGCCACGACTGCATGGATTTGAAAAAGTGATTGGCCTCAGTCGGCCAAATGGCGCAGATCATCACCATGAAGGTGATAAAAAAGACCGACGAATAAAAAACCGGTGGATTTATACTCGACTTTATAGACATAAAACTCCCTTGTATCAGGCAATTCCTATTGAAATCCCTTCAATTTTGAAGAGATAGCACAATAATAGATAACTCTTGCCTCAGCAGTATGTGATCAGGATGAAATATGCACAAATAATCCATGACAAGGACTCGCGGACAGCAATGCCTTGTGATGTCATACTCATGTTGGAACACTTCCTCACCTTAGCCTGTTTGCCCGGCGCTTTTACGCAATAGCAAAGTCAGTAACCATTTGCTCGATAAACAGCGACACCGCTGTTGTGCAATGCCCTTTAAAAACCAGCCGCCCTGTCAAAGGCAGCGAGCTGCGAGCATCGACACCATGCGACCGAATCGCAGGGTTCAACCTCTATGGCGACATAATGCATGTAAGCGGTTCGATATTAATGATATCGAGGATAAGGAATGCAAAGCGCGATTAGCTAATAACGGTTAACCAGTAGCAAATAACCAGTAATAAATAACGACTCGGCCTTGCTTAAGCCCTACTGAGGCGCCTTCGAACAGAAACCACATGCTGTCGAGAACTGACTCAATAGAGACACAGATAATGCTAAACAGCAGTCACGGAATTAGCATAAAAAATGGCGACCTATTAAGTCGCCATCGGATTGTATCACAAAAATGTATCTATTTGACGCAAAAAACTAACTCAAAAATCAAAGCCAACTTATTCGGCTTTAGTTTTTACCGTTGCCGCGCCCGGAGTTTGCGAAATCCCCGCGGTTAAATTGAAGCGCATCGCCTCTTCAAAAGACCAATCCACTAAAATCAAATCTTCACGTTTGACTAGGCTAGTGACCCCCGCCATTTGGTAACTGAGTTGGAATAACACAGGCACCCAATCCCCTTCGGGTAAGGCATCGAGCAATGGTTGCGGCGGTGTATCCGTCATAATAAAACCCACCACAAACCCGCCATTGGCCTGTTTAACCAACACGGTTTGCTGAGTATTGGGTTTACCCTCACGGTTCATTAAGGAAGCGATATCACGAATACTGCCATAAACAGATTTAAACAGCGGAAAACGCATTAGCTGACGTTCAATCCAGCCATAGAGCCACACAATAGGGCTCACCGAAAACAACAGGCCCACCGCAAACACTATGGCCACGACTAAGATAAAGCCCGCGCCGACAAAATGTTGGTTAATCCCTACCAACTCTAAAATAAAAATCCCTAAACCATCTAACGATACAAACAATGACCAAAACAACCACAGGCTTAACGCCATCGGCAGCAGGTTCATCAAACCACGGGCTAAGGTTTTCTTCATTACAATCTCATCAAATCCAATAGGATAAAAAAAGGCATAAATTATTTACGCTAAAAAGCGCGTTAAATGCTACCACAGAGTCACTTTTGCACCAGCACTTGATGTAAGGTAAGGCGCAGAGAAAACCAATAACAAACCGCTACGGCATCGAGGGAAAGAATATGCGCGTGACCCGACTAGACCATTTAGTGTTAACCGTGAAAGATATCGAGGCCAGCGTCGACTTTTATCAACGCGTGTTAGGGATGAAAAAGTCCGTATTTGGCCAGGGCCGAATCGCCTTAAGTTTTGGCGATCAAAAAATCAATCTGCACCAAGCAGGCGCCGAATTTGAACCTAAGGCAAACCTTGCCACGCCCGGCAGCGCCGATCTCTGCTTTGTGGTCAGCCACAATATCGAAGAAGTGATCAACCACTTAAACAGCCTTGAAGTTGCGATTATTGAAGGCCCAGTACTGCGCACCGGCGCCACAGGCCGCATCAACTCAGTCTATATCCGCGACCCCGATTTGAATCTATTGGAATTATCCGAATATCTGCCCGCCTGCGCGTTATAACCCCAACGCGCTCAAATGTCGGTGTACCTTGGCAGGCAGGATAAAGCGAGCTCTACTTATGAGCCCTACTTAAAGTGCAATTTTACAAACTCGATAAACAACCGTACCCGCATGGGGAGGTGGTCGCGGTCCCGATATAACATGGATAAAGTACGGGCTTTGCTACTCCAATCAGGTAGGACATGATTCACTTCCCCCTGCGCTATCATAGGTAGCGCAAAATAATCCGGCACGTACCCGATACCTATTCCTGTTTTGATGGCGTGGGTTAGTAGCATCAGTTCATCTACCTCCAGCCTGACGCCCTTGTTCGGGTGATAATCAAACTCTTCGCCAGTCGTTTTATGCACCAATTGCCAAGGTATCATAGGGCGGCAAATGATGGTTGGGTGACCGCATAACTTATCTGGCGTAGTGATGCTCGAAATGTCGTAGTCAGGATGAGAGCACAAAATAAAGTGAATATGCTTTAACGGTCTGGCAATCCAATTTTCAACTACAGGATTGCCCACTCTAAACGCCACATCCATGCCTTCCGCTTCAATATCAATAAGCGAGTTTGAAAAGCTCAAATCCAACTGAATATCGGGATATTGCAGCAAAAAATCATAAAAAATCGACCGCAGGAAATGAGTGCCAGAATTGATCGGCGCGGAAATACGGATTTTCCCCTGTGGCTGGTACTTATCCCGATGCAAGTCCTCGTCAATATTATTGAGTTCATCAAACAGGGCTACTGAGCGCTCAAAATACTGCTCACCAATACTGGTTAAGATAACGCGGTGAGCGTCTCGATTGAGCAATCTTAATTGCAAATCGGTCTCTAGCTGGCGGATACGGCGACTCAAAGTGGAGAGCGGCATACCTAAGGATTGGGCGGCCTCCTTAAAGCTTCCTGAGCGTGCCACAGCACAAAAACAGCGCAGATCGTCCAACGAATAGTTAGGTTTCATTATTGGCATTTACCGTCTTACTTTTGCTTGTTTATCCAATTATTGAAATCAATACACTAAGGCTCAGTATTTGACAAGTCATCTGGAGTAGCGATGAAATCTGATCCAACGATAAAAGCAGTTATCCTGCTGATTATCTGCACCTTCTTTTGGGGAAGTTGCTTTCCCATCGGGAAACAAGTGTTAAGCGAAGTGCATGCCTTGACCTTAGTGTTCTGGCGCTTTGTGATTGCCGCGGCCTGTCTCGCTATCTACCTCAAGCTCGTCCGTATGCCAAAATTGCACTTAAGCATCAATCAATGGTTGTGGATTATTCTGGTCAGCGCGGTAGGAATAGGCGGACTTAACCTTGGCCTGTTTACGGGATTGGCGTCAACTAATGCGACGAACGGCTCATTAATCATGGCCCTTAGCCCGCTGATCACATCATTGATCGCCTGTGTTGCCCTGCGTACGCTGCCATCGTTTGCCCAGTGTTTTAGTCTGCTGGTGAGTCTAACTGGCGTACTGATGGTGATCACCAATGGGCACCTTGAAACCCTCTTCTCGATGCAGATAAACCACGGAGATAAATTGATATTTGGCGGCATGCTGGCCTGGAGTTTTTACACCTATTTCAGCCAAGGTATCAGCCGTTGGATGCCAGTCATCCCTTATACCTTAATCGGCATGTCGAGTGGCGCTGCCGTGATTGGCGCTTTATGTTTGGCTTCGCCAGAGGTGCATCCCTTCGCAGAGCTAGTAAATAGTTCGGCGTTAGGCATGGCTGAAGTGGTCTATATCGGCGTATTTGGTACGGTTGCGGGCTATTTGTTGTGGTTAAACGGCGTGCGCCAATTAGGCTCAGCCAACGCATCACTGTTTTTTAACTTTGTCCCCATCTTCTCCGTATTAACCTCGTTTATGCTCGGCCAAGCCGTGACCGAGTTTCAACTGTTAGGGATTATCGTGGTTATTGCAGGTTTACTACTGCCACGAATTTTACGGTTTAAGCGCGAGCCCAAAGTGTGCCCTGAATCCTAGCCAATCCTCAAATAACATAATCAAGGCGGGAAGTTCTCGCCTTTATTGTTGGCATTAACACTTCGGATAAGTCATTTCAGTTATTGGGACTGTTTTGCTCCCCAAAAAAAAGAGTTTCAACTAGCGATTTTATTCAAATGAGTCCACTCAAATTACCCTAGAAATTCTCAATGATAATCCTGTTTTAATCTTACCTTGTATGCGGCTAACCATGTATGACTATGGTTTTTCACTGTTATAGGTGATTTTAAGGTTGAACAATGCACATTAACTCCGCACAAATAAAGCAAAGTATATTAAATTCAATGAATTACACAAAAAATGGCATATTAATCGTTCTGATAAACACACATGTTCTTTTTTCAATATGGTACATTTAATGAAAAGCTGATAAGTTCTTTGCATACAAATAGTTAATTGTGCATATTTTCACAATTCTAACGTGATTAACGCACATACACACTAGTAAAATGTTAACACTACACCTCAAGAGTGCTTATGAACTTAAGAATAATATTTTCAATTCTAATCTCTTTATTTATTTGCGGCTGCGCAATGACCGGAAGACCTAATCTTCCGGTAGATATATCTTCAAATGATTTAAATAGAGATGGGTATGCTCTGATTGTGGGTTCGTTGTCTAGGCGTAATGCAGCGGCTATATATGATCGTTGGGGAATAAACATTAGAAAAGTGGATTCTGAAAATTTTTTTGAATTTAATATTGAAGGTAAAGCGTCTACTACAGCACCGTTTATAGCGTATGATTTCGACTATCGAGAGAGTAAATATTCTGGAAATATATTCGCCTATCTTGTTCCTGCGGGGACGTATGAAATCTACAACTACACGCTATTTCAGACGCGAGGCGAATTCTATCGACATTGGAGTCCAGAAGATAATTTGTCGATTACTTTTTCAGTAAAAGAAAACTCAATAAACTATATAGGTGAATTCGCTGCCACAGAAAATTATGACTGGAAAATTTTTGAAAACAAAAATAGAGATATTCCTATGCTTATGAAAAAATATCCCAATTTGGATTGGTCAGATGTGGTTACCAGAATACCTGATAAAAGAAACTTTTGATTAAATTATAAAACTGGACACCCAGCGTTAATAACAAGGAGGTTTATATGCCGCGCGCTCATCGCCCTCTGATAAGTTTTGAACAGCTCACGTTATATCCGATGGTTAACCTAGCGATGAGGCTCAAGTGATGACTAGCATTGCGCTGGCGAATCTTCTGTCCAATGACTCAAATAATCATCGGCGTGATAAAGAAACAATGCTTGCTGTTTCATCCTCTGTATAAAACTATGCGAATAGATAACCGCTCAGCACACTATTATTGTTAACTCGCTAATGTCTCCATCCTCGCATGCATTTTTTGTGCTGCTACATTTTGTGCCGCGAGATAATCAAGTTTTAGCTGCTTGATAATGCTAGTGATGAGGACCAGCTCCTGCTGTAATAATGGGATCTTTGACATATCCTGTGTGGGCAAGTTGATGTCCACATTATCAAATAAATTACCAAAATAGCTCGCCATAATAAGCACTGTATTGTTTTTAAACTCGATGCTTATCCCTGAACCTCGTGCAGTTTTCCGGAATAATTGCTCCAACTCAACCAATCGTTCCATCACTGCGGGTGACAATAAATATCGCGCATAATGTTGATCGTGTGAATACACTTCAAACATGGCCTCAAAGGTGACACTTTCAAGTTTAACTCTGGGTTGCTTGATGCCTGAAATGGCATTCCCCAGGGAACCATAGTCTTGGCTAACAATGGTGTGAGATTCAAAATGAAAGGGCATAGAGATAATCACCACCCCACCCTTAAATTGAATTTTATCCGACTTGCTTCCACGGGATTTTAAGGTTAACTCGCAAAACTCGAAGCTAACATCTTCTACCTTGCCGCGAATATGGTCTTCAGCTTCTTTCTTGCTAAAACTGGGCATGAGTTCAAAATCAGCCACGGCATCCAGATTGACACAGGAATCGGGGCTATATTGGTAATCCCCTAATTTATCGAGTAAAACAGGTAAAATTTTATTCTTATAATGGCGCTTAAATTGTATTTCAGGCAACTGAACCCACATCAAGATGCCTGCGAGAACAATCAAGCTCAGAATGCTTGGGTCACTATTTGAGGCTAACGACATCAAATCAACAACCAGCGCAGGCAAGCACAGGAGCCAGCCTAACCGCTTGGCCCATTTCTTCCGAGAAAGTTTCGTTTCAAGTTTTTCAATTCGATAAGCTTCTAGCGGCTCGAGTAGTTGCAACAGTGCCGCTTTCGCCTCTTCTGATATCGGCGGTAATTCGGGTCGAGGGAAATCTGCGGGTAAATTCGCTTCCACTATATGATTGCGAATACTTTTCAGGGCTTCGAACCCCTGCTTTAAAGAATACAACAATTGGCTCATCTACTTATCCCTGTAATCGCCGATACAGCGCCCATTCCATTGTGCTGTTTCTACTCTCGAGTGTCGGTTAACGCCGAGATTAACCTATAGCGAGTGTCAGATTAAACAAAGGGTTATTTATTGTAAATAACAAATTTCAAACAACGATTTATATCAAAAACATTGGCGTGTTTTTGATACCACCTCTTATACCTCAGAGGCGTAAACCAAACTTATTGACTGACTTACAGTTCACTTTATCCCCTAAAGAAACACAAAACAAAAACGCTCTGCGGTTAGGCAGAGCGTTTGCGGATAAAGCCGTGTGATAAAAGGCGTTTAGTCCTTTAAATCCTTTTCCATATCTTCGTAGGAAGTATGGCGAACGTCTTTACCTTTCACGTAGTAAATAATGTATTCGCAGATATTTTTACAACGATCGCCGACACGTTCAACGGCACGGGCGGCCCAGAGTACGTCTAATACATCGGGGATTGAGCGTGGGTCTTCCATCATGTAGGTCATTAATTGACGGATAATGCCTTCATATTCACGGTCGAGCTTGGCATCTTCTTTATGAAGTTCCAGCGCCGAATCGGCATCCATACGGGCTAAGGCATCGAGCGTTGCGTGCAGCATACGAATCGCATGGCGGCCCATATTTTCAATGCTGACTAATAACGGTTGCTGATTATTCAAACGCTTATCTAATGCGGCCTTGGCAATACGCACGCAGGCGTCACCGATACGCTCAAGATCGGCAATCGATTTTGAAATCGCGATGATCAGACGTAAGTCGCTCGCCGCTGGTTGGCGTTTAGCGATAATGCGGGTGCATTCTTCGTCAATAGAGACTTCCATGCCGTTCACTTTGTGATCGCCGGTGATCACCTTTTGCGCTAATTCAGCATCTAAGGTGCTTAAGGCGTCGATGGCTTGCTCTAACTGACGCTCAACCAAACCACCCATGGCGAGTACACGGTTACGGATATCATCTAACTCGGCGTTAAATTGCCCAGAGATATGTTTGTTTAAATTCATATTTTCCATTTGGCCAACCTTTTACTCAACTGTATCAACGCCTAGATGGAGTTTGCAATGTTTAACTCTGTTCTAGGCGGTGGCTTATTTCGTTAATCACTTATCACTCACATCATCACTGCCAAAGGCAAGGTGATTAACCGTAACGGCCGGTAATATAATCTTCGGTCTTACGTTTTTTCGGTGTGGTGAAAATAGTGTTGGTATCGGCGTATTCCACCAATTCGCCCATATACATAAATGCTGTTTGATCCGACACCCGCGCCGCCTGTTGCATGTTATGGGTAACGATAACCACTGTGTACTTAGTCTTAAGCTCAGTGATCAGCTCTTCGATGGTTAAGGTTGAAATCGGGTCGAGGGCCGAAGTCGGTTCGTCGAGCAGTAATACTTCGGGCTCGATGGCAATCGCACGGGCAATCACCAGACGTTGCTGCTGACCACCGGATAAGCCAAAGGCGTTATCGTGCAGACGGTCTTTCACTTCATCCCAAATCGCCGCGCCGCGTAGCGAACGCTCGGCCGCTTCGTCGAGTTCACGGCGGTTGTTAATGCCCTGCAGACGCAGACCATAAACCACGTTTTCGTAAATCGACTTAGGGAATGGGTTAGGACGCTGGAACACCATACCTACGTTGCGGCGCAGGGCGGCAACGTCGATTTTTTTGTCATAAATATTTTGACCGTGCAGCAAAATCTCGCCGTCGATATGGCAGTTGTCGACCAGATCGTTCATGCGGTTAATGCAGCGCAATAAGGTGGATTTACCACAACCGCTGGGGCCGATAAACGCCGTAACTTGCTTCTTCGGGATCTTCATCGACACGTTAAACAGCGCTTGCTTGTCGCCATAGCGCAGGTCTAAGTTGCGGATCTCCAGTGCGGTATCGTTCTGGCTCAAGTTTGCTAAGTCAAAGTTGTTGGTTTTCATGGCTGTCGAATCTATAGAAATCATATTCAGTCCTAATACTTTCAGGATAATCGCTGATTAATGCTCAAGCGAACGATATTTTTCACGTAAGTGGTTACGCACACTAATCGCGGTTAAGTTCAGTGCCACAATCACTGTTACCAGCAAGAAGGAGGTGGCGTATACCAGAGGACGTGCCGCTTCAACGTTAGGACTCTGGAAGCCCACATCATAAATATGGAACCCTAAGTGCATGAATTTACGTTCTAAATGCACGAACGGGAAGTTTAAGTCCAGTGGCAATGTCGGTGCTAATTTCACTACACCCACCAGCATTAACGGTGCCACCTCACCCGCAGCGCGGGCCACGGCTAAAATCAGTCCCGTCATAATCGCAGGACTTGCCATCGGGATCACAATCCGCCACAGGGTTTCGGCCTTAGTCGCGCCCAGAGCCAAACTGCCTTGACGCACCGCGCTAGGAATACGGCTTAAGCCTTCTTCGGTCGATACAATCACCACTGGCAGGGTGAGAATCGCTAATGTCAGCGCCGACCAAATCACCCCAGGTGAACCAAAGGTCGGTGACGGTAAAGCTTCGGCGTAAAACAGTTGGTCAATCGAGCCGCCCATCATGTAGACGAAGAACCCGAGACCAAACACCCCGTACACAATCGATGGCACACCCGCTAAGTTGATTACCGCAATGCGGATCATCTTAGTGATTGGGCCTTTTTTGGCATATTCATGTAAGTAGATCGCAGCAATCACCCCGAATGGCGTCACGATAATCGCCATCAACAGCACCATAAACACGGTACCGAAAATCGCAGGGAACACGCCGCCCTCGGTGTTGGCTTCGCGTGGGTCGTCGCTAACAAAGCGGCCTAGCCCGACAAACCATTTGCCGATTTTACCCATCAAGCCTAAGTGGTTGACGTAGGTGACATCGAGAACCGAATCCAGCTTAAGTTCAACCTCAACACCACGCATATCGCGCACGATAACAGAGTCGCGAGCCGCTTCATCACGCAGGGCAAACAGCTCTTTTTCAAGCACATGGTATTCTTTTTGGAGCGCTTCCTTCGCGGCCGCTAACTCCAGCTTACGGCTATCGGTCAGCTCACCATCTAACTCGTAACGGCGCTCTTTTAAACGCAGTTTCTCGATGTTGTAGTTAATCGCACCAATATCTTGTTTTTGCAGTGATAACGCTTTGTCAGACAAAGCTACGGCACGGTCGATATGCTCCATCAAAGAGGACTCAAGCGCATCGTTTTTCAGCTCTAAGCGTTTACCGTTTTCAATCACGGCCACTGGGTAGCCATAAAAGTTACCGTTTTTAGCACGCTCGAGCATGGCCACATCGGCAGGCTCGCTACGGCTGATAATGTCTGTTGCTAAAATCCAACGGAAATCTAAGCCCACAAACTCACGGTTACCGGTTTTCACTAAGTAACGCGTCACAAACTCACCGGGTGGCTGTTTAAACACATGGCCCGCGGCGGTTAAGCGTTCGGTCGGCACTTCTTCCCTATCGTAAATCTCACCGATTAAGGTTGAACGTGCACCAGTGTTATCTTCGAGTTCCCATTGATAAATCGTTGCAGGCCAAAAGTAGCTTAATCCGCGCCATGCAATGAGCAGTAACAGGCCTAATACTGCAATCAAACTGATGCTCACCGCGCCACCTGTCATCCAAATCCATGGCGAGCCTGATTTTACCCACTTACCCATTGCACAAACCTCTCAAGGTCATTGGCGAAATAGTATTTAGTATCATTATCTTATCTCCATTACAGCGAGCTATAGCGGTCACGCAGACGCTGTCTTACCACTTCGGCAATCGTGTTAAAGAAGAAGGTAAATACGAACAGAACGAAGGCCGCGAGGAACAGCACACGGTAGTGCGAGCTGCCAATTGCCGACTCTGGCATTTCCACCGCGATGTTAGCCGCCAGCGTACGCATACCTTCAAATACGCTCCATTCCATGATGGCGGTGTTACCCGTTGCCATCAGTACGATCATGGTTTCACCCACAGCGCGGCCAAGACCCATCATCACAGCAGAGAAAATCCCTGGGCTTGCGGTCAACAGCACCACACGTGTCAGGGTTTGCCAAGGCGTCGCGCCCAGCGCCAAACTGCCGTTGGATAAATGGCGTGGCACAGAGAAAATCGCGTCTTCGGCAATCGAGAAAATCGTTGGAATAACCGCAAAGCCCATGGCGATACCCACTACCAGCGCGTTACGTTGGTCGAAGGTGATGCCTAATTCGTTAGTGATAAATTGACGAGTGTTACCATCAAACAGCGCCACTTCGATCATCGGGCTGATGGCAAAGGAGAACCAACCCACAAAGCAGATAACCGGAATGAGCATCAGCTCCTGATAGACTTCAGGCAGACGTTGTTTCCAAGTGCCGGGTAATTTGCTCCAAGAGTACGCCGACACCAGAATCGCCGTCGGCAGCAGGATCAGCAGTATTAGGATGCCCGGTAGATGTTCTTCAATCAGCGGTGCTAACCAAAGTCCGGCGAGGAAACCTAAGATAACCGTCGGTAAGGCTTCCATAATTTCAATCGTTGGCTTAACAATGCCGCGTACCTTTGGCGACATAAAGTAAGCAGTATAGATGGCGCCAGCAATCGCTAATGGCACGGCAAACAGCATGGCGTAGAACGCCGCCTTCATGGTGCCGTAGGCCAATGGCATTAAGCTGAGTTTGGCTTCAAAGTCATCGCTACCCGAGGTGGATTGCCACACAAACTTAGGCTCTGGGTAACCTTCGTACCACACCTTATTCCACAGCGCGCTCCAAGACACTTCTGGGTGCGAGTTTTCCACGTGGAAGATATTCAGTTGCTTGTTCGCTTCAACCACTAGGCCGTTAGAACGGGGGCTAAAGCCCATCACACCTGGGTTTTTAAGGTCAAACTTTTCATCAAACAGTTCGCGCTCACTGGTGGTGTACAGGAGTGATAACTCACCCTCTGGACTCACCACGGCAAAGCTTTTACGGTAGAACTCAGAGGCAATCGAGGCCACTGGCGCTAAGTCGGTAAACTCACGGATCTCTTTGTATAAACGGCCTTTTGGACCATTCACTTGGAAGTACTGGGTTACCACACCTGAGTCGTAGCTCACCAGAATCGAGCTGGCACCGGCGAGTAAGGCAATGTTGTTAACCTTAGACTTTTCCTTTTCCGCATCAATCACCTGCATTAAGTCCAGGCTTTCAACATCACGGATATTGTAGATAAACACCTTGTTGCCCATTTGAAGCATCAATTGGCGTTGATCCGGCGTCATCAATTGGTGTGCAACTTTTTTAGGTGCATCGGGCAGTAGTGCGCCCGTGGTCGTCCATTCCACCTCTTCGGTCATCATGTTTTCTTGACCTTCGAGACGGCTTAAACGCCAAGCACCATTGTCATCTTGGTAGGCGAAGCTGATTTTATCGTTGCTGTAACTAAAGGCTAAATGATGGATAGCGCTGCCCGACTCATCGATAGTGATCGGCGCTTCACCCGCGCTGTAACGCAGTTTTGGGGTAATAAGGCGCTTGTTGTTAGGGTAACTTAAGCCAAACTCAATCCCTACGATTAAGGCTTGACCGTTACTTAACCCCAGTGCGAAGCGTTGCTCACTCGGTGCGGCAATCGCGGCGCTGGTTACGCTCACACCCGCAGGTAATGGCGGTGTAAAACTGGAGAGTAAACTGCCATCGGCAACAGTGTAGAAATCCACTTGGCCATCGGCGGCCACGCGATACATAACCTCATTTTGCTCGTCGGCACCGACCATCAGGGTCGCGACTTCAGCATGTTGATAACTCACGCTTTTAACGGGAGTCACATCCGCGCTGTCGAAAATGGGTTTAATCACGTACAGCAAATAGAAGAAGATCAACAATAAGGCGACAAACACCATAGTGCCGCCAATCGTGACCCCAATTTGAGCCGCTTTATCCTTAAATGCCCTGCGACTTGAACGTCCGCCTTTCAGCATACTTTGCGGCGCAGAACCAGGTTGAATGACCTGACTTTCCATTAAGAACCTCTATTATTAAAGCCTGTGAGTTTTTTCGCTAGGAATTGCGAAATGCTATGCTTACACTGTTTGAGCATAAACTGAGCAATAACAACACCCTTCATTCTAAGTGCGTTGAATTATATGACGCAAAGATGACAGTTGTGTTACACCCGATTTTAAAACAGGTGCCTTTTACAAAAAATAGGAGTCAGTCGCCATGCTACGATATTTAATCACGCTTCAAGCACCTGATAGAAAAGGATTAGTCGAGCAAATCGCCCACGCCGTGAGTCGCCATGGCGGTAACTGGTTAGACTCAGAGTTGCGCCATATCGACGGGATCTTTGCCGCCATATTGTTACTCGAGGTGCCTTCCCTAAAAATGGACGAGCTGATTGAAGCCTTGGAATGTATCGACGGCCTCACCCTCACCTATTCAAAAACCTCGGTCGCCCTCAAACCCGTTAAGCGGCTCACCTACAGCCTAGTGTCCTACGACAGACCCGGATTAGTGCTGGATATTTCCAATCGCATCACCGCCCTTGGTATCAATATCGAACAGTTTAGCAGCCAGTTTGAGACCGCAGGCCATACCGGTATCGCCCTGTTTCGCGCCACCATTGGCTTGGGCCTAACCGATCTTGCCCAAGAGGAACAACTGGTGCAGTCCCTCTACTCCCTCGGTGATGACTTAGTGCTGGATAAACTCAGCCGTTAACCTTCAACACCTTCAACAAAAAACGCCGCGGGCACTCCCTGCGGCGTTTTTTATGGCGAGTTAACTGACTTTCTGGTGCCGAGACTTAATTAAATAGAGCAGCGGCACTTGGGAAATCAACATCCCCAGCAGCATCAAGCCGCACCCGAACAAGGCGCGCAGTCCTAAGCTTTCACCAAGAAACAGAATACCGCCGATGGCCGCAAACACGGTTTCTAAACTCAAAATAATCGCCGCGTGCGCAGGATGAGCATGCTTTTGCGCCAGCACCTGCAAAGTGTAAGCAATACCCACTGAAATCAGCCCCGCGTAAGCCAGTGAGCCCCAAGCTGCAATCACCTTATCGACAGTCGTGACCTCAATAGTCGCCGACACAAGTAGGCTTAATACGCCGCATACCAAAAATTGCATCATGGCGAGTAACACGGGCGAAATCCGCTTGGCAAAATGATCCACCGCCAAAATATGCATCGCCCAAAACAGTGCACCAATCAATTGCAGCGTATCGCCATAACCGAGGTGAAAGCCGTCTTTAATGCTTAAAAAATACAGCCCCACCACGGCGATCCCACAGCCTACCCAGGTATTTGCACCGGTAGCATGTTTCAGGGCTAAGCCCAATATCGGCACTAACACGATATAAAGCCCAGTGATAAAGCCCGCATTGGCGGCCGTGGTATAAAGCAGTCCCACCTGTTGTAGCGATGCACCAGCAAATAACAGTCCGCCCACCGCAACACAACCAATGGCAAAATCTTTGGGCGTACCGAGATGAATTTTACCCTGCCGAGCCAAGTACCACACCAGAGGAACGAGTGATACAGTACCAATTAAGAAACGTAGCCCGTTGAATGCAAAGGGCGATAAATGCTCCATCCCTAAGGTTTGGGCAACAAAACCAAAGCCCCAGATAGCGGCGGCGAGCAGGAGTAAAAAATTGGCTGGCAAGATACAGTCTCTATGATTAAAAAGGATGACAAGATTACCCAGATGCCGGGCGCTTGTCCAAATATGTTGCGATACTGTTAGCTTTTACGCCGTGCCCTACTGGCGATACTCAGAAACCAACGCATGGGGTCAAGCTCTCAATCGAGAATTCCTATCTAAACTCGGCGGGATAATCTTGTATACTGCACACCACGCAATGACGAATGCATAAGTGCGCTGGATGCCTTACCAAACCCAGTGACACCATAAAAAACTAGGACCACCTATGTTAGGAACGCTAAAAAAGCTGCGCGCACACTTAGATGAGGCGCAACAAGTACAGTATCAACTGGTTGTTGGCGACGAGTTGCTGCCACTGAATCCCTTAATTGGCAAGCCGCTGACCCTGACCCACACGGGTAATATCTTCTGCTGTAACTGCGGTAAAAAGACCAAAAAGAGCTATTCGCAAGGCCATTGCTTTGTGTGTATGCAAAAGCTCGCCAGTTGCGATATGTGCATTATGAAGCCCGAAACCTGTCACTTTGACCAAGGTACTTGCCGCGAGCCAGAGTGGGCACAAAGCCATTGTTTTGTGCCGCATTATGTTTATCTATCCAATACTTCAGGCATCAAAGTCGGCATCACTCGCCACACACAATTGCCTACTCGCTGGATAGATCAAGGCGCGACTCAAGGTTTACCGATTTTTAAAGTGTCGACACGACAAATCTCGGGTCTAGTGGAAGTGGAGTTAGCCAAACTCATCAACGATAAAACCCACTGGCAAACCATGCTTAAGGGCCACGCCGACGATATCGATTTAAATGCTAAGGCGGCGGAACTGATCCCGCAAATTGAGGCTAAGTTGCACGAAATCGGCATGCAAAAAGGCGATTACAGTATAGAACGTTTAGATGAAACGATTCAGTCGATTCACTATCCCATCGACACCTTTCCGAAGAAGATCACTTCCCACAACTTCGATAAAAATGAGGTGGTAAGCGGGATTTTACAGGGGATTAAAGGTCAGTATCTGATCTTCGATACCGGCGTGATTAACATTCGTAAATTCACGGCCTATGAAGTGAGTGTAGGGTTAACTGACTAAGATCAGGTAAAACTCTCGTTGATTGAGTGTGTTGAGCGCCTCTATGGTAGTCAGCACACTTATTGCTCTTATTGCAAAACCGTGAGATGAGCCAAGTGAAGCGGCTAGATAGCTTCACTTGGCATAGAAGCGTTGTGCAAAGCTTAAGCCCCACGCAACGCTCGCCATTCTTGGATAAGCCTGATGTAGATGAGATTGAAGCAATCGAACTGAGGCTTTGCCCTAACCCACTTGCGCTGCCATATGAACAAGTTCCCAGATATGTCCATCGGGATCTTCAAACGCGTGGCCGTACATAAATCCTTGATCCTGCGCTTGACGATAGGCTTTGCCGCCATGTTGCTCTGCGAGCTTAACCAGTTGGTCGACACGTTCCCGACTGTCGCAGTCTAGGCAATTGAGCACTTCTGTCGTGGTGCGAGCATCGGCAATCGCCTTATCGGTAAAGCCAGCGAAAAAAGGCTTCGCCAGCAGCATCACATAAATATTGTCGGCAATCACCACGCAAGCAGCCTGCTCATTGCTGTATTGCTCATTGATACCAAATCCTAGGCCAGCGTAAAAAGCCCGAGATTGTTGAACACTTTCAACCGCTAAATTAACAAAGATACTTTGTGCCATCATAATCTCCCTTTATAAATCCTCTGCGGACGTCACATCCTGTCCTGTAAAAATACCTGTAATTGTAAATAGCTCAGAGAACAGTCTAGTCAATCATTGCGGCATCCTAAACCTATATTCCCGCAAGAGCATAAGGCGAGTATCTTACTCGCCTTATGAGGATACCTTATGACAGTGATCTTAAGCTTTCAGCTTCAGTCTTAAGCCTGTCAATTTATAACCTTCTCTTTATAGTTATTTGTTTATAAGCATCTGTTTTTAAATGGAAGTTTCCAGCCGAACTGGGATAACCGCACTATTGCACCGCATGGGTGACGGGCAGCGATAACAGCATTTCATCGATTAAACCATCGAAGCGGGCCTTAACTTCGTCCATATCTTTAATGTTGGCAAAGCCTTGGGCAAGGACTCGCCAGACCATTTCTGTGGGTTGGCCTGCGACTCCCGTCGGCTTAAAAAAGCTAATCAGCACTGAGCCTTTATCGTACTTTTTAGGATCAACACCTTGGTTTGACAACCCAGGCACAAGGCCTGCAGCGGCGAGTATCTGCTCGTCCGACATTTGTGTGCCCATGGCAACGCCAAAGCCCACTTGAAAGTCAGCAAGCTGCGGATCTTCGACCCAGCGATACCCTTTTGTCAGCAGCACTTTTTTCAGCGTATCTTGCATATGCTGCTGCACTTGCTGTTTATCGAGTCGACTGTCAACAAAGATCTTCTGTAGGGTGGGATGCCAGGTATAGGTCATGGCACTCGGCGGTAATAGGCTCAAATCCCCCGAAGTCACAATAGTGGTTCGCAGCGCCTGCGAATCATCCACACTCACACAGGCCGTCAGCGCGGCCAAACTGATGGTTAATAGCGTCAATAAACGCCCAATGGTTTGTGATAAATACATGCTCTTTCCTTTATTGCGATTTTTACAGCTTAAGGATAGTTGCTATTTCTCAGACTGAAAGTCGATATGCATCATAGTGTTAAATCATGGTCATCGACAAGGATTGCGGCAAAATAGCAGCAAGGCACTCAACTCTGCCCAATGCGTTATGATTTGTTACTTTATAAAGCCCGCAGGGCGTATAGGCGCCGCCCAATTTACCCGCTAGAATGCCTCGCCTACCGTCTGTGCCACTCGTGCCACTAGGCGACAAATTCAGTCACAATCACAATGCCAAAAACGACAACAAAAGGTGTGAAATAGATCTATGGAGTTAATACTCGCTATCGCGTTGTTTGCCTTCTCATCGGGGATCACCCCTGGGCCTAACAACATTATGCTGATGACCTCGGGGGTCAACTTTGGCGTTAAACGCAGTATTCCGCATCTGATGGGGATTAGCCTTGGCTTCCCCACTATGATCCTCGCCATCGGCCTAGGCTTAAGTGCCCTATTTCAAGCCTACCCGATTATCCACCAAGTGATTAAAGTGATTGGGATTGTGTATCTCCTGTACCTGTCTTGGCTAATTGCCAACAGCAGTAGCAAGATGGAGGGCAAGAGCATCGCTAAACCCTTTAGCTTTTTGCAAGCCGCCGCATTTCAATGGGTTAACCCTAAAGGCTGGATTATGGCGGTGGGCGCGATTGCCACTTTTACCTCGGTGCAACAGGATCTCACACCGCAAGTGGTCACTATCGCCACAGTGTTTTTATGCGTCGCCTTTCCCTGCGCCGTGGTGTGGCTTGGGTTTGGTGTGGCGCTTAAACGTATTTTGAAAAATGAGCGCCAGCAGAAGATCTTTAATATCACTATGGCCATCTTGCTTGTGGCGTCTATCATCCCTATGATCGCCCCCTAATTTTGGCCGTAAGAGTTAAGCACTAGCATGAATGAGATAGATCTGATCATTGAACAAACCGATAACTGGGTGAAAAAAGTGATCATGAAATACAATATTTGCCCCTTCGCCAGACGTGAGGTCGAGCGCGGCAGTATTCGCTATCTCGTTGTTGAACAAACCAAAGTCAAGCTAGTACTTAAAGCCTTGATTGAAGAATGCCAATATCTAGATGCGCATCCCGAAGCCGAAACCACACTGTTTATTCTGCCGCGGGGTTTTGAGGGCTTTTACACTTACCTCGATCTCGTCGATATGGCGAACGACGCATTATTCGACAAAGACTATGAAGGCGTGTATCAGCTCGCGCATTTTCATCCCGATTACTGCTTCGAGGATGAACCACAGGATTCTGCGGCCAATTTTACCAACCGCGCCCCCTACCCAACCCTGCATATTATTCGCGAGGCCAGTATGGAGTTAGCCCTTGCTAACTACAACGACCCCGAATCAATTCCCGAGCGCAATATTCAATTTTGTGAGCGTAAAGGCAGCGAATTTTTTATTAAATTACTCGCAGAGTGCATGGGGAAATAGCTTTTATTTCAAAGCTATAAACTCAACAACTTCTAAGCATAAGCTTTGGGAAAGATCGCGCCGCTTTACACCCAATCACAGGATTTGTGCGCTCCATTTCTCATTGCCATAGCGACGATTCTTATAGCTATCGATACGCCATTCATCGGCCTTTTTAAGGACGATAAACAGATACTCATCTTCGAAGTGAGTGTTGGTTTTGATATAGATTTCGGCTCTGCTCTTATGTTTTAAGTTAACGAGCAGCTCAAGAGGATGGTCACAACCATTAAACTTTGAAGGAAAACCAAAGGAGTTGCGAACTTTACCGCCGTACACACGGGGCTTATCGGTACAAAACCCATCGAATAAGGGGGAGATTTGTTCATTGAGCAGTGCAAACCAATCGGTCCGCTCTGCATAGTGGAACTCAGTTTCGGGCACGGCTTTGCTTAAGGCTTCTTCCTCTGCTTGCAGTTTGGCATAAAGATTATTTTCGATCTCATTCCAACTTTGGCAGAAAGATAACACACGCTGTGTTAAATACGCTTTTAATTCAATCTCATCCATGTCGATTATCTCGTCCTCTCCTAGGAATACTTACGGCGGACACTATAATCAAACGGCCTGTCGGTCACAAGCCTAGCTCTCTATCACATCAATAAAAAACATAATGATAATTCATTAGCTTAGGGTGAATTAGCCAGCATATTTTCCCCTAGATAGCTTGGCTGTTAACGCTGCCATGATTGTCATTCTTTATTTACAGCTCAAAATGTTTACAAATTGCTACTTTTGTTATTTGTTTGTTAAAAACAAATTCCTGTGTTAGGTTGAAATCGCCTAAGTCAGCAGACACCCGTCTGTCCATAGGAGCACAAGTAGATGCTCCGTGTCGCTTAGGTCTTACAACCTTGATAACAAATGGAGCAAGCACAATGAAATTAACCAAAATCGCCAGTGCCGTTATTGCCTTATCTGTGGGCGTTATTGCCCAAGCCCATGCCGACGACAATCGTTATGTCATTCAAGTCGAAGCGGGTCATAAAGGCATTGTTAAAGCACTGGCCAATAAATTGGGCGCAGAAATTAATCTTGAAGGGGATGAATTTATCGCTGCGACTTTTACCGGCAAAGATCTCGCCCAAGTAAAAGGCCTGCTAAACAACCCACATATCACCCTGATTGAAGAAGACGTTCGCCGTCATCCAATGGCGCTATTTAACGATGATGCGGGCAATCCAATGACCCAGCAAGTTACGCCCTATGCCGTATATCAATCCCATGCCAACGAAGTGACCTTTAACCCAAATGCGGGCATGAAGGTGTGTATTATTGACTCGGGTTTAGATAGCTCAAACCCAGACTTTAACTGGAACAACATCACTGGCGATAACGACTCTGGTACGGGTAACTGGAATCAGAACGGTGGCCCACACGGCACCCACGTAGCGGGTACCATTGGTGCGGCAGACAACAATATCGGTGTTGTCGGTATGGCGCCTGGCGTACCTATGCATATCGTAAAAGTATTCAACGCCTCGGGTTGGGGTTACTCCTCTGACTTAGCCTATGCTGCCAACAAATGTAGCAATGCTGGCGCTAAGATCATCAGCATGAGTTTAGGTGGCGGCGCAGCTAACAATACTGAAAAGAATGCCTTCGACGCCTTTACTGCGGCGGGTGGTTTAGTGGTCGCGGCTGCGGGTAACGACGGTAACTCAGTGCGCTCCTATCCAGCGGGTTACCCATCGGTGATGATGATCGGTGCTAACGATGCCAACAATAAGATTGCCGACTTCTCCCAATACCCAAGCTGCGTGAGCGGTCGTGGTAAAAAAGCCGTCAACGATGATGGCATCTGTGTTGAAGTGACCGCAGGCGGTGTCGATACCCTATCAACCTACCCTGCAGGCATGGCAACGGCCTCAACCTTAACAGCCGATGGCGCGGCAGTCGCCTCATCAGCAATGGAAAACCCAGGTTCAGCCACGGGTAACACCTATTTTATGGGCACGGCTCAGGCAGTGGATTCGGGCGCGAACGGTAAGATTTGTGTTATCGATCGCGGTGTGATTTCCTTCCACGATAAAGTGCTTAACTGTGAAAACTCAGGCGGTGTGGGCGCAATCGTTATCAACAACGTGGCGGGCATGCTCTACGGCACTTTGGGTGATACCAACGCCACAACTATTCCTGCTGTTGGCGCAGCGTTTGAAGATAGAGCGAGCCTACTTGCAGCCCAAAACGCAACGGTTTCAATCGATTCGGTTGACTACGGCTTTATGAGCGGTACTTCAATGGCCACACCAGCAGTATCGGGTATGGCGGCATTGGTATGGTCTAACCATTCACAATGTACCGGCACACAAATCCGTAACGCACTCAAAGCAACGGCAATGGATGCGGGTACTGTAGGTAAGGATAACTACTTCGGTTATGGTATCGTCAACGCGAAAGCGGCCGATGCTTACCTCACTACCTATGGCTGCTCTGGTAAATAGTATTTAGCCAAGATAATCCCAGTAAAAAAACCAGCACTTGTGCTGGTTTTTTTACTGTCTATCGGAAGATTACTTAAACCAACCTTTGATACTGCTCAGCAGTGAGCGGCTGTAAAAAGGCGCGCTCTTGGCTTGGCAAAATGTCGCAATAGGCTCGACGCTGTCGCCATGTAAATGGTGCACCTTAATGGGCCAGCTGTCCTGCTCTAATTGACGCTCGAGCAACTTCACATCGCCACGAATACGATTAATATCCTCTGAGTTTTCAGTGGGTAACTGGATCACTAAGCTTAAGGCGTGGTCCGAAGTACTACGAATAAAGTCCAAGCGTGACGATTCCAGCAGATAGGCCTTCTCGACGGTTTTATAGTTCGACAATAACCCTTTGAGCTGGGCGAAATGGGGATACTCATGGGGCTCGATATTGCCAAATAACGAGAGCGCGCCTCTATGTTCAACCAACTCAAGCTGCGATGACAACATCAAGCGTACTTCGTGTGCATCCAAGGATTTCGACATATTGCTGTTAGGATTCAGCGCCATATCGCTCCCCGATTGCAGCAACACTTGGAACAGCGTCTCGGCATCGAGCGTCATCACCCCATGGTGCGCAGTGCCTTCGCTCTTCATCAATTCAATGGCCTTATCGACGGCGGTTTGAGATGTGAAAATCGGCGTAAAAGGATGATCACTGCCATCCTCGAGGGGGACATACCACTGGGTGATGCCGATAGCCATCGCACCTTCACCCGCCTCGGGCGCCTCAGTGCTACTCTCACTCAAGATAAACAGGGTTGATTGGCTAAGTTGTTGATAAAACTCGGCCGCATACAGATTGTCTTGGAGGGCCTTCACAAAAATTTGTTCGAGTGGGGTTGTCGCTTCTAGGGTGTACAACATTGGCAAACTTCCTGTTATTAAGCGGTTCAGTCCTTTACTATCAAAGAGTTAAAAATAATTTTTAACCATTCGATTCACACTGACCAGATTAAATCGCGTGGGCATGGTAAAACATTGAGGGCGTCGAATCGAGTAAAACATCCCACAATTGGCATCAAAGCAGGCACTTAGCACAGTACCGAGCCTGCGCAGTCGCAAACTCGGCACTCATGAGTAACTGACTGATAGAATTAGAGACTTAATCCCCACACCTCGAAGGCATCGCGGCAAAGCTGCTCACGAAAATCCGGATGAGCGATATTGATCAGCGCCTGCGCCCGCTCGCGTAGGGAGCGGCCACGTAGGTTTGCCGCGCCATACTCGGTCACTATGTAATGCACATGGGCACGGGTCGTTACCACCCCTGCGCCGGGCGATAACACAGGAGCAATGCGGGAAACCTTGCCGCCCGAGGCGGTACTTGGCAAGGCAATCACAGAGCGGCCGCCTTCGGATAACCCCGCGCCGCGAATAAAGTCCATCTGCCCGCCAACACCCGAATAAATCTTAGTGCCTATCGAATCGGCGCAAACTTGGCCTGAAAGGTCGACCTGCAATGCCGAGTTAATCGCCATTACATTGGGGTTTTTACGAATGATAGCAGTATCGTTTACCTGCTCGATATCCATAAAAATGACCGCTGGATTATCATCCACATAGTCGTATAACTTCTGGCTACCTAAGGCGAAACCTGTGACCAGTTTTCCGGGGTAAAAACGTTTCTTGCTGTTGTTAATCACACCCTTTTCGACCAGCTGCAAAATCCCGTCGGAAAATAGCTCGGTATGCACGCCTAAGTCTTTGTGCTCGGTGAGGCAGGACAGTACCGCATCGGGAATCGCGCCAATGCCCATCTGCAAACAATCGCCATCGCGCACTAACTCGGCCACATTTTTACCTATCGCCAAACTCACGGCATCGCCGGTGGCAAAGGCATGAATGGGCAAACTGGCGCTCTGTTCATACACGGCGGCGAAACGGTCGATATGAATAAAACCATCGCCGTGGGTGCGGGGCATTTGCGGGTTGATATGGGCGATGACTTTACCCGCCACTTGGCAGGCGGCTAAGGTGGCCTCCACCGAAATCCCTAAGGAACACATGCCGTGTTTATCGGGCGGCGACACTTGGATAATCGCGGTATCGATTTTTTGCTCGCCGCTGCGGAACAGTTTAGGCACTTCCGAGAGGAAAATCGGCACATAGTCGGCATCACCACTTTGCAATAATGGCCGAGTCGGCACTCCGCCAAAGAAACAGCGATGGCGCAGATGACCACGCAAATCGGGATGACTTAAGGACTCGGCGCCTTCGGTATGTAGCTGTAATAAGGTGAGATTTTCAAGGGTGAGCGCATGTTTTGCCAGCGCATCCAATAAGACTCTGGGGGTCGCCCCCATGGAATGGGTCCACAGGGTTTCGCCACTTTGAATGAGCGATACCGCTTCGAGGGCACTTTGACACACAATCGCAGGCATACAGAATTCCTTCGCTTAGCTAATCCCCATTCCTTTGCGCATCTTGTGGCGAGGATGCGCCACACGCTTTGCGTCTCCGCTCCCCCAAGGGTTACGCAAAGCCAATACAGCAAAGGAACATTTTAATAGCAGCAGTGTAAGCGAGTTCTAAAGTAACTAACATCCATTTCAACGACTTAGTACGATTCTTTACCAATACTTTGCGTTAAGTCAAAACTCGCGCCCAAAGCGAGAGCCCGTACTTAATCCAAACGTTTGGAGAATCGCAGACTGGCCACCAGCAGGCCTAGGCAGGTAAAGCCAATCATCCACAGCGCATCAAATTGCAAGTCACTCACCAGGGCATCTCTCAACACAATCGCGCGGGACATACGCATAAAGTGCGTCGCGGGTAACGCCTCGGCAATCCACTGCGCCGCCACGGGCATGGCCTCGTAGGGGAACATAAAGCCCGACAACAGAATCGACGGCAGCAGGATAAACACCGTCATCTGCATCGACTGCAACTGGGTTTTCGCTATGGTCGAAATCACTAGGCCTAAGGTCAAACTTGCGCAGATAAACAACATGGCCGCCAGCGCAATCGAGTCCAAACCGCCACGGATTGGCACGGCAAACAGTAAATGTCCGGCGGTAAGAATAATGGCCAGTTGCACAAAACCCACTAATACATAAGGGGTGATTTTACCTAGCATTAGCTCGAGCGGCCGCACTGGTGTAGTGATTAAAAACTCCATATTGCCCTGCTCTCGCTCGCGCACAATCGCGGCCGAGGTAAACATCACCATGGTCATAGTCAAAATCACCCCCAAGAGGCCAGGGACGATATTCACCACAGAACGCTGCTCAGGGTTAAAGTATTGCACCACCTCAAAACTGGGGGGATTCGATTTAACCGCCCTCCCCGCAATTTCATCCAATGGCATTTGCCTTAAACTGCGAATGGTAGAGGCGACCACGGTATCCGAACCATCCACTAACCATTGCCCCACGGGCTCGGAAAAATAGGCCTGCCCCGCAAAGGCGGGATGTCTCACTAAACGCTCGTCGAGGTCGGCGCCTAAATACAGCACGGCTTTCACTTCGCCCCGAGTGATGGCCGCATCCGCCTCGGCGGCACTCAAGTAGTGGTGTTTAAAATCAACGACTTGAGTCGCTTCTACTGCCTTAACCAAGGCGCGGCTATAGGCAGAATCGCTTAAATTCACTAAACCTGCGGGCAAATGGCGCGCATCGGTATTGATGGCATAACCAAACAACATCAACTGCACTAAGGGGATCATCACTATCATGCCGAAGGTCATGCGATCACGCGATAACTGCCTGAGTTCTTTGACCACCACGGCCCAAATTCTACGTAGCATCTTGAGCCTCCACTGTCGTGGCCTGACTGCCATTTGGCGGCGTTAGCTGGGCACGCCCGCCCGTGCAGGTGACAAACACATCCTCAAGGCTTGGACGCACTTCGGTCAGTGCTCGTCCCGCAACCCTTGGGCTTAACCAAGCCAGTGGGTCTGCAATCGAACTTTGCACTAATACCCGTAAACGACTGCCAATCTGCGCCGCCGATAACACGTTGGCGTCGCTGATAAGCGACTGTTTAAGCTTGCGTAAATCCTCACCCGACACTTCAATGACCCGCGCGCCCATGGCCGCCATTAATTGTTGCGGCGAGCCGTCGGCGCGTTTTATCCCGCGCTCTAAAATAGCAAGACCATGGCAACGCTCAGCCTCATCCATATAGTGGGTCGAGACTAAAATCGTGGTGCCTTGGGCGCAGAGATCGAACAGCCGCTCCCAAAACTCGCGGCGATTTTCAGGGTCGACCGCCGATGTTGGCTCATCGAGAAATAACAGCTCGGGGTGATGCAAGGTCGCGGCGGCCAAAGCTAAACGCTGCTTTTGCCCGCCACTCATGGAGCCCGCCATTTGCTTCTCGCGCCCCGCCAAATCGTACAGACTTAATAACTCGGCCAAACGCGCCTTGGTTTGGCGACGATTCAGCCCATAAATTTGCGCCACAAACTCAAGGTTTTCCCGCACCGACAGATTGTCGTAGAGGGAGAATTTTTGCGTCATATAGCCAATGCGGCGGCGCAGTTTTTCCTCGGCGCAGGGCAAGGTTTCCCCCAGCACCCGAATATCCCCCGAGGTCGGACTAAGCAGCCCAGTCAACATCCGAATGGAGGTCGACTTGCCGCAGCCATTAGGACCTAAAAAACCATAAATCGTGCCCTTAGGGATCGCCAAATCAAGATCTTCGACCGCATTGATGCCGCCAAAGGCACGGGTCATACCGCGGGTTTCGATAGCAAACTCAGGAGCCGTGCTTGATGTTTCTGCCGCTGATGTTCCAGCGACTAATCTCCCTACTGAAGCCTGTTGAGCACTCATGGCAGCAGTACCTCAAGGGCCATTCCCGTGGGTAAATCCTGCCCCTCTGGCGCAATATCAATATCGGTGAGATACATTAATCTCGCCATATCGCGTTCATTTAACGCATAAAAAGGAGTGTAAGCCGGTTGACTGCGAATATTACGCACTGTTCCTGCAATAGGCTGCGCGCGGCCATCGACAAGGATCTTCACTTGGCTACCCGACTTGACCCTATCGAGCCAAGTTGCTGGCAGATATACCCGCACATAGGGATGCTCAATCGCCAATAAACCAATAAGTTGACTGCCTGCGGCCACCCTGTCGCCCACCCGCCAAGGTAAGGTATCCACTACTGCGGATCTTGCCGCCACTAGGCTTAAATCCTTGAGGGCCTTTTGCTCCTGCGCCACGCCAGCCATGGCCGCCTCGACTGCGGCTCTGGCCTGTTCGAGTTGCTCGCTACGGGTGCCGTTTTGCAGCAATCTTAGGCTCTGCTCGGCTTCGGCCTGCTTGGCAAGGCTGGTATCACGCGCCGCGCGCGCCGCATCTAAGTCCGCTTGGCTAAGCACCTTAGTCTTAAATAACCGCTGCGTACGCTCAAAATTCTGCTGCGCCTCTTTCACACTGGCATTGGCGCCGTCGAGGGCGGCGCGGGCTTTATCTATATCTTCCGAGCGGGCCCCCGTCACGGCTTCTTCCAACTTGGCCTGCGCTTGCTTAAGCTCGGCTTGACGTTGACCAAGGCGCGCCTTGGCGGCTGTGCTGTCCAGCTCGAGTAACACCTCCCACGCCTGCACTTGCTGGCCTTCGACCACATTAATCTGGTTGATCAGCTCCCCCACGGGTGCGGTGAGGGTTAACCTGTCGCGCTCGACTGTGCCCAGCACGCGGGGGGATTCATCACCGCAAGCCGTCAATTGCAGCAACAATGCCGCGCCCAATAGACTCGTCACCAACTTGCCCCATCTTTGAAGAGAAAGTCGCCGCGCCATAACCGACATCACTGTTAACCTATTGGTTAAAATCATCATTCACTCCTAGGTTCACGTAATACGCCCTGGGTAAACACCTGTATATTGTGCAGCGCTAAGCGTTGTAAATCCGCAGCATTGGCACTAAACAGGCCAAACTGACGCATTAAAACCGGGGGCGCGATCAGCGGAAACACCATCAAACTGATAAAACTCAGGCGCACTAAATTGGGGTCGAGCCCTTCTTTGAGTAATCCCGCGTTCACTAATGCCGACTCAACCCATTGGCGCGAGAGGGACAGAATTTGCTCAAACACCGACAACATAATTCGATAGGCCTCGGTGCCATCGCCTTCCTGCAACACACGTACTATTAATCGGGGTAATCCGGGATTAGGTGCCATCACCCGATAATAGGTCTGCATCAGTTCACCTATATCATTGGGTGCTTGAGCGCTGGAAATTTCACGCAAACGCGCAATCACAGGCTCGAGGGTTTCCCGTACCATCTGCTCGAATAAGCCAGCTTTAGAGCCAAAGTAATAGCGGATAAGCGCCGCATCCACTTCGGCTTCACGGGCAATTTCACGGGTAGAAACAGTGGGATAACTACGTTCACTAAAGAGCGTCACCGCGGCGGCGATCAGCCGTTGGCGCGCATCAGAGTTGCCTTTCGGGCGACCAGCAGTCATGGACTGCCCAGGTTGGGCGGCAAAAGGAACCACACCTCTTGGGCGACGGGGAATAAGCGACATAAGCCACTCCAGCAAAATTCATCTATTGATGAATATACTGAAAAGCTGCTGGAAAAGGCAGCAGTTAAATTCCTCATTTTGATTAAAATTGAGGAATTTAACCTAAAAGGCTTAAGCCTAAGATATCAGACGGTTAAAACCATTTTTAAGGGAGGTATTTTGAAATCCTAAGCCCCTTTCACGATGGCGCTTAAACGTGCGATAAATTGCTGCACAGCTTCAAGGGTATCGAAACTAAACGCCAATCCGTAGTGGGTTTCGTTAAGGCTCTTATGTAAGCGCTTAGGAAAACGCGTCATTTCCGCATTGTGGTAATAATCATACTTGGCATGTACGCCCGCTAAGGTGGCTAACTCGCTGGAAAACACCTCAAAGGCTGGGCGGATAATCAGCTGCGCGGTTTTGCCCTCCATATGCAGATAAAAAGCTTCCTTAGTCTCTGGCAACATATATTCGGTAATGCTCTTCACCGAAAAATTGCTGCGGCAATACAGTTCGGTTAAACAGCGGCTCATTTCCTGTTGTGTTATAGCCAAAAGTGCCTCCTGAAAGTGTAAACATCTTGATATACAGAACAATAAACTGATTAGCCTATCAGTGTTAATAAAAATAATTTCCCACAGCTTTAGGCAAATTTAAACAGCTTAATACGCCATGCGTTTTATTAGCGTTTACTGATCAAGTAATTAGCGTATCCATCCACCCTATTAAAACACAGTCAAAAGATTGTCGCTATGTCATTAAATTGTATGGTGAATTTTTGCTTGCCAGCAGAAAATGTTGCGACTAGGTTAATAACCCAGAGTGGAAGTCGGGCCAGTTTAGCCCCGATGCTAAAGCCAAAGCGGTGATGTGTTTTAGGCTACTACTCCCAAGGTTTCGCCGTATTGATTTAAACCTGACAAATGATTGCCATGCCGAACGCTGCGACTTAACGCCATTCACCCGACACTCAATGGCCGTTAGCAATGGACTGCAAGGCCGTGCTCAATCACTAAGAGATGAGAAACACCCATGAAGATAAAAAACACCTTAATGCTCTTGGGTCTGTTAGCTGTCAGCCCCGCGGTATTTGCTGCAACGGGTATCGCCTTTGTCCACGGAACTGGGCATCAAACCAATGCGTTAGCCGACTATTGGACATCGGAGTTTGTTAACTCAGTGCGCCAAGGGATCCCCGTCCCCAATAATTACACTGTCATCAACTGCGACTTCGACCAATATATGTGGGAAGAAACGGCCGCAGGCTGCCTTGCCACTCAGCTTAATAGCTTTATTCAAGCGAAGAATATTGATGATTTAATCCTGCTCACCCACTCCAATGGCGGCAATGTGGTGCGCTGGATTTTATCCAACCCCACCTGGGACAGCCGCTATCCTGCGGTGATCAACGCCACCTCCAGAGTGATCGCCCTTGCGCCATCGAGTGGCGGCACGCCGCTGGCCGATGCGGTCAATCAGGGCAATGTGTTCGAAACCAGCCTAGGTTGGCTCTTAGGCTATGGCAGCAATGCGGTCAAACAGCAACAAGTCGGCTGGATGGCAAACTACAACAACACCTTGCTCTACGGCACAGCTGGTCGCCCGAGTTTAGGTAAGCCCTTCGAGGTGGTTGTCGGCTCGGATGTGGATTCCGCCATTTGGGATAGCGACAGCTACTGCGCAGGCTATCAGTATCAGGTCGCCCTCGAAACCACCCAAAACTGGCTCGATAGCTGCTCCGACGGCTTCTTAAATTGCAGCTCCCAAAAAGCCGCAGGCACAGTCTGGTTTACCGATAAACAAAAGACCCGAGGCCAAGAACCGCTAAGCCATCAGCAGAGTCGCCGTGCCTGTTTTAACTTAGACACGCTGATCCGCAACCATATTTAAGGAGCTAACTATGCCACCTTTCACACTCCGCACCTTAAGCAAAGCGGTCAGCTTGGTCATCTTAGCTGGCCTGCTCGGTGCCTGTCAGGATGAATCGACCACGCCAGAGCCACAAAAAGAAGCCAGCCCACTGTATGCCAAGGGCTTAACCTTATCAGCGCCAACGGATAGCGATCTTGTCGATACCAATATCGCCGCGCCAACCCTCGCGCCGATTAACACCAGTACCGATTACGTCAGCTTTATCACCCCGCTCTACGGCGAATACCAAGCCAGTCAGCCCGTGCTTGAGCAGGCAAGCCAGAGTGATGAGTATTGGCTTAATGTCACCGGCGCCGAGCTGAATGCCGGCGTGCAGCTCAACTTGAGCCAAGCGGGCAGCTTAGTGCGGATTGCGCCCCGCGGCGATGTCAGCACAGGCGCCTTGATGCATGCCGATGCAGTAGCCCCTGAGCGGGTGCAAATTCAGCGGATAGGCCACACGCCGCAGGGGAAAAACGCCAGCCCGCAAGCAACGGAATCTTTAGTTAAATCGCTGGTAAGCGCCGAAGCCTTAGCCAGTGCGGGACTCGCCGATGACTCCAGCGCGCTGCAAATGTCTGAAAAAGCCACGGCCGGAGAATATCGCCTACAAGTCAGCCAGCCCTTGGTCGCTAAGGCCAACTATCTGGTCAACGTGAAGGAAAAAGGCTCGCCCTATCAACTGAGCATCAAGGCACCCAGCGCAATTGCGGCCGATGCCCAAACGGTAGGGGTAAAACTCGCCTTAAGCCAAAGCGATAATCAATTTGCGCCTCAAGCCAAACTCAAACAAGCCGATGGCACAGAGCAAGTGCTGGCCATGGTGAAACAGGGGGGTGAATGGCAGGCTTTAGTACCCGCAGACTTGCCCCTTGCCAGCAGCAATGCGGGGCTGAGTGAAATTGAAGTCACAGTCCAGACTCAGGTCGATGGCCGCCCAGTGCAGCGCACGGTGAAAACCGCCTTTAAGTCCTATGTCAATTCGGCCAGCATCAAGCCAGAAGTGCTGACCGTGTGGGACAAAGGCGTACCGAATCAAGTCAACTTTGAGCTAACTGTCGCCGAGGCGGGACGCTTTGGTTTGAGTGGCGTGCTCACGGGCACCAATGCCGAGGGCCAAAAAGTGGCGATTATGCGCACCCAAGCGGCAACTTGGTTAACGCCCGAATCCCCCAAACTCAAGCTGATGTTTGATCCCAAACTTATCCAAGCATCGGGTCTGCAACCACCCTTTGAACTCAACGAGCTTGAGTTGCAAGACCAAGGGCAAATGGCGCGGTTAAGTTTTCAGGCCAACGCACTGGTACTTAGCCGCTAACGACTGTGTTTAGCCGCTAATTCACTTTTCATTTTTCACTTCTCCCTTCCCAACCGTTTTGAGTGCCCACCCGGGCACTCTTTTTTTAGCTTGATGCAATCAGCCTCTGTTAAAGCCAGACAGAAAAGCACAAGACAAATTACTAACAAAGGTTTCCAAAATACCGCGCGAGATCACAAATGAGTGATAAAGCAGGTGCCGCAGGACGCAATATCGTCACAATGACGATATAAAATTTACATTGATTACCGAAGGTTATTCCTTTTAAATAACAAAGTGTCTAGGCATAATGTCAATGTTTTGACGTCATGCAAATTGATGACACTCGATGTTCAATACGCGCTACCTATAAAAATAACAATGGCTAATGGCACTGCGATTCCCTCGCCTTAGTCGATGCTCAAGCAATGGAAATCCTATGAGTGACAGCACATTTTTTTTTGGTGAATGGCAAGTCAATCCCAGCGCCAACAGCCTACTCCTTGGTAAACAAGTTAAACAACTTGAACCTAAGGCGATGGATGTGTTGTTGTTTCTCTGCCAAAACGCCGGTGAAGTGGTCAGCAGCGACGAAATTGTTAGCCATTGCTGGCCGGGGGTCGACACGGGCGACAATCCACTGCACAAGATTATCAACCAGTTACGTCGAGCACTTGGCGATAGCGCCACCGAATCCCGTTACATTGAGACCATTCGCAAACGTGGCTATCGCACCTTAGCCGAGGTTCGCTTTCCCGTCGGCCATGAGGCCAGCGCCACACCACAGACTTGGCAAGGCGGCTCGCCGTTTCCGGGCTTGCAAGCCTACAGCGCCAACTATGCCGACGTATTCTTCGGCCGCAGCGAGCAAATTAGTACGCTGCTGAATCGCATTAGCCAACAAATCCAGTTTGGCCGCGCCTTCTGCTTGATTTTAGGCCCGAGTGGTAGCGGTAAATCCTCCTTAATTAATGCCGGTGTATTGCCTAACCTTATGGCCGCCAATGGCTTTAATGGTGTTGGGGTTGTGGCCTACAGCAGCCTCGATTTTGCCGATGTCAGCAAGGGACAACTGCTCACCGTACTGGCCAGCGCCATGCTCGACTGGGAGCTAAATGACAGCCCAGTATTTGAGGGAATGAGCGCCGATACGCTTGCCGCCAAGCTTGAACAAGATCCGCAGAGCATTGTCGACATATGTAAAAAAAGCCTTAAAAATCAGACCTATGCTACACCACGCTTTGCCTTATTTATCGACCGATTAGAAGTCTTATTATCATCGCCGCTGTTTAGCGACGCCGAGCGCAGCGCCTTTATCGAGCTGTTAGAGCGACTTGCCACTTCCCATGCGGTATTGATTCTAAGTGCCTGTCGTAACGACTTTTATCCGCTGCTAGTCAATTACCCCAGTCTGATGGCGGGCAAAGCCCGCGGCGCCCATTTTGACTTAGCTCAGCCCACGCGCACCGAGCTGTTGCAGATGATCCGCCTGCCGGCCGTTGCCGCCAATTTAACCTGGGAAATCGATAGCGACACCGCCATGCCGCTGGATGAAATGCTCTGTAGCGATGCCGCCAGCAACCCAGATGCGCTGCCTATGCTGCAATACACCTTGCAGGCGCTGTATTTACAACGCAGCGACGATGACAAACTATTGGTCTCTGTGTATCGCACCTTGGGCGGTATCGAAGGCGCTATCGGTAAAAATGCCGAGCAGGCCATCTCCCATTTAACCGAGGCCGAAAAAGCCAGTTTGCCACGGATTTTATCCCTGTTAGTCACCCTGCGTGAGGATGAAAAATCCATCACCAGCCGCACCGCCCGCTGGTCGCAGTTACAAAGCGCAGCTGAAACCGCCCTAGTGCAGGCTATGGTTGACAGCCGCTTATTTGTGTCCCATCTGCAAAATGGTGAGCCCTGTTTTAGCATCGCCCACGAAGCCCTGCTGCGCCGCTGGCCAAGGGCGACGGCGTGGAGCAGCGAACATAACGACAGCCTTAGCATTAAGAGCCGACTACTGCATTTATCCCAACGCTGGCTCAGCGAAGCCAAACACAGCGCCTATTTGCTGGCCGAGGGTAAACCCTTAAAAGAGGCCCAAAGCCTCAGGCAAAACCCCTTATTTGACTTAGACGAGCGGGAAACCGACTTTATTGCCGCCTCCAGCAAACGCGCCACTATGCTGCGCTGGACGAGGCGCATCACCGTTGCCCTGCTGTGCGTACTCACCTTAACCTCAGTCATTATGAGTGTTCGCAGTATCGAAGCCGAAAAGCTGGCCCAGCAAAAACGCCTCGCCGCCGAAGATTTGCTCGGGTTTATGGTGGGTGACTTCGCCGATAAGATGCGCGGTATCGGCCGAATGGACTTACTCGACGGGATCAGCAATAAGGCATTGGAATATTTCACGGATTTCTCCAGCCAAGACGATGAGAAGTACTTAAGCTTCGACGCCCGCTTCCAGCATGGGCAAACCTTAGAGGCCATGGGCGAAGTCGCCTATTCACGCAATAAAATCGATGAAGCCCGCAGCGCCCTACTCGCCGCACAGGAAAAAATGCTACCGCTGCTCGAATTGCAGCCCGAAAACTTAGCCCTGCTAAAAACCTTAGGCGCCAACGCCTTTTGGTTGGGTCAGCTTAAATATGATGTAAGTGATTGGATTGGAACTGAACAGGATTTTAAACAGTATCTAAACTACAGCCAAACTATGTACAGCATGTCTCCTGAGAATGAGGATGCGATAATGGAATTATCATATGCGAGTAATTCTCTAGGCTCAGTAGCGTTGAAACAACAGAAATTTCCTGAAGCACGGAAGTATTTTGAGAAATCATTAAGGTTAAAACAAAACTTGCTAACTAGAGACCCTGAAAATATCAAACTTATTTCAGATGTCGCAAATGCTCATTCTTGGTTAGCTAGTGCTGTAATTGCTGATGGTGATGTAAATACAGCTATGAGCATTCATCATGATATTCAAGAGCAACTAAGGATTAAAAACATTGAAAACCAACCATATTTATTGCATAGACTAACATCTAGCTATCAATTTTCAGCCAATTTACATAAGCTTAAAAATGACAAAAATGATGCGCTTATGTTTGCTAAACTAGGTTTAAAGTCTATTGAATTAGCACTTATTCAAGATCCTGAAAACGAACGATGGAGAGCATTAAAATATTATTCAGAACTTCAAATTGAAGAGCTTGACAACAAAACAGACAATAGTTTAAAAAAACAAAAAATTATTGACATAAAGACTAAACTACAAAATGATAAAACTTTAAAAAACTCATCAAAAAGTTTAGAAATATGGGCAAACTTCAATTTGACAGCAGCGCAAACATTTCACAACTTAGGTGATGTTCAAAGGAGTCATGAATTTGTAGAAAGTGCTATTGAGAATTACTTTAATCTTACAGAAAAGTACCCACAAGAAAGTAAGTACTTAGCATTTTTAGCAGAAAGCCAGATATTGAAGGCACAGTTAATTTCTGAGCATGAGAATAATTCTAAAAGTTTTAGAGAAGTATGCCTTGCTTCAAAGAAATTATTAGAGAATATTGTTGAAAAAAATAAAGATCCAATTTATACAATCCCATACACAAAAGCTATTGATTGTCTGGGTGAAAAATCTCAACACAAAGAGATTTACGAAAAATTATTACTATCGGGAATTAAAGATATTAATTTTTAACAAACAGAGGAAAAAAAATGACAAATTCTTATGGACAAGCTCATTATGTAAAAGTTACAGTCGCACTAGAAAACGGTGAGCCTATTTTTAGTTATACCGATTCCGAAGGTGCTGAATGCCCAGGCGATGTTACAGTTACAGCCGCAAGTACAATCACTTACCTGCTTGATGACCAAACAGGAAAAGGTCTTAGATTTGTAGGCGCAGGATTCTTAACCCCATTTGACCAAATTATTGATGCAATTACCTTAAGCAGTGATGGCAAACTCCTGCAAATGGTTGACTTAGACCACACTCCAGGTACAACCAAATTTCAATTTGTGTTAACAAATAGTACTAATACTCTAATGCTATTAAGCCCAGATCCTGAAGTTATCAATGTCCCAGACTAAGATCATTTGCTTCTAATTACTAGGGACAGCTTCCCCTGTCCCTTTTTCCTTCTTTAGCTCCTTTTTAGCCATAACCCAATACTCTCCAAAGCAAGTTACTTAGCCCAATTCATCAATTTGTTTTCACAAAACTTGCGCATTAATTCACCTTCATACGATATAAATCGCACCAAGTCGACGTGAAGATTGCCCTAAATCATTCGGAAGCTAACTTTTTATTCATTTATAAACAATAAGTTAAACCAGAAGGTAAGCAGAAGGTATCTTTTCATCCGCCAGAATAAAGTCATCCTCAGAAAAGCGCCTAGCGCAGATGATTAAAGTTCACGGAGAAAGATAACAATGACAAACTCACCGAAACTGGCACGCCAACAACCCGCCTTATCCATTGTCGATGAGGCTGCATTGACCGCAACTCAGCATGCAAAGGCTGCCGATCTACCGCTGAACTTTTTCGAGCATTCTTCCCTAGAGACCATTGAACTCTTTATTCAACATTTAACCGAGCCAGTGATCCTAGTGAATGCCAACGGCTTTATCCGTTCGTGCAATCAGCGCGGTGCCGAGCTGCTCGATTGCCCGCAGGCGAGTTTAAAGGGCCAAGACTGGCGCAATTTTTTGACCGAACATCATCAAGCGCGCTATGACAATCTCCTGAGCCACGATGTGCAACTAGGCACTAATTGTGGTCACCCCGTGCAGCACCCTGCGCAGGAAACCACGCTGATCTGCGCCTCTGGCAAGGCCAAAGATGTTGAATTGTCTATCTCTTATATTCCCAGCCATGAACCCGTGTTTGTGATGGTGATGCACGATTTAACTCAGCATAAGGCGGAAAACCTTAAGCTGCGTAAGTTGGCCGCCACCGACTCCCTCACCCAACTGGCAAACCGTCGCTATTTTGATGAAATGCTGCAACAGCAATGGGAAGAATGCACCGCCAAACTGCGTCCCATCAGCGTAGTCATTATCGATGTGGATTATTTTAAGGTGTTTAATGACCAGTTCGGTCATATCCAAGGTGATGAATGCCTTAGAAAAATCGCCAAAGTGATCGCCAATATTGTGCCTATCGACATCGGTCTTGCGGCCCGTTACGGCGGCGAAGAGTTTGCGCTGATCCTGCCTAATCACAATGCCAAAATGGCGCTGACCATAGCGCAAAAAATTCAGCAAGGGATTAATAATATTCGCTTTACTGACCAAGGGCTTAGGGATTATGTCTCGGTAAGTGCCAGCCAAGGGATTGCCAGTGAAGTTAATGGCCAGTTCCGTACTTCACTCGCCATGGTGTGCGCCGCCGATACCGCGCTTTACCGCGCCAAGGCCGATGGTCGTGACCGGATAAACGCCTCACTTTAGGCAGTGGTGATTGCAGCGTAAGCAATCGTAAGGGAATGAAATTAAACAAGGATGTTGCCCATGAAAACGCCGAATCCACCCCATAACACTTCGGATACCTCGACTAACACTGTGGCTCAAGCACAGGGTCAAGAGACAGCAGCCTCAATGAATTCACTTTCCTTAACACCATTTTCTCTCAGTCAGACCCTAGATGTGTTTACCTTCCAAGCTTGGGTTAATACTCAACAGGGCGGGACGGTATTTCAATATTGCGACCAAGCCAATACTCCCTGCTTTATGGTGCAAATAACGCCACTTGGGCATATCGATATTCGAGTAAACAGCCAGTTATTACAGATTGACACTATATCCACCTTAGGCGGCTTAAATGATGGTTATTGGCATTTATTATCCATCACCTATCAATACCATGAATTAAGCTGTTTTATCGATGGCGGTCAAATCCATTTACAACAGCATACAACGCCCTTAACGGATGAGGCTAAATTAAAAACCGAAAAACAGGCTACTGCGAATTTCGATGGAGAAATCGTTAATATTAATTTGATTGAAACCTGTTTAACAGATACAGAAATTTTAGATTGTTATTTACATCCACAGCAGCAAGCGGCGCTGATTGACAGCAACTTATATATTTATCCCAAACAACATTCAAAGCAGGCTATCAACTTAATGCCAGCTCAATTAGCAAGACAGGAAGTCATGCTGATTATTTTTAATGATACCGAATATAATTTTAGTAAGCAGAACTTAAACAGCAATAACTTTAACAAGCAGCTACCGAGTATTATCCCCGCCCATGAACGCTGCGCATATATGATTGAATCCAGCAGTGATAACTGGCCACATTTTATTTACAAGGCCAACTATCAAGCCAAAGAAAGTACCGATATCAAACTGAGCTTTGATATTTTAAAGTCCCTCACTCCCCATCGCTCACAGATTGATTTACAGCTGAGCAATGAGCTGGAATTTGATTGCTTTATCAGCCAATCGACTTCGAACCGATTAACGGCCGAGATCCGTATCAGTGAAAATGTGGTCACCCGCCAAGCCAAGCATTTTATGCGCTTTATTAACGAAGTGCGCAGCCATATTGCCAGTGAGAATATTATTACCGATGGCCAGTATTATGCCGAGCAGGATTTTTGGGTAAGCACGGGACAACAGATGCTGGCCTACGAAAACGCCTGCCAACTGTTTAATCGCCGCTTGCAAAAAAGGCCCCTCGCCATCATCAAATGCCACACCAGCCAAGAGGTCAAACTGGTCTACAAGACGGCGGTCGATTATCACTTAGCTATTAGTGTGCGTTCCAGCGGCCATGATCACGAAGGGGAAAGTGGCGAGACCAATAGCATAGTGATCGACCTCTCCTTGATGAACAGCATCGAACTCGACCCCATCAGCGGCATTGTCGCCGTTGGGCCAGGTTGCACTATGCAAGCCTTAACCAGTTATCTGGCACAAAAGGGCCTAATGCTGCCCCACAGCACCAGCGCCTCCCATGCCTTAGCGGGCTTTATTATGGGCGGCGGCTGGGGACCTTGGTGTCGAAAATACGGCATGTGCTGCGAAAGCTTAATGCAGGCAGAAATCGTGTTGGGCATAGGTGAAACCCAAGTGGTGTCGGCGGCCAATAAGCCCGAACTCCTCTGGGCGCTCAAGGGCGGAGGCGGTTTAAGCTACGGTATTGTAACCCGTTTTTTTATTCAAACTTTTGCCCTGCCCCCAAGCCTGCTGAAATTTGAACTGGAATGGAACCCGTATCAACAGGATAGCCAACAGCTACGAGAAACCACCCCGACCCTAAGATTATTGGAGCGTTGGGAGCAGATTATTTTGGCCGATAATCTGCCTTGTTTGCTGGGCACCAATCTTAAAATCCAAGCCAAACCCACCGTTTTGCCAGGGGTAAAACCGCCATTAAACACTGGCGTGCAGGATCCTCAAGAGGCCAAACATAACTGCATTATGTACGGCTATTGGGAGGGTAATCCTGCGAGCCTTGCGCACTTTATCAAGACCCAGTTTAGTGAGGTCGGCTTAAAACCCAAAAGAGTGCAAATGGCGGCCATGGGTGGATTAAGCCAATCCTATGGCGATGAATTGATGGAGAGCTGGAACCGTGAGGCGATTCGGGATTTACAACCCGTCTTAAACCATAGAATGGCCGAATTGATTAATGATACGGGTATACAGCTGTATAAAAATCAGCGCCAACATTCGCAGGATTTGCTCAAGCCCGCGCCCCATAGGGTGACATCGCGCTTGGCCCATGAACAGGGGCTAAAACAGGGGCACATCGCGCTTATCGACAGCCTCACCACATCTCAACTGATTGATGGCAATCGGCAATTAGGCTTGTTTACCTATGTCACCCTAAGTGCCATTGCCGGCGATTTTTATCGCACGCTTGGTGAGGTACAAAAAAGCCAGAGCGCCTTCCCTTACAAGGAGCAGGCCTACATTATTCAGTATCAAGCATGGTGGAATAGCGAACTCCAAGAGCAAGCCTTAATGCAGGTTAACTCTGTGTATCCGCGAGTGAATAAGGCGCTCGACTGGATAGACACCTGCCGCGATGCCAGCATTGCCAATAGCTCAGGCGCCTTTATCAGCTTTAAGGACAATACCATCCCTACCGCACGCTACTTTGGGCAAAATTATCAAATGTTGCAGCAGGTTAAGGCCAGTTATTGCCAAGATCCCTTGAATCATTTTCGCTCGCGCAAATCCATTGTGTAGCAGAGGATTGATGGCTTGCTAGCGCAGTCAACTCATCAATCTCTGCTGGTGTGGGGCGGTCAGCATCTTTGCGACACCACACCAACACGGCGTTCGCAATAGCGCTCGCCTAGGCGGCATTTTTAAGGCAAACTCAGCTTCCTTCGTCGTTGAATTATTTGCATTAAAGGTGATACATGACACCGCCACCCGCACTGGCCATAGTGCTTGCCCTGCTGGCCGCGAGCCTAATGGGCACCATTGGCGTATTCGCCCGTTTTGCCGCCCTGCCCGCCGAACATATTACCTTTTACCGCCTGCTACTCGGCGCGCTGTTTTTAATGGCCTATATGCTGTTAACGGGTAAGGGACGGCAAATTCGCCACAAACCGAGTAAGCGCACCTTGGTCAATGGCGCTATGTTGGCGGGATTTATGGCTTTTTATATCGAGGCCATTGAATATACCCAAATGGCAACGGTGATCATGATTATCTATCTCGCCCCTGTGCTGGCGTCACTCTTTGCCCATTTTGTGTTTCACGAAAGGCTTAAGCGCTCTAGCATCGCCACTGTAGTGCTCGCCTTGCTAGGCTTTATGTTGATGCTGCCCGTGACCTCGAGTCAGTCACTCTATAACAATGAAATTATGGGATATTTTTATGCCCTGCTCGCATTGCTCACCTATTGCGGCTTTATCTTAATCAACCGTAAACCGAGCGCCGCCTCGCCCTATCAAAGCACCTTAGTCCAGCTCAGTGTCGGCGCCCTCTGTTTACTGCCCTTAGTGTTAACGACACCCTTAGTACCGAGTCTGGATCAATTTGCTTGGCTGCTGGCGATTGGCTTCTTTCCGGGCTTTTTAGCCATTCTGTTTGCGGTAAAAGCCCTCGCACAACTGCCTTCGGTCACCTATGGCACCCTCTCCTACGTCGAACCTGTGGTGGTGGTCGCACTCGCTTGGTGGTTATTTGATGAGGCGCTCACAACGCAGCAAATGCTGGGGGTATCGCTGATTATGTTGGCGGGCATGGCACAGGGCTACTTAAGCCAGCGCCACTCGGCCAGCAAGACCTTAAAGGATTGCCCAACTTAAACGTACAGTTAAGCCCATAGTTAAAGGTGAAGTTAAACGCAAAGTTAAGCGCACAATTCAAACCTCAGCAATAAAAACGCCGCTAATAAGCGGCGTTTTTATCTGATCACTTAAGGCTATTTAAAACAATTAATTAGCCTTCAATGCCCTTGCTCACAAGGAACTCATCGTAGGTGCCCTTGAAGTCATTCACGCCGTTCGGAGTGATTTCAAGGATACGGTTGGCCAGTGACGATACGAATGCGCGGTCGTGGCTCACGAACAGTAATGTGCCTTCGTATTTTTCCAGCGCGTTGTTTAATGATTCGATCGATTCCATATCCATGTGGTTGGTTGGTTCGTCGAGCATCAGGATATTTGGCTTTTGCATGATGAGCTTACCAAATAACATACGACCCTTTTCACCACCCGACAGCACTTTGACTGACTTTTTGATGTCGTCGGCGCTAAACAGCATACGGCCTAAAATACCGCGTACCGCTTGGTCGTCGTCCTCTGGTTTTCGCCATTGGCTCATCCACTCGAAGAGGGTCATGTCGTTTTCGAAATCTGACTCATGGTCCTGCGCGTAGTAGCCGATGTTGCTGTTTTCAGACCACTGGATCAGACCTTCATCCTGTGGAATATCATGGATTAAGGTACGCAGTAGTGTGGTTTTACCCACACCGTTCTCACCGAGGATGGCGATACGCTCACCCACTTCGACGATAAGGTTTAAGTCTTTAAACAGCGGCGTGTCGTAACCTTTGGCTAAGTTTTCAACCACTAATGCGTTACGGAACAGTTTCTTTTCCTGATCGAAACGAATGAATGGGTTAACACGGCTAGAGGCTTTAACTTCTTCCAGCTTGATCTTATCGATTTGACGTGCGCGCGAAGTTGCTTGTTTTGCCTTAGAAGCGTTTGCAGAGAAGCGCGCCACGAAGGTTTGCAGCTCAGAGATTTGCGCTTTCTTCTTGGCGTTGTCGGCCAGCAGACGCTCACGGGCCTGAGAGGCCGCTTGCATGTATTCGTCGTAGTTACCTGGGTAAACGCGCAGTTCACCGTAGTCTAAGTCTGCCATATGGGTACAGACTGAGTTTAAGAAGTAACGGTCGTGCGAAATGATGATCATGGTGCTGTCGCGTTGGTTCAGTACGTCCTGTAACCAGCGGATAGTGTCGATGTCCAAGTTGTTGGTAGGTTCGTCGAGCAGCAGTACGTCTGGGTCAGAGAACAGCGCCTGCGCCAATAACACCCGCAGTTTTAAACCTGGAGCGATTTCAGACATCAGACCGAAATGGCTTTCGATACCAATACCGACACCGAGCAAGAGTTCACCCGCGCGAGATTCGGCGGTATAACCGTCCATTTCGGCAAATTCCATCTCAAGGTTTGCCACGGCAATGCCGTCTTCTTCGCTCATTTCTGGCAGCGAATAAATACGGTCACGCTCTTGCTTCACCTTCCACAGTTCACGGTGGCCCATGATCACTGTGTCGATGAGGGTAAATTCCTCATAACCGAATTGGTTCTGGCTTAACTTACCCAGACGCTCGTTGACGTCTAAGGATACGTTACCGCTGCTCGGCTCTAGATCACCGCAAAGGATCTTCATGAAGGTTGATTTACCGCAGCCGTTCGCACCGATAAGACCGTAACGGTTACCGCCGCCGAATTTAACTGAGATGTTTTCAAACAGTGGCTTAGAGCCAAACTGCATGGTGATATTCGCTGTAGTGATCAAAATGAACTTCCAAATCGAGTTAGGTTGGCCGGACGTCTGGCAAGGCAACTAAGTATAAACCTATTTGCAAAAGCCAAGCTGTCTAACCTGAGGGGGTAAAAATAAACTTGGCACTATAGCAGTTTGGGCTAAATTATCAACTAAAAAGGCCTACTTAGCCGCGAATCGTCAAGCAAAATAACGGGCTAGAAGGCTTATTTAAGTGCTGATATGAATCTAAGCTAACGGCTTATTTCAGCAACATTTTTACCGAATGATTCAAGCTAATAGAATTGGATGACAGCAGGATGAATCCGCATAGTGATTAGCTATTTAGATGTGAGAGACATGTAAGGTTTGTACAGGTGTGTAGGCTGAAGTGTAGATTTATGTTTAAGCAATACAGCCCGCAAAATACGGGCTGTATCGGGAGTGCTTACTCACTGCCCCACGATTTAACGAAGCAAAGTGTTATCACTCATGCGAGCGCAAGCGTTATAACTTTTGCTGTCTTAACCGATTCGCATTGGTGACCACAGTTAGGGAAGATAGCGCCATCGCCGCCCCAGCAATCACAGGGCTTAACAGCATACCCGTGAGCGGATACAAGACGCCCGCCGCCACTGGAATACCTAAACTGTTGTAGATAAAGGCCCCAAACAAGTTCTGTTTAATATTGCGAATGGTCGCTCGGGAAAGTGCCAATAAGTTAGCAATCACTACCAGCTGATGGGACAGCAGAGTCATATCCGCGCTTTCGATCGCCACCTCAGTGCCCGATCCCATGGCGATCCCCACATCGGCGCTCATCAAGGCGGGCGCATCGTTGATACCGTCCCCCACCATGGCAACCACATGGCCTTGCTGTTGTAAGGCTTTAATATGCTGCTGCTTTTGCTCGGGTAACACGCCCGCAATCACTTCATCTATCCCCACTTGTGCTGCCACCGCCTGCGCCGTTTGCGGATTATCGCCGGTCAGCAGCACTACGCGAATCCCCTGTGAACGGATGGCGCTGATCGCGTCCTTAGCATCGGCCTTGATCGGATCGGCAATGGCGATAGTGGCCACTAACTTGCCCGCCTTGGCGACATAAATCGCCGTCTTGCCCTGTTTGGCAAATTGCGCGGCGGCTTCTACCGCAAAGCCTGAGTGGCTGCCTGTCACGCCCTCCCCTGACTGCACATCAAATGCCGCCATTAAGGCTTGATTACCCACTAAAAAGTCGGCGCCATCGACTCGTCCTTCGATGCCTTTACCTTGATGATTGGTAAAAATCTCGGTTGCAGGCAAGGGAATAGAGGCCTGCTTAACATAGCTGACCATTGCGCTGGCTAGCGGATGCTCTGAATGCTGCTCAAGACTGGCGATAGCGCCAAGCAGTGCACGCTTGTCTTCATCACTGAGTGCTTGGTCATTAGCCTCAATCCAATGGATATCGGTCACTTGGGGTTTACCCTGAGTCACTGTGCCGGTTTTATCCAACACCACACAATCGACCTTGCTGGCGCTTTGCAGTGCTTCACCATTTTTTACCAAGACGCCCATTTGAGCAGCGCGGCCAACGGACACCATGATAGACATAGGTGTCGCTAAGCCTAAGGCGCAGGGACAGGCGATGATCAGCACGCTGGTAAGCACCACAAGTGCATGACTGAGCGCGGGTTCTGGCCCAACAAGATACCAAATCGCTGCCGCGACTAAGGCGATGACCACGACTGTTGGCACAAACACCGCCGAAATTTTATCGGCCAGACGACCAATCGGCATCTTTGAGGTTTGCGCCTCCTGCACCAGTGCGATGATTTTGGCAAGGCGCGTATCCTGCTGCCCTGCGGTCACCCGATAGACTAAACTGCCGTTACCATTGACAGTTCCCGCACTGAGATTATCGCCAACATGCTTAGGCACAGGAATAGGTTCGCCCGTCAGCATGGCCTCATCGAGTAATGACTGGCCGGACTCTACCACGCCATCGAGTGCGACCCTGTCGCCGGGGCGAAGTCTGAGTTTATCCCCCAGTTTGAGCTGGTCGATTTCCACCTCTTCATCGCCATTGTCGCCAATACGAATCGCGGTAGAAGATTGCAGGCCGAGCAAGCGCTGCACCGCTTCGCTGGTCTTGCCCCGAGCTTTGAGTTCTAGGGCGTGGCCTAAGTTAATCAAGCCTAAAATCATCACGCTCGCCTCAAAGTACACGTGGCGAGCGTCCATGGGAAACGCACTCGGGATAAGCACCACCAGCATGGAATAGAGCCATGCCGTACTGGTGCCTAACACGATTAAGGTGTCCATATTGGTGGTTTTGGCTTTAAGCGCGCGCCACATTCCCTGATAGAAATGGCGCCCTGTACCGACTAAAAGTGCTAAGGTGACTAAGCCCATAATGCCCCAGCCAAGCTGCATGCTAGGGCTATTAATCATCATTTCGCCACCCAGTAATCCCCATAACATCATAGGGATACCGACAGCGAGCGCGGCGATGGCCTGACGCATCCGCAGGCGATACTCAGCCGCATCTTCGACCCGTTTTTCCTCTGCGGCCGCCTTTGCGTCCACAATCAACTGGGCGGGATAACCCGCCTTATCCATCACTGCCAGCGCCGTATCGCTGCTCATCTTGCCATCCACAGTCACTTGTTTATCGGCGAGATTGATACGGGCACTCACATTCGGCTCGGCCGCAAAGGCCTTTTCAATTTTGGCCACACAGCCTGCACAATTCATGGTGGCAACATAGAGTTTTATCTGCGACATGGAAGATCCCTCACTTGAACTTAACTGCTATAGGATTAAGATAAAGTCTCCCATCACGGGAGAGTCAAGGGTGTTTTTGTGGCAAGTATCACACTTGTCTGCATGAGTCTTTAGAACAGATAAAAACCGAGGTCAGTATGAAAATTGGTGAAGTCGCGAAACACACAGGATTAAGCGTCAAAAGCATACGCTATTACCACGATATCGGCCTTGTCTGCGGCGAGCGTAACGAGGCGGGATACAGGGTGTATCGCCATCGGGATATCGAATCGCTGAAATTTGTGCACCAGTGCCGCGACTTAGGTTTTAGCCTCGAGGATTGCAAACTCCTGCTTGGCCTTCGCAATAACGATAGCCGCAATGCCGAAGATGTGAAGCAACTCACCCGTAACCATTTGGCCTATGTCGAGGAGCAAATTGGTAAATTGCAAAATCTTCGCAGCCAGTTACAGCAAATGGTCAGCGAGTGCCAAGGCGGTGAGCAGCCCCACTGCGCGATTATTGATAGCCTTAATCACCAGCACTAAATGCTTAATCATCTGCATTAACACGCAGCCATAAAAAAGCCTGCTTGGATGCAGGTTTTTTTATGGGGTTATCGCGAATTCTGAGGCGTTATCAGCAAGGCTTTAATGCTTCAGCGCCATCACATTATCGAGGGCTAATGTGGGTAATTTACCCGCAGGGGTAAAGTGAAACACTTTGCCATAAAAGGCTAACTCGGTTTCTAAGCCGGCGGCTTTATGCTCAGGTGTTCGCCCCTCGTCGGAATCATCACCATAGTCGATATAGGCTGTCGGCACGCCTTTGGCCTTCAGTGCCTCATAAATTTGTCGCGACTGCGCCGTTGGTACAATCTTGTTTCTCAAGCCTTGGAAAATCAGCAAGGGTTCATTCAAGCCATCTAAGTGATTGAGTGGTGATAACTCGCGATAGCGTTGCTTCATCTCGGGATAGGGTCCGATAAGCTGATCTAAATAGCCAGATTCAAACTTATGTGTGCCCTTAGCGAGCTGCTCAAAATCGCTGATCCCCTCATAACTCACCCCCGCTTGAAACACATCATAAAACGCCAAGGAGGACATGACGGTTAAGCCACCAGCACTAATCCCACGGATCGCCAATTTATTCGCATCGACCCAGCCCTTAGCCACTAAATACTTGGCCGCATTGACCGCATCTTCCACATCGCTTTCTCCCCATTTGCCATACAGGCTCTGGCGATAGGCGCGGCCAAAACCACTGCTGCCACGGAAGTTTAAATCCAACACGGCAAAGCCGCGACTGGTCCAGAATTGGATCTCACTGCGATAGGCAAGTGAAGCGCGCGCCGTCGGCCCGCCATGTAACATCACGATAAGCGGCGGCCTGGTGTCGTGGGGCGCGATGTAATTGGGATTCACCGGACCATAAAAATAACCATAGGCTTGCTGATTTTTACCCGTCGCGAAGGCGATATTTTTCGCCCGCGACACGTAATTCGGGTCAAGATTCGGCAGCGCAGGGGCATAAACTAACTCAGTACCACGGCCGACAACTCGATAAATGCCCTTCTCTGGCGTCGCCTTAGCGCCGATAAAATAAACCCCATCTTCGCCCTTCACCACCTGAGTAATCTCTGCAAAATCAACGGCAAGGGATTCGGTTAACCCCGTATCTAAGTGCATACGCAGCAATGCCGCTCGATTACCTTCGACATAGCTGGCTATCAAGGTCGAGGCATTTTCGAAGGCGTAGTTATGATTGCCTAAGCGCCAATCGGGCACGGCAAACTCGGCATTTTTACTCAGCACTGGCACTAAAGTTTGTTGTGGCGTCACGCGGTAGATGTTCCACCAGTTACTGAGATCGGACACCACATATAAGTTGCCGTCGGGGCCGAATAAGGGCTGAGTCACCGAAGAATCCTTGGGCGTATTCACCTGACGAATATTTTTTAACTGACCCTTACGGTCAAGATCCCCAAGCCAAAGCACACTGTTATCCCAAGGCATATAGGGATGTTCCCAAGAGATCCACGCTAATTGCGTGTTATCGGGGGAAATTGTGGGGGAAGAGATAAAGTCATGACCAGTGACAAAGGTATCGCCTTCACCGGCAAAGTTAAGATTGATGGTCACTAGGCTGGCTTTAGGTTCGCCGCCCTGACGGTGGTCTTCACGCACACAAATAATCCGTGAGCCCTTGGGATACGCCACACAATCGGCATGGCGGGTGCCATTGGGGGTTAACGGCAATGGTGGCTGATTCGGGGCGAAACGGTAAAACAGCTGATCCTGCAATTTAGTGGCAAACAAGCTCTGACCTATGCCTAAGAATGCAGCACCGCCATACTCATGCACGGTAGATCTGACATTAAAATCGGGGGGAACCACTTCGGTCACTTTGCCAAGGCCATCGAGGCGTTTAATGCCAACTTTGCCCTGTGCGCTGCCACTGGACTCGGCAAAATAAATTGCGTCGCCAACACTTTGCAACTCGGCAATATCATCGGCCTGTTCAAACACCTCGGCCGCAGACAAGGGTGATTGCCAGCTGCCATAGGGTGCCACTTTAATATCGCCATTTTCCTTGGCGGGTAAATCGTGTGTATCCGTACGCTCACACCCGCCCAGCAGCAAAACTGCACTCAGCAGATACGGTAAATAGCGTCCTAACCCCATTGTATTCCCCAAGTTTGCCAACTAAACAAACCGAAATATGCCACTGCCCTTTGCGGGCTTATTTTTTTACTTTTTTAATAAACCACTTGATGACATTGGCCTGCTGCACTCGCGTGAGACCAAAGTAAATACAAATCCAAGGTGACAGTAGAAAAAACCACGGGATCACCTCGACCGAACGACCTGTGAAGAGAAGAAAGAAGAAGCCGCCGTAGATCACTATGACACCTAAGACACCGACGATTAACATCATGCGCTTAGTGATTTTTTCAAGCCAAAGGGCCTTATCCTGCCATGACATTCAGATAATCAACTCCATCACTATAATGTCAACCCTATTTGTAAAGTTATGTAAAAAAAGTGGAGTGCGATTGTTGAAGGATAGCCAGTAAATGTCAACTCCGTTCCACCAATTCCCTGAGCTAAAATCGCTTTTAATACGCTTATCTTTACCCAATAAAAAACCGAGCAAATGCTCGGTTTTCTTTAATATCAATAAGATACTATATTACAGACGGATACCGCCATCCACTTCAAAGACACGACCATTTACATAATCGTTTTCAATGATAAAGCGTACGGTAGAGGCTATCTCCTCCGCTTGGCCTAAACGACCAACGGGCACAAGCTTCTCTAAACGCTCAAGCGCTTCTGGCTTCATCGCTGCCGTCATTTCAGTTGCAATCACCCCAGGGGCTACCGCTGCGCTACGGATATTGTAACGGGCTAACTCTTTTGCCCAACCCACAGACATGGCCGCCACACCCGCTTTAGAGGCCGCGTAGTTAGATTGGCCTACGTTACCCGCTTTGGCGAGGCTAGAAATGTTGACAATCACCCCAGCTTGACCCGATTCGATCATCGCCGCAGCCGCCTCACGGCCACAGAGGAAGGTGCCAGTGAGGTTAACATTGATCACCGATTGGAATTGGTCGAATGACATACGGTCAGTCACTTTGCCGTCTTTAGCTTTAACTAACATGCCATCGCGTAGGATGCCGGCGTTATTCACTAATACGTTGATTTTGCCGAAATCTTCCAATATGTAAGCAAAACCTGCGACCACATCTTCTTCGTCGGTAATATCTAACGCATAACCTTGGACTTCGGTGGCTGAGCCTAAATCGGCACAGGCGCGCTCGAGTTTTTCTTGATCAACATCGATCAGCGCTAACTTAGCGCCCGCCTGCGCAAAATTGTGCGCCATTGCTAAGCCTAAACCACCCGCGCCGCCAGTGATGACGACAACCTTATCTTTTAAATCCATCTGGTTATCCCTTGTTTATCTATTTTTTAAGTGGTGCAAATTGTTCAAAAATACTGGAGAAGTCTCGACGACCATTGCCTTGTCTTGCATGATTCACATACAAGCTGCGCGCGAGTGAGCCCATGGGTGTACTCGAATTGCTCAATAATGCAGCTTCTTGAGAAAGGCCGAGATCTTTAACCATCAAATCTACCATAAAGCCGTCCTGATAGCCCTTAGAAGAAGGCACATTCTCCATTACGCCCGGGCAAGGATTGTACTTCTCTAACGTCCAGTTACCGCCGCTGCTGACCTTCATAATATCCGACAGCACTTTAGGGTCGAGACCATGGTCAATCCCCATTTGCAATGCCTCAGAAGTACCCACCATCAACACAGATAACAGCATGTTGTTGCAGATTTTAGCGATCTGCCCAGCTCCTGCGCCGCCCGCGTGGAAGATATTCTTGCCCATAGCGTTAAGTACAGGTTGTGCCCGCTCAAAGGCGATATCCGAGCCACCACAGATAAAGGTCAAGGTGCCTGCCGCCGCGCCCGCGGTACCACCCGAAACTGGCGCATCGATAAATTCGATACCACTCTTAGCCGCTTCGGCCGCCACCAATTGGGCGCTTTGGGCATCAATGGTCGAGCAATCAATCAGCAAGGTATCGCCAGCGACTACGTCGAGTAGGCCTTTCTCGCTACCATTGCCTAAGTATAAGTTTCTAACATGCTTGCCCGCGGGCAGCATAGTGATCACCACATTGGCCCCTGCCGCTGCGCCGCATGCCGTGCTCGACACTAAGGCGCCTTGGTCGGCCAAGGCTTGCATGGCGGCTGGTACTAAGTCGAAGACACGTACCGTCATGCCCGCTTTTAATAAATTGGCCGCCATTGGGCCGCCCATATTACCTAAACCGATAAATGCTACTGTACTCATGCCATCACTCCTGTGTTCTGGTGTCTTTATTATTCCAGATAGTTGTTATTCCAGACAAAAATGGCAGGCAAAGCGCTCGTTTTGCCTGCCATCGATTGGCTTAGCTTAATTGGCTTAAGGGATGTTCTTCTCCCCAAGGTGAGGTCAAAATGTCCTCGATAACGCTATTTGGCACGGATTGCACATCGGCAAATTGCCATTTTGGCTGTCTGTCTTTATCAATCAGCAGTGCCCGTACGCCTTCACAGAAATCCCCCTTAGCGCAGGTGTTAACGCTGACGGTTAATTCCCATTTAAAACATTGTGCTAGGCTGAGTTTGGTGCCGAGTTGCGTTTGGATATAGGCCAAATGCCAACTGATAGGACTGCCCGCGAGCATAGTCGCACAGGCTTTATTTAACCAGGCTTCTTCGGTGCTTAAGGTTGACATACGGCTGACGATATCCGTCAAACTGCCCGCCATCAGTCGGTCGATCATCTCTTGGCTCTCGGCCAGTAAACTATCGCCCTTAGGGATGTCCACTTGGTTCGACAGCTCGTTGATCATCGAGTCGAGTCGTTGATGGTTCAGCGCTGGCGTGTCGCTCCAGTCTAGGGTCGCCATGGCATCGAACATCAGTTCTTTGTCGTCACGATTTAGATAATGATCGGCAAGGCCAACGTAACAGGCATCGGCGGCGTTCATTTGATAGGCCGTTAGCCCTAAAAACAGCCCCATTTTGCCCGGCATGCGGTTGAGGAAATAGCTGCCGCCCACATCGGGATAAAGCCCGATGGTGACTTCAGGCATGGCGATACGGGAGGTTTCAGTCACGACTCTATGACTCGCGCCCGCCATCAGGCCCAGACCGCCACCCATCACTATACCATCGCCCCATACCAGCACAGGTTTACCATAGGTATGCAGTAGATAATCGAGACGATATTCTTCTTCGAAGAAGACTTTAGCGACCTCAGTCACTTGTCCCTTAGCAGCAACAGATGCGTGATATAACGCCCGCACATCGCCACCCGCACAAAACGCCTTTTCTCCGCTGCCATCGAGTACCACACAGGCGATTAACGGATCTTTTTTCCACAAATTGAGCTGCACCGTCATGGCTCGAACCATATCGAGATCCAAGGCGTTGAGGGCTTTTTCAACATTGAGCGTCACCACCCCAACTAATGTACCCGAGGCGGTGGCTAAGGTTTGAAAAACCACATTTTGTGTGGTGGACGTGTGTGCAGCCTTATCTACTAAATGTGTCATTAGCGGTTCTTCCAATCAGCTTTACGTTTTTCCAAAAACGCGTTCACGCCTTCGGCCTGATCTTCAGTATCGAACAATCCGACAAACAGTTCACGCTCTATCGGTAAAGCTTGGCTGCGCGGCATATGACGCCCAGCTTGGATAAGCTTCTTACAGGCGGTGACGCTGCTTGGGCTCTGATTCGCCACTTTAGCGGCCAGTGCAATCGCCGCATTTAAGGCTTCACCCGTTTCGACCACTTCCTCGACTAAACGCAAATTCAGCGCTTGGGCGGCATTCACCCGCTCACCGCAGAGGATCATCCGCTTCGCCCAACCTTCGCCCACTAAAGCGGTCAGGTTTTGGGTACCGCCCGCACAGGGCAGCAGGCCAACGGTGGCCTCAGGCAGTGCCATCACGGCTTGGGTTTCGGCGATACGAATATCACAGGCCAGCGCGACTTCTAAGCCACCGCCCATGGCATAACCGTTAATGGCGGCAATCGACACGCCGCGGAACTGGCTTAAGGTTTCAAATGCCTCGCCAAAGTGTTTTGCCATGCTCGCCGCATTGCCCTTATCACCGTCGCTAAAGAGTTTTAAATCGGCGCCGGCGGAGAAAAACTTGTTGCCCTCGCCAGTTAACACCAGCGCATAAATGTCCTTATTGGCATTAAGCTCCAGCACTTTGGCCTTGAGCGCCTGCAAACTCTGGGCGGTCCAAGTGTTGGCCGGCGGATTGTTCATCGTCAGAATGGCCGTGTGGCCTTCGATACGCTCAACTAAATATTCCATCTGTTTCGGCTCCCTTATATTTCCAATCTGTTATCGCCAAATCCTACAGTCCCATCTGGGCAGCTTAGAGGATTTGTCCGGCATTTTCGTCGAGTAAACGACGGGCGATAATGAGGCGCATAATCTCGTTAGTGCCCTCTAAAATCTGGTGTACACGAACATCACGGAAGTGACGCTCTAAGGGGTACTCCCTGATATAACCATATCCGCCATGAATTTGCAGCGCGGCATCACAAACTTGGAAGCCCACATCGGTGGCAAAACGCTTCGCCATCGCGCAATAGGCGGTGGCTTCAGGGTCGCCACTGTCGAGTTTAAAGGCGGCCAGACGCACCATTTGCCGCGCGGCCACTAATTCGGTCGCCATATCGGCAAGCTTAAATTGCAGGGCTTGGAAGGCTGCCAGCGGCTTACCAAATTGCTGACGCTCGTTCATGTACTGAGTCGCACGCTCAAGAGCCGCCTGCGCCGTACCGACAGAGCAAGTGGCGATATTGATACGGCCACCATCTAAGCCTTTCATCGCAAAGGTAAAGCCTTGGCCTTCTTCGCCGAGCAGGTTCGCAACGGGTACACGCACGTTATCGAAGGTGACTAAACGCGTCGGCTGCGCGTTCCAGCCCATCTTGTCTTCGGCCTTGCCATAGATAATGCCTTCACTGTCGGCAGGAATGGCAATGGCCGAAATACCCTTTGGCCCGGCTTGGCCAGTGCGGCACATTACGACTAAAAGCTCAGTTGAACCTGCGCCCGAGATAAACATCTTAGAGCCAGATACCACATATTCATCACCCTCACGCACCGCTTTGGTTTGCAGTGATGCCGCATCAGAGCCCGCACCTGGTTCAGTTAAGCAGTAAGACGCCAGCATTTGGCCCGTGGTCAAAGGCTCAGACCAAGCTTGACGCAGAGTATCTGTGCCCCAAGTGGTAACCATCCAAGTGGCCATATTGTGAATCGTCAGCATGGCTGTTGTGGCTGTACAACCTTTCGATAGCTCTTCGAAAATAATCGAGGCATCTAAACGCGACAGGCCCATGCCACCTTCCGATTCGGGGGAATACAGGGAGCAGAAACCCAGCTCACCGGCTTTTTGGATCACATCCTTAGGGAAATGATGTTCTTCGTCCCATTTGGCGGCGAAGGGGGCGAGTTCATCCGCCGCGAACTGGCGGGCCAGATCGGCAAATTGGCGTTGGTCTTCGTTGAAATTAAAATCCATTTGGCTCTCCTATGACTCTTTGGCCATTTCTTTCGTCAATATCTTTTGCGTAATACACAGTGAATTTATCGGCAGGCTTATCATCAATGGGCGCCAACTGGCGCCACGTTTAGACTGAAAAACCTGCTGTTTCACAATGCGTTGAAACTGTTCTTAAAACCGCTTAGCGCAAGTTAATGCTCATATTTGGACCTGCGGCCACGGCAATGTCCGACTCGAACCAGCGGGAAGTAATGGTCTTAGTTTCAGTGTAGAAACGTACCGCTTGCTTACCGTAAGCGTGTTGGTCGCCGTAGAAACTGCCCTTCCAACCCGTGAATGAGAAGAAAGGTAATGGCACAGGGATTGGCACGTTAATGCCGACTTGGCCAACTTCGATTTCGTGTTGATATTTACGGGCGGCGGCGCCGCTTGCGGTAAAGATAGAGGTACCATTGCCGTAGGGACTGGCGTTAACCAGTTCGATGGCATCTTCTAATGAATCGGACTCCATACAGCAGAGTACAGGTCCAAAGATTTCTTCTTTGTAGATGCTCATATCGGTCGTGACCTTAGTGAACATGGTTGGCCCGACCCAGTTACCCGACTCAAAACCTGCCACGCTAAAGTCGCTGCCATCGAGCAAACACTCAGCACCTTCTTTCTTACCTTGGGCAATAAGTTTGAGCACGCGCGCTTTAGCGGCAGGGCTTATCAGCGGGCCGTAACCGGCTTCTTTATCGTCCCATAAACCTGGGCGAACCTTCGCCAGCGCTTCTTTGAGCTCTGGGATCCACTCTTTGGCCGCGCCGACAAATACCGCGACCGAAATCGCCATACAGCGTTGACCCGCTGCGCCAACTGATGCGCCAACTAGGTTGTTGATCACTTGCTGCTTATTCGCATCAGGCATGATCACGCAGTGGTTTTTCGCCCCAGCAAAGGCTTGCACGCGTTTTAAGTTATCGGTACCAGTTTTGTAGATGTATTGACCGACTGCCACAGAGCCGACGAAGGAAATGGCTTTCACCGCAGGATCGGCCAGCAGGATATCGACCGCGGTTTTATCACCATGCACCAGTTGTAATACGCCCTTTGGCGCGCCCGCTTCGACAAACAGCTCAACTAAGCGCTGCGGCGTCATTGGGTCTTGCTCAGATGGCTTAAGGATAAAAGTGTTACCGCAGGCAATCGCCAGTGGGAACATCCACAGTGGGATCATCGCCGGGAAGTTAAACGGCGTGATACCCGCACATACACCCAGAGGCTGAGTGTAACTGTAGGTATCGATTGAACGCGCGACGTTCTCAACGGTTTCGCCCATCAATAATGAGGCAATGTTGCAGGCATGTTCCGCCACTTCAATTCCACGCCATACATCACCCTTGGCATCTTCAAAGGTTTTGCCAGTTTCTTTGGCAAGAATAGTCGCTAGTTCGTCGTGGTGTTCTTTAAGTAAGTGTTGGTAGCGCAACATGACACGGGCACGCTCAGACACGGGCACTTCTTTCCACGTCTTAAAAGCCGCCTTGGCACTGGCAATGGCCGCGTGCACTTCATCGGCCGTAGCGCTGTTGATAAGGGCGATTGACTCGTTATTAGCGGGATTGGTCACCACGATTTGTGATGTACCTGTGCCTGTGATGAATTCGCCATCAATGTAATGCTTAACTTGTGTGGTCATGTTGCAATCCTTTTCCTTGTTTAGGGTCGAGCTGGCGGTGCGATATTATGTTTATCCTCAGCGGGATGTTTGCCCTTGCCAGCTCAGTCTTGGTCTTGTTGATTTAGCAGTTATTCGCAATTAAGCCTTTGATTAAACTTCGATAGCCATAGCAGTCGCTTCACCGCCACCGATACAGAGTGAGGCTACGCCGCGCTTAAGCCCACGGGCTTTAAGTGCATGGATTAAGGTCACCAGCAAACGTGCACCCGAGCAACCGATAGGATGACCTAAGGCGCAGGCGCCACCGTTCACGTTCACTTTGGCCATATCTAAACCTAATTCAGAAACCGCCAGCATAGTCACCATGGCAAAGGCTTCGTTGATTTCGAACAGATCAACCTCATCCTTAGACCAGCCCACATTGCTCAGCAGTTTTGCCATAGCGCCAACGGGCGCCGTGGTAAAGAGTGATGGCTCCTGGGCATGGGTTGTGTGGCCCTTGATGGTAGCAAGCACTGTTAAGCCTAACTGCTCGGCATTGGCGCGCGTGGTTAACATCAGCGCCGCCGCACCATCGGAAATCGAGCTTGAGTTTGCCGCCGTAATAGTGCCGTCTTTGGCAAAGGCGGGGCGCAGTGCGGGGATTTTTTCAGGGCGGGCATTGCCTGGTTGCTCATCGGTATCGATAGTCACATCACCACGGCGATCGCTTACCGTGACAGGCACAATCTCCGCCTTGAAGGCGCCAGAATTAATGGCCGCGTTGGCTTTTTCCAGTGAGCTTAGGGCGAAGGCGTCCATTTGCTCGCGGGTTAAGCCGTATTCATCGGCGGTTTTCTGGGCGAATGTGCCCATGGCTCCGCCAGTGTAGGCATCTTCTAAACCGTCGAGGAACATATGATCTAAAACCTTGCCATGGCCCATACGCATGCCAGAGCGGGCTTTATCTAGCAAGTAAGGAGCTTGGCTCATGCTTTCCATGCCGCCAGCAACCACCAACTTAGTACTCCCTGCTTTAAGTAAATCGTGGGCAAGCATCACGGTTTTCATCCCAGAGCCACAGACTTTGTTTACGGTCGTGGCACCCACAGACAGGGGTAAACCGGCACCTAAAGTCGCTTGACGCGCTGGCGCTTGGCCCAGACCCGCAGGCAATACGCAGCCCATTAACACTTCATCGACCTTATCATGCGCAACTTGGGTATCGGCTAACAGGGCTTTGATGGCGGTGGCCGCTAAGCTCGGAGACGTTACGCCAGACAAACTGCCTTGAAAGCCACCCATTGGGGTGCGTTTAGCGGCAACAATAACGATCTCTTGGTTAAATTGTTCAGTACTCATGGGGACTCCAAGCTAAATGTGCCTTGGCGGTAACACTCGCCAGCGGCGGATAAATAGTGACAATGAAACCACTCTGACGTTTACGCGAACGTAAAGCAAGTATTCCTTGGTCTAATGTGTCGAGAAAAAACCACAAAAATTGTCAGTCAGGATTTACAGTCAAGGGAGTGGAATACAGCGTTAACGCGGTGAGGCTGAAGTTGCTAAGCCCGTAATCAATTTAAACCGAAGAAAAAGAGGCGGGATAAAAGAGGCTTACAAAGCAATATGGCGAGCATCGCTTAAATAAGCAAAGTGACCTTGGTTAGCCAAAGCCACTCGATTTAATAGAGCATTAAAATAAACGCCAAAACAAACGCTAAAACATGCACTAAGCCGAATACTAAGAGGGAATTATTGCGATTCCCACGGCGTGACGGCCGACATATCGCTTAAGTCATAGGGTGTTAATTGGTAAACGTAATAGTTAAGCCAGTTGCTTACTAACAAACTGCCATGACTGTGCCAACGGGCAATGGCATCGGCCTTAGGGTCGTCATTACGATAATAGTTTTGCGGCACATTGGGATTTAATCCCTGCGCTAAATCCCGATGATATTCATCGTTTAAGGTAGATTTTTGGTATTCGGGGTGCCCCATCACAAACAGGTTGCGATTGTTACGACTGAGGACTAAGTAAGCCCCAGCCTCATCGGATTGTGCCAGCACCTGCAACTCAGAGTGTTGTTTGAGTTCCTCGATATCCATCTCGGCAAAGCGGGAATGCGGCGCAAAGAACTCATCATCGAATCCGCGCAGCAGCGGGAAATGTTGGCAAGTGCGGCGATGCACAAACACCCCAGAACGCTTTTGCTGCAGGATTTTCCGATTTAAACCGTAGAGATGATAAAGCCCAGCGTGCGCCGCCCAGCAGAGGAAGAGCACTGACGTCACATGTTGCTGTGACCAATCGATAATCTCGCGGATATGGTCCCAGTAAGTGACCTCTTCGAAATCGATTTGCCCAAGGGGCGCGCCCGTGATGATCAGGCCGTCGTAGTTTTTATGGCGCACGTCCTCAAAATCACGGTAGAAGGTGTTCATATGATCGATTGAGGTGTGCTTCGACTCTTTATCATGAATACGCAGTAAATCGACATCAACCTGCAAAGGCGTGTTACCTAATAGGCGTAGAAGCTGGGTTTCTGTCTCGATTTTATTGGGCATCAGATTCAGGATCAGCACCTTCATCGGTCTGATGTCCTGATTGGCAGCCCGGGTCTCGGACATGACGAAAATATTTTCAGATTCTAAAATCCCTGCAGCAGGCAGATGATCTGGAATTTTAACTGGCATACCGCGCCTCTTCTATTCAACAATCAAAGGTTCCGGCGCGCGTATGCCACTCAGCAAAGAGCAAACAAATTAGCGACCGACTTTCTCAAGCAGTATCGTCATAGGCTCAGTCGAATTGAGGTCGACATGATAGGCTTGAGTATTAATAAACAATAACTTATCACCGAGCATTATCCTTGCCCCAATGGCATAGGTATGCCCCGCTTCAAACTGATCACGCCCCATCGAAAAACTAAACGGCGTTGGGGTTTTCGCCCCTTGGGAAACGCGCTCTGCCATGACTACGGCGGGCACATCCATCTTAGAGACATCAAGCAACTGCACTATCAACTTGGCATCGGCGGGCAATGCGATACGCTCGCGGTACATGGCCTCACCTTTAATCTCGACAATCGCATTAGGTATGGCACAACCTGAAATCACCGTGGTGACGGCGAGTAACACCATAGCCGCTAATTTTTGCCATGCAGATGTCAGTCCGCTAATCCTTAACCCTTGTCTCATTTCATTTCTCCTAATCATACATAAAGACTTCTGGATGTCTATACGCCCACGCTATAAATCTTGTCATGCTGGGCATATCTTCCTATGATAAGCCACCATTTCGTTGCCGAAAAATTTATGACCCAAGCAACTGCGATAATTGTGGGCGCTAGCTCACATTTAAGCCGCGAACTTGCCAAACAATTGGCCGATCAGCAGGTTGAATTAGCCCTTTTTGCCCAAGATGTCGAATCACTCCGCGAATTTGCCTCGACCCTGCCTACGAAAGTTCAGGTCTTTTCACTGCAAATTGAACAGCCAAGCGCCATCATCAAGCAACTCGAAAGCGTTTGGCACGACTTAGGCGGCGCCCACTTAGTCGTAGTGAATACCGGACTCAATAGCTACGATCCTGAGCTGCCATGGCTACCTGAGCAGGACATTATCGATGTCAATGTGCGAGGCTTTGCCGCTATCTGCAATACGGCATTTAGATTATTTCGCGAGCAGGGTTATGGCCAGCTTGCCGCCATCAACTCGATTGCCGGTCTGCGCGGCGGCCCAAGTGTGGCTTATCATGCCTCTAAAGCCTTTGCGCAAAATTATTTAGAAGGCTTAAGCATGCATGCCCAGCGGCTTAAGTTGCCCATTACCATTACCGATATCCAACTCGGTTTACTGGATAAGGCCGCCATGCAACAAAGTGCGTTATGGCTTGCCCCGCTGCCGCAAGTGGCGGCGCAGATCATTAAGGCCATGCAGCAGGGTAAACGCCGAGTCTATGTGACCAAGCGATGGCGCTTAGTGGCTTGGCTAACGAAGTTACTGCCGGAGTTTATCTATAATACTCGCCACTGGAAGCCGAAAAAGGCCAAAAAGTAGTGTTATGCCGCGTTTAGCTTTATAAAACGGCGAAAAACAAAAAAGGAGCCACAGGCTCCTTTTTGTTACTTTAAAATCAGATGATTAGAAAGTGTAACCCACGCTGACCATATAAACCCATGGGTTAATATCTGTGCTGATTGTAACGGGAGTGCCTTGGTATTTAAATTTAACATCGCTATCAATTTGTGCGTACCACACAGAGGCGTTCACTAACCAGTTTTTATCAAATTGGTAATCTAAACCCACTTGCGCCGCTAAACCCCAAGAAGTGCTCATACTTAGATCGGTTAATGAACCACCTAAGTCGTTGGTGAAGTCATTGTCGAAGAAATTAGTGTAGTTCACACCAACGCCCACATAGGGACGTAATTTAGACTGAGCATCACCGAAATAATATTGAGCAACTAAAGTTGGTGGTAAATGCTTAGTTTCTGCAATTTTACCAACACCAGCTAGAGACACATCATGGCTAAATGGCGTTGCAGCTAATAGCTCAATACCAATGTTATCAGTCAGCATATAACCGAAATTCAAACCAAGTTGAGTATCGTTACTGACTTTAAACTCACCTAAATTACCTACACCAGGAATTACAACATCATCACTTGATTCATTTGGTGCAACAACGACAGCACCAGCACGAACAATAATATCACCCGCTTGATGGGCAGCAACAGAAGCAGAGAAACCAGCGGCTAACAGGGTGGCGGCAATCAGTGTAGAAACAGTAGTTTTATTCATCATCATACTCCATATGTACAACATAGGTTTTTGTTTTACATTACATCCTTAACAATTGACGCCTACACTGCCAGATAAATTCGTTTACCTTATTGATCCAAATCAAGATTAAGTGGCGATACTTATTTTGAGGTATAAGCCATGGGATCTGAGTCACGCTATCTAAACATTTATTGACAATACCAGTTTATTTTTTGTGACTCGTCGCATTAATTAGCCATCACTAATAACCTCCGCAAGGAGTAATAAAGAATAAATAGTTTGGTTCGCCATTTACATTTCAGTTACATGGATTGAAATCAAAACACGCTGGAATTGGTGTCGTTTGACAGCAAAAAAGCTGAAGAATGAAATACAGTCGGTAAAGAAAATAATGAGGAAACGATGGAGACGGTGTTAATTAAGAATCCGATACTTATCTACTAACCAGAGAATAAATATCAACACTCATATTGATGAAGTAACTTAATTAGCCAAGGTCATTAGCCAAAGTCAATCGCGGATATTGTTTAAGCCAATTCTTTGTGGTAATTCGCTGCTCAAATACCGCCAACGCACGCTTGGGATTATGGGTTAACTGCAAGGCAAATAATGAGCTTAAACCGAAGGGAGCGATGAGTTGTAAATTATCGACGACGGAAGATTCTGTGTTAGGCATATGTTCAAGATACACAGCGACAGCCGTTTCCTGCTCAGGCCAATAACACATCGCATCGTGTGTCGATTGATAGGGATTATCCTGATTATTAAGGTGCATACGCGCTTGGTTTTTTACCGACCAAGGTAAGTCTGGCGCCAGTGTATGTAGGTATGCTTCTATCGCCCTATCTCGCTCAGTACGAGTATCCAAGGGGCAATAGTAAATCAGATCGATATCGTTTAACGGACGCTGCTTAATATCATGCAATTTGTCCCACACCAGATTGCGGACAACCCCCGCCGCCAAGCACCACTGCGGCAAGGTATGCGCTTGGGCGCATTGCTGCGCCAATTCAAGCGCCCTCATCCGCCCCCGATCTTGGCTTAGCCAGGTGCGTAATAGTGCAGCTAATTCCGTTTCAGTCATGCCTAAAGTCTACTTTAATATCAAACACATAAAAAATGATAGCGACTCAAACTACTTTGTAATCGGTTTCAGAGCACTTATTTACAGTTAATCACGGGTTACACCGCGTCCGCTTGGCGCTCTGGCGCCGCATCCGCAAAAGCTGGCAACTGATTACACTCAGCCCATACCCGCATGATATTGGGGTACGACGTTAAATCCACATTAAAACGCTGGGCGTTGTACACCTGCGGTACTAAACACAAATCCGCCAGCGTCACATTGTCGCCAAAGCAATAACGGCCACTGTGGCGCGCAAGTTGGGTTTCGAGCGCCGCAAAACCGCTCGCCACCCAATGGTGATACCAAGCGGTTTTAGCTTCTTCGTCGACATTCAGCTTCTGAGTTAAATACTGCAATACCCGCAGGTTATTGAGTGGATGAATTTCACAGGCGATGGTTAACGCCATGGCGCGCACGTGGGCGCGTTCAAGCGCCGATGCGGGTAATAGCGGCGTCTTTGGATAAAGCTCATCCAGATACTCGATAATGGCTAAGGATTGGGATAAGGCATCACCCTCTTCTGCATCACCTAAAACCAATGTTGGCACCAGCTCCTGCGGATTAAGGGCGATATAATCCGCCTTGTGCTGCTCGCCACCATCACGCACTAAATGCACCGACAGCTGTTCGGCGCTCACGCCTTTAAGATTGAGGGCAATACGCACACGATAGGCGGCGCTAGATCGCCAATAACCGTATAGTTTCATCTCACTCTGTCCTTATGTCTTCCTGAAAAAAACGGGGCTAAAAGCCCCGTCCATATTATCTGTCACTGTGTTCGCACAAAAGCCTTACGCCTTGTACTCAACGACTTTTTGATCGATAGAGCCAAAAATAGAGGCGCCGTTATCATCGAGCATTTCTATGCGCACTGTGTCGCCAAAACGCATAAACGGCGTGCTAGCTTTGCCGTCAGCGATCACTTCGAGCATACGTTTTTCAGCTAAGCAGCTCGAACCAGCACTGCGGTCATAGTTAGAAATCGTACCCGAGCCAATAATCGCACCTGCGCCTAATGGGCGGGTTTTAGCAACATGAGAAACTAACTGACTAAAGTTAAAGGTCATATCCACACCCGCATTCGGGCGACCGAATAGTTCGCCATTTAGATGGGTGATAAGCGGCAAGTGCACCTTTGAATCTTCCCAGCGGTGGCCTAACTCATCTGGCGTGATGGCAACTGGTGAGAAGCTGCTCGAAGGTTTGGATTGGAAGAAACCAAAGCCTTTCGCCAGCTCTGCGGGGATCAGGTTACGCAGTGACACATCGTTCACTAACATCAACAGCTTAATGTGCGCTGTAGCATTTTCAACGCTCACCCCCATAGGCACATCATCGGTGATCACAGCGATTTCCGATTCGAAATCGATACCCCAATCTTCGCTCGCTAGAGGGATATCCGCCTTTGGTGCAATAAAGCTGTCAGAGCCGCCTTGGTAAAACAGCGGATCGGTCCAGAAGGTTTCTGGCATTTCAGCGCCGCGCGCCTTACGCACTAATTCCACATGGTTAACATAGGCGCTACCATCGGCCCACTGATAGGCTCGTGGCAAAGGTGATAAACATTTGGCTTCATCGAAGGCTTGCGCGTTCGGTAATTTGCCTTCGTTAAGCGCATCATACAGTTCTTGCAATTGTGGCTTGAGCAGATCCCAACCATCGAGTAATTGTTGCATAGTGTGGGCAATCGCGGGTACGGCAACCGTTTGAGTAAGATCGCGGCTCACTAACATCAGCTGGCCATCACGGCGACCATTGTTATAACTGGCAAGTTTCATATCTGCTCCTGTGCTTCTACGGCTCGGCGTACTGCGCTTTAATCTATTTATGGTTAGCCGATACGCTCAGCTAACGGGAATGGGTGACAACGAGTGCGGGCAATCTAGCCTTTTTAGACTCGCCGTATAGGGTTTGCTGCGCGTAGAAATACCCGAAGCGACGGCGGATTCCTATAGCGTGAGCAAAATCACATTTCACCCTATTATTTCACATTTTGTAAACTAATCATTACGTTTTATCCCCTGCTGCCGCTTGTCACTATTTCGCAGAACGATATGGTGAAAAAGTCGGCAACAAAGTGGAACGATACTGTTACATCCTAAGCTTAAAGCAAGATTACTTTGGCTTGGCTATCTTGTATTCCCTGAGTTTGTTGGCGATGGCCGTATGGGAGACCCCTAATTTTTTCGCCAATTGACGAGTACTGGGGTAAGCCGGATATAAGCGGCGCAGTAAGCTGGCCTCAAATTGCTTCATCGCATCATCGAGATTGCCTTCGAAGGCATTATCGAAATAGCCAAAACCTTCGGCGTAGGATGGCAGCTTAAGTTGCTCAACGGTCAATTCCCCCGAGCCATCCCACATAGATACTGCCCTAAAGACCGCATTCTTAAGCTGGCGCACGTTACCCGGCCAAGCGTAGGTTAAGAGATGATCGCGACATTGGGCCGAAATCCGTCTCACTGGGCTCGAGAGTTGCTGACTGTAATGCTCGAGAAACATCTCCGTCAGCGGAATGATATCGACCTTGCGCTCGCGCAGTGACGGAATGTGATAGCTAAGCACATGGATGCGATAGTACAAATCTTCCCTAAACTCACCGGTTTGGCAAAGCTCGGCTAAGTTTTTCTGGGTCGAGCAGATGATCCGCACATCGGCGCGAACTTCTTCGTCGCCACCAATGCGTCTAAAGGTGCCGTCCTGTAATAAGCGCAGCAGTTTAACCTGCGCCGCCTTGGACATTTCGGCCACTTCATCGAGGAACACTGTGCCACCCTTCGCTTCTTCAAAAAAGCCGCGCTTAATCACTTTGCCTTGGCTGACGTAGCCAAAGAGTTCTTCTTCGGCGGCGCTATCGGGCAGTGCCGCACAATTAATAGCGATAAAGGGTTTCTCGCGGCGCATGCTAGCATCATGGCTGGCTCTAGCCATTAGCTCTTTGCCCGTACCAGTCTCGCCGGTGATTAATAGCGGCGCATCGAGCTGCGCCATCCGGCGAGCTTGCTTCAACACTTCTTTCATCTTGTCGCTGCTGGCTAACACATTTTCAAAGCCCGCGGTTTGATTTTGCAGTGCATTGAATTGCTTACCGACCCGCGCCGGCGATTTAAGCGATACGACTGCGCCCACGAGGATGGTTTTATCATCCTCATCGGGTAAGTAAATCGGTAACATTTCGGCCAGATATTCGTTTTGACCGATATTGACCCGCGCCGCCTGCGGCAACACTTGGCTCTCACTGAGCCAGCGGCTGAAGTTAAATCCTTGCACCCAATGGTTTAAGGATTCATCGAGCACTTCGTGCTCCCCCATGCCCATATTGAGCAGCGCCGACTCGTTGACGATACGAATGCGCGCCTTCACGTCGATGGAGAACACTGAATCAGGGAGAGTTTTGAGTAGGGTTTTTAAGGCGTAGTGTTCCTGCTCCGAAGGCATAAACGACACAGTTCGCACATCGTGAACACTCTCCACTTTACGGATCTGCGGCATCAAGGCACTTAAGGTATCAAAACTGACCTCGGCAAATTGCAGGTAGAGAAAGCCCTGGTTACTGGCATCGATGGCGATGAGATTAATGCCATAACGTTCTAACACGACTAAGATGTCTTTCGCTAAACCCACGCGATCTTGACAGCTAACTTCCAAGCGCATAATGACTGATATTCCCTATTTTGATTCGAATTTTGGGATAAACCGTGCAGAGCTATTATCTCGAGTTTGAGCCCTCAGGCTTGGCCTCGTAAGACATTCGTTTGACGAAGCCTCTATAGTTTACGCAAACGTAAAAGGCAGGATTAATAGCTGGGCGTGTATACGTTAGAAGGTTACGCTCAAAGTGGCAAGTCTAGTTTACAGCGTATTTGTAACAGGAAGAAAAAATCAGCGCTTAGATACAATTAAAGCGCTGATTTTAAAATTGAATTTTTTAATCTAACAACTGGTCGGTCTTGGCTGCCATGATGAAGTCATTCTTATGCAGACCCTTGATTGAGTGTGACCACCAAGTCACAGTCACTTTGCCCCACTCGGTTAAAATGCCTGGGTGGTGGAATTCCTCTTCGGCCAGATCCGCTAGCTTATTGGTAAACGCCATCGCTAACTTAAAGTTTTTAAACTTGTAAACCCGTTCCAATTGCATGATGCCATCACGCACTTGCACGCCCCAATCGGGGATCATGCGGATAAGTTCGGCCAATTCTGCATCGGTCACTTTCGGCGCATCGGCTTGGCAAGCTTCACATTTCATTTGGGTTAACGCTGTCATACATACTCCTCTTGGCAACATTAGGGGATCGATCCGTTGCCCTTATTACGCTTTATTCAATTCGTTTTTTAACGGTCAGCCATTAGCTGGCTTTCTTGGTCTTGGGCGGATACTTAGGGGCAAACAAGCCTAACTGACGCGCCTTAGCCACGTAGGCCATGATGTCCATCTTGGCAATTTCATCCAGCATATCAATATGTTCAATCACATAATAAATCGGTTGCATAATATCGATACGGTAAGGCGTGCGCAGCACATCTAAGAGATCGAAGGGCTTACGCTCCGGCACTTGGCTTTCCATGGCATACAAGGTTTCGCCGGGAGAACTTAAAATACCGCCGCCGTAGATACACAATTCGCCATCTTGAGGTTTGAGTAAGCCAAATTCGACGGTAAACCAATACAAACGCGCTAAAAAGACGCGGTCTTCCTTGCTGGCATTTAAGCCCAATTGACCATAGATATGGGAAAAATGGGCGAAAGAAGGATTGGTCAGCAAGGGGCAATGGCCAAAGATCTCATGGAAAATATCCGGCTCTTGCAGGTAATCAAACTCTTCCTTACGGCGGATAAAGGTCGCAACCGGAAATTCCTTGTTGGCCAATAACTCAAAGAAGCGGCCAAAGGAAATCAAGGCCGGCACGGCCGCGGTTTTCCATCCTGTGGTGGCTTGCAATACTTTGTCTATCTCCGCCAATTGTGGAATGCGGTCCTTCGGCATCGCCAAGGCATCGAGCCCTTGGAGATATTCCTTACAGGCACGCCCAGGTAGGTTCACCGCTTGGCGAGCATATAATTGGCTCCAAATATCATGTTCTTCCTGCGGGTAATGGATATACCCTGAATCATCTGCATTTCGCGCAACATAGGGCGCGGTGTGCGCTATCTCTTTAGTCATAAAATTCACTTCATGGCTGACGCTAATGCCTCCATAGTGATCTAAGCCTCGATTTTTGTTAACTCCCTCACAGTTTATTGTTTACGCGATAATGTGACGCAAACGTAAAGCAAATATTACAAAGCATTTAAAACCCTTGGTGGATCCAAATCGGATCTGAGTCTGACGGCTAGCAAACCTTGACACTGCCGCTCAAAAATGACGACGATAGACTGATAATATGCAGAAAAACCGACAAATTTCGGTGTTTGCAAATAGCTTTTCTGCGTGGGTCATTTACAATATTGCCCAATAACCGCCTCTCCTTAATCTGAAGGTTCGCAATGAAACAACATCAAATTCGTAAAGCCGTTATTCCCGTCGCTGGACTTGGCACTCGTATGCTTCCTGCGACCAAGGCAATTCCTAAGGAAATGCTGCCCGTTGTTGATAAACCCTTGATCCAATATGTGGTTAGTGAAGCCATTGATGCGGGGATCAAAGAAATCGTCCTCGTGACCCACGCCAGTAAAAACTCTATCGAAAACCATTTCGACACCAGTTTTGAATTAGAAGCGCAATTAGAGCGCCGCGTGAAGCGTCAATTACTCGAAGCGGTACAATCCATTTGCCCGAAAGACGTGACAGTGATTAGCGTGCGCCAATCCCAAGCTAAAGGCTTAGGTCATGCGATTTTATGTGCCAAATCCGTCGTCGGTGATGCACCGTTTGCCGTGTTGCTGCCGGATGTGATTATCGATGATGCCAGCTGCAACCTGAAAACCGACAACCTAGCCGCCATGGTGAGCCTGTTTGATGAAACCCAAGTGGGCCAAATCATGGTGGAAGGCGTGCCACATCATTTAGTCAACCAATACGGTATTGCCGATGTGAATGGCCACGATCTACAACCTGGTGAGTCAGAGCCATTAGTCGAACTCGTTGAAAAGCCACCAGTTGACGAAGCACCGTCTAACTTAGCCGTAGTGGGTCGTTACGTGTTGCCCGCTGCAATTTGGCCACTGCTGGCTAAAACCCCAGCAGGCGCGGGTGATGAAATCCAGTTAACCGACGCCATTGCGATGTTAATGAAACAAGAAACCGTAAACGCTTACTACATGCAAGGTAAGAGTCATGACTGCGGTAACAAGCAAGGCTATATGCGCGCTAACGTGGAATACGCCCTGCGCCACAGCGAAATCGGTGAGGATTTTGCGCAATATTTAAAAACAGTCGTAAAAGGAATTAAATAATGACGATTTTAGTGACCGGAGGCGCCGGTTATATAGGCACTCATACCGTAGTGGAATTACTCAATGCGGGGAGCGAAGTGATTGTTTTAGACAACCTGTCTAATTCAAGCATCGAAGCCCTTAACCGTGTCGAGCGCATTACCGGTAAATCGGTCACCTTTTACCAAGGCGATATTCTCAACAAGGCCTTACTGCAGAAAGTCTTTAGCGACCATAACATCGATGCTGTTATCCATTTTGCAGGATTAAAAGCCGTTGGTGAGTCAGTCGCTAAGCCACTGAAATACTATGAGAATAACGTGACTGGTACCTTAATTCTTTGCCAAGTGATGGCAGAGTTTAAGGTGAAAAACCTCGTCTTTAGTTCTTCAGCTACTGTGTATGGCGACCCAGCTAGTCTACCGATTACCGAAGATTTCCCCACGGGGGCCACTAACCCCTACGGTCAATCTAAATTGATGGTGGAGCATATACTGGCGGATTTACACCATAGCGATTCGAGTTGGAATATCGCCCGTTTACGTTACTTCAACCCTGTTGGCGCCCATGCCAGCGGCTTGATTGGCGAAGATCCTAACGATATTCCAAATAACTTGATGCCATTTATCGCGCAGGTGGCAGTCGGTAAACGCGAAGCGTTAAGTGTGTTTGGCAATGATTACCCAACCCATGATGGTACGGGCGTTCGCGACTATATCCACGTGGTAGATTTAGCCCTTGGACACCTCAAAGCCCTTGCAAAGCTGGCCACCAAACCAGGACTTGTCACCTATAACCTAGGTACAGGCCAAGGCTACAGTGTGCTCGATATGGTCAAGGCCTTCGAAAAGGCCTGTGGTAAGTCGATTGCCTATCAAATTGCGCCGCGTCGTCCGGGTGACATTGCCGCCTGTTATGCAAACCCAGATCATGCTAAAACCGATTTGGGCTGGCAGGCGACTCACAGTCTAGAGGATATGGCGAACAGCAGTTGGCATTGGCAATCTACCAATCCAAATGGTTATAAAGGCTAATCGTCTAAATGGCTTGCGGTAACTCCCAAGCCATTTTTATTATCCCTTATCACAATTAAACTCAGTAAGACCTATGACAGAAAGCATCAATCACAGCCGCCGTAATCTCTTTAGCCGCCGTAAATCCTTGGCCATTAGACCGCCTTGGGTGCGCGAAGGCATTGAGTTTACTGACATCTGTACCCGATGCTCGGCCTGTATCACTGCCTGCGAAACTAAGATTATCTACAAGGGAGATGGCGGCTTTCCCGAAGTCTCCTTTAAGGACAATGAGTGCACTTTTTGTCGCCAATGTGCCACCGTCTGCCCGGAAGAAAAGCTGTTTGATTTGACCCAAACTCCTTGGCAACACAAAGCGGTTATTCAAGATAACTGCTTAACATATCAAGGCATTTGGTGCCAAAGTTGTAAGGATGCCTGTGAGCCTCGCGCGATTAGCTTTACCTTAAGCGTGGGGAACGCGCCGATGCCGAAGATTGATAGCGAGCTTTGCACTGGCTGCGGTGCCTGTGTCGCCCCTTGTCCGAGCCAAGCCATCAGTATTAAGCCTGTAGAATAACCCTATAATGTGAGTGTTACTGGGCTTCACAGCGTATTTAGGTTAGTATTTCACGGTCACTATCTCCTCTAATCATCTAGGTTTCTCATCAGCATGTTTGGCAAAAAGTTCACCTTTACTCGAAGCGCCTCCCCTGCACTGAGCTTTATCGCCGAAGGGACTAAGCTTACGGGCAATATGGAATTTACAGGTGATGTGTTGATTGGCGGTGAAGTGCAAGGACAAATCCTGTCACAGGCCAATGTAATTGTAGAGCGGACAGGTAAGCTTCATAGTGAAGTTAAATGCCGTGAACTGATTATTGATGGCTACTTTAAAGGTCGATTGATTTGCGAGCGCTTAGTGATCCAAGGTCATGGTATTGTCGATGGCGATGTGGCGTGTACCTCGATGCAGATCAGCGAAGGCGGCCAGTTTATTGGATTAAGAATTAAGGAAGATCACCAAACCATCCATGCCCATCCGCTCCCCTCACCCGGCTCTGCAAATGTTTTACTGTCAACCTCAGTATCTCTTGTGCCGGAAAGCCAAGACTAAGTAACAACGCTGGCTGCTTTCACTCTTGTTACATTCATGTCATTAGTTGCATATTTGTTAATTTAACGGTTAGATCACAGTTAAGCCGTATGGCAACTGCTAACCTTGCCTATCAATAATGTCTGCGTTTCGGGCGCACAGGCAAGGCAATCCCCATGATCAATCCCTTACTAAAACAGATCTGTGAACTCGACGTCTTTACCCTGCTCGTCTTTAAAAGCATTTTTGATACAGGCCATGCTAATAGTGCGGCTAAAGCGTTAAATGTATCGGCTCCTAAGATTAGCCGTTGCCTGAATGCCCTTCGATTAACGTTTAACGATGAGCTATTCTACCGCCGTCAACAGGGGCTCAAACCCACCCCTTTAGCCGAGAGCCTCTATTTTGCTATCTGCCAGTTTACCGATTCGGTGTATCACTTAGAGCAATCCGCGCTACAAATTCAAAATGCAACCAGCCATGTTGAGCGGCCGCTACAAATAGCGGTGAGTAATGGGTTGTTGAGTTTTTTAGCACCGCAGCTCAGCTCCCCCGAAGCCGTGGATGAGTTAGGGCAAGTCAGATTACATAAGTGGCAGGAAAACAGTGCCGAATTAATCCACGCCGGAGAATTAGATTTCGGGATCTCACTGGAGAATACAGAGAGCAAAGAGTTAACCGTCAGTCGCTTGGGTGGGATCTCGATGATTTACGTGGTCGCCGCTAAGCAGCATCCCATATGGCAAGTTCAAACCCATATTAGTCTAGAACAGATATGTCGCCATCCCTTCTTGTGCATTGAACTCAAAGGATTTAACAGCAGAATCGATCCTCTCGAGCTCTTCTGTCAGCGCCAAGGGATCTTATTGCCTTCGCTCGAAAAGGTACTCGATAGAGAAGAATGGTACGCTCATCTACTGACCATGCAGAGTGTGGCCTTCTGCTCAGGTATCGATATGCACACGGTCAAACATATGCCGGGGCTCAAATTAGCACCGCTACCGCTCACCGAACTGCATCGCCTGCACGATACTATTATGCCGCCACAATATTATTTAGTTGAAAAGCCTCGCAGCCACCGACGTTACAGCCCTGCCCAATGTGAACTCGTTGTCAGTTCCTTACTGACGGCGCTTAGCCAAACTTACGCCTAAATCCAGCCTTATTGCCATGGCATGCAGGTGCTATTCGGTTTGTTGCAAATCTGCTTCTGAATGTTAAATCCCACCTAAAGAGGGATAAAAGTTGACTCAACGCAAGAGTCATTTTCATACCTTTTTACGGCCAAAAAACAAATGGCATATAAGCTTCACCACTATCACCCGATAAAATTAATTGAAAATTAATCCACTTAAAACACTAAAACCAAAGTAAAAAATCTGCGAGATACTTCATACATTTCCCAGCGAATTTCAACTTTTAAAATATTGATTTTCAGATTTTAGAATTGCCGTTTTGGTGTGTTAAATCATCGTTCACATATCAGATACAAACTTATAAATACCACTTTATAAGTAGGTGAATCGACCTATAGTAGAGTCACTGCACACGCAGTCTTATAGAAGAAAAAGGGACGCGATGATGAAAAACTACAATAAATCTCTACTGGCACTGGCGCTCACCAGCGCCTTGTGTCTAACCGCCTGCGGGGACGGCAAAGACGGGCAAGATGGTGCACCAGGAACCCCTGGCACACCAGGTACCCCCGGCACGCCAGGAACACCCGGACTTCCTGCAGGCTCATTTGCTAAAACCGCTGACTCCATTACTGATCTGAAATTCACCCTCAGCCCAGCAGACATTAAAGTCACCAGTAGCGAAGGCTTTAGCGTTAAGTTCAGCTTAACCGGAAAAAGCTCAGGCAAAGATGTGCCCTTTATGGGACTCGACAAAATTGCCCTCTATTCGTTAACGGCGAATGAAAACACCTCGGGCACGGGCGCTCCCATTGAATGGCAAAACAATGCCATGGCAAACAATGCGGGCACCTCTTTAACTTGTACACTCAATGGCCTTAACGGTACTAAAAACGCGTGTACATTAACCGAAGACACTGCAAATCCAGGCACTTACACTGCCACTTGGACCTATGATGGCGCGGCGCCAATCATCAATCCAAATGACAATCCTAATGCGGTACACAGAGTCTTTTTAAGCGCTTACAATATCGTCAACGCTGCCGGCGTAGCCTTGTCTGATAAGGTGCTCTCAGTGCCTGTAGACTTTATCCCTGCAACCGATGAGTTAGCGGCATCAGGTAAAGACACAGTATCGAGCGCGGCTTGTAAAAACTGTCACGGTGAAGTGGATGGCCATATCGCGAAGATTGAAGCCCACCATAACTACCAAGACGTTAAAAACTGCGTAACCTGCCACAACCCAGACCAAGTGCCAAGTGATGCGCAACTTGCTGAAGGTTGGGTATTCGACTTTGCACCTATGATCCACCGTATCCATGCGGGCGAACATAATGCGGACTATCTGTCTGGCGAAGCCAAAGAATACTTCGGTGAAATTGGTTTCCCATCAGACTTGAAAGAATGTAAGTCTTGTCACGATGGTGAACCAAGCTATAACACCAATATCTACGCTCAGGCCTGCGTGGGTTGCCATATCAATGTTAACTTCGCAACCGGTGAAAACCACTCTGAGTTTGGTTTAGCTCAAGCCGATGACACTCAATGTAAATCCTGTCACGGTAGCGGCAGCTTAACGCCTGAAGCAGTCCACAGTGTCGGTAAACGTGCTGAATATGCGTCATTAATGACTGTCGATTTTACCAGCGCGACACTAGGCACTTCAGCAGTTGCGGGCATGCAAAGTCTAACGCTAAAAGCTAACGTCACACTCAATGGCGCTGCCATTGCCGATGGCACTAGCCTGAAAACCTACAATGCCACCAGCAACCCAACAGCAATACTTGCTGCGAACGGTTTGCTACTGGGTAATGTGGCCACCGATGGCACTGTATACTCATGGCGTGACGTTAAACCTACTGCCGTTAGCCTGAAACTGGAAAACGGTACCCTGTCAGGTGGCGTATTAACCTTCGTGAAAGATATCCCTGATGCACAAGCAACTGGCACTATCTACGTCGGTTCTGAAGCCAACTTCTGTGCCAAAGCGGGTAAAGTGGTTAGCTGTAATACTGAAGGACTTGAATATGGTCCAACTAGCCCTGTAGGTAACACTTCAGCAGTGAAATTCTTTAACTTAAGCGGCGGTACACCTGCGGTAGCCCGTATGAATGACCCTGCTCGCATCACAGTTGAAGAAGCGAAATGTAACGCATGTCATGGTAGCTTAGACTATGCGAAAGGCTACAGACACGGGGTTTACACCTTCGATCAATGTATGAACTGTCACAACGATACCACTGGTGCTTCAGGCCATGGTGCAACAGGCTACAAAGGCGAAGATGGCAAGTTAGTTGTGAATCCAGACGTCACCTTTAACAACAAAGACCTATTCACCGTTGCTCACCGTTTCCACAGTGGTAACTTCGGTGTTGTCGAAGGCATCTTCCGCAATGCAGCAGGCGAATTAGAAGGTTATCCATCACCAGAAACCGCATGTTCAGCCTGTCACAAAGATGGTGCAACCCTGTTCGCAGCTGACGGTGGTTTAACTTCTGGCAAACGTTCTATCAAAGTGGGCAGCAACTACATTAGCCCTGTTGCTGAATCATGCCGCACCTGTCACGCTCACTCAGATGCAGCAGCCGTAGCTCACTTTAGAAGTAACGGTGCGATTGTCGAAGCCGATGCTGTGACCGATCCTAACCTACCAGTAGAATCATGCGCGACCTGCCATGCTGAAGGTAAAACCTATGGCATAGATAAGGTACACGCAGAGGTAGCACACTAGTACTAGTACCTTCGGGTTGCCCCCTGCACAACCCGAGTCTCCTCTCTGCAACTCATTGGGGCTCCTTCGGAGCCCCTTTTTTATGCATAGAGATTAATTCGTTGTCGTATCAACTTGAGTCGCACTTTGTGCAATGCGTTGCCTTAACAGCTTAATAAATTCTCTCGGGTCACGGTCTAAACTGTCGTGGGGAATATAAAGATGATAACCAAGGTGAGTATTGAGCATCACGCAGCGATGACCAAACATCGCTAATACCCCACGGTAGCGATCGCCATCGACCACTAAAGGGCTAAATTCGGCGCCAAGATAGGTTTCTAAGGTTGCCAAATCTTCTTGCTGTGAGGCTGCTGTCACCAGTAATGGCCGCTGCTCAGTCAATAAGCCCGCCGCAAGACGCAATGAAATATTATCGAGGATAGGATTTAACTGTTTGAGCTTAATGCCGATATAGGAAAGCTCAATAGTATCAACACTCTGAGTGACTCGAGGAATATCTACCCGTTGAATGTTGCTCCAGTTTATTGCGACTTTGCCGCGGCGATGAAAATAGGTCAGTCCCTGTTCATCCATGCTCAAGGTGGTCTCAGGTTCATAGACCTTCGCCAAGCCCAAGATCAACGCAATCGCACCTAGGCTGAAAAACACTAAGCCCACGGCAAATAGCTCAGGAAATAGCACAAATAACCCAAAACCTAAGACAAAGGCACTGGCTCCTATAATGGTTAAAGTTAAACCATTACGTTTTGAGAGCGGGCGAACCGAGACAACATCGGACTCTTGCGTCATATTTTTATCCCTGTTTTATCCAGAGCCATAAACGGCCTATGTATTCATGTATCGCCCGTTGCGAAGCGAGCAAGTTATCCGCAGTCAAGCGCCAGTAGAAACCGTCTCTGGCCCTAAAATCCGTCGGTGCGGCGCTCGCCGTTAATCCTTGACCGCTAAAAATCGCCATCGACCTTGGCATATGGGAGGCTGACGTGACTAATCGCACAGCTTGATTACCTAAGTGTTCTTTAAAATAGTGCGCTTCTTCAATCGTGTCGCGCGGCAGGGGCAATTGAACGATACGTGATGCATCCACACCCAGTTCAATCGCCGCCTTTGCCATCACTTCGGCATGGGGATGCTGCGTTAGCTCGCCCTCCCAACCACTGACCACTAAGGTGCAGTCTTGACCTAATTGGAGTTGCCTTAGCCCTTCCGTTAGCCGCGCTAAGGCGACCGTCGATAAAGATTGTACCGCAGTAGCACCTGGGATATCCGAGTGTACTGACCCCAGCACCATGACCACACAGGTACCAGCAATAGGCGTGGAATTAATGGGATATTGAGTCTCGAGCGGTTTAACGAGATAGTCGACACTCAATTGACTGCTGAGCACTAGGAGCAGCGAAAACGCACCGCCAATCGCCCATTTTGCTAACCTAGGTTTGCGCCAAACCAACAAAGATAGCAGTAATAACAACAGGATAAATGGAATAGGCATGATTGCCTGAGAGACAACTTTCTTAACCCAAAACATGCGTTAGTGCCCAATTATTCAAAGGAGCGCAATCATAACATCAAAAGAAAGCAAAACGCATCGCCAAGGCGATGCGTTGTCACGAGGGAAAAAGTAACGTTAGTAGGTTATTTTTCCCATAACCAAGCGGCGCCGCGCACACCCGAAGAGCAGCCATAAAGGTTCTGTACGACAGGTGTTCGACACTCTCTTCCCACAACATAACGAGTTAATAATGCAGGTAATCTTGGATAAATCGCCTCAATATTAGACATGCCACCGCCGAGGACAATCGCATCCGGGTCGAGCATATTAATCACATGGGCGAGTGAGCGTGCGAGTCTGTCCATGTAACGATCAAAGGCCGCGATCGCCATTTCATCCCCCGCATCGACTAAGGCCATAATATCTGTACCAGATTTGGCGGGCGCAGCTTGTACATTCACCGCACGGCTTAGGGCCTCGTTGTAATCGCGAACAAAGCCAGTGCCCGAAATAAAGGTTTCGATACAATCGGGATTACCGCAGAAACAACGGGTAGTATTAAACTCTTCCTTGGTCATCCAAGGCAGCGGATTATGGCCCCACTCACCGCCAATACCATTGCCGCCAGCGTGTACTTTGCCGTTAATGGCCACACCCGCGCCGCAGCCCGTGCCAATGATCACCCCGAATACCACGGATTTACCCGCAGCAGCACCATCGACGGCCTCGGATACCGCAAAACAGTTGGCATCGTTAGCAACCCGCACTTCGCGGCCGAGCAGTTCCCCTAAATTCACATCGAGGGGATGACCGTTGATCCAGGTCGAGTTGGCATTTTTGACTAATCCTGAATAGGGAGAAATGACTCCCGGGATCCCCACGCCAACCGAGCCCTTTTCACCTAAGGTCGCTTCGGCCTCATTCACTAAATCGACGATGGCATTCAGGGTGCCCTGATAATCCCGAGGGGTATTGATACGCTTACGAAACAGTTCATTACCTTCCTCACTTAAGGCGACGAGTTCTATTTTTGTGCCACCTAAATCGATGCCCATGCGTATCATGAATGACTTACTCCACTGTTATTCGACCAAGGCGTCAGTACAGACGTCCTTGGCATTGTTCGTTATTCTGCCCAGCCTGGCGCCGTGGCAATAAAATAAGGGTTTAATATGTCAGGTTTTTGATTGTAGGTTAAGGGTAAACCTGAGTCATAACACACAACTTTGCCGCCTGCGCTTTCCAACACGGCCTGCGCGGCTGCAGTGTCCCATTCGCTCGTAGGCCCTAATCTGGGGTAGAGATCGGCCTTGCCCTCAGCCAACATACAAAACTTCAGCGAGCTTCCTACGCTTAACATCTCGTGTTGACCGAAATCCTTTAAATATTCCGCCACATCAGGGCTTAGATGCGAACGACTGCCGACAACAATTGGTACTTGTCTTGGCGGGTTACAGCCCTGTAGCTCTCGCTCTTGTTGCCCATCCTGTCGCCAAGCGCCTAAGTGTCTGGCGCCAAAATAGACAGTATTGAGCACGGGCGCATAAACCACACCAGCAATAGCAACACCTTGGTGGATAAGCGCAATGTTGACGGTAAACTCACCATTTCGCTTAATAAATTCCTTAGTGCCATCCAAAGGGTCAATCAGCCAATAGGTCTGCCAGTGTTGACGTTCATCCCAGGCAATATCAGCCGCTTCTTCCGACATCACGGGAATGCCCGCAAATTGCTCGGTAAGCTGGGCTAAAATAACTTTGTGAGCCGCCAAATCGGCCGCCGTCACCGGGCTCTCATCACGCTTTTGCGTAACGGCAAAATCCTCTTGGGCATAAATCGCCATGATGGCGTCGCCTGCCGCATTGGCAATCTTTACCACCCGCAGTAAATCAGCCTTCGAAAAATGCGCTGCCATCGCTGTATTATCTGTCACTTAGCCACCTGTATTCAATTTGCTTTTCGGCATTATGCCACTGGCAGCAATTGATAATTAAGAACAAATTCATCATACATCGAGCAAAATCGACTAAGGCACTGACAAATTCACTTAGGCGCAAGGCTTACGCCATGGGCATAAATGCTAAATAAGTCGAGTCTAAGCCAAGCTGAATACGCTGAAAAGAGACATTGCCTAGGCTGCATTCGTATTCACAGCCTTGAAAACACTGCAAAGAAGAGAAAGAAAACGGCAGAGTAAGATGAGGCCACTTGAAGCTACCACTAGCCTTAGACCAAGACTAAGGGCTTAATCTCCAACCATTTATTATGAGAGATAACGCTTAATGAACTTGCGCGGCATAATCCTCAAGCATGGCCTTAAGCTGCCATCGCCAGTCACGCCACAGCTCGGAGCTATGGGGTAATGCCGAATTTTGCCCAGTTAAGCACTGGCGTACTCTACCGCTATTTAACGCACTGTAACTGGGTCTTGGTGCCAGTTTATTGCCTTTCCCAAGCGCTTTTGCCGCATAACTTAGGCTATCTATGGCGCTAATCGGCACGGCTTTATCTAATAACTTCAGTGCCAAGGCTTGGCGCTGGATTTCGAGAGCAAATTCATACCAACTGCATTGCCCCTGCCCGGCATAGTGGAATAATCCTGATCCGCAACCGACGTTTAACGGACTCGCTATCAACTGCCAAATAAGATGCGCGAGTGCATCTGCCCATGTCGGCGAACCTATTTGGTCGTTTATCACTGAGAGTGGCTGTCTATCGGGCATAGAGGTCATCAACCTCAGCATGGTTTTCACAAAATTATGCCCATCGACACCGTACAGCCATGCGGTGCGAATAACCATCCCGCGCTCAGCCAAGATGCGCAGCACCGCTTGCTCCCCCGCGAGTTTACTCTTGCCATAGACAGATAAGGGCGCTGGTGTGGCGCTTTCAGTTAACCCGCGTTCAATTAAGCCGCTTTCAGTTAAACCACTATTACTTAAGCTGCTATTACTTAAGCTGCTATCGGTTAAGCTGTTCTGATTTAACGCCAGTTCCTCAATGCCCACTGGCTCACCGCTAAACACATAATCGCTGGAGATATGCACCAAACGCGCGCCCGAGAGCGCACATTCGCTTGCCAATAACTCAGGCCCAAGGCTATTGACACGATAAGCCTCTTCGGCCGCCATTTCCGCCCTATCGACCGCATTGTAGGCGGCGCAGTTAATCACACACTCAGGTTTAAAGCGAGCAAAGGCAGCGGCAACACTTTGTTTATCACCGATATCTAACTGGGAATGGCTAAGCGCGTGCACGCGAAAGACGCGGCCATCGAATCTATTTGCCGCCTTGGCAAGCACTCGTAATAAAGCCTTAGACAGTTGGCTATCTGCGCCAGTTAACAATACAGTTACTGTTGATTCTGGCTCGCTATTAGGCACATGCATCGCCTTGTTATCTTTTTGCATTCTTAACGTCGGCACCTCAAGCGATATCATCGCTAAACAGCGGCATTAAATCGGCAACGCTTTTATGCTCCCGCTGAGTTAAGAAGTTAAGCAGTGCCATCGGTGAGCGATTGAGCAGCTTATCCTTTGGATAATCAACCGCTTCAATAATACTTAAGGCACGGTCAAACCCGCCGAGACTAAAAGCCACATGGGAATCCGAGCCCATCACTAAGGTGGCCCCCAATTCTTTTGCCGCTTTAGCAATCGCGGTGCAGTTAGCTTCGCTGCCCTTGCGAGAGACTTCAAAGGAGGAATTATTGATTTCAAGCGCCACTCCATATTCGGCGGCAGCTGCGGCTACAGCCTCAATATCAATGGGATAAGCAGGATTACCCGGATGGGTAATAATATCGACCTTGCCGCTTTTAATGGCGTTAATCATCGCCTCGGTATGGGTTGCCTTATCCGAGGGCGGAAATACCGGCTCATGGAACCCTGCCAACACGATATCGAGCTGAGACAAATAATCGCCAAAGTAATCGATTTCACCTTCACGGTTTTTAATATTGGCTTCGATGCCGCGTAAAATCCCCACGCCATCGACCATACGCGGGAGCACGCGTAAATTCACAAAATGCCAAAAATGCGGTGCATCCGCCATCGCCGGGCCATGGTCGGTGGTGGCAAACAGACGGATCCCCTTTTGCTTCGCCACCGCTAAATAATCGTGGATAGTGCTATAGGCATGGGTTGATGCCACGGTATGGGTATGGGTATCGACTGGGTACTGCATGGGTCACCTCTGTCTTGTACTATTGCGTACTGACTATTGTGTTCTGTATGCGTTAACCATTAGTCGGTTAACGTCCCTTAGGCTCAACTAGTGGAATAGCGAGAGCAATTCATCGGCACTGCCTTGCCACGCGCCTTTGCCCTTTCCTTCGAGAATACTATCCGCTAAACCTTGCTTATGCTGCTGCATTTCTTGGATTTTCTCTTCTACCGTGCCTTCGGCAATCAGCTTGTAAACGAACACTGGGTTTTCTTGGCCAATGCGGTGCGCCCTGTCCGTCGCTTGCTTTTCTGCCGCCGGATTCCACCAAGGATCGTAATGGATAACCGTATCCGCCGCAGTGAGATTAAGCCCAGTGCCGCCAGCCTTTAAGCTGATTAAAAATACCGGCGTATCGCCTTCTTGGAACTTATCAATTTGCCCCTGACGCAGCCGAGTTTGCCCCGTTAGTTTGCTGTAGTCGATGTCGAGGGATTGCAGCAATTCCTCAATTAACAGCAACATACTGGTAAATTGGCTGAAGATTAAAATCTTGCGACCTTCCTGCACCATTTCCGGCAGGTTTTGGCTCAGCCAGTTTAGCTTGGCATTATTTTTAACCTTTTGCGCCTGCTCGAGTTTGACTAATCGCGGATCGCAGCAGGCTTGGCGCAATTTGAGCAAGGCATCTAAAAACTCGATATGGCTGCCCGCCACACCTTGGGTTGCAAACAATTCTCGAATTTTTTTCTCCATACTCAGGCGAATACTTTCGTATAGATTACGCTGATCTTTCTCAAGCTCTAGGGTTTGGTAGATCTCGGTTTTAGGTGGCAGCTCAGTCACCACCTCAGCCTTGGTTCGCCTTAATACAAAGGGAGCGATACGTTGACTCAGCACCTTAGCCTGCTCGCCATCGCCATAACGCTCAATCCGATAGCGAAACGCCTTATTGAAATAGGCGGTTGTACCCAAGAGTCCCGGTAAACAAAAATCCATCAATGACTTGAGTTCACCTAAATGATTCTCAAGGGGGGTGCCGGTAAGGCAGAGTCTAAACGGCGCTTGCAACGCCTTAATTTGCTGGCTCACTTTGGCTTGAGCGTTTTTAATCTGCTGCGCCTCATCGAGCACAATGTGCTCAAACGGCTGAGCCTGGTAATAATCGTAATCCCGCACCATAAGGGGATAGGTAGTGACGACGACATCAAACTCGCTTAATCGCGATAACAGGGGCCCACGCTGCGCGCCATGGATCACCGCCAAGGTTAACGATGGCGCAAACTTGGCCGCCTCCTTCGCCCAGTTTCCCACTAAACTGGTTGGGCAAATAATCAGGCTCGGCAATCTTGGCTGCCCAACCGATTTAGCCTCCTGCTGCTTTAACAGGAACGCCAAGGTTTGAATGGTTTTTCCAAGCCCCATATCGTCGGCTAAGATGCCGCCGAGTTGATATTCTTTTAAAAAACAAAGCCAATTTAAGCCCTGCTGCTGATAAGCCCGCAGCTGTGCATTCAGTCCTGTCGGCGCGCTGACCGCAACCACACCATTAAATTCGGCTAATTTTGTCGCGAGCTGACGCACCCTTTCACCATTGAGCAGGCTAATCTCGCTTTCGGCTAACTCATTGAGTAAATGCGCACGGTACTTAGGTAAGGCGATACTCTGGCCACGATGCTGCTCAAACAACTCTTGAATAATGCTCATTAAAGGTTTGATAACACTGGCTTTAATTTTAAGCCATTCGCCAGAGGGGCTGGGTAGCAATAACTCGGCATCATCGGCTGGCTCACCATGTTGTTTTAACCAAGTGGCCACCAGCGGCAACATAGGTAAGCGTTGACCATTGATATCGGCATGTAACGATAGGGAAAACCAGCCTTCTTGACTGTCATCCAGCTCAACCGTTAACGGCGTATCGACCACCTTAAGGCTAAACTCTGGGGCAAGTCGCACCTCTAGGCCTTGAGTTTGTAATCTTGGGACTTCTTCATCGATAAACGCTAGCCATTCCCGAATCGCATCGGGCAAGTTGCCTAAGCTCCAGAGGGAAGTCCCATTTGCGGCGCCCTCCAAGCTAAAGCGGCTAAAGCCAAGGGTTTGCAGCTTTGATACGGCTTGCTGCTCTTCTTCAAGCGCGCGGTTAATTTGATAGGTGGTGCCACCCTGAGTCACCAGAGTTAATGCTTCTTTGGCGGCATTGCCACTTAAGACGAGATCCCCGTAGACAAACTCCAGCGCGAGATACGGCTGGGCGATGCCTGTATCCAGCACAGACGACTGATTGCTGCTAGGCATTGTGCCTGCGGGGATTAGCTTAAGCGTCAAACGAAGCTGTAACTTATCCCTCAACTCGACAAAATCGATGGCGCTTGGTGGCGGCACAGTGCGCGCCGAAAAATGCTTGATCAGTCGATGGCTCACCAATTCAACCTGAGTGCTCGGCACGGGCGGCATTTGGCTGAGTAGCCGCAGCTTATCGACGCTAATATCGGTATCGATAAGGCCGATGTGAAAATAATCCAGCTCGATATAGTAAGGCGGTTCAGTCGGCACCAGCTCCCAGTTATCCCGCTCGGGCAAGACTAGGCGCATTTGCTTGTGCTCGCTGTCGATATCCTGCCAGAGAAATTGCGGTGTAATGCCCTCACCAGCGGTTAATGCGAGGCGGCTCTCTTCCCAGAAACAGCGCTCGGTGGCAAGCATTTTCTCGATGGCTACCGCCCCTAGCTGCGCCTTAAGATATAGGCGCGATGCGCCGTGGCGTCTGGTCGACATAATAAGATTTAAGATCAGCACATCCTCGGCGCCAATCCAAGCGGGCATATAATATTGCACGTCCGAGAGCGCAATCTTAGTGCCCTTATTGTAACCGCCCTTTTTGCCAAGCTTGCCGCGTCTCAGCTCGATAAACACCCCGTTATCGTCCTTTGAGAGGATATACAGCACCCTGTCATCGTAGAGGGATTCGACATCATTCACATTGGGATCATCGGCTTCATCGAGTAGGTGTAACCACTGTGCAATACGTTGATCTTCAACGGTTTTGTCTGTAAGCAGACTATAGAGCACCGCGGCCATATGTTTACAGTTACCGCTGGCGGGGCAGGAACAAAAGCCATTCATCACGAGTTTATGATTAACACTGACCAGACGAATATCCTGACGATAGGGCGTGGTTTCCGTGCCCGTGACTGTGCCTTCGATATGGCGAAAATCGGCATTGGCTTTCGCGCTTAACACCCTCCCCTGCATCACATAATCACGGGCGCGCATCAGTGTCGGCGGCGTGAATAAGGACTCAATAGCCGTTTGAGTCAATTGGATTGGCTCTTGGGGGGACAAGCGATTCATCTGCAAAACCTTGAAACTCAAAAATACCTCGACGGACAATAACCCATGATTGTCTAAGGCATTTATCAACGTGTAAGGGAGAATTGTATTGAAACCGAATGGGGAAAGCCAGAATAGGACTCACATACGAGAGCCGGATAACATACCCGCAGGGCTAGCCTGCGGGTCGTTAGCTCACGCAAGCTTAGGCTTGGCTGCGTTTTTCGGCGATATAACGGTCAACTAATTTTTCTAGAATATCTAAGGGAACCGCACCATTTTTCAGCACTACATCATGAAAATCCCGTAAATCGAATTTATCACCTAGGGCTTGTTTGGCTTTTTCCCGCAGCTCGAGAATTTTCATCATGCCCACCTTATAGGCCGTCGCTTGGCCAGGCATAACGATATAACGCTCGATTTCTGCAGTCACGTCGCGGTCGGACATACCGGTGTTTTGTTTCATATAGTCAATGGCTTGCTCACGGGTCCAGCGGCTATGGTGGATACCCGTATCGACAACCAGACGCACGGCCCTAAACAGCTCCGCCTGTAATCGACCAATATTGTCGAAGGGATCTTGCTGAAAACCGAGTTCCCAGGCTAAACGCTCAGAATAGAGCGCCCAACCTTCGATATAGGCCGTAAAAGGTGCCATCTTGCGGATCAGCGGTTGCCCTTCAAGCTCCATAGCCACCGCGATTTGGAAGTGATGCCCTGGGATGCCCTCATGGTAAGCCAAGGTACGCATGCCATATTTAGGGGTCGCTTTGATATCGAACAGGTTGGCGTAGAAACGCCCCGGACGACTACCATCAATCGCCGGCTGCTGGTAATAAGCGCCCGGTGCAGTTTTCTCTTTAAATTCAGGAATGCGCACCACTTCCATCCCCGCTTTAGGACGAATACGGAAGGCGTTATCTAAGCCCGCATTCACCTCGTCGAGGATTTTTTGGTAATCCACTAAGATCTGCGCCCGGCCCGCATCTGAGTCTTCATAATAGAACTTAGGATCGGCGGCCAGCGCTTCGATTGCCACCGAGAATCCTTGGCTGGTGTCGTATCCCTGCGCGGCCAAAATCGTCATGATTTCGTCCTGAATACGGCTCACCTCGGCTAATCCCTTGGCATGGATTTCATCAGCACTGTAATTTGTGGTGGTAAAAAACTTCAGCAACTGCTCGTAGGCCACATCGCCATTCGGCAAGGCCCAATAACCATCATCCGTGCCCGCTTTGGCCTGTAACGCCGTGAAGTAATCGATAAAGAGTCGATATGCCGGTTTAACATCGGACTCGATATTGGCTTTTGCCTGAGCAAGCAAACGCGCCTGTTCATCGGCATTGATTTGCGTGTCGGCGAGCTTAGTTTTAAAGGAGCTGTAGAGAATATTGTCTTCGACGGGCGCATTGATGAAGTCATTCATCTCGGTTAGCACCCGCTCAATCACAAACTTAGGCGGAATAATGCCCTTAGCTTCTCGAAGCTTTAATCCTTCTAAGGTTTGGCCAAATTTGGTCTTCACCGCAATTAAGCGTGATAGGTAGTTTTCGGCATCTTCAACCGAGTGCACTTGGTGCTGCGCCTGCATAAAGCTCGGATAACCATTTTGCACACCAAACAGCTGATTGACAGGATAATTGTGGTAACGATAGGGTTCAGATGCCAAGGCAAAATCCGCCAAATACAGTGCGATATCCTTCGAAATGCGCTGATTATCATCCAGATCGGTATCTTGGTAGCTGAGTAAGGTATCCCTTAGGGCACGGACTTGGGTAAAGGTTTTATCCATGGCCTCGGGGCTATCATCGTCGAGCAAGGCATTGTGGCCAGTGATACCAACGGATTCTAAAAATCCCAAGGAGGTTAAGGTCTCGGGGCTTTCGAATGCCATTTTGACCATGCTTCTATCTAAAAATGCGCGGAAGAAAAAAGGCTTTTTCGCAAACCATTCATGGGCGGCGAGCGCCCCGAGCAATAACACTAAGGCGAGAGTGCCCAGTCCAATTCGTTTTAATACCGTTTTCAATATTCACGCTCCTTGCCATTGTCGGGACCATGCGCCCAAGATAATTTGGCAGCGAGAATATCACCACCACAGTTAAGCAACAATTTTATAACGTAACGAATCATTGCAATTGGTGTTTGCCAGCATAGCGCCTCAGCCCGGCAAAAACTCTCAGAAGAATAAGCGGATAACGAACGGTTAACCCAATGTGCTCGACGAGCAAGTTGATAAGTTAAGATTGCGGCTGCTTTTGCCAGTCGTGATGTCACTACCTAAGCAACCATACAGCTATCCATGCAATAGCTTAGCCTCGGCTTTTTCAAGCCTTCTGGGCTTACCCACAATCAGTAAAATATCACCCGCGCGAAAGACCCAATCCTGCGCAGGATGTTCAACTTCGGCGCCACTGCGGCGGATGGCTCTTAACTCTACCCGTAGCAGCTCCCAGTCAATATCCGCCACTTGCTTACCCACGGCATCCGCGCCGCGGTGTAACAGCACGGCGTGGAGCGACTCTAAGGTAAAGTCGGTTTCGGTACCGGAAAAGAAACCGTGTAAAAATTGATAATGGTTGCGCCGCTCCGACTCCAACCGCTTAAGGATCCGCGCCAACGGTACACCGCATTGATGCAGCACCTGCGAGACCAACATCAAACTGCCCTCTAAGGTTTCGGGGATCACCTGATTCGCCCCCGCCTTTTGCAGCATGTCTAACTCACTGTCATCGCGGGTTCTAACGAGGATTTTAGCGTCTGGCGCCAATTGCTTACACAGGGGTAAGGCTTCTTCTAAACTGCGGGTCTCGCAGAAGGTAATAACGATCATTTTGGCGTGTTTAATCCCTACTTGCTTAAGGATCGCCCGCTTACACACATCGCCAAAATAAATCGGCTCCCCTGCCCGGCGCGCCTCAGATACCCGCGTGGGGTCAAGATCGAGTACTAAATAGGGCACGGCTTCTGTCTTTAAAAACCGGGCTATGGTTTGGCCAACGCGGCCATAACCTAAAATCACCACCAGATCGTGATCCTCGGTAATAATCGGCACCACTTCATCCACATGCCCCGACTGGCGGATCCCTAACAGCCACTTGGCAATATCCACGCTATGGCGCACCAACCAAGGGGCAATGCTCATCGACAATACCGCAACCATCACCAGCATAGTGCTGAGCTGATTGCTCAATAACCCATAACTGACCGCCAGGGCTAATACCACAAAACTGAATTCGCCGACCTGAGCCAGACTCAAAGCCGTGCTGATAGCAATCCGAAACGGCTCGCCGACCAGTCGCAATAAACTATGGACAATCAGCGCTTTGCCAACCACAACGGCGAGCAAGATCAGTAAAATCTGCCACCAGAATTGCATCACCAGTGCGAAATCGAGCATCATGCCGATGGAGATAAAAAACAGCCCCATGAGTAAATCGCGAAACGGCCGAATATCCGCCTCTAGCTGGCGGCGGTACTGACTCTCACCGAGCAACATTCCCGCCATAAAGGCGCCGAGCGCCATCGACAAGCCTAACCACTGGGTAAAGGCCCCCGTAACTAAGGCCACCACCAGCGTCGAAAGTACAAAAAGTTCATTGGAGCGGGATCTTGCCACCTCATCAAACAGTCGAGGCAAAGCCCATTTACCTAAGGCCATTAGCAAGAAGAAAGCAAGAATCCCCTTTAGTAGCGCCAAGACGATTGCCGCTAACATCAAGGGCTCATCATTCTGCCCGAGTAATGGCAGCAAAATAAGCAGAGGAACGACGGCTAAATCCTGAAATAACAACACACTGACCGACAGCTCGCCATGGCGGCGCCTAAGCCAGCCCTGCTCGTTGAGCAGTTTGAGCACAATTGCGGTGGAAGAAAGTGCAATTGCCGCGCCTATGACTAAAGATTCTATGCCATTCAAGCCACAGGCTAAGGCAACCAACATAGTGAGTACTGTGGTGACAATTACCTGCGCGCTACCTAATCCAAATACGGTTCTGCGCATGGCCCACAATCTTGGCACCGAAAACTCGAGTCCCAGCGTAAACATCAAGAGCACAACCCCAAGTTCGGCGACGGACTGCATTTGCTGCTGGGTAAACCAGTGGAATCCACTGGGCCCACTTACCACTCCGGTTAATAAATACGCCAAAATCACCGGCAAGCCGATACGCCGCAGCAAGGCAATCGCGACGATGGCGATCAGCAACATAAGGAGAACTTGGATCAAGAAACCATGCTCCATAGGCTCGATAACTCCTGTCAAATAACTGGCGTGTCAAAAATAAGGGAGTGCGCTTTAAGCTTAACTGAGTGACATACAAAGACAAATTTTATTAGCAAACAACACGGCACATATATTGCTTAATATGGACAATAGTTCCAATTGCCATTTCATTTGCTGGGGTAAACATAATGGACTTTGGCTTAGCGACAACCTTGTATCCAGACGATTATAACTATCAAACAGAGGCGTATAGCCCAACAACGTCGTCATTGGATTTAGTTCAAGTGATCCAGCAACTGCATGCCAGCCTAGATCCGCGGACCGTCTTTGCCTGCTACGGCAAAGTGCTAGGACAACATTTGCCCGTCCAAGGTGTTCGCCTGCAAGCCGAGCAACAAAAATTAAGCTGGGGCAAACGTTATGGGATCAGTCTGAAACGACAGATCATCTGTGGCGGCACCCCACTTACACTGCAGTATCAACTGCTGACGCCGCTCACACCTTCGCAAACCATTATCCTGCAAGAGATTGAGCCCTTACTGCTGCAACCATTATTAAATGCCATGCAGTATCAAGAGATGTCGATGCAGGCGATGTTCGATTCCCTCACCGGCCTTGGCAATCGTCATTATTACACTCAAAGTTTGAAAAATGCGGTGGCCAGAGCCCACAGAAAACAGGGTGCGGTATCACTTATCGTATTGGATTTGGATAATTTTAAGCAGCTTAACGATAGGTATGGTCACAAATGTGGTGATTATATTTTGAAGGAGTTTGGAGACATTATCCGCAGCAGTATCCGCAGTACCGATCAGGCCTTCCGTATCGGAGGCGACGAGTTTGTGGTGATAGTGCAAGGCAATATTCATGCGGCGGGTTTACTGTGCGAACGTATCGTCACAGCAACCAATGCCCATGCGAGTTTCCATCAATTTGGCGTGAGCAGCAGCCTAGGAGCGGCTGAGGCGAGCGACACTATGGAAGCCGAACAACTCTATGAACAGGCTGATAAAACCTTGTATCAAGCCAAAGCCTCGGGCCGTAATTGCTACAAGTTAAGCCCAGCCCAATTGTCTTAATCGAGCATGGATGCTGCTCACTAGCGATAAAGCATGGCAAATAGGCTTTGCTATCCAATTACATGCCCATCAAACTTCAGCCCGACATCATCCCCTTGGGCACAAAATGCCTTTTCGACCCAGAGTCCTAGCGCCATCACTAAACGCTCGTTATAGAACAAGAACCCTACATCAGCACGTGACCATGGCGGCACAGCGCATTCTTGCCAGAGTTTTTTAAGCTCGCGTCCCTTATCGCGAAAATGCGGCTGACAGCGAAATTGACCCGGTAACTGATAACGCAGGCTCACCACCTCACCTGCCTTGGGTAATCGCAGCCGAGGGCCTGCGGTAGCTAAAGAAAATGGTGCAATCTTATCTTCAAGCCTTGTTGATGCTTGAGTCAGTAAAGCCAGAATATCTTGATGCAGTTCGTCCGCTGTGATTCGCGGTGCGGCGGATGCAATGTTTACATTATCCAGATAAAGCATGCCGGCAAAGCGGCGCAGCACACAGTCACCAATCTGGATCTGTACTTTGGCATCCTCTTTTGCCCCCATTAACTGCTGCAGGATTTGCAGTAACTGCACATAGGAAGGCAATGCAAAGCCTTGGGATTCGATAAAGCCCCGCAGCAGTAATCCTTGCCATTCGCTGGTTTGCGTAGAGAGCGCATCAAGCTTAAGCACGGTTTGCTGAGTAAAGGGTGCCTCGGTTAACAGCTTAGGTAAACGCTCACTCACCTCGGCATCCACTATGGCCTGCTGCTCGGCGCAAAGCTGGGCGCTGCGACTTGCAGTGGTGGCGATACTGGGCCAACGTGCTTTTAGGCGTGGGATAATCTCGAGGCGTAAAAAGTTACGATCGTATTTATCGTCTTGATTACTTTCATCTTCGATATGCACTAGCTGCCGGGTCTGGGCGAAAGCTTCAATCTGCTCACGGCTAATATCGAGCAAGGGACGCACTTGCAGGCAAGCCCCCTGCTCGCCGAGTGGGAGCATTTGGATTTGCCCCATGGCGGCTAACCCTTTGGGGCCCTGACCGCGTTTGAGGGCGAGTAGAAGCGTCTCGAGTTGGTCGTCTTCATGGTGGGCGGTCAGCAGCACATCCTGAGGCTTAAGGTGCTGCAATATCGCCTGATAACGCATTTTTCGCGCCTCGGCCTCAACACTCACTCTCGGCCCGAGGGTGAGTTGTACTCGCTCGACCGTGATTGGTAAACCATAGTTGGCGGCGCGAGTTTGGCAGTGCTCGGCCCAAGCGTCGGCATTAAGGCTCAAGCCATGGTGCACATAAATCAGCTGATAATGAAACTCGGGGTGATGTTTGGCGAATTCACTCAAACCGTAGGCGAGCACTTCGGAGTCGACGCCGCCGCTGTAAGCGAGGACTAACTTGCTCCCCGCTTGCAGCGGTAAGCTCGCTAAAAATCGCGCTATATGGGCACTCAGTTCCACCGCAGCCATTGCACTCACCCTATAAAATCCATCACACGCTGATGCTCAATTATCCCCTGCCAACCCCAAGTCTTTGTCAGGTTATCGATTAGGGGAACAGGATCCGCACCTTATTAGGCCCAAGCAGGCTCTCAAGGGCAAACACCAATTCATCGCTTGGGTTCACTCGCCAATTTTCCGCCAACCTAAATTGGCCTTTGGCCTGGGCTTGACTGTAGTTAATCACCACGGGCACGGCACCATTGCGCCATGGGCTTATTGACTGCTCGATACTTTCGAGCACGCTTGGCGTTAGTTGCGAGGCGTCTAAATCGATTTCTAAGGCGCTGGCAAAGTGGCTACGCGCCTCGCTGATATCGATAATGTTACGCGCCGTCATGCGGTTGCCACCGGCAAAATCATCGAAGCTTACTTCACCTTCGCAGATCAGGATCCTGTCCTTCTCGAGCAGATGGTTAAACTTCTCAAAGGCTTCGGTAAAGAGCATCACCTCAAGGCGTGCACTCTTGTCATCTAGCGTCAGCAGACCCATTTTCGAGCCACGCTTAGTGAGCATCACTCGGGTTGCCACCACAAGGCCTGCCGCCTTCACGGTTTTGCCGCGATCGGTTGGGTGCACGTCCTTTAAGCGCCCAGAAGTGTAATGCTTAAGCTCTTTAAGGTATTGATTAATCGGGTGACCGGTTAAATATAGACCTAAGGTCTCACGCTCCCCTTCGAGCCAAATTTTATCGGGCCACGGAGTGCATTCGACAAACTGCTGCTTGCTGTCCTCTGGGTCGCTATTGAGCAGACCAAACATATCATGCTGGCCGATGGCCTCGGCCTTAGCGTGCTGATCGGCGGCGCTTATTGCCTCGGGCAAGGTGGCCATCATAGAGGCGCGGTGCGGCCCAAGCGCATCTAAGGCGCCAGCGCAGATAAGCTTTTCAATCACCCGCTTGTTAAGCTTTTTAAGATCGATACGGGCACAAAAGTCGAATAAATCTTTAAAGGGGCCGTCCTTACGCGCCTCTAAAATCGATTCAACTGGCCCCTCACCCACACCTTTGATGGCGCCGATGCCATAGACGATGCGCAGATCATCATCGACGGTAAACTTAAACAGACCTTTGTTCACATCCGGCGGAATAATGGTGAGTCCCATACGCTCACATTCATCCACTAAGGTGACGATTTTATCTGTGTTGTCCATATCGGCGGACATTACCGCCGCCATAAACTGCGAGGGAAAGTGAGTCTTGAGCCACAGGGTTTGATAGGACACGAGCGCGTACGCGGCGGAGTGGGATTTGTTAAAGCCGTAGCCCGCAAACTTTTCCACTAAGTCGAAGATCTTCATCGCCAACTCGCCATCGACGCCGTTCTTAATCGCCCCTTCTTTAAAGGTACCGCGCTGTTTAGCCATCTCCTCAGGCTTTTTCTTACCCATAGCACGGCGCAGCATGTCAGCGCCACCTAAGGTATAACCCGATAGCACCTGCGCAATCTGCATCACCTGCTCTTGGTACAAAATAATGCCGTAGGTGGGCGACAACAGCTCCTTTAAGGATTCATGCTGGTATTGAGAATCGGGATAAGACACCTCTTCACGACCATGCTTACGCTCGATAAAGTTATCCACCATGCCCGATTGCAGGGGCCCCGGGCGGAACAGTGCCACGAGTGCGATCATATCTTCGAAACAGTCGGGTTGCAGACGCTTAATCAAATCCTTCATACCACGGGATTCGAGCTGGAATACCGCAGTGGTTTCATAGCGTTGCAGCAAGCGGAACGAAGCTGGATCGTCGAGGGGAATCGCCTCAATCCGCACTGGTGGACGACCGTTTTTAACCTCCACCTTGTTGATCATCTCCAGCGCCCAGTCGACGATGGTGAGGGTTCTTAATCCCAAGAAGTCGAATTTGACTAAGCCAGCGGTTTCCACGTCGTTCTTATCGAACTGGGTCACAGGGTTTTTACCTTCGGCGTCGCAGTAAAGCGGCGAGAAGTCGGTGATCTTGGTGGGCGCAATCACCACGCCCCCCGCGTGCTTACCGGCGTTACGGGTCACACCCTCGAGCTTACGGCACATGTCGATAAGATCTTTCACATCCTCATCGGCATCGTAGGACTCCTGCAGCGCAGGCTCCACCTCAAAGGCCTTGGCGAGTGTCATACCAGGCTCTGGCGGAATCAGCTTCGAAATGCGGTCCACAAAGCCATAGGGATGGCCAAGCACACGACCCACGTCGCGGATAACCGCCTTGGCCGCCATGGTACCGAAGGTAATGATCTGCGATACCGCCTCACGGCCGTAGAGTTCTGCCACGTGGTCAATCACCTCATCGCGTCTATCCATACAGAAGTCGACGTCGAAGTCGGGCATAGATACCCGCTCTGGGTTCAAGAAACGTTCGAACAGCAGGTCGAATTCGAGGGGGTCTAAGTCGGTAATCTTTAGGGCATAGGCCACAAGCGAGCCCGCACCCGAGCCACGGCCTGGCCCCACGGGAATGCCGTTATCCTTACCCCACTGGATAAACTCCATTACGATCAGGAAGTAACCGGGGAAGCCCATCTGGTTGATAACCTTAAGCTCGACATCGAGACGCTCGTCATATTCACCGCGGCGCTCAGCGCGCACTTGTGGATCGGGGAATAAGAACTCTAAACGCTCTTCAAGCCCCTTCTTAGAGCAATCAACCAGATAATCCTCAATCGACATATCGCCGGTGGGGAAGTTCGGTAAGAAATATTCGTATAAGCGGATGGTAACGTTGCAACGCTTGGCAATTTCAACGGTATTTTCGAGCGCGGCCGGAATGTCGGCAAACAGCTCGCACATTTCCTCTTCACTGCGAAGGTACTGCTGCTCACTGTATTTTTTAGGACGGCGGGGATCGGCGAGCGTAAAACCATCGTGAATTGCCACACGGATCTCATGGGACTCAAAGTCTTCAGGTTTTAAAAACACCACCTGATTGGTGGCCACCACAGGGATGCCCTTTTCCTGCGCCAGTACCACCGCCATATGCAGGTAACGCTCCTCATCGGTGCGCCCCGTACGCAATAACTCGAGGTAATAACGCCCTTCAAAATGCTGCTGATAAAACTCGCATAAGGACTCGACTTGAGTATTGTTGCCCTTAAGCAGCGCCTTACCTACGTCCCCTTCTCGACCGCCAGACAGCAGTAAAATGCCTTCGTTGTAGGTGACCAGCCACTCTTGGTCAATCACCACGCGTCCTTGAACATGGCCACGTAAATAGGCTTGGCTGATGATTTGAGTGAGGTTTTGATAGCCATCATTATTCATTGCAATAATGGTTAAGGCACAAAACTCACCATCAAACCCCGGCACTTGCATCCAAAAGTCCGCGCCGATAATAGGCTTAATCCCCGCCCCATGGCAGCCACCATAAAACTTGACCAGACCACAGAGGTTGTTTTGATCCGTTAAGGCCACCGCGGCCATGCCCTTCGCCTCAACTTGGGCGAGGATGGGTTTGACCTTAGCCACACCATCGGACATAGAAAAGTCACTGTGGACACGAAGATGCACAAAACGAGGATCGGACATAATTAGAATTATCTTTGAATAGCAGGTTAACAATCACTAAAAAAGCAGACTAACAAAGTCACAGCCCTTGGGCTAGTGACTTTGCTCTCAAGCTGAAGTGAAAACACTCAATCGGTGTTAACGCTCCAGTAATGCCTTGACGGGTTTGAAACTTTTACGATATTGGTCGAACACGCCGTGCTCGGCGATGGCGTCAAAATGCGCCTTAGTCGGATACCCCTTATGCTTAGCAAATCCATACTGGGGGTAAGCGGCATCGAGGGCATCCATCTCCCGATCGCGGGTGACTTTGGCAATAATCGACGCCGCACTGATACTCGCAATCAGGCCATCACCTTTGACTATGCTATGACTGGTCAGAGTCAGCCCCTGGTGCGTAAACGCCGGGCTGCGATTACCATCGACTAAAACTAACTCGGGCGCACGTGTAAGCCCCGCTACCGCACGCTGCATCGCAAGCATTGTGGCATGGAGGATATTCAGCTCATCGATTTCCAAAGGACTGGCCCGCCCCACATGATAACTCAAGGCTTTTTCACAAATCTCATCGAACAGGGCCTCACGGCGCTTCTCGCTGAGTTTTTTAGAATCATTTAAGCCAGCAATGGGACGATTGGGGTCGAGGATCACCGCAGCGGTGACCACATCGCCAACAAGTGGGCCACGGCCAACTTCATCCACCCCCGCCACTAAACCTGTTGAGAAGGTGGCAATATCGGCGTCGGTCAACGTCTTAAATACCGCCATTAGTTCACATCCTTAGCATCGACGAGTGCAAGCACCGCCTCTGCCGCTTTTTGACTGGCATCACAGCGCAGCATGTGATGTAAACGCTCAAACTCGGCTTTGATTGGCGCAAAGTCGCGGTTCAGCTCAACGCCAACCGCAGCGGCAATCTTTTCTGGCGTGCAATCGTGCTGGATAAGCTCTGGCACTACATCTCGCCCCGCTAACAGATTCGGCAGTGAGAAACGATTCACTTGCATCATGGTTTTCGCTATCTGATAGGTCAGCGGACTCACGCGATACGCCACCACCATAGGACGTTTGATCAGCATGGCCTCAAGTGTTGCCGTGCCCGACGCCAGTAAAATGCCATCGGCGGCGGCCATCACCTCACGGGACTTGCCTTCCACCATGTGGATTTCCAGATCCGGTGCATGCGCTTTTAATGCTTGCTCAAACTGCTCACGGCGCTTTTGGTTCACTAAAGGCGTCACAAAGCGAATATCGGGAAATTGCTGTTTGATAAGTAGCGCAGCCTTCACAAAAGGCTCGGCCAATTGCTTTAATTCACCGCCGCGTGAGCCGGGTAAAATCGCGAGGTATTCGGCATCAGGATCGAGCTCAAGCAGTTGACGGGCGCTCGCTTTATCACTCTCTAACGGAATATCGTCAGCCAAGGTATGGCCAACAAAGGTACAAGGCACCTGATGTTTATCGTAAAAGGCCTTCTCAAAGGGCAATAACGACAGCACCATATTGGTGGCCTTAGCGATTTTAAAAATACGCTTAGGGCGCCATGCCCATACCGAAGGGCTCACGTAGTGAACGGTTTTAATTCCCTGCGCCTTTAACTTAAGCTCAAGACCAATATTAAAATCCGGTGCATCGATACCAATAAAACAATCGGGCTTAAGCTCGGTGATGGACTTAATTAGGGATGAGCGCACGTGGAGTAAGCGTGGCAAGCGTGATAGCACTTCGACTATCCCCATCACGGCTAACTCTTCCATCGCGAACAGAGATTCGAAGCCTAGGGCTTCCATTCGAGGTCCACCAATACCGACAAAACGGGCGTTGGGGTGTGTTTTTTGCAGTGCAGCCATTAAACCTGCACCTAAAATATCGCCGGAGAGTTCTCCGGCGACCATTGCAAACACTAATTGAGATTTTTTGCTCATAAACCAATCATATCTGACAAGTGAATGGCACCGCAGCGCATCTCTGCCATGGCATTGTCTAAAGCAGAATATTACGAGCAGTGCCTATGAATGGCATAGTGTAGAGTCTAGGACTCTTAACGAATAATGCCGCGACCCGATGATTTAACAAACTCAATGAACGACTTAACTTGCTCATCGTTCTGCGCATCTTCGGCAAGCGCTTCAATCGCTTCATCAACAGTTAAACTGCTGCGATATAAGGTTTTATAGGCACGGCGTACCGCTAATTGGCTCTCCTTTGAGAAACCACGGCGCTTCATACCTTCGCTGTTTAAGCCTCGAGGAATGGCAGGTTGTCCCGCCGCCATCACAAAGGGTGGCACATCCTGTAGCAATAACGAACAACCCGCGGTAAAGGCGTGGGCACCGATATGCACAAACTGGTGAACCCCAGTCATACCACCGAGAATCGCCCAGTCACCCACATGCACATGGCCTGCGATAGAGGCATTGTTAGCCATAATCACGTTATTACCGACCACACAGTCATGGGCGATATGCACGTAGTTCATAAACAGGTTATTAGAGCCGATACGAGTTTCGCTATTATCTTGAACCGTACCACGGTGAATGGTCACATGTTCACGGATAACGTTGTTATCGCCAATAATGAGTCGAGTCGGCTCGCCAGCGTATTTCTTATCTTGGCATTCTTCACCCACGGAGGCGAATTGGAAAATACGGTTGCCTTTACCGATAATGGTTGGCCCCTTCACCACTACGTGGGAGCTTAACCAACAATCGTCGCCAATCTCGACACCCGCGCCCACATAACTCCATGGGCCTATGGTGACGTTTTTACCAATTTTTGCATCGGGATGCACAAACGCTAATGTATCTATCACTGATTAATCTCTCTGCGGGCACACATGATTTCAGCGGAACAAACCACTTCACCATCCACTTTGGCCTCACCATAGAAAACGCCAATCCCGCGGCGCTCTTTAATCATTTTGACTTCAAAATGGATTTGGTCGCCAGGCTCAACCACACGTCTAAAACGTGCATTATCGATACCAGCAAAATAGTACAACACACCAGGAGGCGGTACATCGTCACTCATGGTCTTAAACGCGAGCAGACCAGTGGCCTGTGCCATAGCTTCTAAAATCAGCACGCCGGGCATCACAGGCTGAACAGGGAAATGTCCCTGGAAAAAGGGTTCATTAATCGTCACGTTTTTAATCGCATGGAGACTCTCACCTGGGGTGTAATCCAAAACGCGATCGATTAATAAAAATGGATATCTATGGGGTAGATACTTAAGGATCTCCGTAATATCCATAGTGTTCATTTGATTAGACACGAACCTAGTTCCTCAAAATTGCCTTGGGGCAATTACTCTGGTGTATTTGAATTCTTTTCCAACGTTTTCACACGTTGAAACAGTTCATCCAATTGACGGAAGCGAACTGTATTTTTACGCCACACTTTGTTTTCCATTGCCACTGTCGCAGAAGAATACAAACCAGGCTCACGCATGTTACCTGTAACGTTTGTCGCGCCAGAAAGATGGACACCGTCGGCAATGGTCAAGTGGCCTGCAATCGCGCAGTTACCACCAATAATACAATGTTTACCAATGGTTACACTGCCAGCAATGGTCGTGCTGCCAGCGATCGCGGTATTTTCACCAATTATATCGTTATGGGCAACCTGTACTTGGTTGTCGATGATCACACCGTTATGGATCTCGGTATGACCTAAAGCCCCACGGTCGATGGTTGAGTTCGCACCGATTTCGACGCGATCGCCAATGCGTACACCACCGGTTTGTGGAATTTTAATCCATTGTCCACGCTCGTTGGCGTAACCGAAACCGTCGGAGCCAATAATGGCGCCGGAATGGATAATACAATCTTGGCCTAAATGAACGTTATGATAGAGGGTCACATTGGCCCACAGACGCGTATTAGAGCCTACGATAGAGTCTTGACCAATCACAGAGCCCGCACCAATCTGCACGTTTTCGCCGAGGATCACATTCGCGCCGATCACCACATTGGCACCAATCGCTACACCTTCGCCTAACTGGGCAGAAGAGTCGATTTGCGCCGAAGGATGGATACCCACGGCCGCCTTGGGCGTGGTATCTAAAAACTGTGCCACACGGGCAAACCCCACATAGGGGTCTTTAACAACTAACGCAGTGCCTGAATAGTCCTGCGCGTCTTTAACCGACAATAACACCGCGCTCGCTTGAGTTGACTCAAGCTGAGCACGGTATTTGCTGTTGGCTAAAAAAGAGATTTGACCCGATTGGGCATGTTCAAGTGTCGCAACGCTGTTGATCACTAACGTTTCATCACCTTGGACAACGCCATCTAATAACAGGCTTAGCTCTTTTAAAGTCACACTTTTCATTAATTACTTGCCTTTGCTTAAGGCTTCAACCACTTTGCCACTGATGTCAGCATTTGGCTTAACATAAATGACGGCACCGCGCTGTAAAACTAAATCGTATTTTTCTTTTTCAGCGATAGTGTTAATGGCTTTTTGAACCTTAACTAACAGTTTGTTTTGCTCTTCACCTTGGCGACGACGTAAGTCTTCATCCAACGCTTTACCTTTTAGCTGATATTCAGATTTTAACGCTTCCATTTTACGAACCAGCTCAGTTTTTTGCGTGTCATTCATTAACGCGCCGTCACGTTGCTGCTTCTCCATCAGAGAGCGCATTTCTTCTTGCATTTTCTGAACTTCAGCCATGCGATCACCAAACTCTGATTTCAGAGATTGGGAGATTTGCTCACGTTGAGGTAACTGTTCAAACACAGCGCCCATATCAACAACAGCAATATTTTCTGCCTGCGCCGCTAAAGGTGCACCTAATAAAGCCAACGTCACCAGGGCACGGTTTACCATCTTGTTCAAAATAGACTCCTTGTTACCTTTGTTATATTCAGCAAAACCTGCCGAGTGTATGCCTTTTAAAAAGTTTTGCCAATATTGAACGAGAAGATCTCTGTTTGATCGCCTTCGTATTCTTTAATCGGCCATGCCAAGCTGAATACCATAGGTCCCATAGGAGACAGCCACTGTAAGCTTACCCCCCAAGAGGCTCTGATACGACCTGGGTCACTGTAGTCCTGCAACTTATCAAACTCTTCCGCTGGCAACGTTTGATACTTAGCGAAATCAAACTCAGTATCCCATACGTTACCCGCATCGACGAAGAAGCTGGTACGAACAGAGTTAGTGTAGGCCTCATCCAAGAATGGCGTTGGCACAATCAGCTCCATACTGGCGGTTGCAATCGCGTTACCACCGATTGAACGACCAGAACTGACCTGAATACTGTTTGGATCGCCCGGTAAGCTACAACCGTCACCCGATGGATCCGGCGCACATGGCTCACTACCACGGAAGAGATAGAATGAACGAGGACCGACCGAGTTAGACTTAAAGCCACGCAGTGAGGTACTACCGCCCGAGTAATAGTTTTCCCAGAATGGCAGGATTTGGTCATTATCATTAAATTGACCGTAACCGTTGCCATAACCTAAACGACCACGTGCTAACAGCACAAAACTGTGGCTGCGGGTGATAGGGAAATAATAGTTAGTATCGAAGTCAGTCTTAAAGTACTGCAGATCCGAGCCTGGTACTGTCATTTTACCGCTTAAACGCTGTGACGAACCGTCCGTTGGGAAGGTGCCACGGTTTAAGGTGCTGCGGTACCAGCCTAAGCTGAGCTCGAAGTTATCGAAGCTTAAATCGGCATTAGGATCATCTTCACGGTAGATATTGTAGAAACGCAGTGCCTGTTCGTAGGCAGAAATTTCTGAAATCGTGTTATGACGATAGCCAATACCACCGTTGATACGGTTGTATTCGTTAATTGGGAAGCCAGAGTTTAATGCCACACCGTAGGAGCTGTTTTTATAGCGCTCAAGGTTAGCTTCGTTCGCATCGAACTCGTTCCAGTAAACGCTACCACCTAAGCTCACACCATCTTTGGTCCAATAAGGATCGGTATAAGATAAGTTTACGTTCTTAGAATACTTGTTGGTGCTTAAACTCACGCCCGCTTGGTTACCCGTACCGAGGAAGTTATTTTGCTGCACACCAAACTGCAGACTTAGACCCGATTCAGTACCATAACCCACACCGGCGTTAAATGAGCCCGATGGTTGCTCTTTAACCTTAACAGCCACATCGACTAAATCGTCGGTACCCGGCACTTGAATGGTTTCAGTGTCGACGGTCTCGAAGAAGCCTAAACGGTTTAGACGGGCTTTTGATTGCTCAACCTGCGCCGAGTTTAACCAAGCACCTTCCATCTGACGCAGCTCGCGGCGCATCACTTCGTCTTTAGTCACTGTGTTACCGGTGAAGTTAACCGAACGGACATACACACGTTTACCCGGTTTGATATTGATGTTTACGGTCACTTCCTTGGTCTTATCATCAATTTCAGGGTAGGTTTTCACTTCAGGATACGCGTAACCGAAACGACCTAAGTATTTGCTGTACATCTCTTCGGTGAAGGTCACATCACCGCCGTTGTACATATCGCCCGCCTTAATTGGCAGAATCGATTTCATTAACTCTTCACGGCCCATTAAGTCGCCAGTGAGGTTAACGTCTTTAACCTTGTACTTCTCACCTTCGTTGACGTTGATGGTGATATACAAACCTTTACGGTCAGGCGTCATCGCCACTTGAGTCGAGGTGACTTCAAAGCGAATATAACCCTTGTTGTGGTAATAGGTTTTAATGGTTTCAAGGTCAGCTTGCAGCTTTTGCTTCTGGTAGCGACGCTCACCGAACAGATCCCACCAGGCCACGTAGTCTTTAAGCTCTAACATGCCGATAAGCTCAGCATCGGTGAACTCTTTGTTACCAACCACGTTAATTTGGCGAATTTCAGCCGCTAAACCTTCGGTGAACTTGAATTTGAGTTCGACACGGTTACGGGGCAAGTTAATCACCTGCGCTTCGACTTTCGCACCGTATTTACCCACACCGTAGTAGAAGTCTTGTAATCCCTTCTCGATACCCGTCAGCATAGTACGGTCTAAGGACTCGCCGACTTTCACGCCTGAGCCGTCCAGACTTTCCTGTAACTGCTCATCTTTAATGTCTTTGTTGCCTTCAAAGGTCACGGCGCTGATCGTTGGTCGCTCAGTGACTTTAACAATCAACACACCGCCATCATGACTGACTGAGATGTTCTCAAAGTTAGTCGATGCATACAGGCTTTTAATGGCTTGTTGAATTTTTAACTGGTCAACAGTGTCACCCACTTTCACTGGTAAGCTTAACAAGGCAGCACCCAGTGCGACTCGCTGCAAACCTTCAACTTGGATGTCGGTCACTTCAAAGGGTTGGAACGTATCCGCCAACACAGTCCCTGAAAACGACGCACCGACGAATAACATCGAGGCAAAAAGTTTATTCAATCTCATAGAGCACTTCTAATTATTAGTCTGTCCTTGCTCAGAGTCGGGCAAAGTCATTGAAGAGCGCGATGCTCATCAACATCAGCAGCAATGCTGCCCCAAATCTGAATCCTATTTCCTGTACCTTTTCAGACACAGGTTTACCAGTGATTACCTCAACGAAGTAATACAGCAGGTGTCCCCCATCGAGCACAGGCAATGGCAGCAGGTTAATGATGCCTAAATTGACACTGATAAGCGCGAGGAAACCGAGAAAGTAAACCAAGCCATAGTTTGCACTATTGCCCGCACCCTGTGCGATTGAGATAGGTCCACTTAAGTTTTTCACTGACACATCGCCAGTAAATAATTTGCCAATCATCTTAAAGCTCACCGCAACAAGTTGCCATGTTTTATCGGCTGCGATAGCAAAAGATTCGATTGGGCCATATTCAAGTTGCAGGCGCATATTCTCAGGCCACTGTGCCTGAGCCGGGCTAACCCCAAGCACGCCTACCTCTTTACCATCACTATTTTTAACACTCGCAGGTGTCACTGAGATGGCAAACTGCTCGCCATTACGGCGCACAGTTAACTCCACTGGCACATTGGCAGAATGTTGAATAATGTCAACAAAAGCTTGCCAATCGGTGTAATTTTGGCCATTGATGGCAACCAAGGTATCACCGACTTTCAGGTCACTCTTAGCCGCCGCGCTGCCTTCGCTGATGAGCGCAATTTGTGGCTCAATCGCAGGGCGATACACGCCCAGCCCCAGCGCCGTAATCGGCGACTCTTTTTCTGGATCGAAACGCCACTCGCGGGTATCAAGGGTGTAGGTGCGAGCCGTGGTGTCTAAACCCTGCAAGCCATTTAGCGGCGCGAGGGAGACGGTTAGGCTGTCATCGCCAATATGGCCCACAAGCGCTAAATTCACTTCTTCCCAATTTCGTACTGGTTGGCCTGAAATCGCCGTCACTTGCATAGGCTCATTCACTTGGATTTGCGCCGCTGCCGTGCCAGGTGTGGTTGAGGTAATCACAGGCTTGAGCGATGGCACGCCAATTAAGTACATAAAATACAGCGCGATAATCGCAAAGATAAAGTTTGCAATCGGCCCTGCGGCCACAATCGCAATCCGTTGCCAAACAGTTTTACGGTTAAAGGCTTGGTCCTTTAACTCATCGGGTACGTCTTCTACTCGCTCATCGAGCATTTTGACATAGCCGCCTAACGGGATCATGGCGATGACGTATTCAGTGCCATCTTGACCCACTTTGCGCCAAATAGCCTTACCAAAACCAATAGAGAAACGTTCAACCTTCACGCCACAGCGGCGTGCAACATAGAAATGGCCGTATTCGTGGGCGGTAATAAGCAGCCCAAGCGCAACGATAAACGAACCTAAGTTCCACAAAAAATCTAACATTCCACTCCTTATGTCATCGTCAAATCCGCTTATCCCTCATCAAATGGGGATTAAGCAAATTTCGCTAACTGTTCGCGGGCATAAATCCGCGTTTGTGCATCGAGGGCGATAATATCATCGATGCTGGTCATCGCCCGTTTAGGCACTGATGATAAGCAGGCTTCATTCACCTTGGCGATATGGGTAAAACCAATCTGCCCCTGTAAAAATGCCTCGACGGCGATTTCATTAGCGGCATTGAGTACCGTAGTTGCTTCTTGGCCTTGGGCACAAGCGGCGATCGCTAACGCCAAACAAGGAAAGCGATTAAAGTCCGGCTCACAAAAGCTTAACTGTCCGACTTTGAAAAAATCCAAAGGTTCAACGCCAGAGCTAATTCTTTGTGGATAGGACATACAATGTGCAATCGGTGTACGCATATCCGGGTTCCCCATTTGCGCGATGACGCTGCCATCCCGGTATTGCACCATCGAATGGATAACGCTCTGCGGATGGATAACCACCTTTAATTGGTCTTTCTGGGTATTAAACAACCAGCGCGCTTCAATAAACTCCAAGCCCTTATTCATCATAGTGGCGGAGTCGACTGAAATTTTCGGCCCCATCGACCAGTTTGGATGTTTACAGGCCTGCGCTGGCGTCATCGACGCAAGACTGGCAAGCTCAGCGGTCAAGAAGGGGCCGCCAGAGCCGGTCAGCAAAATATGGGAAATTCCCGATGCGCCTAAATCACAGCGGCCTAAATTGGCCTGCACCTCTTCGGGTAAGCATTGGAAAATCGCATTGTGCTCACTATCAACTGGCAATAGAGTCGCGCCAGAGGCTTTAGTGGCCTCAATAAAGAGTTCACCGGACATCACCAAGGCTTCTTTATTGGCGAGCAATACCCGCTTACCCGCCTTGACGGCAGCTAAGGTGGGCACAAGCCCCACAGCGCCGACGATAGCAGCCATCACAGTATCCACTTCAGCGGCTGTGACTAAGGCGATGAGTTCATCCTCACCGCTACTGACTTGGATATTAAGCTCAGGGGGAAGCTTGGCTTGTAGCGCTAATGCGGCCTGACTATCGACCATATGGGCGACTTGGGGGCGATGGGTTACACACAGGGCGAGCATCTTATCGACACTCGCATTCGCCACTAAAGCGTAAACACGATAGGCATCGGGATTAGCCGAAATCACACTTAAAGTGCTGGCACCAATCGACCCAGTTGCGCCCAAAATCACCATATTTTGCATAGCGTTACATCCAAAATGCAATGTAGATTAAGGTAAACACCGGCAAGGCCGCAGTGAGGCTGTCGATGCGATCGAGCACGCCACCATGCCCAGGCAGAATCGTGCCAGAGTCTTTGATGCAGGCGGCACGCTTAAACATACTCTCGGATAAATCGCCAAGCGCCGAAATCAGTGCCACGAAAATGGTAACCGCGACCACTAATCCTAATTCCTGCTCAGGCGAAATATACATCACGCCAGCGACAACAATCAGTGTTGTCATCAGGCCGCCCAATAAACCCTCTAGAGTTTTAGCTGGGCTCACCGCTGGCATCAGCTTGGTCTTGCCGACCGCTTTGCCGACAAAATACGCGCCCGAATCGGCCGCCCAGACAATCAGCATCACCAGAAATACCAATGACGCGCCATAGTAAGGCGATATTTGCGAACTAATGGATTTGAGTGCAATCAGCGCCACAAAACACGGCACTAAGGTGAGTTGTCCAAACATGGACTTCAGCATCGGGTTCTTTTGCCAGAGTTTGGCGCTCTTAGGGTAAGTCACCACCAACAGCAGTGACACTATCCACCAGAATGCGCCGATGGCAATCACGGCAAGGTAGATAGGATGAATTTGTCCCCTGAGCCAAATGGTGTCGGCGGGAACAATTAAATTCAAGGCGATAAGTAAAATACCGACGGTGCAAGTAAAACTCCATTGAGTCACATCACATTGACTATCGATGATCCTGCCCCACTCCTTAGCGGCGATCAGAAACACGGCCACTAAGGCCCAAGCAAAGTACTCTACGGGGAGTAAAAAGATCGCTCCCAAAACTAATGGAATTAACCAAATTGCTGTTATTATACGTTGTTTTAGCAAAAAAAATCCCTCATGACGTTTTACAATGCGCGCATCTCATCAATTTGACTTCCGGTCAAACCAAAACGGCGCTGGCGACTGGCAAAAGTAGCAATCGCTTCATGAAAAGCCTGTTCATCGAAATCAGGCCAAAGGGTGTCCATAAACACCAATTCAGCATAGGCAGCCTGCCAGAGCACAAAATTGCTGATCCGGTAATCCCCACCCGTACGGATCATTAAATCAACTTCACTCTGATTTTGCATGCACAAATGTTCACTCAAGGCTTCTTCGGTGAACTGACTGCTGGTCATTTCGCCATTTTCCACCTTTTCAGCTAACTTTTGAGCTGCTTGCAGTATGTCCCAACGGCCACCGTAATTGGCCGCTACATTCAATATCAATCCACTATTGCCTGCAGTTTTTTCTTCTGCGGCACGAATTTGTTTTTGTAAACGCGCAGAAAAACGGCTGATATCGCCGATGATATTCAATCGGACTTGGTTTTTATCGAGTAACTTAATTTCCCGTTGTAACACGGTAAAAAACAATTCCATCAGCAAGCTGACTTCTTTATCGGGTCTACGCCAATTCTCGCTGGAAAACGCAAATAGCGTCAGCGATTGTATCCCTAACTGACTGGCCGCACTCACCGCACGTCTCACCGCCTTTACGCCGGCTTTATGCCCCATCACTCGTGGTTTGCCCTGGGTTTGGGCCCAACGTCCATTACCATCCATAATAATCGCAACATGTTTAGGTAATGACTGTTTAACGAGTTCGGGTAATACCTCCGGTAAGCTTGTCTGAGCACAAGCATCCTGCTCAGTTGACCTAGATTGCGGATCAAATTCCACTGTGGATGACATCTATTACAACCCTTTAAAATAGACAAACGCCGTGTAGTATACCCCTACACGGCGTAGCAACTCTAGCTTATAGCGCCTGAGATTAGACTTCCATCAACTCAATTTCTTTGGCCGCTAAAATCTCATCGACCTTCTTAATGTGAGCATCGGTGAACTTTTGCACTTCGTCTTCAAAGCGGCGAACATCATCTTCAGTACATTCTTTGGCTTTTTCGAGTTTCTTCACTTCAGAAATCGCGTCACGACGTACGTTACGAATCGCCACACGGCCGCCTTCGGCTTCTGCACGAACCACTTTGATGAAGTCTTTACGACGTTCTTCAGTCAGTGCGGGTAATGGAATACGTAAGGTTGCGCCCGCTGACATTGGGTTTAAGCCAAGGTCTGAGCTCATAATCGCTTTCTCAACCGCTTGGATTGCACTACGGTCGAATACAGTCACAGACAGGGTACGCGCATCTTCAATACCCACGTTCGCCACTTGGTTCAGCGGGGTCATAGTGCCGTAGTAAGACACTTGGATAGAGTCCAGTAAGCTTGGGTGTGCACGACCAGTACGTACTTTCGCCATTTGGTTCTTAGTCGCTTCTACGCATTTACCCATGCGCTCTTGAGCATCTTTTTTAATATCTGCAATCACGTTAAATGTCCTTCTTGGTCATTAAAAACTTATTTCGCTTTGATCAATGTGCCTTCTTCTTCACCCATGACCACGCGGCGCAGTGCACCAGGTTTGTTCATGTTGAATACTAGGATTGGCATGTCATGATCACGCGCCATCGTAAAGGCTGCTAAGTCCATTACTTTTAATTCTTTGTCCAGTACTTCAGTGTACGATAATTCATCGTACTTCACTGCTTCTGGATTTTTCATCGGGTCGTCAGAATAAACGCCGTCAACTTTAGTGCCTTTTAGCACGACTTCTGCTTCGATTTCAATGCCGCGTAAGCAAGCAGCAGAATCGGTAGTGCAGAATGGGTTACCAGTACCCGCAGCAAAAATCACTACACGGCCTGATTTTAATAAGCTGATAGCCTCAGCCCAATTGTAGTCGTCGCATACCCCTTTTAACGGGATTGCCGACATCAGACGAGCATTAACATAGGCACGGTGCAGGGCATCACGCATGGCCAAGCCGTTCATAACCGTTGCCAGCATACCCATGTGATCGCCCACCACACGGTTCATGCCCGCTTTTGCTAGGCCTTCACCGCGAAATAGATTACCACCACCAATGACCACACCCACCTGAATGCCTAACTCTACCAGCTCTTTCACTTCTTGAGCCATGCGATCTAACACTTTAGGGTCGATGCCGAAGCCTTCGTCGCCCATCAGTGCCTCGCCACTTAATTTTAGAAGAATGCGTCTAAATGCAGGTTTTGGATTGGTGCTCATATTTTTTTGTCCTGGTCATAACAAGACCGCAGCCATTGCTGCGGTCTTGGGGGTATTTAGCGTTGGCGATTAAGCCTTTTTAGAAGCAGCGATTTGAGCAGCAACTTCAGCTGCGAAATCTTCTTCTTTCTTCTCAATACCTTCACCCACTTCTAAACGAATGAAGTTAGTGACTTTAGCGCCTTTCTCTTTCAAGAATTCGCCAACAGTTTTCTTTGGTTCCATGATGTAAGCTTGACCAGTCAGAGAGATCTCACCGGTGAACTTCTTCATACGACCAACAACCATTTTCTCTGCGATTTCAGCAGGCTTGCCTTCATTCATAGAGATTTCGATTTGCAGAGCTTGTTCACGAGCAACTACGTCTGCTGGAACGTCTTCTGGGTTAACGTATTCTGGCTTAGAAGCTGCAACGTGCATTGCTAAGTGCTTCAGAGTTTCCTCATCCGCTTCACCAGTTACTACAACACCAATACGCTCACCGTGACGGTATGAAGCTAATTGAGTGCCGTCGATGTACTCAACGCGACGAACGTTGATGTTTTCACCGATTTTAGCAACCAGAGCAACACGGGCTTCTTCGAATTGGGCTTTTAAGTCTTCTAAAGACACTTTAGACGCTGCAGCAACGTCTAAAACAGCGTTAGCAAAACCTAAGAAGTTCGCATCTTTAGCAACGAAGTCAGTTTGGCAGTTTACTTCTAACAGTACTGCGAAACCTTCACCGTTTTTGATCAGGATAGTACCGTCAGCAGCGATGTTACCTGCTTTCTTAGCAGCTTTAGCAGCACCAGACTTACGCATGTTGTCAATTGCTAACTCCATGTCGCCGTTGGTTTCTTCTAACGCTTTTTTACAATCCATCATGCCTGCGCCAGTACGCTCGCGCAGTTCTTTAACTTGGGCAGCAGAAATTGCCATTGTTAAATCCTCTCTAAAAATTCGACTAATTTGCAGATATAAAACAGGGGCCGAATGGCCCCTGTTAACCAATCAAAATCTTGGTTAATAAGGGTGATGAAACTCATCCCGCCTTATTATTATTCGGCTTCTACGAAACCGTCTTGCTCAGCTTGAACAGCTAAATCTTGACCACGGCCAGCGTTAGCAGCTGCAGCAACAGAAGTAGTGTACAGGCGAATAGCGCGCATTGCGTCGTCGTTACCAGGAACGATGTAGTTAACACCGTCTGGAGCAGAGTTAGTATCAACAACTGCAACAACAGGGATACCCAGGTTGTTAGCTTCTTTAATAGCGATATGCTCGTGGTCAGCGCCGATAACGAATAATACGTCTGGCAGGCCGCCCATGTTCTTAATACCGCCTAAAGATTTTTCCAGCTTTTCAAGCTCACGAGTACGCATCAGCGCTTCTTTCTTGGTCAGCTTGTCGAAAGTACCGTCTACTGATTGGCTTTCCAGTTCTTTCAGACGCTTGATTGACTGACGAACGGTTTTCCAGTTAGTCAGCATACCGCCTAACCAACGGTGATCAACGTAGTACTGATCGCAAGAAATAGCAGCTTCTTTGATCGCTTCGCCAGCAGCACGTTTAGTACCAACGAATAATACTTTACCTTTCTTTGAAGCAACGTTGCTGATGAAAGCCAGTGCTTCATTGAACATTGGCACAGTATGCTCTAGGTTGATGATGTGAACGCCGTTGCGAGCACCGAAAATGAATGGCTTCATTTTTGGGTTCCAGTAACGGGTTTGGTGACCGAAGTGGACACCGGCCTGGAGCATATCGCGCATTGAAACTGTAGTCATTTCTATTACCTTAAAATTTAGGGGGTTAGACCTCCACGTATCCCATGTCTTCGACCCCGCAGTTAACAGCTGAGGGCACCCCGAAGAATGTGTCGACACGTGTGTGATTTAGTATTTAGATAAATTGCCATGTATAATGGCCGCCATCTTTAGTCTTGCCTTGGGTTAAGATAAGCAAAAGCTGACCTTATACATCCTGCAAGACTTAAACATAACGGCGCGCTTTATACCATAAATAGCCCTAAAGCACAAATTTTTGCATCGGGTAGATGCCGCCAATAGACATCGAAGACACAAGAGAAAACGCAATGAGTATAGTCATTAAGACAGCAGAAGAAATCGAGAAAATGCGCGCAGCGGGTAAGCTGGCCGCACAAGTATTAGAAATGATCGCCCCTTATGTTAAGGCTGGCGTGAGCACTAATGAACTAAACGATATCTGCGCCAAATATACCGAAGAGCAAGGCGCGATTTCTGCCCCGCTCAATTACCATGGTTTTCCTAAGTCGATTTGTACTTCGTTAAACAACGTTATTTGCCATGGTATTCCGAGTGACCGCGTTCTCAAGGATGGCGATATTCTCAATATCGATATCACAGTCATCAAAGACGGTTACCACGGTGATACCTCTAAAATGTTCTTAATCGGTGAAGTCAGCCCTAAGGACAAGCGCCTGTGCCGTATCGCGCAAGAGAGTTTATACCTCGCCATTCGTAAGGTTCGCCCGGGGTTAAAACTGGGTGAAATCGGTAATACTATCGAAAAATTCATCAAAGCCAGCAAAACAGGTCTTGAGAAATATTCCATCGTGCAAGATTATTGTGGTCACGGTATTGGTGCCGGTTTCCATGAAGAGCCGCAAGTCATGCACTACCGTAATGGCGATAACACCATTTTACGCCCTGGCATGTGTTTTACCATTGAGCCAATGATCAACGCCGGTCGCCACACCACAGTGTTAGACCGTGACGATAAGTGGACTGTCACCACCTCCGATGGTAAAAACTCTGCCCAATGGGAACATACATTATTAGTGACCGAAACCGGTGTAGAAGTCCTGACTCTACGTGATGAGGAAGACTTCCCGCGTATCATTAATCACTAAGCGACATACTTAGTACGTTAGGACTCAGAGGATTACTGAACACCTAACTCATCCAAACAAGGGACTCGATGAATACAGCTCTGCTAGCTAAACAATCATTAATCGAACAGAATCAAACGCTTTTAGCAAGATTCAAGGCCAAAACCCCGATTGAAGAGCTAGTGACGCAGCGCTGTCAGTTCGTCGATTCCCTCGTCAAGCAGGCCTGGCAACAGCACGGTCTGGACCAATATCCTATCGCCCTGATTGCCGTTGGCGGCTACGGTCGCGGCGAGTTACATCCGCACTCGGATGTCGATTTATTATTCCTGTTCGAAGGCGAGTTATCGCAGGCGGCTGAAACAGCACTGAGCGAATTTATCGCCTTTTTATGGGACGCCAGCCTTGAGATTGGTCACAGTGTTCGCACTCTCAGCGACACTCTAAATCTAGGTCGAGAAGACATTACTATCGCCACTAACCTGCTCGAGGCACGGTTACTCTCAGGCCCAGAATCCCTGTTTGATCAACTCTATGACGCCATCCGCCAGAGTGATTTTTGGACGTCGAGCCAGTTCTTTATCGCCAAACGTGATGAACAAACGGCCCGCCATGCCAAGGCAAGCGCCTTCGATCTTGAGCCAAATATTAAGAGTTGCCCCGGCGGCCTGCGGGACATTCAAACTATCGCCTGGGTTGCCATGCGCCACTTTGGCGCCTCACGCCTAGAAGAACTGGTTCAATACGAATTTTTAGAACCCGCCGAGTTAGAAGAGCTGCTCGAGTGTCAGCATTTTCTGTGGAAGCTGCGCTTTGCCCTGCATATGGCGGTCGGTCGCGATGAAAATCGCCTGCTGTTCGATGTCCAGCGCCAAGTGGCCGAGCTGATGGGTTATGAAGACGCCACTCAACTCGCCGTTGAGCAGATGATGAAACGCTACTATCGCACGGTGCGCCGGGTGATGGAGCTGAACGAAATGCTGCTGCAACTGTTTAAGCGGGCGACTCTTGGCCAAACCAAGGCCTTAGAAATTCAAGCGATTGACAATAACTATCAACGTCGCGGTGCCTTTATCGAGGCCCTAAGAGACGATTTATTCGATAGCGGCGAAGAAATTGTACGCCTCTTTGTCCATGTCGCTAAAAACTCCAATATTAAAGGCATTTATGCGCCGACGCTGAGATCCCTAAGACGCGCACGCCGAGCACAGCTGCAACCCTTGCAGGAAAATCCGCAGTGCCGACAAGCCTTTATGGAAATCTTAAAGCATCCTCGTGGCATCGCGGCCTTATCGCTGATGCATAAACACGGGGTGCTGTCGGCCTATTTGCCCGCATGGCGCAATATCGAAGGCCAAATGCAGTTTGACCTGTTCCATGCCTACACGGTGGATGAACACACCCACAGATTGCTGCTCAACATCGAGCGCTTCTCACAGCCGGAGCAGAAGGAAGAGTTTCCTTTAGGCTCAGTGCTGATCAATCAGTTACCGAAAAAAGGTTTGTTGGTACTCGGCGCAATTTTCCATGATATCGCCAAGGGACGCGGCGGCGATCACAGCAAGCTTGGCTCAAGCGATGCCCTCGCCTTCTGTAAGCTCCATGGCTTAAACGACCACGATGGCCGCTTAGTCGCTTGGCTGGTCGAAAATCACTTAGTGATGTCGGTAACCGCTCAGCGCCGCGATATTTCCGATCCCGATGTGGTGGCCGACTTTGCCAGCAAGGTGCGCGATGCGGTGCATTTAAGTTATTTATATTGCTTAACCGTCGCCGATATCTGCGCCACCAATGAGAAGACCTGGAACAACTGGAAAGGCTCACTGCTGCGTGACTTATATTTCTCTACCCAAAGGGTGCTGGCGCGGGGGAAAGAAAAACCCGTCGATATCCGCGCGCGAGTACGGGAATATCAAGCCAAGGCCAAAAAAGACCTGCTTCGCCGTGGCGTGAAAGAAAAAGATTTAGATACCCTCTGGCAACGCTTTAAGGCCGACTACTTTTTGCGCCACCAGCCGAATCAAGTTGCTTGGCATGCCGAAGCTATCCTTAAGCATAAACAGCTAGATGAGCCGCTGGTGCTGGTGTCAAAACACACGACACGCGGTGGCACAGAGCTCTTTGTCTACTGTCAGGACAGACCTAAGCTGTTCGCCACCGTGATGGCGGTGCTCGACAATAAAAACATCAACGTCCACGATGCTAACATTATGACATCGAAGGATAATTACGCCCTTGACACCTTCGTTATCCTCGAGCAAGACGGCGCCCCCGTGAGCCAACTCTCACGCATTCAGAGTATCCGTAAGGCCCTTGAAAAAGCACTTGCAAGCGATAACCCTAAGCTGCCGCGCTTTAGAAAGCTGTCACGCAAGATGAAACCTTTTAATGTTCCCACTCAGGTGAGTTTCCTTGAGAGTAACCGTCATGGTACAAGTATGATGGAACTCATCGCCTTGGATACGCCGGGATTATTAGCTAAAGTGGGCGATATTTTTTATCGCTGCAACACGACCTTGCTAGCCGCCAAAATCACCACCATTGGCGAGCGAGCCGAAGACTTTTTTATTTTGCAAACCAATGATGGCTTGCAACTCAATGAAACCCAAGAGAATACGCTCAAGGAAGCCTTGATTAGCGCGTTGAGCGCCATCAACACAGAGTCAACCAATTAACCAGAACGGGAGAAGTAAATGGAGGCTTTACGCCAACGTATTGAGGCCGCATTTGAAGCGCGTGCCGACATCACACCAAGCACTGTTGACGCAAGCGTGCGTAACGATGTGCAAAATGTCATCAATATGCTCGATAAAGGTGAACTGCGCGTCGCCGAGAAAATCGATGGCCAATGGCATGTACATCAATGGTTGAAGAAGGCGGTATTACTGTCATTCCGTATTTTCGATAACGCGGTTATCGATGGTGCCGAAACCAAATATTTCGATAAAGTACCGTTAAAGTTCGCCGAGTATGACGAAGCCCGCTTTAAAGCCGAAGCTATCCGTGTGGTGCCATCGGCAACCGTACGTAAAGGCTCTTTTATCGGTAAAAACACTGTGTTAATGCCTTCTTACGTGAACCTTGGCGCCTACGTTGACGAAGGCACTATGGTTGACACTTGGGCAACTGTTGGCTCATGTGCACAAATCGGTAAGAACGTGCACTTATCCGGTGGTGTGGGCATCGGTGGCGTACTCGAGCCGCTGCAAGCGGGTCCGACCATTATTGAAGACAACTGCTTTATCGGCGCACGCTCTGAGATTGTCGAAGGCGTTGTCGTTGAAGAAGGCTCTGTGATTTCAATGGGCGTTTATATCGGCCAAAGCACCCGTATCTATGACCGTGAAACGGGCGAAATCCACTATGGCCGCGTACCAGCTGGCTCTGTCGTAGTATCGGGTAACCTGCCATCGGCTTGCGGTAAATACAGCCTATACGCTGCGATTATCGTTAAAAAAGTGGATGCGAAAACCCGCGGTAAAGTGGGTATCAACGAACTGTTACGTATCGTCGATTAAGCCATATTCATGCTGTACACCATGCCAAAATGCCAAGCTAATGCTTGGCATTTTTTATGGTAAAAACACACTCCAAAGGGCTCAAAGACACATCAAGTTACACCGAGACACACTCTGTTCCCAACCCCACATTTAGATACACTTCTGCGGCCAAATCCCTCTGCAAGGCCGGTAAAAACAGACTTTACTCAAAGGGTCTACTCACCCGTCAAGGAGCTAAAGATGAAAGCAACATTGGTAAAATTGGGCGGTGCCGCCCTACTCTGCACTATAGGAATAGGCTCAAACGCTTTTGCCGCCATGGATCCACAGTTAGAAAATACTTTAGTGGCGGTTTGTAAGGCTGGAGCCAGTAATAATCTGATCTCATTTAGCAACACTATGCAGGAATACCGCATCAACCAAGCTCGGATATTCCCTCGTTTGGTCTGTAACGGCGAAAGCTTCCATCAGTTCGCCCTCAGCCAAGGCGCCGACAAAACCGCCAAACGTATTGGCCGTTATGTACAAGGTACTGTCACCATCAAAGATATCGCCCAAAATTCAATGGATGAGGTGTATGCCGTTAATTTTTAATTTGAACGTCACGGTAAGATTAGGCGTCAATTTGACGCCTTTTTACTGCTATCGATTTAATGGATGAACGATTAATGACGATTTGGAGCACATGCGGCAGACACCTTGGGTTCAGTTCATGTAGCCAACGCAGATAAATCCAAACAAAGTTGTCAAATCAACCGCTCCGCCTCTTGGCGGTCCTTATTGGCCATGGCGATGGTTCGCCAACCAATCACACCTATCGCATGCTGAGCTTTATTCACCACGACCAAAAACTCAGTATCCATTTGGTTAAGCAGCTGCAAGGCATCTTCAGAGGTGGCGACATCGCTAATCAAAGGCACTGAGTGCTCCATAATTTGATGGGCTTTTTTACGCAGGAATGCCCTGTCGTGTTCCCGCTCCGCCGCAGTGCCAATCAAGGGGCTAAGCCAATAATCGACAAGGCGCTGAGTGATCACACCGATGATTTTATGGCTCTCATCGAGCACCACCGCCACCTTGGCATGGGCCGCAGTTAATAAACGTTTGATATCGGCAAGCTCATGGTCGAGTGTCACAGACACCACAGGATCCAATACCGCAGCGCCGACATGGTCACTGATACTCAGCTCTCGATTGATTAAAATCTCTAAGCAAGTATCGACAATTTTTGCGTCAAACAAGCTGCCTCGACCTGCTTTTAATACCTCAGTCATTTTAGCCAACCCCATAGAAGGACGATAAGGGCGATGGGACAAGATAGAGTCGGCCACATCGGCCACGGCAATGATCTTAGCCTCATAAAGGATCGTTTTATCCTTCAAGCCTAAGGGATAACCCGAGCCATCGAGCCGCTCGTGGTGCTGCAAAATCATCTGCTTAATCGGCCAAGGGAACTCCACATCGGCAACAATTTCAGCCCCATGCAACGGATGGGTTTGGATTAATGCGTACTCTTCTTTGGATAATTTGGAGGGTTTAGTCAAAATCTGCGACGGGATCGCAAGCTTACCAATATCGTGTACCAGCGCACCGATTTTAAGCCCTTCTAATCGCTGCGGTTCAAGCCCGAGTTTTTCACCAATCAAATAGCTTAACTGGGCAACCGATTTTTGGTGCCCTGCGGTATAGGCATCCTTTAATTCAAGCGCCTCCGAAATCGCGCTGATAAGCTGGGTCAAGGATTGGGATAACTGCTCTTTTTGCGCCTTGATGATTTTTGATTGGCGCGACACCGCTCGCAGACTGCGGGGAAGCTCAATCGAATGCCATAAAATACTCGCGAAGGTCAGGAGCGAACGGGCATCATTGCGGCTATAGGGCTCGTCTCGCCCCACGACACACACTATCCCGGCTAAACGGTGATGGAACACCATAGGTACAGCAAGGTAGCGCTCGCCCAGCAGTAAGCGGTCAAACAACAAATTATCCGGCCGATTATCCGCTAACGTATTCTCAATAATGGGTTTGTAATCTTTAACACACTCTTGCCATAACTGACTTTCCAGCTCTGAGGCTTGGGTATTTTCTTCGACAAATTCGGCCTGATTGACCTTAGGCGCGGGATAGTCCGAACGGGCCGCGAGGGTGAGTGACTTGGATTTATCGTTATGCAGTAAAATAAAACCGTAGCGACTGTTCATCAACGCAATCGCCTTTGCGACAGCGACCTTAAACACTTGTTCCTGTGGAGATTGGATTACATCATCAATATGTTGCAACCAAGCATCGCTCGCTTGAATCGCTTGGCGATAATCGGCATGCAGTCCTTTGAGTGGCCATTCTTCGAAATTGATTTCTGAGAGGAAGAGTTGCCAGCCCAGCTCAGGAATAGCGTACAGGGCAAAATGCACCCGCATGCCCTGATTATCCCGCAGTACCAGCCCGATGTAGTTATCGGTACGTTGAAGAATATCACGGCAAAGTTCGGCATTAAATTCAGTAAATAACTGACAAATCGGCTGATTGATGATCTGTGCCGCCGAGCGCTGGCAACGCTGATAAAACGCCCGGCTCATGCACTGCACCCTAAACTGACTATCTAGACGTGCCCAAGACAAAGGTAAATCCTCGGGCAGGTCTTTTATTCCTATAATGAGGCTACGGCTCATAGACATCAAACACCCCTTCCATGATGAATGCACTGGCCGAACAACAATCTCAAATCAAGTACTTGAAGTTCGGCTCAAGGTGCAGCAACTAGGTGATAACGTCTTAAATATTGCAATTAACCATACTGATAGCAAGCCCAAAGCCGCCTGTTAATCCTAAAGTCTTAATCGGCCAGTCAGCAGCTATATTTCAAGTTCATACAAGCAAGTTAGCCTTAAAAAACAATGGTTTTATTACCATAAACCACCACTTGCTCATTCAGCACTAGCTGTAACGCTTTACTGAGGACACTTTTTTCGACATCGCGCCCCGCTTTGGCCATTTCAAGCGCGCTGTAACTGTGATCGACGGGGATCACGTCCTGCTTAATGATTGGTCCTTCATCGAGGCAATTATTCACAAAATGCGCCGTCGCGCCGATGATCTTTACCCCTCGCTCCCAGGCTTGGCGGTAAGGGGCGGCCCCAATAAAGGCAGGCAAGAAAGAGTGATGGATATTGATGATACGGTTTGGGTATTCGGCGACAAAATCCGGTGTCAGCACCCGCATATATTTGGCGAGCACCAGATAATCGGGCGCATATTGCGACACGGCGGCCAATAACGCCTGCTCATGCTGAATTCTGTCGAGCCCTTCGTGACTCACAAGGTGAAAAGGAATATCAAATTTTTCAACCAATTCCCTTAACACATCATGGTTACCCACCACAGCAGCTATCTCAACATTCAAGCCGCCATAGTAGGCCTTCATCAGCAGATCGCCCAAACAATGGGCCTCTTTGGTGACTAATACGACGATGCGCTTTTTGCCCGCGCTGACCAAGGTCATATGATTTTGGGCGGGTAACACCTCACGCAGATCCTGCAGTAATTGCTCGCTGTTAAAGTGCCCCTCAAGCTCAGTACGCATAAAAAATCGCCCCTGAGCATTATCCACAAACTCACTGTTTTTAATGATGTTAAGCTGATGATTAAAACAAACACTGGTGATTTTGGCGATAAGCCCTTGGGCATCGGCGCAATCTGTCATCAGGATTTTACGTGCTAAGGCGGGTTGCGCGTTCAATACTACTTCATGCTGTGACTGCAAAATCTGATCTCCTCTATGGTCCCTCATACGAGTGTGCCATAGCCAATCCACTCATACAGCATGAAAAGCTTATTTTTTGTGATAAAAAGTGAATTTATTGTGAGTTAACTTTATTAAACACAATAAATCAGCGATTAATTTCAATAAGATGTAATATTAACGCCGGGTATCTAAGTAGCGCTGTAAGACTTTGCGTAGGGTTTCGGCTTTGGTGCCATACACCACTTGCACGCCTTTGCCCATCACAATCACGCCCTTAGCACCGAGCTGGCTGAGCCGCACTTTATTGACAAGCTCAGGGCTGTGCACACTCAAGCGTAACCGGGTAAGACAAGCATTGAGCTCAACAATATTCTCGCGACCACCCAATGCCGCAATGATGGCTCTTAAACTCTCTTTGGCGCCATGGGGTTCATCGGGTTCGAGTCGTCCTGGCGTCTTTAAATTAAATGCCAGAATACTGCCCCTAAACAGCAGGTAATAAATCACCGCCGTCAGCGGCCCTAAGAATGCAAACCAACCCGTATTGCGCGAGAGGGAAAACAGCAGCGTGAAATCCACCAGCCCATGGGAAAACACAATACTGTGGTGAATATCGAGCATGATGCAGACAAAATATGCCAGCCCCGACAGCAACACATGGATAAGAAACAGGATAGGTGCCACAAACATAAAGGCGAACTCAATCGGTTCTGTGACTCCGGTCAGCCAACTGGCGGCCGCCGCGGAAAGCATAATACCCGCGACCCGATTACGCTCTGAGGGATCGGCGCAGCGCCAAATAGCCAGTGCCGCAGCAGGAAGTCCCCACATTTTTATCAAATAACCGCCCGCTAAATTCCCCGCCTGTGGATCGCCGGCTAAATAGCGCGCCACTTCACCCCGAACCACTTCAGCGTTCTGTAACTGGTATTGGCCAACTTCTAAATAGAAAGGCGCATTCCAGATATGATGCAAACCGAGGGGAATGAGTAAACGTTCGAGCGCGCCATAAACACCAAAGGCGATGGCCGGTTTTTGGTAAACCGCCCAGTCGGACACACGCTCGATGAGCAGAGATAACGGCGGCCACACATGGGCAAGGATATAACCTAAGCCCATAGCCAACGGAATGATCAATAAAGAGGCACTACGTCGCCCCTCAAAAAAGGAAAAAATCGCGGGCAGGCGAATATATTGACTCCAGCGCACGGCAAAGCAAGTCACGCCACCTATTAACATGCCGCCGGCAATCCCAGTGTCTAAGGTTTCCATGCCGAGTAGTAATTGGGTCGGCAATTGGTAGAGATCCGCTAAGGCGGCTAAGGTGGCCGTCATCACCCCATAACCAAATACGGCAGTAAAAGCGGCGATGCCTTGATCACGGCAAAACCCTATCGCCACCGCCACCGCGAATAAAATGGGCATGATGGCGAAAATCAGCTTGCCAACCGCCAGCATTAATACGGTTAGCACCTCGGGCATAAAAGGGATTGGGCTCACAGTTAAGCCCAACATCACACCCGCTGCGGGCAAAATTGCAATAGGAATTAACAGCGCCTGACTTAAGCGCTGGGCAAATTTAAACCACTGCTGAGTAACGAAATGACCTAAGCGGCGCGTTCGGATTTGACGATTTGATTCCAGCTTTCCAGCCATTTTATCGCTTCGACCTCGGGTTCCATGGTTTCACAGGCATCAATTTCAAGACGCGCCACAACGGGTTTGGCGCCTAGCTCGCTGAGCAATTCATCTACCGATTTACCCGCACCACAAAAGGTATCGTAACTCGAATCGCCAAGAGCTATCACACTGTATTTCAGCTCAGGCAGATAAGGCGCAGTCTCCTTAAGATGATAGTACCAAGGCTGAATATCGTCGGGTAAATCCCCTTGCCCTGTGGTCGAAGTCACTACCACTAACAGCTCATCCTGTGGCGGCGTAAATTGACTTATTTCATTCGGTTGCCACAATTTGGCGTCATAACCGAGTTCTGTCAGCGCTTTTTCTAAGGTTTCGGCGGTAAATTGTGCGCTACCATACACAGTGCCAAACACCAGATTAACTTTTTTCATGATATACTCCGTGCCACATGCGTAAACGCAACTTAGCTGAAGTTACTTTATTGTGAGGCTTTAGGGCAAGCAACAAGGTAAAAATTTTATAAATCAAGTTATTGAGCATGGGGAAGCGAACTGATGCGACAGAGCAATAGGCAAAAACACCTCAAGCACCAACATAAAACCACCCAAATTAGACGCAAACATTACTTTCACGCCGCCCAGCAAAATCTGCAATTCCCGCTAACCGTTCCGGCGGAATACGCCAACTTAGCCACCTTGATATCCAGTCTCAAACCACCCAGTAGTTAAGACCGCCGAATGTTGCAACGAATTGCATGCCACTAAGCAGATAGCCACGATGCAAGCTTAAGTGAGCACTCGCCTTAGGCTAGGAGTCGCCTCGAGCGAACACTCGCCTTAAACGCCCAAACAAGTATTGTCTTAAACGGTCGTCGTTTGCTCTGCAATCAACACACTTGGCTCGCAACAAAGCGCGGCATCGTCCCAGCCCAGTCCGGCAAACACGGTTTCCCATTCTGGCTCAAGCTCGGTTTCAATACTTAAGCGCTCAAGTGTCACCGGGTGACTAAAGGTTAACTTCTTCGCAATCAGCCACAATCGATTGATATCGAAATGCGCGCGGAAAAACGCATTTTGCTTCCCATCGCCGTGGGTGGTATCGCCAATAATCGGATGGCGTAAATGCGCCATATGGCGTCTGAGTTGGTGCTTACGCCCCGTTTTTGGGCTCAGTTTCACTAACGCGAAGCGGCTGGTTGCATAACGCCCCGACGGATAAGGAATTTCGGTATTTAATAGCGGCTCATATTGAGTCACAGCATCCTGCGCGGCTTTATCTTGATTGGCAAATTTGTCAGCCACCTCATCCAATTCGACTTTAAGCGCATAATCCAAGATGCCACTCTCGTGCATATTGCCACGCACCAGTGCCAAATATTGTTTTTCAATACTGTGGTTGGCAAATTGCTCGCAAAGGGCGTTGGCCACCTCACTGCTTTTGGCAAATAACAACACGCCCGAGGTGGGTCTATCTAAACGGTGTACTGGAAACACATGACAACCAACCAAGTCACGAGTCAGCTGCATAGCAAAAAAGCGCTCACGCCGCGCTAAGTAGCTGCGATGAACCAATAATCCCGCGGGTTTGTGGATAGCCACCAAGTGCTCGTCTTGATACAAAACACACAGTTCAGGCGCAGGCTCTGACTGCTCGTCGCTCTCGCTTGGGTTATATTTATCCTCTGGCATATCCAGCCAATCATCATCTAGGTTCATTTAACAACATATCCAATTCATTCAAGACACCGATTAAAGGCGCTAACGCCGCTTGTTCAGACCACACATGTTCCGCCATCGGGGCTATCGCAATTTTGCTTGGCAAGGGTTGCCCCGCATCGATAAGGGCTTGCATGCGTGGAATAAAGATAAACTGCAACCATTGCTCTAACGACATCAGATCGCAGGCAAAAGGCGCCGTACTGGCCATGGCTTCATCACTGGGCGTACGAGTAGACCAAAATCCGGCACTTTGTAGCTCGTGGGCAATTTGGGCTAGTTTGGTTTGAGTTTGGCTGTAAAGCATAGATATAAGGTCCATTAAGCCACAGTCATTCAACAATTAAGCGCTGCGACTGAGGCGATAAAACTGTGGCAATCATACCATCGCGGACAACTTCCCCCTATAATGTCGCCAATTTATTGAGCCTTTTTGATTGATATGGCAGCCAAATGACTGAAATTACCACGCTTAGCCAATTTTTAACGACAGCCAAAACCCAATTCCAAGTCTATGAATTAGGACGAAGAGTGCAGCACATCGATATGCTAGCCTTCCATCAAATCGAATCATTAGTCACGCCCTACCCTTACCCCATTCAAGGGCATGCCCAATTTGCCATCGTGTTTTGGAATGAGAGCCAACAGCACTTTATTTGGTTCCTAAAGCTACCATTAGACGAACAAGGACTGCTCTCGCCTGCGCCGCGCTCGCAGTTTATTGAAATGGTATTAACGGCACTGGGGCAAGATCCGACTCAGCCATTAACCGATGAACTGCAGAATCGCCTCGCTAACAATCCGTTTAGCTTTAAACCCAGCCAAGAAAAACTGGCGGTATTTAACGCCTTAGTGCGTAAACAGTTAGGTTTTAGCGCTTCTATTCAATATGAATTTGCAGTGCAATATCTCTCGGGACAAATTGCAGCGAGTGAATGGCAGCATATTGGCCTGCAAGGTTTGAGCGACGTGTGTGTTCGCCTTGGCGAGTTAGATCACGAGCAGCAACTCCTTGCCAGTTTTGACAATAGTGCGATTGAAGTACAAATTGCCCTGTGCCAATGTCTCGAACACCTGCATTTAACAGAAGCGCTCGCCAATAAGCTGTACGCTAAGTTTGTGGCGGCTCCTCCCGAGTACCAAGCCTATTACTTGCGCGCACTCGCCTCTCATACCGAATTGAGTCAGCAAGCCCTCGCCCATCTTCAACAAACCGAGCGCTTAGAGGCCAATGAACTCATCAGCATCGCGGGCCGAAACTGGACCGTATTAAAGCAAGAGCTGAGTCGCAGTATTTACCTGGAAGCACTGGCACGACAACCCCAAGCCTTTTTTAATCAGATCTTTGCTGATATTGTGGCGATTCCCAGTTTGCGTAACCACTTATTGGGTGAGTTAAGAAACCCCAATCGGAGTGTTCAACTATCACAGGCCATTGGCGGCTTGTTTAAGGCTACGAGTAAATGATGTCAGATCTGCTGTTAATTATTGCGCTAGTTGTGGTTGCGGCCTTCTTTTGGCAATTACGTCAAATGGCAGAATTGAGCCGTATTTTTGCTGAAAAAGAATGTTGCCGACAAAAAGTACAGCTCTTAGCCATCGCAATGGAAACGGCTCGACCCAGCCTTGGCAGCACGACAGGGATCTGTTGGAAGGCAAAATACCTATTCGAATTCAGCACCGATGGCATCAATCAATACCGCGGTCATATTTGGATGCTAGGGAAAAAAGTGCAAAAGATTGAATGGCCTATTTTCCCAGAGCCAGAATGGCAAGAAGCACCAATGGCCAAAGGCAAGTTTGGTGGTTGCGGCAGCCAAAGTAGCTGTAGCTCGGGCAAGTGCCATTAAGCCACTACAGTGAACCTTTAGATAACGCTGGACTGAATAAATAACGCCGAGCTGTATGCATAACACTAAGCCATAGCTCGGCTCGACATCCGTATTTAATCAGCCTTATCTGTTTGAAAATAAAAAAGAAAGGGCGTGGTCATAAGACCACGCCCTTCTGTTCTCTGTTAAGCTATCCCGCTATTTTCGTGCTCCCTGCACCATCCATGCGTCAACTTGCGTCCTGCATCATCCCTGTTCAATCCGTGATATTTCCCTGTACTCAACGTACTTCCCTATCTCTTGGCGTTCCTTTTACCAAGCTTGCTCTTTCCTGAGCGGTTCCAGCATCATCCGTGAAATAGGTTCAGTAGCATCCTTTCTATTGCACTCCATGTGCCATTGCAATCCTGTGCAATTAGGCTATCTATCCCTGATAGTCTTTCCTTCCGTGGTTCGCATCGCTTTCATCCTGAAAGTCTCTCCTTACCACTCCATCAGTGTTTATTCCTTAAACACTGTCCAGTCATCCTGACTGCTAACTTCCTGTTCGCTATAGTTCCGTCTACAAATGAATTCTACGACAGCCATGGCAGGCAAGCTTTCGCAAAAGATAAAAATGTAAGCCGCCATATTAAGTTCATAATGGAAAAAATTTCTTAACATATTGATTAGATGTGACTTACCTAAAACTAGGTAGTCATTGTCAGTCAAAAAACTTACAAATCACTTACAGCCTTGTGAGATATATCTCACAAGAAGTCGGGCAATTTATGCCATTTAAAAACACAAACATTGATTTATCCTGAGACGCTTAAACACTGCAAAGGAAATAGCGACCGCATAAAAGAGTAAAAATCGTCCGCTAGATTTATTTTTAAGATATAACGCACGTAAAAGTGGACATTATGACGTACCGTAAAAATAGGCGTCGGAGAATAGAAAAAAGAAAGGGGCGCACTATGTGCACCCCATTTATCCTCTGCAAGCCATCCTGCTTGATTGTGCTCCCTGCACCTTCCTTGCGATCGTTTGCTCCCTGCAAGCGTCCTTCGATCCCTTTATTTCCCTGTGCAGTGAAGTCTCCACTACACTCAATCCTTTGACCCGAATATCCTATTTCGGCTCCTGTCACATCCAGTGACTCATCCCTATCGCGTCCTGCTGAATCCTTTCCTAACCTTAGTACAAGCTGTTCACCCTTATACTTATCCTTTTACTCGATACTTCCTGCATCCAGTAACGCTTAATCCTTAAGCTTGTCCTTTTTCATCCTGAAACCTGCTATCCCAGCAGATACAACGTCCTCTATCATCCATGAGAAAGCAGCCTTGCTTTTCCTTAGCCTATCCTAGGCAGATGACAGTTTTCCTACTGTCAGTGGTTCAAATCCAAGAACCTGAATTCGTCGCTTCTTGCGTCCCTCTCGCCTGTATTGCAATCCTTGCTGTCCATTTGCTTTGGCGATGAGTTAATTCTACGTGGCTCTCGCTATTTTTGTTTCGGTTAAAGAACACACACTAGCGCACTTTTCATACAACCAAGCTTTATTAAAACATAACACCATGATTTTAAATACACTTTAAAAGCTGTGATTACAAAACAGTCAGTAAGAAAACATTTTATCCTACAGCCTTTGTAAGCGATCTCTCACACGGGTGTCAGCTTCTCACTGGTCAGGGACATTTAGCATTTCAACTTACCGGTGAGAATTTGTGCAAACATCACCCAATCACCCATCAAACTGTACAAGGGATATTGGAATGTCGCGGGGCGATTATGCTCAAACACAAAGTGTCCCACCCAAGCAAAACCATATCCCACTAGGGGGATAAACAGTAAAAGCCAACCATTTGCGAAAACCAGCGCAGCGACGAATAACAGGAGTACCAAAAAACTGCCAATAAAGTGCAATCGCCTACAGGTTAAATCTTGGTGCTGTGAGAGGTAAAAAGGGTAAAACTCAGTGAAGGAGCGGTAAGGTTCATTCATCTTGTTGGCCCGTGTAAAAAAGTAATTGTCCGGCCACATTGCCTATGCTCAATTCTCCGAGGGAGACAAAATCATGTTGCATAAATAACTGGCTATGGGCTTCTTGAGTAGTAAAGACTCCAATCCCCTCAAGCTCGGGCTGCTCATCGCACCAACTTACTACGGCTTGCACGAGTTGATGACCTAACCCCTTGCCCTGCTCATTAGGCGCAAGGGCGATAAATTGTAGAATCCCGCAGTGCTCGCTCGGTAGCAGCTCGACGATGCTCGATTCTTTCTTCATCATCGCCTGAGTCGATTGCCAGCCCGTACCAAGCAACATCTTGAGTCGCCAGTGCCAATAGCGGCCCTCCCCGAGGGGCACTTCCTGAGTGACCACACAGGCAACACCGACTAAGCGTGTTTGGTCAAACAGCCCGATTAAGGCTTGCTTCTCCTGCCAGAGCGCATTCAACTCTTCACGGATTGCGGCACGTAATTTTTGTTCGTAGGCGAATTTGTCTGAAGTGGATAAAGCATCCACAAAGAAAGGGTCGTCATGATAGGCGTTGTAGAGAATCGAAGCGGCGAGGCGTAAATCTTCGGCGGTGAGATAAACTGCACGGCACTCATCCAAGGTATTATTGTCCATTATTAGAATTCCTTGATTTAGATCACACTCTTAGGAGTAATTATCACTGTATCAAGGAAACTAAAAAGTGCAAATTTTAATCATAGATTGCATTTTTCAGTGAGTTGCATACCCTAAATAAAGGCACACAGAGAGGATGCGAGCATGGATACAACGCCGGTCGATTTGAGTCATCTATTTGAACAGTTGGGATTAGCCAATCAAGCTCAAGCCATAGGGCAGTTTATTGCGACCCATCAACTTCCCCCTGAGACACACTTAACCGAAGCGCCATTTTGGACGCAGGCGCAAAAGAGTTTTCTGACCGAGGCATTAGAGGCCGATGCCCAGTGGACCGAACTTATCGAGCAGCTCGATGTGCAATTAAGAAAGCCCTAATGGCTTAGGGCTGACACTGAATCACTTCATGGCGAGTTGCGTTGAGTTGTTAAATTTTGCTGTAGGCGGTGTCGCCCCAACCAACTAACACACTGTTACTTAAGACGATTGGCGTGCATTCATCCTTAGTGGTTTTACCGTCACTGTGGGTATGCTGGGTGCGATAAAAGAGGACCAACACTTCTTTATCGGCTTGGCCGTCTTTCTGCTGCAGATAAGATTCGCTAAAGTCCGAGGCGCCCATCAGGGTCATCACTTGGTCTTTGCTCATACCAAGGCTGAGCTTAGTCAGATTATTGCGGTTTTTGTCCTGTGTTTTTTCCCAAGATTCGTTGCTATCCCACTTAGATTCACTGTCACCGACATTGACCACACAACCGCTAAGACCTAAGCTTGCTAACCCTAAAAACGTGACCGCGATGAGTTTGCGATTAATATTTGCGTTCATATTATGACTTCCTGTGTACTTGTTATAAAAATGCTTAAAAAGCAAAATCAATGCCAAATGGCAATACATTGATTTATAAGAACTAAAATAACCACATCACAGTAAGTTAGTGAAAAACACGATATAGATTAAGGAATTTCACTTATTATGAGTCCGATTGACCAAGTGTTAGCAGCAGCGTGCGCACTCGAAGCCAGCGGTAAAACCCCAAGCCTTGCCTTGATAAAAAGCCGCGTCGGTAACAAAATCCCCATGCCGCTGTTAATCCAAGGGTTACAGCAGTTTAAATCGATACCTAAAGCCGAGCGTGAGCGTTTAGCGGCCCAATCACAGCCCGTGGTTGAAGAGACTCATACCGCCGAAGCTTCGCCACTCACAGTCACCACACTGGCGCAACAGTTAGCCCAGTTACAACAGAGCATTGAGCAAGCTCTCGCGTTAAAAAACAACGAGATCATGCAACTCAAAAATGAACTTATCGAGCTGAAACAACGTGTCACTCAACTCGAATCCCAAGGAAAATCCGCTTAATGTTTGTCACCGAATTGCGCTTTGAATGCTTTGCCGATACCACCATCAGTGCGGCAGAACGTGCCATCAATCAATTACTCGAAGCTTACCGCGCTAATGGCCAAATCCTCGGCCGCGAATTTGCCGTGGCCTTTAATGAGGGCGAATTTCGAGTACGCCTCCTCATGCCTGAAAAAAACAGTTTGAATCATCGTTATCACAGCCCTTGGGTGAAAAAAGCACTGGCGGAATTAACCGAGGCTAAGCTACTGGCGCCACGCGAAAAATTCATCGGTCAGGATATTAATTCTGAGGTGAGTAATACTGAGCCACCCAGCTGGCAACTGCTCTACACTAGCTATGTGCATATGTGCTCGCCCCTGCGAAGTGGCGATAACCTATTGCCCATCCCGCTGTACCAAATCCCCGCCACTTTTAATGGCGATCATAAACGGGTTATCCGCTGGCAAACCGAGTGGCAAGCCTGTGATGAGTTACAAATGGCGGCCGCCACTAAGGCAGAATTTGCTGCGCTAGAAGAATTATCCAGCCCAAACAGTGATTTATTTAGGAGAGGTTGGGACTTACGCGGCCGAATCGAATACCTGACCAAAATCCCCACTTACTATTATTTGTATCGCGTCGGGGGACAGGATCTGCAATCCGAGTTAGCTCGCCCCTGCCCACGCTGTGGCAGTCAAGACTGGAAACTCGACGAGCCGCTATTAGATATGTTCCACTTTCGCTGCGAACCTTGCCGCATAGTGTCTAACTTGTCTTGGGACCATCAATAACGCCCAGTGCTGAAGCGCAAACTCGGCAGGCAAAATAGCCGAGTTTGCAAGAGGCTTTTTCAAGAGACCTTTGCAACATTTCCCCGCGCTTAACGCTTACCTATCAGGTTGTGCCACATACGTTTAAAGCTGGCAAAAATCCCCGGATGTTCGAGCGCCGGCATAGGCAATTCTTCATGTTTCACAGGTGGCGCGATACGTGGCGATAAAGCCTCAATAAATTCAGCTACACTCGGCGCCAATTGGGTGGAAGGTAGCTCGCCAGGGATTTCAACCCACACACTACCATCAGCATTATCAACGGTTAGCATCTTATCGCCCTCATCGAGCAAACCAATAAACCAAGTTGCCGGTTGCTTGAGCTTTTGCTTCATCATTAAATGGCCGATGATGTTTTGTTGTAGGGCATCAAAATCTGCCTCATTCCATACCTGCAGCAATTCGCCCGTGCCCCACGGTGAATCAAACAACACGGGCGCCGCAAAATATTCACCATAAAAGTGATTGATATCCGGCCACAATGTTAGCTCAAGCGCATGTTCAACATTCGCAAAACTGCCGAGCTGTTCACGCTTAACGGGAAGCCAAGACACCGCCTCATCGGATGATTCATCAAACTCACCTTGAATACACAAAGATGGCTCGCCCTGCGGGTAATATCGCGGTAATTCGCCTAAAGTTGATAGGTAAGACTGATGATAGTTTTGCAAAAATTTATCGAGAGCAGGCAGACAAGACACTTAAGCACAATCCAATTTCGGGTATAATGTGCGCCTATTTTGACATGGAAACAGTATTGATGACACACAATCACGATCCCTATAGTGATGCAAAAGAGCTTGCCGGCCTAACCTTAGGTAAAGCCACGGATTACCAAGCCGAGTATGATGCGTCGCTGCTGCAAGGGGTTCCTCGCTCACTTAACCGTAACGCTATCAATCTCAAGGCGGAAAGTTTGCCTTTCCACGGAGCAGATATCTGGACGGCCTATGAGTTGTCATGGCTAAACGCCAAGGGCAAACCTATGGTGGCTATTGCCGACATTCAGCTAAGCCATGAAAGCCAAAATCTGATCGAGTCAAAATCCTTCAAACTGTATTTAAACAGTTTTAACCAAACCAAGTTCGACAATATCGAAGCCGTGCAAAAAACCTTAGTGCAGGATCTGAGTGAATGTGCCCAAGGCCAAGTTACAGTGAAGATTATTGAGCCTAAGAGTTTTGGTATTCAACGCGTCGTCGAGCTGCCAGGCACTTGCATTGACGATCTGGATATCGAAGTCAGCGACTATGACTTTAACCCGGATTATCTTGAAAACAGTACAGATGACAAACAGATTGTTGCCGAAACACTCAATTCTAATCTGTTGAAATCAAACTGCTTAATCACCTCTCAGCCGGACTGGGGAAGTGTGATGATCCGTTATCAAGGGCCTAAAATCGATCGCGAAAAGTTACTGCGCTATTTGATTTCGTTCCGCCAGCATAACGAGTTCCACGAGCAGTGTGTCGAGCGGATTTTTGTCGATTTAAAACATTACTGCCACTGCACTAAGTTAACCGTTTACGCCCGCTATACCCGTCGCGGCGGCTTAGACATTAACCCTTACCGCAGTGATTTTGAGCACCCAGGCGAGAGCCACCGCTTAGCAAGACAGTAATCGACTTGCAGCAAAAAGCCCTGAATAATCAGGGCTTTTTTATTGTCTGTTGTAAGCTTTTCAACCTAGATTACAACGCAAACTGTCCCCGCACTTAACCCAAATTCGCCCTAAAAATCTCTTGCACTTGGCTCAAGGTGGCATTGTTTGGCAGGCTGAAATACAAGTAACCATCGCCACGGAATGCGCGGTCAAGCTCAAGCAACACATGGGTTTGCTCGGCATCGCACACCAGAGAAACCTCAATCTCACGCAAACGATTAAAGCCCATATTGCGCGGCTTAAACTCTAGCTCTTGGTAACAACCCGAGGTGGAACGAAAGGCGCGCGTATTGAGGAAACCTTGCTCCACATCGGCTTTCACCAACACAAAACCAAGGCCGTCCATCGCCTTTAACACATGCTCGGCAATCGCCGTTGGCATAATGACCAGCGCATCGATATCGCTAGGGTCGAGCGCGGTAGCTATGTCCACTCCCGTTTGTAACCATACCTGGGATTGATTATTGCGCACTGGGAGCTGAGTAAAAGGGGTTTCGGGGTGCAATTTACCTGAAAACGGGATCTCGCGAATTTCACCCGCTTGAATTTCAAAGGACTCAGTTAAGCGCCAGCTCGCCAAGCGATGGTTTTTAAAATAGTCGCCGTTATCGCTACTCACTTTCACCTTAGTCATTAGTGCTAAGTCGAGGCCGGAGATCTGCTGCGGCACATTACCGCCTTTAACGACGATAGTGGCATTAAAGATTTGACCTGGCAGCAGTCGATTATCAATTAATTGGGTATCGACCGTCGCACCACCGATACCGACAGAGGCCAGCAGTTTTTTAAACATGGGATTTCCTTATGTTGCTAAGACTGCACGGATAAGCAGCCCTAATACAGCGGTTATTCAATTAATGAGCAGATTTGCACTCGAGCAATAATTGCTGGAAATGCGCGCCTAAATCCTGCTGAGCAAATTGTTCACTGGCGAGTGCCATTTGCTTAAGGCTTTGCATGGCTTGCTCGACGCCTTGCTGTTCGATCAAACTTTTGGCATAGGCCGCCGCATCCGCGCCCTTTTGTAACAGGCTTGCGACTTGATCAAAACTCACCTCTTGTTCCATCACCTTCTGTAAATCGCCTAGTAATTCCGCCACCTTAGCCGACTCTACTAAGGCGCCTTCGACACTCACTAATTTACCGAGGGGATCTTGGCTGAGTTTTTCGGCCACACAGGCCGACACAGTGCCCGCCGCCGCACTTTGGGCGACCACATCGAGCCCGCGGCTGCGGATTTGCTCAACCACTTGTTGTAGTTGGGGATCTTGAGCAAGCCATGCCTGCTCTAATTGCTGTTTTTCATCGCCACCAAAGTAGCCACAGCCACCAAGCAGTAGCAAAGTGGTGGTCGATAAAAGGCATTTGAATTTCATGATTAACAACCTTGTCAGTGAGTTCTCTGGCGTGACTATAGCGAGCTAGGTTTAATCCAAAATGAAATATGAATGGAGGAATAACAAAGTCAGTGAAGGGACAAGAAACTGAATTAAAAGCAGTAATTCAAAGCGCTAATTCCAAGTACTAATTCTAAGCACTCGTTGAAAGGGCTTTGAAAGGTTTACGTAAAGCAGTTATTCAAGAACGAAGGCGACCTAAGCCTTAGTGCGAAGGCCACACTAGATGGCAGAGCACGCCGCCAGTAATGCAGTGATACTGGTCAGCTGCATCGAAATAGTCACCTTCGCCAACCTGTCATCCTGCACCAAGCTGTCACTATCAACCAAGCTGTCACCATCAACCAAGCTGAGCCCAAAACGATATTCCTCATTAAGCCGACCAAAATAACTCCGCCAATGCTGGGCATGGGAGCTTGTGGCATCCTGCGCAGTTTCAGGTTCAATCAGTAGCTTAATATTGGAATAAAGCGGAATACGCGATGGGAGTTGAAGATAAGAACAGGGCATAGCTTGGCTCGGTGAAGCAAAGTTCTCTTGCTGCTCAAGCTCAACCCAGTTAGGGGGGGCGACAGCTTGCAGCGCGCCACCATCAACCGCCAGCAAACTGTTTGGTGCTAAGTCAAAGGCAAAGGATTTCAGCGACTGCGCTAGGCCCAAACCCGTTGCCTTGATATAGGATTCCTTGAGCGCCCAAAGATCAAAAAAGCGCTGCCGCTGCGCATCCTCGCCCTCAAGGGCTAATAAGCCTTCGGCTTCAATCGGAGAGAAATAATGATTAAGGATCGGGTAAATATGAGTACTGGCGCGGGAGCGCTCGATATCCACACCCAAGCCTAAACGGGGCTGCGCTGTGTTAGCGGTTTCTCCCTTGTCATCGTCTTGCGCTAAGGCAATCAATAACCAGTCGCCACTATGGCTCAAGTTAAACTCAATGCCAGTACTCAGAAACTGCTCATGGTTAAGACTGGGTTTGCCCTTTGCCCCATACTCAAAACACCAATCTTGGGGGGCAATCTGTCGTTGGGTAGTGCAAGATGAGGCGCCACCGCGAGATGACAATCCTTGAGATAAGACGCAGCGCAGCGCCGCTCGCACCAATAAGCCATTCATTTGCGCCTTGGGCGCCCGGTAACGCGCCACTTTAGCGCGCTCGTTCTCACTCAAAAGCGCCATACACGCATTCGTGCTGGCCGTATCCATTTCGGTTAATGGTATAAAAAAAAGCTCAATATTCATTAATTTATCCCAACAACCCTTGAGTTTAACCGCTGCACTATTCTACTCAGTTCTACTCGCCTGACGAGCAGTATCTTAATTTTGTTTCTAATCTTATGAATTTTAATGACTATTTAAATATAGACCCTGTTCTACACAGGAGTTTGGCTCACTTGAACAGAGTCATTTGAACATTAAAAAATCATTTCAAGTCCCATATGATTGTATCGAGCCGAAACCTCAGGTAATCTGCATCACCATTGTGCGTAACAAAACACATAGCTCACGGGTTTTAAGCCTAGATTAAGCATGAGTCCACACTCCGCTTTGGCAGGCAAGTTTAAGCAGTCCCGATAGATTATGTTGGATGAAAATAATAAAGATGGGACAGCACTAACAACATGAGTTCTCGAAAAGTGGGTACTCAAGCCGCGGATCATGCTCAGGCTGATAAGCCAAGCTCGGAGCACAAATCCGCCCCCAAAACGGCAAGGCACCGCAATGCCACGACTACGCCGGAGATGCGACACTTTATTCAGCAATCTGAATTGAGTGTGAGTCAGCTCGCCAAAATTTTAAATATTACCGAAGCCACAGTGCGAAAATGGCGCAAGCGCGAGTCAGTGAACGACAGCCCGAATACGCCGCATCACCTCAATACCACCCTCACTCCGATGGAAGAATACGTCGTGGTGGGACTGAGGTATCAGCTAAAACTGCCACTCGATAGGCTACTTAAAGCGACGCAAACCTTTATCAACCCCAATGTGTCCCGCTCGGGGTTGGCCCGCTGCCTTAAGCGATATGGGGTTTCGCGCCTCGATGAGTTTGATCAAGAGCTTGTGCCTAAACAGTATTTTAATCAATTACCTATCAGCCAAGGCAGCGATGTTCAGACCTACACGGTCAACTCCGAAACCTTGGCCAAGGCGCTTGCCCTGCCAAGCACAGATGGCGATACCGTAGTACAAGTGGTGTCCCTCACCCTGCCGCCGCAATTAACCGAGGCCGAACCTAAATCGGTACTCCTTGGCATAGATAGCAAGGCAGATTGGATTTATATCGATATTTATCAAGACAGTAACACCCAAGCGGCCAATCGGTACATCGCCTATGTGCTGAAGGATGGGCCGTTTCATCTGCGTAAATTGCTGGTACGCAACTACCACACTTTTTTAGCCCGCTTTCCTGGCGTGCAAACCCCAAAAGCCATCGCTAAATCCCTTAATAAGGCAACGGCCAAACGCTTTGCCAGTGGAGACTCGTTATGAGCCATACCCCTTCACAGCCTCAATTATCAACCGATGAAAAAGCCGATAAGAGACTGAATAAACGCTTAAAAGATATGCCGATTGCCATCGTTGGCATGGCAAGTATCTTTGCTAACTCCCGCTATTTGAATAAATTTTGGGATTTAATTTGCGACAAGATTGATGCCATTACCGACGTGCCCGAATCCCACTGGTCGATTGATGACTATTACGATGCGGATAAATCCAAGGCCGATAAGAGCTACTGCAAACGCGGTGGTTTTATGCCAGAGGTCGACTTCAATCCGATGGAGTTTGGCCTGCCGCCTAATATTTTGGAACTCACCGACAGTTCGCAATTGCTCTCACTAGTCGTCGCCAAGGAAGTCCTACAGGATGCCAATCTGCCAGACGATTACGACCGTGACCGCATCGGCATCACCCTCGGGATTGGCGGAGGCCAAAAGTTAAGCCATAGCCTCAATGCCCGCCTGCAATACCCAGTGCTGAAAAAAGTATTTAAAAGCAGTGGCCTGAGCGATGAAGATAGCGAACTGCTGATCAAAAAATTCCAAGATCAATATGTCCACTGGGAAGAAAACTCTTTCCCCGGCTCCCTGGGCAACGTGATTGCCGGACGCATCGCCAACCGTTTCGATTTAGGGGGAATGAACTGCGTCGTCGATGCCGCCTGCGCCGGTTCGCTTGCCGCCATGCGTATGGCGCTGACCGAACTGACCGAAGGTCGCAGCGACATGATGATTACCGGCGGTGTCTGTACTGACAACTCGCCCTACATGTATATGAGTTTCTCAAAGACGCCAGCCTTTACCACCAACGAACAGATTCAACCCTTTGATATCGATTCTAAGGGCATGATGATTGGCGAAGGGATCGGCATGGTCGCCTTAAAACGCCTCGACGATGCCGAGCGCGATGGCGACCGTATCTATGCGGTAATCAAAGGCGTTGGCGCATCATCGGACGGTAAATTTAAGAGCATTTATGCACCGCGCCCCGAAGGCCAAGCCAAGGCATTAGAGCGCGCCTATGATGACGCAGGCTTTGCGCCGCACACCGTTGGCTTGATTGAAGCCCACGGTACAGGCACAGCAGCAGGCGATGTGGCCGAATTCAATGGCTTAACCTCAGTATTCTCGAAGGATAATGAGCAGTTACAGCATATCGCCTTAGGCTCAGTTAAATCTCAGGTCGGTCATACTAAGTCCACCGCGGGCACAGCGGGTGTGATTAAGGCAGCATTGGCACTGCACCATAAAGTCTTGCCACCAACAATTAACGTCAGTCAGCCCAACCCTAAATTAAACATCACCCGCTCGCCCTTTTATCTCAATACCGAGGCACGCCCTTGGATCCAACGCAGTGACGATACGCCGCGCCGCGCCGGGATCAGCTCCTTCGGTTTTGGGGGCACTAACTTCCATTTAGTGCTCGAAGAATATCACCCCGAACACGCGCGCGATGACGCCTATCGTCAACGCTGCGTAGCGCAAAGCTGGCTGTTTGCCGCCGCCGACAAAACCGCACTGCTGAGCGAGTTAAAAACCGCATTGCAGCAAGCCACTGCGGCCAAAACAGAGCTTTCTCAGGCGCATTTTGTTGCCTTTGCGAAAGCCTACGCCCTGCGTGAACTCCCCCCGCAATCGGCCCGTCTTGGCTTTATTGCCAAGGACTATGCCCAGTTACAGACTCTGTTAACCCAAGCGATAGCGCAGCTAGAATCCAATAGCGCCGAGAGCTGGCAGTTACCCTCAGGGATAAGTTTCCGCGCCCAAGCGCTGGTCAAGGATAACAATAAGGTCGCGGCCTTATTTGCCGGCCAAGGCTCGCAGTACCTGAATATGGGACTGGAAATTGCCAACAACTTCCCCGAGCTTCGTCGCCATATCCACGCCAGCGATAAAGTGTTTAGCGACCGTGGTGAGGCTTCGCTTTCAAACGTGCTGTACCCGATCCCCGCCTTCGATGACGAATCGAGAAAAGCGCAGGAAAGTGCATTAACCAATACCCTTTATGCCCAAAGCGCCATCGGCGCGATCTCTATGGCGCAGTACACCCTGTTGACTCAGGCGGGTTTCGCCCCAGATATGCTCGCAGGTCATAGCTTTGGTGAGCTTTCAGCCCTGTGCGCCGCAGGCGTTATCTCAATGGATGACTACATCAAGCTGGCCTTTGAGCGTGGACAGGCAATGGCGCAGTCACCTCAGGATGCCGACTCCAGTCGTGATGCTGGCGTCATGTATGCCGTCATTCTTAAGCAAAAACAAAATATTGAGGCTATCAACGATTGCCTAGCGCAGTTTGACGACGTCAAGATTGCCAACTACAACTCACCGACTCAACTGGTGATTGCAGGCGCTACTACAGCAACACAACAGGCCGCTAAGGCCATTGGCGAGTTAGGCTTTAAGGCAATTGCCCTGCCCGTTTCCGGCGCCTTCCACACGCCATTGGTTGCCCATGCGCAAAAGCCCTTTAGCGAAGCCATCGATAAGGCTCAATTCAACACGCCAAAGATTGCCCTGTATGCCAATGGCACAGGAGAGCTACACCCTACTGAAGCCAACGCCATCAAAACCGCCTTTAAAGATCATATGCTGCAATCGGTGCACTTTAGCGAGCAGCTAGAGGCCATGTATGCCGATGGTGCACGGGTGTTTGTCGAGTTCGGCCCGAAAAACATTCTGCAAAAGTTGACAGAAAATACCTTAGCCGCGCAGTTAAACGAGCTTTGCCTTATCAGCATTAACCCCAATCCTAAAGCCGACTCTGACAGCCAACTGCGCAGCGCTGCGGTGCAACTGGCGGTTGCGGGGGTAACACTGGGGGAAATCGACCCTTATCAAGCCGAATTGATTGCGCCAGCAACGCCTTCAGCCATGAATATCAAGCTCAACGCGACCAACTACATCAGCCCAGCGACCCGCAACAAAATGGTCGATTCGCTGCAATCGGGCAAAATAACCAGCCAAGTGCAGTATGTGGATCGCCTCGTTGAGAAAGTGGTTGAGAAAGTCGTTGAAAAACCCGTGATTGTCGAAAAAATTCTAGAGAAGGTTGTCGAAGTGGAAAAGCCAGTGGCACAAAATAACAATAATATTCAACAGCAAACACCTACACAACCAACCAGCTTTACCACTGGACAGGCGAATCAAAATGCCCTGAGCGCCTTTTTTGCCGCCCAAACCCAGGCCGCGCAATTACATCAACAATTTTTAGCGATCCCGCAGCAATACGGCGATACCGTCAGTGCTCTGATGGCAGAGCAAGCCAAAATGGCAAGCCTTGGCATCGCCATTCCAGAGAGTCTGCAACGCTCGATGGAGCTGTTCCACCAGCATCAGGCACAAACCCTAAAGAGCCATGCTGAATTTATGCAATTGCAGACCAGCAGCAGCCAAGCGGCATTAGCCCTGCTCGGCCAAATGCCAGCGCCTCAGGTTCAAGCCCCCATTCAAGCGGCACCTGTGACGGTTGCAGTGGCAACGCCAGTCGCTCCAACTCAGGCGCCCGTGCTTCAAGCGTTAGTTGTAGAGCCAAAAGCGACTGTTGTGCCTGTGATTGAGCCCAAAGTTCAGCAACCTCAAGTAACACAACCACAAGTAGCACGACCACAAGTGCAAACTGTGGCAGCAGCAACTCGCGTGCTTTCTGAGAAGTCCGTCGTGCAGCAAATCGAAACCGCCATGCTGGCAGTGGTCGCCGATAAAACGGGTTATCCGGTTGAGATGTTGGAACTCAGTATGGATATGGAAGCCGACCTTGGTATCGATTCTATTAAACGCGTGGAAATTCTAGGCACAGTGCAGGACGAATTACCCAACCTGCCAGAACTGAGCCCAGAAGATCTCGCCGAGTGCCGCACCTTAGGGGAAATCGTGGCGCTATTTAGCCAAGCGACTCCTGTAACCGCTGCGGCCACAGTTAGCCATGCGACACAAAATGCAGTACTCGCAAGTGCAGTAGCTGCAAGCCCAGCGGTTTCTAATGATGAAATTGAACGCACTATGATGGCGGTGGTGGCCGATAAAACTGGCTATCCCGTGGAAATGCTGGAACTTGGCATGGATATGGAAGCCGACCTTGGTATCGATTCTATTAAGCGCGTAGAAATTCTAGGCACAGTACAGGACGAATTACCGAACCTGCCAGAACTGAGCCCAGAAGATCTTGCCGAGTGCCGCACCTTAGGGGAAATTGTGGCGCTATTTAGCCAAGCGACTCCTGTAACACCAGCATCAACTGTTAGCCATGCGGCACAAACTGCAGTAGCCGCAAACGCAGCGATTTCCAATGATGAAATTGAGCGCACTATGATGGCAGTGGTGGCCGACAAAACTGGCTATCCCGTGGAAATGCTGGAACTGAGCATGGATATGGAAGCCGATCTTGGGATCGATTCCATTAAGCGCGTAGAAATTCTAGGCACAGTACAAGATGAATTACCCAACCTGCCAGAACTGAGCCCAGAAGATCTCGCCGAGTGTCGCACCTTAGGAGAAATCGTGGCGCTCTTTAGCCAAGCAGCACCCGTAACAGCTGCGGCCACAGTTAACCATGCGACACAAAATGCAGTACACGCAAGTCCAGTAGCTGCAAACACAGCGGTTTCTAATGACGCGATTGAACGCACTATGATGGCGGTCGTCGCCGACAAAACAGGCTATCCCGTGGAAATGCTGGAACTGAGCATGGATATGGAAGCTGACCTTGGGATCGATTCCATTAAGCGCGTGGAAATTCTAGGCACAGTACAAGACCAACTGCCAAACCTGCCAGAACTGAGCCCTGAGGATCTAGCCGAGTGCCGCACCCTAGGGGAAATTGTCGCGCTATTTAGCCAAGCGGCACCTGTAACAGCTGCGGCCACAGTTAGCCATGCGACACAAAATGCAGTACTCACAAGTGCAGTAGCATCAAGCGCTGCGGTTTCTAATGACGCGATTGAACGCAGTATGATGGCGGTCGTGGCCGACAAAACCGGCTATCCCGTTGAGATGCTTGAGCTAAGCATGGATATGGAAGCCGACCTTGGTATCGACTCCATCAAGCGCGTGGAAATTTTAGGCACAGTACAAGACCAACTGCCGAACATGCCAGAACTGAGCCCTGAGGATTTAGCCGAGTGTCGTACCTTGGGTGAAATTGTCGCCCTGTATGCTGGTTCGCAATCGTCAAGTGAGGCGCAACAGCAAAACCATGCTGCGCCAATTCAAGAGGCAATTGCAGAAACCGTCGAGGACACCATCGACCTGCCGCCCCATAGTGAGGTGATGCTAAAAAAGTTGCCAGCGGCGGCTGAGTTAGCGCGCATCATAGCAACTAGCGATGTTCAACTGACGTCAAACAGTTACGTCGTTATCGGCGACGATGGCCACAACGCAGGTGTGATTGCCGAAAAGCTTCACGCCCAAGGGGTTAAGGTCGCGGTTGTACGCTCACCCAAAACAGTTGTGACTAGCGCATCGCCACTCGATAGCCATATTGCCAGCTTCACGCTGGAGGCGATTGATGATGAAAGCATCTGTGAGGTCATCAATCAGATTGAAGCGCTTGGCCAAATCGCCGGTTTTATTCATCTGCAGCCACAGCATAAGTCCGTTGCCGATAAAGGTGCTGGCTTAGTGCTGGCAGACGACGCCAAAGCTTCGGTCGAGCAGGCCTTCTTGTTTGCCAAGCACTTACAACCGCTTTTAACGGAGCGCGACCACTGCCGCTTTGTCACCGTCAGCCGTATCGATGGTGGCTTTGGCTATATCGGTATGGACGAGTCGGCAGGCGCTGTTATTAGCCAGAGTGAACTCAACCAAGCGGCGCTCTCTGGACTCACTAAAACCTTAAATCACGAGTGGCCGGGAGTAGTCTGCCGCGCGCTGGATATCGCGCCAAACTTAGATGCTAAAACGGTCGCTAATGCGGTGGTGCAGGAATACTACCTCCAAGATGCGCCAGTCGAAGTCGGTATTGATAGCGAGCTTGAGCGCACCACCTTAGTCGCGGGCAATGCCGTGCTTCGCCGCAGTGGCGCCTCTCTCTCGTCAGCGGACAAAATCCTCGTCACAGGCGGCGCTAAAGGCGTTACCTTCGAGTGCGCCTTAAGTTTAGCGAAACGCTGCAAGGCCCATTTTATCCTCGCGGGTCGCAGCGCCCATCAAGGGATCCCCGCTTGGGCTCAGGGTAAAAATCGCAACGAGTTGAAAGCCGCTGCCATTGCACATCTACAAAGCCTTGGTGATAAACCCACACCAAAACAAGTGGATGCCTTAGTTTGGCCAGTACAAAGCAGCCTTGAAATCAGCCATGCCTTGCAGGCCTTTGAAGCGGTGGGCGCCAGCGCCGAATACTTAAGCATTGATGTTAACGATCCTGCCGCTATTGCCAGCACTATTGCGCCTATCAGCGCCCTATCGCCCATCACGGGGATTATCCACGGCGCGGGTGTACTTGCCGATAAACATATTCAAGACAAAACCTTAAGCGAACTTGAGCGTGTTTATGGCACTAAGGTGACCGGACTTAACAATCTGCTGTCGGCACTGGATCTTAGCCAGTTAACGCTCATCGCCCTGTTCTCTTCGGCGGCGGGTTTTTACGGTAATACCGGCCAGAGCGACTACGCCATGTCTAACGACATTCTCAATAAGGCCGCGCTACAACTCGCGCAGCAATTGCCACAAGCCAAGGTGATGAGCTTCGACTGGGGGCCTTGGGATGGCGGCATGGTCAATCCTGCGCTGAAAAAAATGTTTATCGACCGTGGGGTCTATGTCATTCCACTCAAAGCCGGTGCCGAGTTATTTGCCAGCCAATTATTGAGTGATACAGGGGCGCAGCTGTTGGTCGGAACCGATATGCAGGGCAATACCGCTAATACTGTTGAAGCTGCATCAGCAAAAAAGCCTGAAGCGGATCTAACCACGGCGTTAGATCCGCAGCCTATGGCCCAAACGGTGCCGCAAAGCATTCGCGTCATGCGCAGCCTCGACCCTAAACGCATGAGCTTTATTGAGGACCATTGCATTAATGGTCATGCGGTGTTGCCGACGGTGTGCGCCATCGATTGGATGCGTGAGGCCGCCAAGACGCATTTAGGTAAGGCGGTGAGTGTCAGCGATTATCGACTGCTCAAGGGAATTATCTTCGATGAGGCGCTGCTTGCACGCAATGCGCCTATTGAGCTCGAATTGATGCTGACGCCGCTTGCTGACGCTACACAGCAATCGACTGATGCGTTAGCCGCGCTGATTAGCTTTGAAGGTCGCCCGCAGTATCAGGCGGTCTTAGTGGCGCAGACGGATGACACGCCAGACGCACAGCGTTTCGAGGTTGGCGAGTTACATTCTCTGATGGAGGAGATAACACAGCAACCCGCTATCACGAACCGCGAATCGCTCTACAGCGATGGCACACTGTTCCATGGCCCAAGACTGCAAGGCATAAGCGAAGTACTCGCCTTTGATGACCAGCAGCTCATCGCTAAGGTAACCCTGCCAGCGGTGGCCTTGGACGACTGCGGCGAGTTTGCGCCCAATCTTGAGGATAAAGGCACACAACCCTTTGCCGAAGATCTGTTATTGCAGGCCATGCTCGTGTGGGCGCGCCTTAAATATCAAGCGGCCAGTTTACCCAGTGCCATTGGCGAGTTCGTATCCTATTCGCCCTTAGGTTTTGGTGAGAAGGCGGTATTGGTGCTAGATGTTATCAAGCATTCGTCCCGAACACTTGAAGCCAATATTGCTATCTATCATCAAGATGGCCGATTAAGCTGCGAGATGAAACGGGCCAAGGTCACGGTCAGTAAGACGCTCAACCAAGCGTTTTTGGCCAATAAACCTCAGCAACCAATGCAAGTGCAGGCAGTCGCCCAAAGCACGGCCGAGGTAAGTGTTAAGTGACATTCGACCCAAGCGCAGATGCCGCATTAAGCAATGCGGCATTAAACAGCCCGCATCCCAATGCTAAGCCACTGCGAATAGCCGTATGGCTTGGTGATGGGTGGATGCAGAGTGTGCTTAGCCATACTCAAACTGATGCCACTGCGCTGCAACGCCTTCTGGCCTCTCGGGTGCGACTTAATGTCGAAGATAAGCCATTAACCAATGATGAGCCAACCTTAGTTGGCTTACTCAGCAAGCAGCTCGCCCATATTGCGCAAAAACAACTTGTTGAAATTCGCTTTGAATATCAGCAGCAAGTCCGTAGCTTGTATCTGCTCGATGGACTGATGACAGCGCAATTACACCTGCATGCCGAGGCATATATTTCAGCATTAGCGCAAATCCAAGCTGAAACCGCCGAAGAAACAAATACAAATACTATCAATACCAATACAGTCGAGCGCTGTTTAAACAGCGCTTTTACCTTGGCGAAACGCGATTGTGCTCAGGCGGTTAATGGCTACGCGCAGGCAGGCAATCTTGCCCGTCAGTTGAATGTATTAGCTCAAGCAATTGAGGCGTTAAGTCATCGAATGCTAGCAGGTATGACACCAATGCTTGCCCACCTCAATACCGAAAAAACCGAGCAAGGCTATTGGTTTACCAAGCCCCATCAGGCAAGGGTGTTAAGCCTAAATCTCTTGGGTAATTTCTTGGGTAAGCCCCCTCAAGCGAGCACCACCCAAAGCCTTATCTTGACCCAAGGCACTCGGCTTATCCCTCAGCCGTTGCTCAATGCCAACAGACTGTTTATCCCCATCAGCGGCAACACGCTTGAATCTTTAACGGCACAGTTATCGCAACTGATTGATTCATTAGATTTATCGGCATGCCTACCTGATACGGATTGGCTCAGCAGCCAAGGCTGTGATTGGTTTGTGCGTTATCAAGCACAGGATACATTGGCCTTAGTGCTGATGGCAGGCTCCCTTGAAGAGCTAATGCAAGAAGCCAAGGCGATGCACGCTTATATTGAAAAGACGCAACAGACTCCAGCTCCAGCGCCAACGACAGCGCCATCGGCCAATCTGGCCTTTAAGACTCCTGCAGGCAGTTATTTTACGCCAACGCCCCTCGGCGATACGGGCTTAACCTTTGTTTACCCCGGCGTTGGCACGGTTTACCCGAATATGTTCAGCGACTTACATGGCTATTTTCCCGAACTTTATCGCGAGCTTGAACGCGAAGGGGATTTAGCCGCCATGCTGCAGGCCGAGGCGATTTACCAAAGCGCTGCTTATGCCAAAAGTGCAGTTGATGTAAAAGACGCGGCAGACATGAGCTTAAGCCAGCTTGCGATTAGCGGCGTTGGTGCCAGTTACCTTTTTAGTCGGCTGTTGACCCGAGTCTTTAATATCCAACCGCAACTCGCTCTGGGCTATTCCATGGGTGAAGCGGCCATGTGGGCAAGTTTAGATATTTGGCAAACGCCACACGCCCTAATTAACGCCACCCAAAACAGCACCATCTTCAATCAGGAGATTTCAGGCCCACTGCTTGCAGTGCGCCGCGATTGGCAATTGAATGAAGATGCACCGCTAGTATGGAATAGCTTTTTAGTGCGCGCCTCTCGCGCCGAAATTAATGCCATGTTCCCTGATTTTCCTCGGGTTTATCTGGCGATTGAACAGGGTGATACCTGTATTCTCGCGGGCTGCGAAACAAGCTGCTTACAACTCCTTAAAAGGCTGAATAAGCGTGGCATTGCCAGCAATAAAGTCACCGCCATGCATACCCCGCCCTCGCAGTCACAGCACAGTGCTATCCAAAGGTTTTATACCTTGGGCTTAAAGGCGAATGCCTGCGAGACTCAGGTGCGTTTTATTAGCGCGGCGCAGCAAAGCGCCGTCAGTATCGATAGCCAAAGCATTGCCAAGAGTATCGCCGACACCTTTTGTGCGCCGCTGAATTTTACCGCGCTGATTAACACCGCGTATCACCAAGGTGCGCGCTTATTTGTTGAGGTGGGCGCCGATCGACAAACCAGCACACTTATCGATAAAATCGGCCGCCAACTAGAGTTGGGCGCCGATGGCGTTCAAACACAGGAACAACCGATATTAGCCATGGCATGCAATGCCAAGGGCAGCGATACGATCACCAGTTTACTCAAATGCTTAGCTCAACTTATCAGCCATAGAGTGCCACTCTCCCTTGCGCCGCTTATGCCTCAATCGGCAGATAAGGCTACAGCGAAAACGATAGCGCCACATTCAGCCAGCGCCAGCGCATTAGGCCATTTTTCAAACGTATTCCAAGAAGGAGAACCCCTTTGAGTTCTCAAATGCATGTTCACCCTACTCAGCAACACAGCACCGCAGTGCCAAACGACCAGCACCAAAGCTCACAGGCGATGCCCAAGATTGCCATCGTCGGCCTTGCCGTTCAGTATCCCGATGCCGACACACCGGAGCAGTTTTGGCAAAATCTGCTGGATAAAAAAGACTCCCGCAGCCAAATCGATGCGGCCAAACTCAATGCCAATCCAGCAGATTACCAAGGTGTTCAAGGCCAAGCCGACCGTTTTTATTGCGATAAGGGCGGCTATATCCGCAACTTTCATTTTGACCCACAGGGTTATCAGTTGCCGCCGACGGCCTTTGAGGGACTCGATGAAAGCTTTTTATGGGCATTAGATTGCAGTAAAAAAGCCCTGCTGGATGCGGGTGTGGATTTAACGGCGCCATTGCTTGAACGCACAGGGATTGTGATGGGCACCCTGTCGTTCCCGACCGCAAGCTCCAATGAACTGTTTTTACCGATTTACCATCAAGCGGTTGAAAAGGCATTAAAAACCAAGCTTAACCAACCCGAATTTGCCCTCGCGCCCTTCGCTAATGGTTTGATTGCGGGCACGCAACAGGCCGCCAATGGCGCCATCGCCCACACGGCGTCTAAATTGTTAAGCGATGCCCTCGGCCTTGGTGGCGCGCAGCTCAGCCTCGATGCCGCCTGCGCCAGCTCTGTCTATGCCCTCAAATTGGCCTGCGATTATTTAACTACGGGCAAGGCCGACATGATGCTCGCGGGCGCGATATCGGGCGCCGACCCCTTCTTTATCAATATGGGATTCTCGATTTTCCACGCCTATCCAGACCATGGGATTTCGGCGCCTTTCGATAGCAATAGCAAAGGCTTATTCGCAGGCGAAGGCGCAGGCGTATTAGTGCTTAAGCGTTTAGAGGATGCCGAGCGCGATGGCGATAATATCTATGCCGTGGTCAGTGGTATTGGCTTATCGAACGATGGCAAAGGCCAATTTGTCTTAAGCCCCAACAGTAAGGGCCAAGTGCAAGCCTTCGAGCGTGCCTATGCCGCTGCCAATACGCATCCGAGCAATATCGAAGTGATTGAATGCCACGCCACCGGCACGCCGCTGGGGGATAAGGTTGAACTCACCTCGATGGAACGTTTTTTCGAAGATAAACTCGGCGGCACTCAGGCGCCGCTGATAGGTTCGGCTAAATCCAACCTTGGGCATTTACTCACTGCTGCTGGCATGCCTGGGATCATGAAAATGATCTTCGCCATGCGCTCAGGGCAACTGCCGGCGAGTATCAACCTTAAGGCGCCGATATCATCGCCTAAGGGATTGTTTAGCGGTAATAATATCCCCTCTCAGCTACAGGCTTGGCCCGATAAAACAGGTAACGTTCGTCGCCATGCGGGGGTGTCTGTATTTGGTTTTGGCGGCTGCAATGCCCATCTGTTGTTGGAATCCTATCAACCAACAACTCACAGCGCCGAGAAGCAAGCCAACAAACCTGTTTATCAGCAGCAAGCATTAACCGTTATCGGTATGGCGTCGCACTTTGGGCCTTTGGCCTCCATCAATGCGCTAGATAAAGCGCTATTAGCTCAAACAGATGCCTTTATCCCGCTGCCAGCTAAACGATGGAAAGGCTTAGATAAACATCCCGATATCCTTAACCAATTTGGCCTAAATCGCGCACCCAAAGGCGCCTATATCGAACAGTTTGACTTCGACTTTTTACGCTTTAAAGTGCCGCCCAATGAGGATGACAGGCTTATCTCCCAGCAGCTTTTGCTGATCAAAGTCGCCGACGAGGCGATTCGCGATGCCAAGTTAACCGCTGGCAGCAAGGTCGCCGTGTTAGTGGCGATGGAAACTGAGCTTGAGCTGCACCAATTCCGTGGCCGCGTGAATTTGCATACCCAACTTGCGAATAGCTTAAAGAAACAAGGCGTTCACTTCTCCAATGATGAATACCTCGCCCTCGAAGCCATCGCCATGGACAGCGTGCTCGATGCCGCCAAGCTCAATCAATACACCAGCTTTATTGGCAATATTATGGCGTCGCGCATCGCCTCGCTGTGGGATTTTAACGGCCCGGCGTTTACCATTTCAGCCGCCGAGCAATCGGTCGCCCGCTGTATTGATGTGGCGCAAAATCTACTGTCCCAAGAGGCACTCGATGGCGTAGTGATTGCCGCCGTGGATTTAAGCGGCAGCATAGAACAGGTCATATTGAAAAACGCTCAAATCGCCGTTGATCTCGATGCCAACAGCGCCAATCCTCAGTGGAAGGTGGGTGAAGGCGCGGGCGCTATCGTGCTGACCAGCCAGCAAGCGAGCTACAGTCAACAAGCGAGCAAGAGTACTCAAGCGGGTTATGGTCAAATTCGTGGTCAAGCATTTGGCACCAATCATCAGCTGCCCAAGCTGCTTGATTCGCTGATAACCGAAACGGCTATCGCTAATCCTTCAGAGCCCTCTGCCATTCATATGGTTGAGCAATGTATTGCCCCAGAAGAGCGACTGCCCGCAGAGCAGCTATTAGCGCAGCTTAATCTTATGGGGACGCCATGCAGCCGAGTCGCCAACACCCTTGGGCATAACTTTGCCGCGGCGGGTATGGCCAGTCTTCTGAGTGCCCTGTTAAGCCTAAAGAACGGGTCTGCGGGTTCGGATAAAAACGCCGAAAAACAGGCATTAGTGTCTACCCAAAGCCAAGGGGTGAGCTCGCTGCTGCTGTTAAGCCAAACTACAGCGCAGGCGGCACAGCTAGAACTGCGCCTTGAGCAAGATTTAACCTTGAGTGAGCAAAAGCATTTAATCAAACCAGTGACACTCGGTGGCCGCGATATCTATCAACATATTGTGGATACGCCACTGCCCGCACTTGCCGCCATCCAAGGCAAGATGCGCCAGTTGCAGCCTTTAGGCCAACAGTCGAGACAAACTAAGCCCACAGAACAAGCAGCACTTGATATCAGGGCAGAAAACGTCACCCCATTTGCCACACCAATAGCAGTAGAGAGCGGTATGTCATCTAACGCACCACACCAATATTCGGCGGCTCCCTTGGCGCAGGATAGGGCGTCGCAGGATAGCGCGGCACTGTTACAAAACCAGCAACTGTTGCAAAACCAGCAATTGGCCCGCGAGGCGCACTTAGCCTTTTTACAGAGCCGTGAGCAAGGGCTAAAACTGGCCGATGCGCTGTTAAAAGCGCAATTATCCCAAACAACACAAATGGGGACTGTTGCAACCCATGTTGCCACCAGCGTAAATGACGCCCCCGCGGCGCAGCAAGCAGTACCCGTCCCAGAACTAAAATCAGAGTTAAAACCTGATCACGCGAATGTCGCTCCCTATACGCCACCGATTCCTGCGGCTAAGCCCTGCATTTGGAACTATCAGGATCTGGTGGAATATGCCGAGGGTGACATTGCTAAAGTCTTTGGCGCCGATTACGCCATTATCGACAGCTACGCACGCCGCGTACGTCTGCCGACCTCGGATTATCTGCTGGTCTCGCGGGTGACTAAGCTCAACGCGCAAATGAACCGCTATCAGCCGAGCACTATGACCACAGAGTACGACATTCCCGTGGATGCGCCCTTCTTGGTCGATGGCCAAATTCCTTGGGCGGTGGCGGTCGAATCGGGCCAGTGCGACTTAATGCTGATCAGCTACTTAGGTATCGATTTTGAAAACAAAGGCGAGCGCGTCTACCGCCTACTAGATTGCACCCTCACCTTCCTTGGGGATCTGCCCCGCGGCGGTGATACCCTGCGCTATGATATCTCCATCAACCACTTTGCCCGTAATGGCGATACCCTGCTGTTTTTCTTCTCCTACGAATGCTTCGTGGGCGATAAGCTGATCCTCAAGATGGACGGCGGCTGCGCGGGATTCTTTACCGATAAAGAACTGGCCGATGGCAAAGGGGTGATCCGCACCGAGGCCGAAATTAAGGCAAGGGAGCAGGCACAAATTGCACTGGCCAATGAATATGCCCAAAACGGCAATAAGCCGCGCTTCACACCGCTACTTAACTGCGCGCAAACGGCCTTTAGCTACGGCCAAATCCATCGTCTACTGAGCGCCGACATTGGCGGCTGTTTCGGCGGTGAACATGCGACCCATCAGGCAACGTTTGGCCTCCAGCCTTCACTGTGCTTCGCTTCGGAAAAATTCCTGATGATCGAGCAAGTCAGCAGGCTCGAAGTGCATGGCGGCGCTTGGGGCTTAGGCTTGATTGAAGGTCACAAACAATTAGCCCCCGACCATTGGTATTTCCCTTGCCATTTTAAGGGCGACCAAGTGATGGCCGGATCCCTCATGGCCGAAGGTTGTGGTCAGTTACTGCAATTCTTTATGTTGCATATTGGTATGCACCTTGGGGTGACTAACGGTCGTTTCCAACCCCTTGAAAACGCATCGCAAAAAGTACGCTGCCGCGGTCAAGTATTGCCACAATCTGGCACACTCACCTATCGCATGGAAGTCATCGAAATTGGCATGAGTCCTCGCCCCTATGCCAAAGCGAATATCGATATCCTACTCAATGGCAAAGTGGTGGTGGATTTCCAAAACCTCGGGGTGATGATTAAAGAAGAAGCAGATTGCACCCGCTATTCGCAAAGCCATTCTTCACAGGGCTGCTCTTCGCAAAGCAGTTCTTTACAGAGTAATGATGCCCAAGCAGCAAATATCGACAACCAAGCGGAACAAGCGCCACTGATGGCGCAAATCCCAGATGTTTCAGCTCCCGAGAATAAAGGCGTTGTGCCGCTTAAGCATGTGAGCGCGCCGATTGCGCCAGCAGGCTCTAAGTACGCCAACCGCGTGCCCGACACCCTGCCGTTTACGCCTTACCATTTGTTTGAGTTTGCCACCGGCGATATTGAAAACTGCTTCGGCCCCGATTTTAGTATTTACCGTGGTTTAATCCCGCCGCGCACGCCCTGCGGCGATCTGCAACTCACCACCCGAGTGGTGGCCATTGAGGGCAAACGTGGCGAGCTGAAAAAGCCATCCTCCTGTATTGCCGAGTATGAAGTGCCCTGCAACGCGTGGTATTACGCTAAAAACAGCCACCCAAGTGTGATGCCTTACTCTGTGCTGATGGAAATCTCATTGCAGCCCAATGGCTTTATCTCGGGTTATATGGGCACGACCTTAGGCTTCCCGGGGCAGGAATTATTCTTCCGCAACCTCGACGGCAGTGGCAAGTTACTGCGCGAAGTGGATTTACGCGGTAAGACCATAGTCAACGATTCGCGCCTGCTATCCACCGTGATTGCTGGCAGCAATATCATTCAAAACTTTAGTTTCGAACTGAGCTGCGATGGCGAGCCTTTCTACCGTGGTAATGCGGTTTTCGGTTACTTTAAGGCCGATGCGCTTAAAAACCAGTTGGGTATCGACAATGGTAAAATTACCCAAGCCTGGCATATTGAGCGCGGTATTAAAGCCGACAGCCAAATCAATCTGTTAGATAAAAATGGCCGCAGTTTTGTGGCGCCTCAGGGCAAGCCACACTACCGCCTCGCGGGTGGTCAGCTGAACTTTATCGATAAGGCCGAGATTGTCAAAACTGGCGGTAAGAAGGGTCTGGGATACTTGTACGCCGAGCGCACTATTGACCCGAGCGATTGGTTCTTCCAGTTCCATTTCCATCAGGATCCTGTAATGCCAGGCTCCCTAGGTGTCGAGGCGATTATCGAATTACTGCAAACCTATGCCATAAACCAAGACCTAGGTGCAGGTTTCAATAATCCGAAATTTGGCCAAATTCTGTCAGAAATTAAATGGAAGTATCGCGGTCAAATTAATCCATTAAACAAACAGATGTCGCTGGATGTGCATATCACCAGCATTGAAGATAAAGACGGTAAACGCATCATCAAGGGCGATGCCAACCTGAGTAAGGATGGCCTGCGCATTTATGAGGTAACCGATATCGCAATCTGCATCGAAGAGGCATAGCGCTAGCGCCTAACTTGCGGCATTAACAACAGTTAGCTTAAACAGTACACAACAGCCGCAGTGCAAGGAAATAACCCCACTGCGGCAAACAAATTCAGGCCCCAAACACCTAAAAGTGAATAGCCCAAATGACGAATACCACACTCGATAATAATAAGCTCAGTCCTTGGCCATGGCAGGTTGATGAAGCCGCCATCAGTTTCGATATCGATTCCCTTGGCAAAAAACTTAAAGATCTCAATCAAGCCTGTTACTTAGTCAATCATGCCGAGAAAGGCCTAGGCATAGCCCAAAGCGCCGAGGTGGTGGGTCTTGTAGAACCCAGCAATAGCTTACACAAAAGCAATGGTTTGCATCCTGTGAGTGCCTTCGCCCCCGCCCTTGGCACCCAAAGCTTGGGCGACAGTAATTTTCGCCGCGTGCATGGGGTGAAATACGCCTATTACGCGGGCGCCATGGCCAACGGCATTGCCTCGGAAGAGTTAGTTATCGCCTTAGGTCAGGCGGGCATTTTGTGCTCCTTTGGCGCGGCAGGGTTAATTCCATCTCGCGTTGAAGCCGCGATTAAACGCATTCAAACGGCATTGCCCAATGGCCCCTACGCCTTTAACTTGATCCACAGCCCGAGCGAGCCAGCGCTTGAGCGTGGCAGTGTCGAACTCTTCCTCAAGCATCAAGTGCGTACGGTTGAGGCCTCGGCTTTCTTGGGCTTAACGCCGCAAATCGTCTATTACCGCGCCGCAGGCCTGAGTCGCGACGCCAACGGCGAGATTGTGATTGGCAATAAAGTGATTGCTAAAATCAGCCGTACCGAGGTGGCAACCAAGTTTATGGAGCCAGCCCCCACTAAGATGCTGCAGCAATTAGTGAACGAAGGGCTTATCAGCGAAGACCAAATGCTAATGGCGCAATCTGTCCCTATGGCCGATGACATTACCGCCGAAGCCGACTCAGGCGGTCACACCGACAATCGTCCTCTGGTCACGTTATTGCCGACCATTTTGGCGCTCAAAGATACCATTCAAGCCAAGTACCAGTACAAGACGCCGATCCGTGTGGGCGCAGGTGGGGGTATCGGCACGCCAGATGCGGCGCTGGCGACCTTCAATATGGGCGCGGCCTATATTGTCACCGGCTCAATCAACCAAGCCTGTGTTGAGGCGGGAGCCAGCGAACATACCCGTAAGTTACTCGCCACCACCGAAATGGCCGATGTGACTATGGCGCCCGCCGCCGATATGTTCGAAATGGGCGTTAAGTTACAAGTGGTTAAGCGCGGTACCCTATTCCCGATGCGTGCCAATAAACTCTATGAGATTTACACCCGCTATGACTCGATTGAGGCGATCCCGACAGAGGAAAGACAAAAGCTGGAAGAGCAAGTGTTTCGCGCCTCGTTAGATGAGATTTGGGCAGGCACTGTGGCGCACTTTAATGAGCGCGATCCTAAGCAAATTGAGCGCGCACTGGACAATCCTAAACGCAAAATGGCACTGATTTTCCGTTGGTATTTAGGTCTTTCGAGCCGCTGGTCAAACACGGGTGAAGTTGGCCGCGAAATGGATTATCAGATTTGGGCAGGCCCAGCCCTCGGCGCCTTTAATGCCTGGGCTAAAGGCAGTTATTTAGATGATTACCGCGAGCGCAATGCGGTCGATTTAGCTAAACATTTAATGCAAGGCGCAGCCTACCAAGCACGGATTAACCTGTTGTTATCCCAAGGGGTAAGTATTCCGGTCAGCTTGCAACGCTGGAAACCACTGCAACGCTGCTAATTCGCTTTGGTAAACTTTATTGAGCGGGTTAAGTGAAAACTTAACCCGCTTTTTTTGACTTCAATTTTTGATTCATTTATGGGTCAACTTCCGCTCGGCATGGTTGCTATCAATCAATCGAATACATAATGCCAAAAACCGATTGGAGTTCCGTTTCCGCTCTGCATTGCCACTTCAGTGGCACGCCGTAAACCCATCCTTGGGGGCTCAACGGAAAAATCCCTTTTTCCGATGGTCACTCTTGTCACAGAACGTAGCGCGACAACGCTCGCCTGCAACACTTATCTACAATCAATCCAATACATGAGGCAAGATTTAAAATTGGGTGGGAGACCTTGATAAATGCAATCGTCCCAAAACTTTATATAAAGCATGGTTTGTTAATAAGGATTTTTATCATTCAAAAGTATCGTTTTGTACATTATTTCAAATAATCCTTATTATCGAGCCTTAATATTCAATACATTACAAACAATTCGTTATACAAAACCCAAAGAACTGAACTGATGCCCCGGCTCTGATAGAAATGAGTCACAACTAAAAATAAACAATAAAATCATAACATTGAGCTTTGCCACTTCAAATTGTTGAAGGTGAGATTTGCCGTAATCCATTAGAGTTGAATATCTATGAGCATAGAAGATCAAGATTCAATTGACGCCATTGGAATAGATAATGAAGGTGTCGTCGTGCTAACAATCTCAGATCATTTGGAATGGGATGATAAGCATCTCTTGCTCCTTCAGGAAAAGATTAATATCTACTTGACTTTTCTCGAGTCTGGCGAGGTATTTGAAAGCTATCCAGATTCACGTGGAAGAGAGTTTAAAATTAATATTATGTGCAAATATGAGCCAACAGCATTAGCTACGCGGTTCCTATCACAATGCACAGACATCATTAATCAAGTAGGAATTCAGTTTGGTTATCAGGTTTTCACTTAGCCAAATAGTATCACTTAACTGTAGTCGTATTCTCAATTTTGCAATCGATACCTTAATCTAAGCCGATACTCAAAAGCTATCGGCTTTTTTATGCTGCTTCCCTCTATTTCCTCACTGCAACTCTTACCGAATCGTAGGTAAAAATTGCCTATCACACTTATATCTGCCAATACTCCCGCCAATACAGCATTTAAAAATTACAACAATAATCAGTGCATTAGCAAATAACTTCAAAGTTGGCATTAAGCTCGCAATATATCCTTTGTGAGTTTATTGCGAGATTGAGTAATAACGGGATGTAAGACGTAACCTAGCTTATTCAACTCACCCAGTAACTAGCTCGCTCGACGTATATGTGCAGAGTGAAGAAGACCGAAAAACCGAAATAAGACAAAGGAGGTGGCTATGTTAGGTTGGACCTTAATGTTTCTGGTTGTGGCCATTATCGCCGGACTGTTTGGATTTACGGGGATCGCTGGCGCCGCAGCGGGGATCGCAAAGATTATTTTCTTCCTATTTATTGTATTACTTGTGATTTCCCTGCTGGGCAAGGCACCACGCGCTTAAATTGGATAAAAGGAGAATCGATATGAAACCTATGACCATGATTACCACAGCATTTTTAGCCTTATTATTAACCTTTGGGCTGTCAGCCTGTAGCGACAACCACGCCGAGGATGCAGGCGAAAAAATCGATGAAGCCATCACTGATACCGGCAATGCGATTGAAGATGCCTGTGAAGAACTGAAAGAAGGCGTTAAAGCGAAAGATACTCGCTGCTAGGACGGATAACGGAGAGTAGTGAGTCCCGCAAACGAGCCTATCAGGGGAACCACAGTTCAAGTGAATACCACCGAGTCACTTTATCTCGACAGACATTGGTTACGATAAAGTGGGTTTCCCTGAGGCTCGCCGTTTATTGATGGAGGAGATGCCAATGCTGAGTAGGATCCACATTAAGTATTTCTATCTGTTCGGAGCGCTGTTATTTGGCTATTTTGCCATAACAGGGCACTCTCCCATTCTCACCTTTATTTGGGCATGGACCTGCCTATCCCTCGCCCTTGTCGGCTCGGCCTATTGGTTTAATCTCGCCAGTATTTTTAGAAAACGTCAGGATGGATCCATCCCTTGGTATATTCGTTGGGGCTTTATTCCATTTTTATTAGGATGCCGACTCTATAATCTCTGGGCACGGCGCCGGGATAGCGTGCCTTCAATGCAAGCCATTGATAAATATCTGTACTTGGGTAGCCGCTTAAGCGCTGCCGATCTACCTAAACTGAATCGTTATGGCATTAACGCCATTTTAGATGTCACCGCCGAATTCGACGGCCTCGATGTGTCCCTGTATGAGGAGCATATCGACTATCTGAATATCCCTATTCTTGACCACAGTGTACCGACTAGCGCCCAATTAAATCAGGCGATTAACTGGTTACATCGCCAAGTGCGCGCCCAAAAGCGGGTATTAATCCACTGCGCGCTCGGCCGCGGGCGTTCCGTGATGGTGCTGGCCGCTTATCTTGTATGCCGTCGCCCCGAACTCAGTTTTGCCGAGGTGCTGCAACAGATTAAAAACATTCGTAAAACCGCAGGGTTAAATCGCTGGCAACTTAAAGCGCTGGAGCAAATGTACACTCAAGGGGAAATCAAACTACATAAGCGAGCCTGGATTATCGCTAATCCCGTCTCTGGCGCGGGTAAATGGCAGAGTCATGGCGAACAAATTTGCACTGAGCTGACACGTTATTTTGAGGTGCAGTTAGCGCTCACCACACCTGAGATTAGCGCCCAAACCCAAGCGAAAAAAGCACGGCTTCAGGGAGCCGATATCATCATCGCTTGCGGGGGTGATGGCACAGTCACTGAGGTCGCGGCGGAGATTATCGACAGCGATATCACCTTAGGCATTATCCCGCTAGGCACCACCAATGCCCTGTCACACGCCCTCTTTGGTTTAAGCAGTAAGCTCAATGCCGTCTCCCAAGCCCTTGATAATATTATCCAAGGCCAGACACAGACTATAGACACGGCGCGTTGCAATGAGCGGCTGGTGTTACTGCTGGTCGGCATTGGGTTTGAGCAACAAATGATTGAGTCGGCGAGCCGCGAGCGTAAAAATGCCCTCGGCCAACTCGCCTACCTCGATGGTTTGTGGCGCGCGGTGAACACCGACACCAACCTCGAGTTGCAGCTGACTTTAGATGACCAAGCCCCAATGACAGTGCAAACCCACAGCCTAGTGGTTGCCAATGCCGCACCTTTTACCAGCTTACTCGCCCAAGGTAAGGGCGAGCCCAATATGACCGACGGCTTGTTGGATATCACTTGGTTAGATTCAAATAATGAGCCGAATGAACAGCTTATCAGTCTGGCTGAACTGGCTTTTACCGGCTGGATTAAAGAGGCCGCCAATAGCGACTCTGCGGCCACGAGCAACACGGGCAGCACGGGCAACACGGGTAAAGTGAAACACGCCCACGCGAAAAAGGTGAAGCTCAGCAGTCAGCCCCCATGCAAGTATGTGATTGATGGCGAGATTTGTGAGCCGGAGGAACTCAATATCGATATCCTGCCCGCCTCTTTAAAGGTGTTTGTGCCCTATCAAGCGCAAAATGATGAACCGCAGTCAGAGTCATAAATAAGCTAACACATTCAGAATCAACTCTGAATCAACTATGAATCAAAGCTGAATCAATGCATTAGCTTATTTTCAGGCATTTAATGTAGGTTACTACTTGGCGACGCTATTGCTAACGGAATCTTCGCTAACGGAATCAGCAACAACGGTTTGAGCGTCTGACTCCTGCTCATATTTACTGAGCTTGTTATAGAGGGTTTTAACGCTGATCCCAAGCTGCTCGGCGGTGTCGGTCTTATTGCCCTGACTCGTTTCAAGCGCTTGGTAAATGGCGATTTTTTCCAGCTCCTCAAGGCGCATACCTTGGGGGATCACTACATTTTCCTCCGCAGTGGCCTCTTTTTCCAAACTGGGCGTAAGCTGTAAATGCTCAGGAGTAATCTCATGGTCCGCCAGAATATAAGCGCGCTCGATAGCATGCTTTAACTCGCGCACATTCCCCGGCCAAGTGTGGGCTACAATCGCCTCTAAACTTGTGTTCGAGAACACTTTGCTCTGTTTTTCCGCCGCATTGCGATAGGCCAGAAAATGCTTTGCAAGACCCACTATATCTTCCCCGCGTTCCCGCAATGGCGGCACTTGAATGGGAAAATGCGCTAAACGAAAGTACAAATCTTCCCGCAGCTGCCCTTGCTCAATCGCCACTAGAGGATCGCGGTTTGTCGCCGCCACAATACGCACATTCGCCTTGAGCACCTTAGGGCTACCGACGGGGCGATATTCATTATTTTCGAGCACTCTTAATAGCTTAACTTGATGCTCGAGCGGCATTTCGGTGACTTCATCGAGGAATAAGGTGCCGCCTTCGGCCTGCTCAAATACCCCTTGATGATCGCGATTCGCGCCAGTGAAAGAGCCTTTTACATGACCGAAGAGTTCACTATCGACCAATTCTGGGCTCAAGGCGCCGCAGTTAATCGCAATATAGGGCTTATTCACCCGTGGGCTGGCTAAGTGAATGGTATTGGCGACCAGTTCTTTACCCGCGCCACTCTCACCGATAATCAACACATTGCTCTCGGCGGCCGACACGCGGCGAATAGTGCGATACAAACGGTGCATAGGTAATGAGGAGCCCACCAGCAGACCATATTGGTCTAATTCGCTGGCAAAGGGGCGAATGCGCGTCGAAGTGTTGGCAACCAAATGCTGGGCAAAATCCGCTAAGGTTTCGCACAGCAATGACATATCGATGGGCTTACGGAAATGGTAGCCCGCGTATTTGGACAAGAGTTTATCGAGGTGAGGATTCGGCAGGCCGTCGGAGAGGAAAATAAACTCCACATCCGCAATGGCGCTGGACTCGAGTAAGGCTAAGTAATCTTCACGACTTAGACGGGGCAGCTCAAGGATCGCCACATCGATACGATTGGCTTCCAGCTGAGTAATCCAAGATAAATCATCGGTACTGCGTAGCTTGTTGTAGGTCTGCGCGCCCTCGAGCTGTACTAATGCCTGCTCGGTCTCGAAGTCCTGTAGATGATAGAAAAGCGTTGGTCGGATCATCTTGTGCCACTCCCTGTGAATGAAGCACCACTGTATGCCAGCCGTGAAATTTTAACAATCTCAACGGTAAGAGTTGCCGATAATAAGCAGCCCACTGGCGACAATGGATAAATATCATCAGTTAAATCAAGTCATTAACTTATCATTAAAAAGTGAACGAAATATGCATAGAAGCTGAATGAAGTTGATATTTCCATAAAAAACTTGGGCAATCCGTGTCGGTGGAGCAGCCCAAACTACCACAGGAGGTCGTTATGACGTCTAATGTTGCGCAACATCAGACCGAGCTGAGCGCCGATATTAAGCTGGTTAATGAGTTAATCGAGCTGACGCAAACCGGCGTGGATTTTTATACTCGGGCCAATACTTCAGTCGATGACTACAGCCTAAAACGCATTTTTATCGCCCAAATCAAGACGTACCAAGGAATGCAGGCACGATTTAGGCAACTGCTCGCCCAAACATTGCAACAAATGGGCCCGCACCTAGGCCCGCACTCAGTGCCGCCATCGCAGACTCGGCCCTATGCCGATGTCGATGCTTTACTTATCAAACAACAACTTGCCGATGCCCTCGTCGTGCTCTGTGAGCTTGAGCGTCAGCGCCTTAGCCACCTCAAACAGTTAATTAAAAAGGCCAACCACCCGAGGTTAATCAGCCAATTGGCCGAAGATATTGCCTGGCTACAAATCCATTTGGATACTTTGCACCTGCGCTGCCAAACCCTGTAAATGCCCCTACACCTCCAAATAACGCGGCCAACTGAGCCGCGTTTTTGTTGCCTGCGATCTGTTTGTGCTTAACGCCTATCCCACTTAAGCCAAACCGCTTAATCACCCTCGGTAATATTTACATTTTGTCGGTAAAAAGCGCCGATTTGGCGATTAAGCTAAACACCTAAAATACGTCACAAAACAATTTATTCCATTTAAAATCAGTAAAATAAAAACATTGGCACGATTCACGCTTTAGTATCTTCGAGATAACAACGGAGGATATCATTATGAAAAACACGACAACTTTAGCTTTAACCACCTTACTTGTCGGTTCTATCAGTTTAAATGTGGCCGCCGCACAGGATTGGAAAGACGACGCCAAAGATGCTTGGATCGATGGCAAGGCCGAAACGACTTTGTTGCTCAATACTAATCTCAACTCCTTTGACATTATGACCGACGTGAAAAACGGCCATGTCACCTTAACCGGTCAAGTGGAGAGCAGTGTCGATAAGGCGCTCGCCGCTGAGCTCATCAAAAGCTTAGATGGTGTAAAAGGGGTCGATAACAAATTAACCGTGATGAATGAAGACCAAGGCACCAGTGAGGTAGTGAAGACCCTAACCGACTCTAAGGTCGCAACGGTCGTGAAAACCCGTCTGTTGTTCTCGACCGACGTATCGGGCACCCAAATTAATGTCGATGTTGCCGATGGCGTAGTGACCTTACAGGGTGAAGTGGCTAGCGATGCCGAGCGTCAATTAGCCCTGACCATTGCTAAAAATACCGATGATGTGAAAAAGGTCGTCGATAAGATCAAAGTCAAAACCTCATAATGGTCCTGACATGCAGCCCTTGCTAATTCAGCACTTGCCAATTCAACGCTTGATATTAGTCACTCGGGCAAAAATCACAAAACCAGCTTCGGCTGGTTTTGTTTTATCGGTGCGATGCCATATTAATCATGCCTTAGGCTTCAGCTTCCTGTTCGATGCAGAAGCTAAACTCATAAAAATGTTGGCCATTTTCGATGCTTATCGCCATAGTGCCATATAACCCCACCAGTTCACCCGCACCTGAATGGGGGACAACCTCAAGGTGTAATCGGTTTTGACCATCAGTCATAATGCCAAAATGTTGCAGCACAAAACTGCCCTGTCTGCCGCACAGTTTACCTACGACTTGCTCTATCGCTACATAACCCGCCGAGCCTTTTACCGCCGTCATGGCACTGAGCATTTCGCCTTGGCTGCGAGCTTCTAGCTCACCATAAAAGGTTTTATCTAAGGTCATTCTGCCCAAGTTCACGCCCCCCACACCTGTGGCATAGGCACTCTCGGGATTGAGCTTAACATCAAATTTGCCCGTGACTTTGGTCATTTCCATGACACGCTCCTTGTTTTAATTTTATGCTTTATGTCAAAACCTTAGCTTTCCCAGCCGCTAGGTGAAATAAATACCTCAGCCGTAGCTGAGGTAAAATTAACTTAGCATAAGCCCAGATATAAACCTAATTCAGTGCTTTAATTTCCGTTTCACTCACACCGACCTCAAGGGTTTTAGCCACGTTAGGCTCCTCGACCATAGGTTGGTCAGCCACCCTATCGCGGTAGGTAATGGCGACTTTAAACGGCGCTTCAAAGGGATACACGGGTTCAATACTATCGACTTCGATGCGATCACCAATAAACACACTGCCTAAGTGCACTAATCGATTTTGAGCATAATCTAAGCTAAACAAGCCAAGGTACCAAAATACCCCCGAACCTTGGTTCGTGACGATATAAGGCGCCACAAAGGGCATGGTTTGCTGCTTAGGATCGTCCTGCAATGGTGCATCGCTTTGGGTATCAGGCTCTAATGCGGGGTCAAAATTAAGCGGTGTGATCCGCATATAATCTAGCAATACCCTGCCCTTTTCATCACCTTGTTGATAATCCCCCAACGCAAATTCCGTTTGCTTGATTTTAATAAAGTGCGTCAATACCACGGGTAGTTGGCTATCGGGCAGCTTCACTTCAAAGTGATTGGCCGTATTTAAGCTGAAGAGTTTCAGCATCACCTCGGAGGCGTTCGCCACCGGTTGGACCTCGCTTGGCACCACAGATTCGATGGCATCTTCACTGGAAGATAATGCCGCCTCTTTGGCTTTTGCCTTAGCATCGGCCTGTGCCATGGCCTCATCGTATTGCAGCACTTGGCCATCTTCCATGACCATGTAAATATCATCATTGGTCATGTTAAAACGATAAATGCCCGCGGCAAGAATACTGAGCACAAGGACAGTCGCCGCTATCGTTAATTTAACAAACATACTCATTATCTCCCCCAATATCCTAGTCGCGGCATATTTCACTCTTATGATAAAATCCGCCTTGCTGATAGCATCAAAAAATCCCCCTTCCGACAAGGTCAAAACCGCTTATTTTTGCTTTTAGTCAGCCTAAGTTCAGCAAGTGGACACATGCTGATATATATGATTTAGACTTTTCATTCCCGTTCCCAATCAGGCTATAATTCTTTCCGCTAAATACATAGCCCACATATAACCGTACCTTTAAGGATCTGATTGCCTATGACCAATGCATCGACTAGCCCTTTTGCGGTGTTAAACCAAAGCACTGCAAACTCGTTTAATGAACAGAAAAACCTGATTAAACGGGTCTTTAAAGGCAAGCCAGTGCAATGTCCAAGCTGCAATCAAACCCTCAAAGTCATCTTGCCGGAGACGGCTAAAGCCGACCAAGCCGCAGGCATTTTCTGCCCTAAGGGCTGTACCGATATCGAGCTGGATATGGAAGCCGTGGCAGGTATCTAAGCCTCTATTAGGATTAGCGTAATTGTCCTCGAAAATAATAGCGGTAATATCCCACCAGATTACTGCCAATAAACAGCAGCTCCATCAACACCGCCACGGGCGAGCCAACTAAGATATTGTGGCACAACCAAAAACTGGTGCCGACTATCATCAATAAGCGCAGATTTTTATCCGCCTGACAAAAGGCGGCGCGGGTTTGAAACAGCGTTCCAATACAACTTATCACGCTCACAAGCCCGCTGTAGGTCAAGCCGCTCATCAGCACCGCCGCCCCGCAAAAACCCCACATGGCCTTTTTAGACGTAGTAAAAATGCTGGTGAGGTAACGCACAGTGGCAATCCCCATCAGGCCTGCGGCCGTCCATTGTGCCAATAAACAAAAATGGATGGAGATTAGGATGCCCGAGACGAATAAGCAGGCGACGATGCGCTCACGCGCCTTAAATTGAAACGAGATCAAATCGAAAACGATGGCGATTGCCACCAATAGTTGCGACAGGGTAAAAGCACTCAATATAGGCTCCTTTAGGGTTCGATATCGGCCTATGAAATAAGCCAATACATTCCACTGTGACTCAGACTGATAGCCGAGTAGCATGCAGGGGATGACCTAAAAGCGCATTAACTTAAGTTAATTGGATGGCTGTTTATACTGAATCTTGCAAACGTCTACGGATCCGCGACAGGCTAATCGCGGTAATGCCAATATAATTAGCCAGTTGGGCATGGGTTAACCGTTCAACCCAGAGGGGAAAATGCTCGAGTGAATGTAAGTAACGTTGCTCTGGTGTATTAAGCAGCAAAAAGGCTTCTTTTTGTTCTTTATACAATAATTGCTGTTTGAGTAGCGCAAGTTGCACTCGCTGCATCGATGGCTCGTTTAGCACGGCAAGTGGCATTTGCACTAGCCTGCAAGCAGTGACTGTTTCTAACTGATAGGGCGCAATATCCTGCTTTAACCAACTGCTATATAAGAAACAAAGCTCACCTTCGAAGTAAAATTCCTTACAGCGTTCACTGCCCTCTTGGGTATAGTGGCAAGCGCGCACTATGCCATCCACCACAAAATAGGCAAAGATTTGACGCTCGCCTTGGGGTAACAAGCACTCGCCGGACTGATATGAAAGCGCCCTTGCTTGTGTGAGTAGCGGCGCTAAATGCTCAGGCTCGGCTCCTAAGGCGAGCAGATATTGCCAAAGGGGTTGGATTGCCTGCTCAGTTGCCGCCTGATGAGCCGATGCAGAGTGCGCCGTCATTGCATTACCGGCTTTGCCATTCACATTCGACCAAGGGCGCTTGGTGTGGCGCATCCTTAAGGCCTAAGGCCACCTTAAATACCCGATTCGGTGGAATGATGCCGACGCCTTTTGGGGTACCTGTCATCACAATGTCGCCGTCTTCTAAGGTGGTAAAGCTTTGTAATTCTTCTAGAATCGTCTGCGGGTTATAGATCATTAACTCAATATGGCCCGCTTGGGTTAACGCCCCGTCGATAGTTAAGCTAAATTCAAATGCCGCGCTGGCATCATCGATAGCAACAAAAGGGCTAAAGAGCGCCGCGCCATCGAAGGCTTTAGCCTTTTCCCAGGGTAATCCCTTGGTTTTCAGTTTGCTTTGCAGCTCTCGCTTAGTGAGATCCAGCCCTACCCCAACATGGCTAAAATGCCCCTGCTGATAGATAAAACACAGCTCAGTTTCATAGTGCAGCGCTTCGCCTAAATGCTCAGCATGTAGCACTGTGCTAATCGCCGAGTTTGGCTTGAAAAACACCACCATGTCTTCGGGAATATCATTACCCAGCTCGTGGATATGGTCGACATAATTTCGCCCAATACACAGAATCTTACTCGGGCAAATCTGTTTATCACCGACGTTAACAGTCTTCATTTGACTCCTCAGTACGCTATTGGCTTTAAAGCTAATGCACAGTAAATATCAGGCGTATTCCATTAAAAATTCATCGAGTTGTTCGTTGGCGATTTCAATTTCATCCCCTTCGAACTGCGCAATATGAAACATGCCCTCACCTTCATTGGTCACAGGTATATTACTGATCCCTATGATAATGCCATCGGTGGGCGCGCGAATGGCCACACTATCGCCCCCATGCGGACTCACAATATGAGCGATGATATACCCCTTGTTGACCCGCTGCCCGAGTTTAAGCTTCATATTCACTAAACCATCGGACTCACTGCGAACCCAATAACTGCGTATTGCGCTGACACTGGCAACCTTGTTGCTGACTCGCCCCTTGAGCATACCAAGGCTTCGCATCACATTGAGTACGCCCTTAAGTCCCGACTTAATCGCCAATTCACTAAAGCGCAGCGCCTCGCCTGCCTCATACAAAATACAGGGAATGCCTTGCTGGTTCGCATAGCCACGCATCGACACGCTGCGCGCCTTGGAGTGCATGATAAGTGGCGCGCCGAAGGCATTCGCCATGGCTAACATGGTTTCATCACCAGTATCACAACGGATCTGCGGCAAGTTGTCCCTATGAATTGCACCCGTATGTAAATCAATCACATGGGTTGCATGCACCAGTAATTGGGTCGCAAAAAGGTTGGCTAAACGGCTCGCCAGCGCACCTTTACTCGAGCCGGGGAAACAACGATTGAGATCGCGCCTATCGGGGAGATAACGGGATTGTTGAATAAAACCAAACACATTGACTATAGGCACCACTATCAAAGTGCCTGCTAGATTTTTAGGATTGACGCGCCCAAGCAAGCGCCGGCAGATCTCAATGCCATTGAGCTCATCGCCATGGATGGCGGCGCAGACTAACAGTGTCGGGCCAGGTTTGAGGCCATGAAACACTTCCACGTGAATATCGAGTTGGGTATCAGTATAAAGCTTAGCGGCGGGAAGTTTTATCCCCATCTGCGTGCCCGCAACGACTCGCTTGCCTTCAATTTCAAACGCTTCGCGTTTTTTTACCATAGTCACTCCCTGATGTTATCCCTAAAACGCCATACGGCACTTAGTCTCTCGCCCCAAAAACTGGGCCGATTACCGTTCAAAGTGAGCAAGCCAAGTCTTTAAAATCTGCTGCAATATTTCGCGCTCGGCGCTAGGCACCCCTGCCAATAACGCGCTCTGGCATTGAATATGTTTGGGCAGCGCCGCGTCAATCAATGACTTGCCTTCTGCGGTGAGCGACACATGCACGGCGCGGCGGTCTTCCTTACTGTGCTCACGGGCAATCAGCCCTTTATTTTCAAGCCGGTCTAAGCGACTGGTCATGGCGCCCGAGCTTAACATCATGCTCTGATACAGCTGCGAAGGCGATAGCATATAAGGCTCGCCCGAACGTCTGAGCGTCGCGAGCACATCAAATTCCCCCTGACCTAGGCCAAATTCGCCGTGACACAGGGCGATGGCGTTTTCCATATATTTGGTCAGGCGCGCGATGCGCCCTAACACCGCCATCGGGACCAAATCCTCTGTCACCCCTTGAGCCTGCCACTGCCCAAGGATGATATCCAATCCGTCTTCAGACGTTACGAGTGCCTGCTGAGTATCGAGTGCTGGTTGATTTTCTGCCATGGTTTTATCTCTACATAAAGATTCTTTACATGCTAACCATTTTACCGCAGAATTTACATATCTTTATATAAAGATACTTTTCATAAAGTTTAAGTCGGTTTCACAGTGCAAACTGTTCAACGAATTGTGTTAGCCATTTTTATTCGACCCTGCATAGGAGTATGCGATGTCTCATATTTTATCCCCTAGGGGCAATCAACTGATGATAGGTGTCAGTCTGTTACTTATCGGGCTTAATCTGCGCCCCATCCTTGCCTCTGTCGGCCCTTTGCTGCCGAGTATTCAACAGGATATTTCCTTAAGTTTTGCCCTCGCCTCAATGCTCACCCTGCTGCCAGTCCTCGCCATGGGAATGGGATGTTTCGTTGGTTTTAAGATTGCTAAAGGCTTGGGGTTTGCAAACACAGTGACGGTATCGCTGCTATTTCTGCTGATTGCAACTGCGATGCGTTTTTGGGTCGAGACGGCGAATGCGCTAATCTGTTCTGCGCTTTTAGCGGGCATGGGTATCGCCCTCATCCAAACCTTAATGCCTACTCTGATTAAACAAAACTTTGCCGACAAAACACCGTTGATGATGGGCTTATATGTCACCGCAATTATGGGCGGGGCGGCAATGGCCGCCAGCAGCGCACCTTTTATAGCGGCCGATTTAGGCTGGCGAGCAGGCTTAGGCCATTGGACTTGGTTAGCCCTCGCTGCCATCTTGCTATGGATTGTCAGCCGAAAACATCTTGCCCTGCCGAGTCACACCGACAAACAGGCGGAATACTCATTTTGGCGCTATCGCCGCAGTTGGTTATTGGCGCTGTTTTTTGCTTTAGGGACAAGTTGTTATGTCTGCGTGCTCGCCTGGTTAGCGCCTTATGCCATCGAGTTAGGTTATAGCCAAACCCAGGCAGGATTAGCCTTAGGCTTCCTCACCAGTATGGAAGTGATCGCAGGCTTAGTCTTTCCTTGGCTTGCCAGCAAATCGACGGATAGACGGGCGATTATTGCCTTGCTGTGTCTGTTGCAACTCATTGGTTTTATGGGGTTCGCCCTCGCACCACAGGTACCGATATTCCTCTGGGCCGCACTGGCGGGACTCGGGATTGGTGGTATTTTCCCGCTGAGTTTGATTGTGACTATGGATCATCAACATAATCCGCTTTTAGCGGGTAAGTTAACCGCCTTTGTGCAGGGTATTGGCTACAGTATTGCCGCTATCTCACCTTGGATAGCGGGACTTATTCGCGATAATTTCCAAAGCTTTAATATGGCTTGGTTATTACTTGCGGCGCTGAGTGTCATCGCTTATCTGCTGTCGCGGCAATTTAATCCAAGCGGCTATGCCCAGCACTATCGACAAGTGATGGCCTAGGATTTAAGCACATAAAAAAACCGCCCAATTAATACAAATTGGGCGGCTCAGGTATCAAGCTAACAGCTTCAACTCGAGTCGATTAAGACTTCTTCACAAAGCAGGTCAGGATCACGATGCGAGTGCCATTCACACGGCCCTCGATATGCTCTGGATTGTTAGTCAACGAGATATTGCGTACCGCTGTGCCGCGTTTTGCGACAAAGCTGGTGCCTTTGACGTTAAGATCTTTAATGATAACCACGGTATCGCCAGCGTTCAGTACTGCACCGTTGCTGTCTAAGGTCGGAGGCGTATCATCGCTCGCGGCAGCCGCTTCGGCATCGCCCCAAGCGCGTAAATCCTCTTCCAGATACAGCATATCCAGTAAATCCTGCGCCCAACTTTCGCTGCTCAGGCGTTTCAGCATGCGATATGACATTACTTGAACCGCTGGGACTTGGCTCCACATGCTGTCGTTCAGACAACGCCAGTGGTTCATGTCCATGGTATCCGGTGCGGCGATTTGGCTGCTGCAATTTTCACAAATCATGATCTCGTTTTCATGACCATCGGAAGCCGGTAAGTCATAAATAGAGAGTTCGACGTCACTTGCGCAGAGTTCACATTTGCCGCCACAGCGAGTTAGCAATTCATTTTCAGTCATTTTTTCTGTCTACATGCGTAATAAAACGCGGATTATGCCATAAATTGGCTTTTCACGGCAGGGGGGAAGGCAAGATAACCCTATTTTTTATATGAGTTATCTGTTTTTCCATCCTTTAAATCGCCATTTAATCCTTAAAATTCATAAGCTAAACTGAGCCTAATATCACGCCCCGGCGCGGGAATTCCATCCGATAGAAACGGCGTCACTTGCTGGTTAGTCAGGTTTTTTGCCATTAAACGCACGCTGAGCCCTTTCAGTGTTTCTTGGGGCTCGTAGGCTAAATATATATTTTGTAAGAAGTAATTCTCACTTGGGGACTCAGCATTAAAGATATCACCCTGAGGCACATTATCCTGCGCATCGTACCAAGTACCTTGCCAAGCGACTGAAATGTCATCGGTAATATACATGCCCACGCGCAGGCGAATATCCAGTGGCGCAATGTTGGCAAGGTATTCGTCCTCGCCTTGGCTGTCTCTGAGCGATCCCCTATGCTCGCCCTGTAACCAAGAGACGGCTAAGTCACTGAAGAAAGCCTGATAACGATATTGGGACTCAAGATCGGCGCCGTAGATATCATAGCCGTCAAGATTGGTATAACCGCTTTGAATCGCTTGATTTGGGTCGGACTTTGCCCCGCGGCGCTGGGCAATATCATCCCGACCCAAGTTGGCAAAGAGGGTCACTTGGGTTGAAAGCGTATCTTGGGCGGCAAAAAGACTCGTTTGCTGCGTCATCAAGCCCAGTTTAAAGGCGTGCAGACGCTCCACATCGATACCTCGGCTCGTGCCGGTAATGCTCGCCTTGGCGTATTGCACCGCATAGATTTCATCGACCACTGGCGCTTGTAAGCTGTAGGCGTAATCGAAATTCACTCGAGTATTCGCTGTTAACTGGTAGTCGATACCCAATCGCGGTGAAAAGCCCGAGTGGTGGGTCGAACTGTAGTCGTGTCCCGCCTCGATATCGTTGTAATCGGGGGCAGTGTTGGGGCGGCCAATGCTGTAGATAAAATCATACCGTAGCGAAGGAGTAATAGTCAGCTCATCTGTCACGCTAATCGCATCGCGCAAATACACTGCATAAGTATCCTGACGCCCTTCGGGCTGATAGTAAGGGGTGTACCAACCGTAGTTTTTCTCGGGATTTTTCTCATAACTTTTGTTAAAGACCATTGAATCCCTATCGAGACTGCGGAACTGCAATCCCGTTGTGATCTCATGATCCCCAATAATACTTAAGTTGTTGATGTCAATGTAGTCACGCTTGTAATCCAACCAAGATTCATGGCCGAAATTGCCGACGGAGACTGTCATCTTCTCCCACGCGATTGGTGGCCTGATCCAATGGCGTGCATTGGCAGAATGGGAAATCACAATTTGGGTATCGATCAAAGGATTACTCGGTGAATAGCGATAATTCGCCGACCAAGTATTGTCTTCATAGGTGTTATAGGCCGTGGTGGCATAGAGCGCCTGTTCATAGGAGCCATATTTACGGATGTTATAATCAGAAATTGCGGGCATAGGTCCGCGACGATTGGCCCATGGCTTACGGCCTTCGTCGAGATAATGGGTCAGGCTCAACATAAGTTGATGGTCGCCCTGCTCGTAATCCAATTTGCCGAGGTAATTATTTTGCTCATAACCTGAGTATTCAAATTCATCACCATTGGCGAGCGTGACATCCCCCGCATCACGACGGGTAACATGCAATAAACCTGAAAGTTGTTTATTAACTCGGCCATAAACCGTTCCCGTGTAGCTTTGAGCATCGTTATTACTGGCGTAACTGGCTTTGACTCGGGCACCAACGTTTTGATTGTAAGTTAAAAAATCATCGGCAGATTTAGTCACAACATACATAGAGCCGCCAAAGCCGCCATTACCCGAACGAACATCGTGGGCCCCTTTAATCACTTCGACTCGCTTGATTAAATCGGGATCTAAGAAGAACGAGCCATAACGATACTGCTCAAATCCCACGGGGGCGTTATCAACATAAATATTAAAATCTTCGGTGTCGCCAAATCCCCACAGGTTGATACGCTCGCCGCCACTGCGAGTCCCACCATCGACATGGGCACCAGCCATATCATCGATGATTTCAGCAAATGTGGTCGCTTGCATCTCTTCAATTTGCTCCATAGAGATGATCGCTTCGCCTGGCTTAGTCATAGTGGTCGCTCGGCGGTATTGCTGACCATGAACTTGTAAAATCTCGATTGGCTCGACCTTAGGTGCTCCCAATACTTCCTTGGCATTGAGTGGCAACGCAGGCAATACCGTCAAACCCACACAGCCCATGATTGTTTTCGCTATCCTGCTCTTAGGTTGATATCCCATCTCCCCATCCCCTGTTACATAGTGTAAAAAATAGGGCGGCATTATAGGCATCAAAGCCAAAGATGAGAATAATTCTCACCTAGCTTTACATGTAAATCACAAACTGATGGTAACTGCAGGGAAATGCTCGAAGAATTTGCAATATCCACGCGCATTTGTTCAACTCGCACTAGCCTGTTTTGATTAACGGTCGAAATCCCAGTCTCAAGCACCTCAAAGGTTTTATGGACATGACTAAGCAAACCGCACAACCCCAAACCGAGTTGGCATTTACGGCCGCCAGCTTAGATTTTCTCAAACTGCTAGCGCTCAATAACTCCCGTGACTGGTTTAAAGCCCATCAGGAAGAATATGAAAGTAAGGTCAGAACCCCTGCGCTGCGTTTTATCGAGCAAATTCAGCCTGATATCGTTGCTATTTCCCCAAGATTTACGGCGGTTGCCAAAAAAGTCGGTGGCAGCTTAATGCGCCCACAGCGCGATAGCCGTTTTAGCAACGACAAAACGCCCTACAAGACCAATGTGGGGATCCAGTTTCGGCATTTTCAGGGCAAAGATGTGCATGCACCTGGGCTGTATTTACACATTGCCGAGGATGGATGTTTTATTGCCGCCGGTATTTGGCATCCCGAATCCAAGGTGCTGAATGCTATTCGGACTTGTATCGATGAAAACCCCAACGGCTATAAAAAGGCGCTGCAGACATTAACCAGTCAAGGATTTGTGATGGATGGTAACAGTTTGACTCGCCCGCCAAAGGGATTCGATAAACATCACCCAATGCTGGACGAGCTCAAACGTAAGGACTTTATCGCGCTAAAACCAATCCCCTTCGAGCGACTCTGCCAAGCCGATGCCGCCCGCTACTGCGCCGAACAATTCGCCCACTGTAGCCAATTGATGGCCTACTTGTGCTTCGCCCTCGAATTAGACTTTTAGTTTTTGCATAAGTGTTTGTATAAGTTTTGCAGTTGACGAGGCCAAGCATTCACTTGGCCTCATGCTTTTCGGTTTTGATTAAGCGCTATTTCCCATCGACGGGCTTAAGTGGCGTTAATGCGAGACTCTTAAGGTATTCGCTTAAAACCTTAAATGCATTATCCAACAGGGCGTATTCCTTCGCTTTGCCTAGCACTCTAATCCCTTGTAATTGAAGCACTAAAAAAGCCGCGAGCGACTCAGGTTGAACCGATTGAGGCAACTCGCCCTGCAGCTGACTGTAGCGTAAAACATCGGTAAAGTTAGTCTGCAATTGGGCAAATAAACGCTGGCACTCCTGCTGCACGCAGTCATCGTCGAGGCATTTTTCCATCACCGCATTCTGCATAAAGCAGCCGTACTCTTGCTCACGCTGCAAGGCCACAAATCGCGCTAAATAGGTCAAGATCTCACTCAGCCCAGCCTGTGCGTGCAGAATTTGTTCCTTCGCGCCAAAGGAATAGTGATCGAGATAAAAGCGCAGGGATTCGCGATACAAACTCTGTTTATCGCCAAAACTGTTATACAAGCTGAAGCGATTAATCCCTAAATGTTCGACCAGATCGGCAATCGAGGTCTCGGCAAATCCCTTTCGCCAAAACAGCTCCATCGCCTGAATAAGCTTTTCTTGTCTATCAAAATTACAACTGCGTGCCATGGTCCAAACCTAGATTGATGCCTGCATTAAACGGAATATCACGGGGTAAAAACATTCTTGACTGACCGTTTAGATATGGCGTAAATTCTATACTAACCGATCGTTCCGTTAAAGCCCTATTTGGCCAAACTTACAGATTCACAGAAGGAAAGAGCATGAAGCTTTATGAATTAGCCCCTACGCCAAGCGCAAGACGCGTGAGTATTTTCCTCGCCGAGAAAGGCATCGACATTCCACGTGTGAGTGTGGACATTCGCGGCGGTGAAAACCTCAGCCCTGAATTTAAAGCCAAAAGCTTAAACGGCCGTATTCCCCTGCTTGAACTCGACGATGGTAGCTATCTATGTGAATCCGTGGCTATTTGCCGTTATCTCGACGAGCTCTATCCGAGTGACACTTCCTTATTTGGCAACACGCCGCTGGAGCGCGCTAAAGTGGAAATGTGGCAACGTATCATTGAGTTACAAGGTTTTACCGTGGGTTTTCAAGCCTTTAGAAATCTAACGGGTATCTACAAAGACAGGGAAAATTGTGTCGAAGCCTGGGGCGCAGAATCACGCCAACGGGTCATTGACTTCCTACCGACCTTAGACCAACAATTAGCCAAATCAAGTTATGTTGCGGGCGATAACTTTACGATTGCCGACATTTCTGCTTACGTTTTTATTAGCTTTATTAAAAACTTAGATATTCTGGTGGATGACACTCTGCCCCATATTCAAACTTGGTTTGCGACTGTGGCCCAGCGCCCTGCGATAGTGTCACTTTCCCCGAAAAACTGACAGCGATGCCCTGTTGGGCAGCCAAGTTAAGCATTAACCAGTTAAGACTTAAGGGATAACTATGATTGATTTATATACCGCCGCGACCCCGAACGGTTTTAAAATTTCCATCGCACTCGAAGAAATGGGTCTCGACTATCGAGTGCATAAGTTAGATTTCAACACTAACGAACAGAAGCAGCCTGAGTTTCTGGCCATTAACCCTAATGGCCGTATTCCAGCCATTATCGACCGAGATAACGAGGACTTTGTGGTGTTCGAGTCCGGCGCAATTCTTCTGTATCTGGCGGAAAAAACCGGTAAATTTTTGCCTGCCGATCCTAAAAAGCGCTCACAGGTCATTCAATGGCTCATGTTCCAAATGAGCGGTGTCGGCCCTATGATGGGTCAAGCTAACGTGTTTTACCGTTACTTCCCTGAAAAAATCCCCGCGGCTATTGAACGTTACCAAAAAGAAGGTCGACGTTTGTTTGAGGTGATGAATACCCAATTAGCCAAGCATCAGTATCTGGCCGGTGATGAATACACCATTGCCGATATCGCGACTTGGCCCTGGGTACGCATTCATGAATGGAGCGGAATCAATATGGAAGGACTCACTCACTTACAACGTTGGTTAGACGAACTAGCCCTGCGTCCCGCCTGCCAAAAAGGCATAGTGACACCTCCGCCTTCGGTCTTGAGTGATGAAGAGCGCGCTAAGCAAATCCAGAAGATGGTGACTAAGTAGGTCATCACTTCCTCACGCATTCGTTTTCCCCATCAAGCCCCAACTCAGCATTGGGGCTTTTTTACTGCTAGCGATACGTAAAACTGCTACACTCTGCGCCACTTATTGATTTGCTTGGCCATATTCATCCCATCGGATGAATGTCATTCGGCCGAGCCCCTTTTCAGGCTAACTTTATGGGCAATCCAAACGGCTTATCATCAGCAATCATGGCATCAACAGTGAATATCGAACCGCAAACCCTCGCGCAAAAACGCGGATTAAGTTATGCCAATACCATTAAGTTATTGTTCGATGAGATTTTAAATACCAAGCAACCCGCCGACCGAGTGCTCGCGAACTACTTTAGGGAACATAAAAAGCACGGTTCTAAGGACCGCAAAGTCATCCGCGAATCCTTATTTAGCCTGTTCCGTTGGTGGGGCTGGTTTAAAGCCACGGGCGATCATCAACAGGCGCCACAATTATTTGCCATGCTCAGTACGAGCGCCTTAATCGAAGCGCATCCATGGCAGGATATCGCCCAAGCCTGGCATGAGCTCGCCCAATCGCCGGTTGATTATCAGCAACTTCAATCCCTTAGCGTTAACAGCTTAACGGATAAGTTAGCACTGGTTCGGCAGCAATTTCCCGAAGTGTCCTTCGAACTCACAGATTTATTACCCGAATGGTTTTGGCAGGTCTGCCCGATTGCCGCAGAGCTGCGCCCACATCTCATCGAAGCCATGTCTAGCCGCCCACCGATTTGGGGACGTGCGCAGGGAATAGACAGCCAATCGGCTGTTAAACAACTGCAAGCGCTAGAGATAGATGCGAGCCTCAGCCTCTATTTTGAAGATGCCATAAACCTTGGCACTAAGAGTATGAATCTCAATGAAATATCACTCTATAAAGAGGGCAAAATTGAGATCCAGGATTTAGCCTCGCAAGTGATAGGTCAAATATGCGCTCCTGAGCCTTGGCAACACTGGTGGGATACCTGCAGTGGCGCAGGCGGAAAAACCCTGCAATTGCGATCTCTGATGCAAACGGCCACGGCTAAACACAATCCATTCGTGGGCAGCATAGTCTCATCGGATATTCGCGCCCACGCCTTAGAAGAACTCAGCAAACGTGCCCAGCGGGCAAAGTTTGATGGTATCAGCATTGCGCGCTGGCGCAGTGATGCACTGCCGGTCGATGCCAACCATTTTGATGGAGTATTAGTCGACGCGCCCTGTAGCTGCACGGGCACCTGGCGCCGTAATCCCGATATGCGCTGGCTCGATAGCCTCGATGCCGTCACTGATAAAGCCACTCTCCAGCTGGATATTTTAAGCCGCAGCAGCAAGGCGGTAAAACAGGGCGGAAGCTTAGTCTATGCCACTTGCTCATTGTCGCCTGTTGAAAATGAGCAAGTGGTTTCCGCCTTTTTACAACAACATCCCGAGTTCAGTTTAGTGCCAATCCGCCACCCCTTTACCGGCGAACAAACAGAAATGTTGACCGTGTGGCCCTTCGAGGCCAACACAGATGGAATGTTTGTGGCTCGCATGCAGCGCAATCACTAGCACTAACTCCTTATTTTTTATCAGAACTTGGCACTCATACCTTGAGTGCCATTCTTTTTGCTTCCATACAATATGAATGCGCTTTTAATCTTATTCATTTAATAATCATCAAGATAAACCCTATGCCGCTGGGTAAAATCGCTAACGCAACTCCATCGAGTCGTATCGCCCCTTCTTGGACAAAACTTTTCACCATCAGTGATTAAATATTTCGCTTTAGCTTAATCTCGCCTTTGGGTAAAAAGATCGAGTGCTGAGAATGGCACAGGTATTTTTGGAATTTTGACCATGTCACACTCCTATGAATTTGACGACGATGATGCGCCATGGGGCGATAACGTCAAAGGTAAGCAAAAAAACAAACGCGTAAAACAACGTCGCAGGGATACTAAGCGCCGTTATTCAGATGATGCAGAGGTGGATTTCTATCAGCATAAATCGAAGTAACCGATAAACACCCGTTTGCCTTAGCAAATTCGAGCTTTAATAAGCCAGTCAAATCCGAGCAAGTTGGATAACCTCCAACTTGCTAGTTAGTCCAAGTTCTCCTTCATCCTTCCCGTTTTGATTCAATTGTAAAATCAATAGGCTAATGAGTTGATTTACCCTATGCTCTTTAGGGTTTATTAACGCCTTTTGTTTACCAACCACCTGACACATCTTGACGGGTTTAAAGGATGATCCCATGGAAAAACAACGCCCCGATTTTATCTATCCCCCTGGCAGTATGTTGATGCACTCGCCCTTAGTGTTGAATAAAGCCGATATGTACGGCTTTTTTCTCAAGGGAAAACTCGCCAACCTGCAGCGCTCCATCGATAAAACGCTCAATCAAGTGGCCGGAAGCGCCATGTACTTTAAAGTACTGTCGCCCTACGTACTGACAACCTTTACCCAAATCGAAAAAGCCTATTCAGAAGACCCTACCGACAGGGCCAAGGGTTGGATCCAAGAAACCGACATCATCACTTGGGTCATGGTCGGTCGCCAAGACAATGGCAACAGCACAGCCATCAGCCATGTGTATTTTCAGCCGCTGCATATTTGGGTAAATGATGCGATGGCCCTGATCAATGGTCGCGAGTTGTTCGGTTATCCCAAGTATTTGTGTGAATACACTATGCCCGCGGTCGGTGAGCCATTAACCCGCCTCTCCTTGGCAACAAAGAGCTTCTTACACTTTAGCCCTGACACTGAGCTTGCCATGCACCCGCTGATTGAGGTGAATTGCAATGCCAAGCCCGAGGCGCAGCTCACCACGCTAGAGGCCATAGCCCAAACCTGGCAACTCATTAAAGAGCAAACAGATTTTATTCCAGAGCTGGATAAGCTCGGTGAGGAGCAACTGTTTCATTTGCTGTTTAAGCCTGCCATCGACCAAGTGTTTTTAAAACAGTTTCCGGATGCTTCAGGCCAAAAAGCGGTTTATCAGGCGATTACCGCGGCGCCCGCACAGGTCAACAAAGTGCACAGTGTCGCCCTGTTGGAAAATGACTTTGTTGCCACCATTTTTGATAACGCCAGCTTCCCACTCAAAGAGACCCTAGGCGTCGAGGTGGGCGAACAGCATGTATTACTGCCCTACCATGTGAACTTTGATTTTGAAGTGCCACCGGGCGAAGTGCTGGTCGATAACTCTGAAGTCAAAAAACAAAAAATTGCCATTCTCGGCGGAGGTGTCGCCGCCATGACCGCCGCCTGTTATCTCACAGACAGACCCGGCTGGCAGAATCAATATGAGATTGATGTCTATCAATTAGGCTGGCGTATCGGCGGCAAGGGCGCAAGTGGCCGTAATGCTGCGATGGGGCAACGGATTGAAGAGCATGGCCTGCATATCTGGTTTGGTTTTTACCAAAATGCCTGCGCCTTGATGCGTAAAGCCTACGAAGAACTAGACCGCCCGCCCGAAGCGCCACTGGCGACCTTCTTCGATGCCTTTAAACCCCATAATTTTATTGTGCTGCAGGAAGAAATTAATGGTCGCTCCGTTAGCTGGCCAATCACCTTTCCAACACTCCCAGGGATCCCTGGAGATGGTACCGAAACCTTAACCTTCTGGAAGGTAGTTAAGGCCGCCTTTGCTTGGATAAAAGAATGGCTAAAGGACATGGACTCCCTGTTGGAAGCCGATGAAAAAGCCATGGCGACACCGAAAAACTGGCTCGATATCAGCTGGTTTGAACGACTGAAGGATAAGTTAGAGGATTCGGTTGAAGATGCGATGGAATCCCTCGACGCCCTAGGTGACAAGCTCGAATGTCATTTTAATCAAATGATTGGCCGTGAATGCGATGAGCATGTCCACAGCGAGAGTGACGATGGTTTGGTCGAGTCTGCCGTCGATGCCCTGCACCAAAGGCTAGTTAAACGCTTTAGCGACCATTTAGACACTAACGACGAGTTACGCCATCTGTATATCGCCGTCGACTTAGGCTTAACCATCTTAAAAGGGATGTTTGCCGATGATGTGTTTGAAAAGGGTTTCGATGCCATCAACGATTATGATTACCGCGAATGGTTAACCAAACATGGCGCCAGCCAAAAATACACGGTCGACAGCGCGCCAGTACGCGGTTTTTATGATCTGGTGTTTGCCTACGAAAAAGGCAACTTCGACAAACCGAATGTCGAAGCGGGGACCATTATTCGCTCCATGCTGCGTATCGCCCTGTGTTATCAAGGCGGCGTCATGTGGAAAATGCAGGCGGGTATGGGCGATGTGGTCTTTACCCCCTACTATGAAGTGCTGAAACGGCGCGGGGTTAATTTCCACTTCTTCAATCGGGTCGATAATTTAGAATGTCGCAACAACAGCATTCAAGCGATTGAAATCACGGAGCAAGTCGCACTGGCACCTTCGGTTAAAGACTACAATCCACTCGTGGATGTTAAAGGCTTAGCCTGCTGGCCCAGTACCCCAAATTACGATCAGCTCGAGCCTGAGCAAGCCGCATTGCTAAAAGCCCATGATATTAATCTGGAGCACTTCTGGAGCGATTGGGACAACCTGTACGAGGCGCAATTTGGTCAAGCGCTACCGAAAAAACGTCTGCAAAAAGGCGTGGACTTCGACAAAGTGATTTTTGGTCTGTCATTAGGATCAGTCCCCCATGTGGCGAGCGAGGTGATGGCGCAGAGTCCGGCGCACAAAACCTGTGTCGACAAAGTACAAACAGTCGCGACCCAAGCCTATCAACTGTGGATGAATCAAGATCTTAATGGTATTGGTTGGCCAAACTATTCTGAGGATGGCGAGCAGCCTGTCCTATCAGGCTTTACCGAACCCTTCGATACGTGGGCATCAATGGATCAATTGCTCGATAAAGAAGACTGGCGCGGCCTAGAGCCAAAAAATGCCAGTTATTTCTGCTCGGCGTTGCCTGTGGATGCGTATCCACCACGCACCGATATCGGTTTCCAGCAGCGCAAAACCGCCGAAGCCAAGGCCGGCGCCATCAATCAACTCAATACAGAAATTCATAAGCTGTGGCAACAGGTTGGCGACAGCTTCCCTTGGGAATGGTTGCACGATGAACAGCAGCGCCAAGGCGAGGCGCGATTCGATAGCCAATATTGGCGCGCCAATGTGGATCCTTCCGAGCGTTACGTCCTGTCTGTGAAAGGCAGCTCTCAATATCGGATCACCACGGATGGTACGGGTATCGACAATCTGTATATGACGGGAGATTGGATTAAAACCGGGCTCAACGCCGGTTGTGTGGAGGCTGCGACTATGGCGGGTATGCATACCGCTAAAGCCATCAGCGGCCATCCGGCGATTATCAAAGGCGAAAAAGACTTCGCCTAAATGATAAGGGGCTGCGTTATGCAGCCCCTTTTTTATCTAGATATTGTGTATTCAAATTTAAATAGGCCGTCTTTTAAATCGAGACTCTTTTTTAAATAGACACTCTTTTAAATGGAGACTATCTCACCCGCGCGGGTATCGGCATATTCCTGGCGGCGCTTTTCCATTCGCGACTGATACAAATTGCTGTCGGCGCAGCGTAGCCACTCGTGGGGTTCGGCCACATCGCTATTGATGGCAAAGCCAAAACTAAACTGACAATCCTTTAAGCCTTCGGCGGCAAATTGCGCCGTTAATCCTTTTAAGCTGCTGGTTAAGGTCCCCATGCCATTTGCAGGCAGAATAAGCACAAACTCATCGCCGCTGATCCGGTAAATCTTAAGGTGAGCAATATTGGTCGCCTGCAAAAACTGCACTAGATTTTGCAGTAAACGGTCTCCTTCCTGATGCCCTAAGGTATCGTTCACCATTTTAAGGCTGTCGACATTAAGCAGCACCAAGGCCGTTGGTTGTACAACCTTATCGGCAAAGGTTAATTGCGAATTCATATATTCATCAAAGGCATAACGATTACCGACTCGAGTTAAACCATCGAGTCTGGCCTTCTCCCAAGCGATACCGAGTTCTTCAATGTGGGCCTTGCGCTCTTCGGCCAACAGTTTGAGCTTATTCGCTAACGCAAGAGATAACAGCAAAGCATCCACAGTGCCACCCAGTAGTGTCGCAAACTCGGCATGTTCAATAAAATCAGGGGTGATCCCCATATTGCCCGGTAAGATAATCACCGCAGGCAACAGCAAACAACTAAAGGCCATGATGAAATAGCGCGCGGGGGCAAAGCCTTTCATCAAGCACACATTGCCACAGGTGATCGCTAACGCAATCCACAGCATGATTAAGACAGAGGCAATAATCGCGGTATAGGGCAATAACCAAATACTGGTCGGCAAGGCTAAAATACACGCGACTAATAAATATTGGCTAAGCCGCCATAATCTAGGCGAATAGCTAGGTAACTGTAAGAAGTGCTTGTAGAACATGATGTTAAATATCGGCAAGCTGATAAAAAACAGATGATGTAATTCAAGCTGATGGAAGTTAAATAGATGCGCCGGTAAATGGAAGGTCAGTGCCCAGCCACCAAAATAGGTCAATACATAAAGACCATAGTATAAGAAGGCTTTATCAAAAATAGAGATGTAAATCAGTAGATTGTATAGAGCGATAAAGAGCAATCCCCCTAAACAAATCAGTATCGCCATGGCCACACGGTCGTTGGTTAACTGGTGCACTTCTTCCGACTCTATCGCCAATTCAGGCGCGGAGGAATAATAGCGGCTACTGAGCCGAGTCACTAACCAATAATCGGTCCCCATATTCAGCCGCACTTTACGGCCGTAATCGAATAAAAATTCATAGGGCGCATAGTAACCACTATGGGCCGTTTGCACTGAGCCATCACTGCCAAGTAACCAATAATCAACGGATTCCACAATCGAATTACTGGCATCCACCACCCAATGGCTTTGACGACTATTGACCATCACGGGTGATACCATCCAATAGTCACCGCCCGCAAGGCTGACTGACCGAGCCTCCTCAAGTTGCCCCATCCACTGGGTCACGTCATTAAAATGCTCGGGAGGGAGCTGTTTCGCATCGGCATGGAATAAATAGGGGGAATCCAACGCAATTTCAGCGCTATGGGCAAACGGACTAAATGTCCAAAGAAGCAGCAAAAAGCACCAAAAATGTTGCAAGTTAGGTTTACTCATAGGTATCTAAGTTTATATACCAGCGTCTCGTTCCACGCAGAAAATCAATTTAAAGTGTTAACTTTATGACTACATTTTATTTTTTACAATTGATTAGACTAAATTAGTCGGCAATTGGGTGCCTTATGATGATATTTTAGTCGTTAACTTAAGGGACAACACCTTAGCCTCAATATCAGACGTTCACTTGGATACCTATGGCACCATTATTGATGATTTTAGCTGCACAATTATTGATTGCCAGCGGCAACCTATTGGTTAAGTTGCTTGAAACCAATGCGCCCGTATTTCAACTTGTGCTTTATCGCCAATTATTTGCCACGCTTTTGGTGCTTCCCTTTGTCTGGCGCCTACAGGGGAACCTTAAGTTAAGCCCCTTCTACAAGGTGCACTTAAGCCGAGCGCTGTTGATTGGGCTAGGCAATGCCATCTTTATGCTGGCGGTATTACACTTGCCACTCGCAACCGTGACGGCGGTGATCTATACCTCCCCATTGTTACTGCTGTTATTGTCCGCTTTCTTTTTAAATGAGCGCATAGGTTATCGCCGAACAGTGGCTGGCATCATAGGTTTTACGGGCATTTTGCTGATAAGTCAGCCAACGGAATTTAACCTCTATATCGGTCTAGCCTTTTTTGGTGCTATGACTTCGGCAACAAACAGCCTGATTTTGAAGGCATATTCAACCCATGAACATCCCTTTTCAACACTCTTTTGGTCTAATGCCTTTGCGATGGTTTTTCTGATACCGGCAACTTGGTACGAGGGTGCCGACTTTAGCCTGCCCGTTGCCCAAGTTGGCTTAACCTTAGGGCTGTTTTATATTGGTATGACCTACCTCATCATCCACGCCTATCGGCGCGCCGATGCCAGCCAAATGGCCCCAGTGGAATACACAGGCCTTATTTTTGCCGCATTGTTTGGTTGGTGGTTTTTAGATGAGCACTTAAGCATTGTGGTGTGTGTTGGCATAGGACTGGTGATTTTTTCCTCCATCCTGCCAAGCTACAGCGAGCTCAAAGCCAAATGGAAAAGCCGGCGAAGTTAACCTTGGCCGGCTTTGACATCGAAGTGGCCGCAGTGTCGGCCATCCAATAAAGACGAGATTTAGAAGCGGAATTTACCGCCGATGTAAACGCCATCTTCGAAGGTGAAATCACGGGCGTGATCATATTCGAAGGCAATCTTACGGTAACCCACATAGAACGCCATATTAGGGTTCACGCGGTACTGCACCTTTGAATCTAACTCGTATTGACCATCGACATTACCGAAAGACAATACCGATGGCGCATAGTAAGCGGCGGCATGCAAAGAGATATTTGGCCCTAACGCTAAGGCATAACGACCGCCCACTGATACGGCACTGCCGTTCGGCGCATCATCTGCCCATAATTGGCTTAACTTAGCACCGACTTCGAAGTGGTGTACGCCAGCATCATGGGTCATGTGCATTGCACCTTGGGCAATATGACCGCTATCGTCTGAATAAATATATCCTAATACTGCATTGACATCTTTATTCACTTGCAGCTCTAACTCGGTAGAAACCACATCGTTGTTTAACCCAAGATTAAATTCTGACGCATTCACCTGCAGTGCGGCTGCACTCAATAATAAGACACTTGCTACTCTGAACTTAGCCATAAAAACACCTCAATAATGACTGTGGGTAATGGCGCGGATCATACCGAATAAAAAAAGAAAATCTGCATATTTAGCTAAGAGTCGCGAAGATTTTTGAATTTGAAACCAAACGAAAACCGGTAAAAAACATCAACAAAACCTAAATTAAACAAATCGAAAACATTTAGGGTGCGGGCACCCGATCTCCAACTAAAGATTGCATTATGCCGTCGATATCGACACTTTCCTGCAAAGCTAAGTAATACCAACCTACGGTATTCCCCGTGCCTCTAATACTTAAATAGTTCCGCCAAAAGTGAAATCCAGCTTTGAGTAAATTCACTCGACTGGCATTGTTTTCCTCTCGAATGGTGGCAAATAACAGGGCAATTCCCTGCACTTTAGCCACTTCAATCCGCTTAAGGGTGAGCCCTTGGGCTATGCCACGGCGACGGTACAAAGGCGAAACCACCAGATAACCTAATTCCCCAACTGGGCCAGAACCTGCCTTAATCGCCGCGCAGCCAACCATCTCGCCCTCGAGGGTTTTCGCCAATATGACAGCGCGGGACTGAGCAAAGGACTGATGGTCGAGGGGATGCGCGTTGTCATCCCGCCGATCGATTAAGGCCGCTGCAGCAGCTAATTCGGCTGCATTTTGGCAAAGGACAAATTGAATATCTTTTTGATTCATACAATTGAGTTAAGCATCCAACATCCACTTAGAGATACAGTATCGTTGCCATACCGAGGAAAGTGAAAAAGCCCACCACATCGGTCACTGTGGTTAAAATCACCGAGCCAGAGAGCGCCGCATCTTGGTTAAATCGCTGCAAGACCATAGGGACAAACACCCCTGCCAACGCCGCGACCGCCATATTGATCAAAATCGCGCAGCCTATCACTATGCCTATGGTGCTGTCGGCAAACCACCAGCCCGCCACCAGTCCAATCACAATCGCCCACAGGGTGCCATTGACTAAGCCAATGCCTAACTCGTTCTTCATTAACGAGAATAAGTTACCCGCAGAAATCTGCCCCATCGCCATACCGCGGATCATCAAGGTGAGCGACTGACTGCCCGCAATCCCGCCCATGGACGCTACTATCGGCATCAGCACCGCAAGTGCCACCACTTGAGATAAGACGTTTTCAAATAATCCAATGGTTGCCGAGGCCAAAAATGCCGTGAGTAAGTTAATCCCTAACCATACGGCACGGCGCTGCGCACCTTTGATGATAGGAGCGAATAAGTCGTCGGACTCATCCATACCCGCGGTCGCCATTAATTGCGCTTCGTAATGTTCACGCACTAAGGCGGTGGCGGCCCTTAGGGTGACACGGCCAATCAGCTCCCCCGCCTCATCGATAACGGGTAACTCAATTTCACGGCTATGTTCTATCGCCTCGGCAGCATCGAGTAGCGTCGTATCCGCGGTTAAGGCGCGACTGTCTTCCGATAACAGTGAAATCAGCGGCTCAGAGGGATCATGCTTGAAAATATCATAACGTCTAACAGTACCTAGGTATTTATCCGCCTCATCGACAATAAATAAGTTGTCGTTACAGTCGAGTTCGATTCGCCTGAAAAACCGCTGCGCCTGAGCCACAGTCGCCTTATCGCTGAGTACTAACATTTGATGATCGGTATAACGACCAATCTCATTTTCAGAGTATTGGTCGTACAGCTCGAAGCGCTGCCGCTGACGTTCGCCCATTTGCGCCAAGGCGCGGTCGGTAAAACTTTCGGGGAGATAATCACTCCACTCAATCAAATCCTCAGGACTAAGCTGCGCGAATAGCAGATCCACCTCATTGTCGGGCATCTGCTTTAGGATCCCCATACGCGGATCGGCGCGCATTAAACTCAGCACTGTTACACGGTCACTAAACTCAACCTGTTGCCAACGCTCGTAACGCTCGTCTAAGGGTAAAGACTCCAGCACTAAGGCAACCGTGCCAGGCTCAGCTTCATTTAAGATTTCACTGAACACTTCAGCCTGTTCTTCACCTTCAACTTCAGTGAGTTGCTGAACAACCTGCCCAACATCGGCCTGTGTGTTTGTTTCGTATTCGGCTTCATGTTCAGTCACATAAACGCCCTTCTGCTGAGATAAAAAATTAGCGTAACTATATTGATATTGAAGAAGATTAGCAAATCCGCAAAATAAATTGCACACAAATCAATTGATAACAATCAAACTATTATTTATGCTAATCACCACACCTAAGGAGGAAATGATGACATCGACTATCTATAGCCATAGCGCAAACGACATTCAAGGCAATCCAACGGCACTGGCACAATATCAAGGCAAAGTGATCTTAATTGTGAATACCGCCAGTGAGTGCGGTTTTACACCACAGTACAAGGGCTTAGAAGCGCTCTATCAAAAATATAAATCACAGGGATTGGTGGTTTTAGGCTTCCCATGCAATCAGTTTGGTGCCCAAGAAAAAGCTGATGAGAAAGGCATCCAAAGTTTTTGTGAACTCAACTTTGGCGTGAGTTTTCCGCTGTTTTCGAAAATAGAAGTAAACGGTGAGCACACTCACCCTTTATATCAGTACCTCAAAAAAGCCGCGCCGGGCGTATTAGGCACAGAACGCATTAAGTGGAATTTCACTAAATTCTTAATTAATCGTCAGGGCGAAGTGGTCGCTCGCTTTGCGCCAACCACAAAACCAGAGGCCATTAGTGACAAGATAGAAGCGCTTTTAAAATAATCCGCACGCTATCCTATTGAAATTTTATTATTAAATAAAAAATTTAAGTTATTTTTTATTTTCGATGGAACTTTAATTCTATAAGCCCCTCAAACATATTGAACAGCGAATGTCTTTTTCATGTTCATCATTCTCCCTGGGGCTTCTAGCGCAGCCCCCTTGACCTAGGAATAGGTCACTAGGCAACCGATTGGTTGCCTTTTTTTATGTCCATGTTTTATATGTAAAATAAATGTAGCTGTGCACCAACGTCTCAATATGCTGATGCTAGCAAGGCCAAAAATAAATTTAAAAATTTTTAGCCGCCAACTGAACTTTATCAAAAGGTCTTAGTCTGACTATATGTAAGGATTAACAAATCCGCTTTAATGCAGAATAGATTGCTAAATGAAAACTTTAGCAAAGGATTAAATGGATAAAACGCGCCGTTTAATTCAATGAAACAGTTTCAAGTTATTGCATAGAGTCGAATTGGTTGGTCGTTCATCATCATCTCCCTTTTGGGAAGCAATCGAATACACGCTAGCGCACTGCATTCCTTTGTCTCCTACTTTGATTCTTTTATGGCAACCTTAGGTTGCCATTTTTTTATCTGTATTTTACCCCTTCAGCATTCTATCCAGTTGCACTTGAATCGAAGGATGGTAACCCGCCCTCGCACTGGCATAGATTTGTTGTAACTCAGTGTGATAGCCAGCAACTTGCAATTCCGCATAAAGTGGACGAACAAACTTGCCGCGGCCAATGCGCTGCAAATAAGCACTTAAGGCGGGTAACACAGGATCATAATGATTACGGATAGCGACCCTAAACCAATCGCAGGCAATTTCAGCATTGCTAGACTCGGTCAACTTAAAGGTATCGTCCAAATCCATTAATTGCACCTGAGACAACACTTCGGGCAATTGGGTCAAAAAGTACTGCCAATGGTGAACTCGCCAACCTTTTGCCTTAAGCTCGCTGGCCGCTTTGCCCTGTAAGAAATCATCCAAGGCGCAATCGACTTTATCTAAACTTCGCGATGTGGGTCCCACATAACCTTGAGGCAAACCTTCGCCATAAATCCATTCCAACAGCTCGACTTCACTTATTTTATCGGGATAGGCTTCGACTAAAGCCACTTTCGCGTATTCGACAAACACTTCGGTGGTGATCGCCTTAAAGGCAAAGTGCTGCACATAGGCAAACAGAAACTTATCGAATTCGGTGCGACCGAGGCGATGTTCTAGCTCATGGACGAACATCGATGCCTTATCGTAGGTAAAACGGTTAAAGGCCAGATTAGGATCGGCCAGCTGCACATTGGCGGGAAGCGTTTGCCTGTGAAGCGGTAAAGCCGCCATTTCTTCTTGTAGTCGGCCAAATTCAATGACCCATTCCAACTCGGCCTGCTCCTTGCCATAGACTTCTTCGACAATCCGATTGGTAAAGTAGGTCGTAAAACCTTCATTTAGCCAGAGATCGCGCCAAGTCGCGTTACTGACCAGATTGCCTGTCCACGAATGTGCCAACTCGTGGGCGACCGTCGACACTAAGCTTTTATCCCCCGCTATCAGAGTTGGGGTTAGAAAAGCTAAACGCGGGTTTTCCATGCCACCGAAAGGAAAACTCGGTGGCAAGATGATCATGTCATAACGCCCCCAAGCGTAAGGGCCTAAGAGGGATTGCGCCACATCCAGCATGTGTTCGGTATCGGCAAACTCGGTCGCAGCGGCTGCCAGCATGCAAGGCTCGGTATACACGCCGCTGCGTGGACCTATGGCTTGAAAAGCTAAGTCACCCACCGCTAAGGCCAGCAAATGGGTCGGAATGGGCTTTTCCATCTCGAATTGGAATTGCCCCTCGAGCGGTGTATCAGGGTCGTTCATTGCACTCATCACGGCGCGCATGCCCTTTGGCACCTCGACGTGCGCATCGAAGGTGATCCGCACCTTGGGCGAATCCTGCAAAGGGATCCAACTGCGGGCATTAATGGGCTGAGACTGGCTAAAGAGATAAGGTAATGCTTTACCCGCTGTTTGTTCAGGCGTAAGCCACTGTAGCCCTTCAGCCTCCGGTGAGGTTTGGTAACGAATATAGATTCGTTCGAACTGCGCTTGGGGTAACTGGATGACTAATTTCTGTCCGAGAATGTCATCGGCTGTTTCTAGATGAAATACCAGCGCGGCTTCATCCGTCGTGACCGATAAAATGCTTAAGTCGCGACTATCGAGCCATAGCTCGCCAACCTGTGGTTCAAGATAGCGCAGTGACAGCGTTACTTCCCCGAGCAGAGTACGAGTCGCAAAATCGACTTTTAGCGCGAGGGACAAGTGCGTGACCTGCACTTGGTCACTGTTGGCAAAGGAATGGTAATCTCGGGTTAAATCCCATGCTGCAGGTGCGATTGGCATTTGCTGATTTTCTAACGGCATCACTTAGCTAACCTATGGACGGAAAATTATCTGACCATATTATCAGCCGCTGATTTACCAACGCGCAATCGAATAAACCTTCCCCGCATCCGCATTTTGTAACAATGCTTGAGTTCAACTCTTGTCATAATCTATTTGAGTTAAGCTGCAAGATTAAAATTCACATACTTTTCAATGCATAAAGAAAAACATAAAAAATATTTTCAAATATTTTCTATTTTTGCTGAACTAATTTCACGCCCTTGAGTCAGATATTATGAACCGAATCTTTGCAAGAGTTTCTTCGTTCATCATCATTCTCCTTTAGATGGTTTCTAGCGCGACCGTCCCCGGATTCCGAATTGGAATTTACAGCAACCTTATTAGGTTGCTTTTTTTATGTCCATTTATACCAATCACATTAAATATCTAATCAGTTCAGAGCCTCACAGGCATCTCAAAATGATAACTCCGACTGAAGTTGGTGGTTTAGGGCCCAAAACAAAAAGGGCCTCCGTAGAGACCCTTAAGGTTTAGCGATTAAGAATTACAGGCGGATGCCTAACTGTTCTAAATCTTTAGCAACTACGCTCTTAGGCAGAGTCACATAACCGTCTTTTTCTACCACTTGCTGACCTTGCTTAGACAGCACGTAACGGATGAATTCTTTTTCCATTGGTGCTAAGTCTTTGTTTGGTTGCTTGTTCACGTATACATATAAGTAACGTGATAATGGGTAAGTACCGTTCGCTGCGTTTTCTGCAGTCGCTTCGATAAACTCGTTACCTTTCTTCGCGATAGCAACGGCTTTCACGCCAGCAGTTTTGTAACCGATACCAGAGTAACCGATAGCGTTCAGTGATTGAGACACTGACTGAACCACAGAAGCAGAACCTGGTTGCTCGTTTACGTTGGCCTTGAAGTCACCTTTACACAGAGCGTGCTCTTTGAAGTAACCGTAAGTGCCTGATACTGAGTTACGACCGTACAATTGTACGTCTTTTGCTGACCAGTTACCGTCAAGACCTAAGTCGCCCCAACGTTGGATATCGCTGCTACCACACTTGTGAGTAGAAGAGAAAATACCGTCAACTTGTTCAACAGTTAAGCCTTTGATTGGGTTATCTTTGTGTACGAATACCGCTAAAGCGTCAATCGCAACACGAACTGCAGTTGGCTTGTAACCATAGTGTTTTTCGAAGGCTTCTTCTTCGTTAGGCTTCATTTTGCGGCTCATAGGGCCGAATTGTGAAGTACCTTCGGTTAAGGCTGGTGGCGCAGTAGAAGAACCAGCAGCTTGAATTTGGATGTTTACGTTAGGGTACATCTGTTTAAATTCTTCAGCCCACAGAGTCATCATGTTGGCTAAAGTATCTGAACCTACAGACGAAAGGTTGCCTGATACACCACTTGCTTTCTCGTAAGTTGGCAGAGATTGATCAACAGATGCCATTGCAGTGGCAGAGAATACACCAGCGGCTGTGAGGGTCATCGCGCCGACAAGCTTTTTCAGTTTCATTATGTGCTCCAGTAATAAGCTAACTAATTTCTAACTTAAGTTTCTTCAGACGCAGCCAGTATCAATCGCTACAATGACAATTCTATGTCCAAGATGTGACACTTAGATGACAAAACACATTTTTCGCATTTTTTTGAAAAAAACCTCGCATTGTTAAAGTGTCAAAAGCAAAACAGGCCATAATGGCCTGTTTTATATGTAAAAATAATATGCGTTTCTTTGGCAATTATTTTTTGCGTTCAATCAAATGGGATGGGATCACAAAACTAAAGGTACTGCCTTTACCCAATTCGCTGCTGATATTGAGCTCGCTGTGGTGATGACTCAAAGCGTGTTTCACAATGGCTAAGCCAAGGCCACTGCCACCGGTTTGCCTTGAGCGCGCACTGTCGACGCGATAAAAACGCTCGGTCAAGCGACTAATATGCTGCGGCGCGATCCCCTCACCGGTATCCGTCACACTAAAGAGGGCACCGGTTGCCACACTACGCCATTGCACGGTAATTTTGCCGCCGGGCTCTGTGTAGCGAATCGCATTCGAAATCAAATTAGAACAAGCACTTCTAAGCTGTAGCTCATTGCCATGGGAATTAAGTCCCGCCTCACAGTGGAAGCTTAGCTCGTACTTGTCCTGCGCCAGCGCCTTGGCCTCTTCCTTTAAGACTTCCATCAACTGCGCCATGTTTACGGTGTTCTCAAGGTTAATATCCGCCGCATCTTCGATGCGTGATAATACCAATAATTGCTCCACCATCGACTGCATGCGCCGCGTCTGCTGCTGCATTAAGGCTAAGGGCTTAGCGTTCATCGAACCGGGTTCCGCCATGCTTTGCATCATCTCTAAATAACCCTGCAATACTGTGAGCGGGGTTTTTAGTTCGTGTGACACATTGGCGACAAATTCTTTACGCATGCCTTCGAGTTGTCTTATCCGTGTAATATCGCGGGCAATGAGCAATAACTGCCTATCGCCATAGGCCATAATACGGATTTCGAGCAACCGTCTATCGGACACGGGCGAGGCCAGCTCTAAGGGATCTTTATATTTTCCGGCTTTGATATAGGCCGAAAAATCAGGATGGCGGATCAAGTTATCGATGCGTTGACCATTATCCTGTGGCCAGACAAAGCCTAATATCAGCTGAGCTAACTTGTTACACCATAAGATATTGTGCTCAGAGTCGAGCACGACTGCCGCATCGGGCAAGGCCTCGGCCCCTTGGCGAAAACGTCCTAGCAAGGCGGCTAATTGACCCACTCGACGACGATTTTTGCCCTGTAGACGGTATATGCCGTTAAACACCCCTTCCCAACTGCCACTGCCCTGGGGAGGTGTTAATTTTCTATCTCGCCATAACCAGAAATTGAGACGCGCTAACTGACGGTAATGCCAGAACACCAGTCCTAGCAATCCAATGATAAGTATCCAGAGGGGTTTCCCTACCAATAAACCAATCAGCAAACAAAGCAGTAAAAACACCGCTAAGCGCGAAAACAGCCGGTACCCTGAATAAGAGTCGAACATAAATAAACCCAGACATCAGGCTAAATAGGAGGAGCACAAGATAGCTTAAAAGCTAACCTGTGCCTATCTCTTATTTGGCACTAAATGCGTGTAGAGAAACGATAACCTGCACCACGAACCGTTTGAATGAGGCGATCATGGCCCGATTCTTCAACCGCTTTACGCAGGCGACGGATATGCACATCCACGGTTCTGTCTTCTACATACACATTGGTTCCCCAAACGTTATCGAGCAGCTGTTCGCGGCTGTAAACACGTTCAGGGTGTGTCATAAAGAAGTGTAATAAACGGAATTCCGTTGGTCCCATATCGAGTACGGTATCGCCAACACTCACCCTGTGGCTCACGGGGTCGAGTAACAATCCTTGTACATCGATGGTTTCTTCGAGGCGAGTCGGCGCGCTACGGCGCAACACAGCCTTAATACGCGCCACCAGCTCCTTGGGTGAAAAAGGTTTAGTGATATAGTCATCGGCGCCCACTTCGAGACCCTTAACCTTATCTTCTTCTTCACCGCGAGCGGTTAACATAATAATGGGGATCTGACGGGTAAACTCATCCTGCTTGAGGCGTTTTGCCAATTGAATACCACTTCCACCAGGAAACATCCAATCCAACAAAATCAGATCGGGGTAAGGCTCCTTTAGCAGCGCAATGGCCGAATCAAAATCTTCCGCCGCAGAGGTTGTAAACCCATGCTGTTCCATTACAAAAGTCAGCATCTCACGGATGGCTAACTCGTCTTCTACTATCAATATCCTTGCAGTCATAAGTGATTTTCTGTCAGTGAATGTCAACACGGCTATTATTAGTCATTTTTATTACAGATTTATGAATAAGCATGCCGCAAAAGCGATATTGTCGCGATAATTGTCATATTAAGTTTATATAACTGTTTGTTTATCGCAATAAAAAAGGAGGCCTAAGCCTCCTTAATTCAACCTTAATGCTGAGATTAGAACTTGTGTTCTAAACCAACACCGATGTATTTGTCATCGTCGTTAGACGCTTCCATAGAGCGGTTAGTATAGAAAGCAAACACTTTCGTTGGCTTACCTAAGCTGTAGTCCGCACCCACTGACCATGAATCACCTAAGTCTTCCATGTCTTGGTATTGAGCTTTTAAGGTCACAGCGTTGATATCGTAAGCGGCGCTTAACAGGTAACCGTTCACGCTGTCAGTGTTAACAGGTAAAGCGTTTTTGTAAGTTTGTTCCTGTTGTTGGTACATACCACCTAAGGTTAAATCAGCGATTTTACCTTGTACCGATGCACGCAGGATTTCGTAACCTTTTACGTCAGAATCGTAAGCGATAGCAGCGTAGAAAGGTGATTTTTTCAGTTTAGCGTCACCGTACATAGCGGCTAAGCTGAAACCGTCTTGAGCTTGTTGGTCAGCATCGCCTTCAGCAGCATAAGTAGCACCGAATACAAAACCACCGATTGAAGGTGACAGGTAAGTTGCCGTTTGACCTAAACGGTTTTCACCTTTGAACAGGCTCTTTAAGTCACCTGATAAATCGTTGAACTGGTCAACGTTACCTTGAGAGATCTTTAACAGAGTGTCGTTACGACCAACAGAGAAAGAACCAAATGCACCTTTTAAACCAACGAATTGGTTACGGGCTTTGAAGTTGTCGCTTGTTGCAGCGCCAGTATCAACTTCGTACTCAACTGTGTAGAACGCTTCCAGCGAGCTAGACAGTTCGAAATCACCCTTCACACCAAAACGAGAAGCATTACTTTGAATAGTTGTTGTAGAATCACCTTTCTCATCATTTGATTGAGCGGTAACGTTCAACTTACCATAAACAGTCAGTGGCTCAGCGGCATAAGCAGAAGCCAGAGTTGCAGAAGCTAGCGCAGAAGCAAGTAGAGTTTTACAAAAAACGTTCATCATTTAATCCTTTCGACGTTATGTTCGTCTTGGTTATTGGTTTGGAACGACCGAAAGTTTGCAATGAATCTGTTTCAGTTTTATTTCAATTGTGACAACTTGGGTCAGCCGCCACGAAACCGCCTTCCCCTTCAAAGATAAAACCGAGATACACCAAGGGTTACAGCCGGATTTTTTTCAATGTTACATTTTGATGAATTCTGCAACCGAGGCAAAATTTAACGATTTAAGGTAGGTTTACCCCGCTGCAACTATGCCGTAAACTGCGACTTTATTTTTCCAATGAGCGCATCTTATGTGGTTTAAAAATCTTACTCTTTACCGTTTCAATAAACCTTTTTCCATCGAGACAGAAGCACTTGAAACCGCACTCGCCGATTTCACATTTTCCCCGTGCGGCAGCCAAGACGTCAGCAAATTTGGGTTTTCCAATGCCTTAGGTAAACAGGGCAGCACCTTAGTGCACAGCGCCAATAATCGTCACCTTATCTGTGTGACGAAAGAAGAAAAAATTCTGCCAGGTCAAGTAATTAAAGAATCATTAGAAGAAAAAGTGGCGCAAATTGAAGACGAGGAAAATCGTAAGCTCGCCAAAAAAGAAAAAGATGCGCTGAAAGATGAAATCATCACTAGCCTATTGCCTCGCGCCTTTTCGCGTCGCAGCCAAACTCGCGCGCTGATTTTACCTGAGCTGGAAATGATCCTCGTCGACAGCTCTAGCGCCACTAAGGCCGAAGAATTATTAGCTTTATTACGTAAAGCCTTAGGCAGCTTGCCTGTGATCCCATTAAGCTTTAAAGCGCCAGTTGAATCCAACCTCACTCAATGGTTAAAGGACGGCAGCGCGCCCTTACCCTTTGAAATGCAAGATGAAGCCGAGTTGAAATCGGCCGCCGATGAAGGCGGTATCGTACGCTTTAAGCAGCAAGATCTAAAAGAAGATGAAGTACTTGCCCACCTTGAAACCGGTAAAGAAGTACATAAGCTCGCCCTGCACTTTGGCCAATCAATTGCGCTACTGCTGCAATCCGATGCCAGCGTAAAACGCTTAAAATTCTCCGAAGAATTTAGAGCGGGTAATGATGAGCTAGGGAATGAAGATCCAATGGCGCGTCTCGATGCCGACTTTGCCTTAATGGGCAGTGAGTTAGTAGCGCTGATGCACGCACTGGTTTCGGCATTAGGCGGCCTTGAAGAGACTCAAGCTTAAGTCTTAGGCAAGCTCATCAAGCGCAGCTACATTTAGCTAAGGCTCCAAACGAGCTTAAGTGAAACTAAGCGAAATAATGTAAAAAGGCGCCGATGTGGACTCAGTTCACTGCGGCGCCTTTTTAGTCTCTATGACAGAAACAACACATTGGCAGCGATTCGAGTGCGCCAACCTCTATGGCTACCACTCAAAACGCAAACGAATTAGCTTTTCGTCAGCAGTTCACCCTTATTATCGAACGGCCAATCAATGCCCAGCCAAGCTTTGAAGAAGGCTTTTTGCTGCTTAGTAGCCTTTGCATCGCCTTTTAGCACTAGCTTACCGCTTTGTTTCTCACCTAAGGTTAACGCCACTTGCTTGATTTTATCGTTGTTAAATAAAGTGATTTCAACTTTATCACCCACTTTAAAGTCTTTAATGCGTTTATCAAAACCTTGTGCCGTGACCTTTAAGCCATTAATCGCGAGGATCTCATCCCCTGCGACGATACCAGCCTGCCAAGCAGGGCCATTACGCAAGACTTGAGAAAGCACTAAAGAGCCATGTTCGCTGCTTAAGGTCATGCCCGTAAAAGGCTCAGCTTTGGAGTCTTTACCGTAGGACATCACTAATCCTGCCTGAGACAACAGGCTTGAAAACTCAAGGCTCAGCGGACTATTCACATGGCTCTGCCACCACGGGCCATAATCCTTACCCGATAAGTCCTTCAGGATCTGCTTTACATCACTCACAGTGTAGCCCTTGGGCACGCGGTAATCCTGATAGAGTTTACGGTGCACGTCGCGGTACGAGTAGGCGAGCTTCGAATCCGTCAGCAGGGAGAAATCCAGCGCCAGTGAGGCTAAATAACCTTCGGAGTAAATATTCACACTGTGGTTAATGGCATAATCGCCGCCCGTGCTACTCCACTCGCCTAAACTGGCCTCGGCAACGGATTGAATTTCGCGCCCCGGTGTTAACTCACTCTTCTCGATGCGTTTGGCTAAATCTTCTAAAAATTCCTTAGGCGTCATCACACCTGCACGCAGCAATAACTGACCTTGGAAATAACTGGTAGAGCCCTCGGCAATCCACAACAGTTCGGTCATGTTTTCATGCTGATAATCGTAGGGGACCAGACCCGCCGGACGATAGGCTTTCACGTTCCAGGTATGAATAAACTCATGGGACGCCGTGCTAATAAAGCGTAGGTAATCCTTACGCTCGCGAAAACTAAAGCGCGGCAGTTGAATAACCGTTGAGTTTAAGTGCTCGGTTGCGCCGCCCGCACCACTGGTGGCATGCACCATATACACATAACGCTCAAAGGGATAACCATCCCAAATCGCCTTGGCTTGACCACTCAATGCGGTTAAGTCTTTCACCACTTTATCGGCATCGTAGTTACCTTCGCCCCAAAACACGAGTTCATAGTCTTTGTCGTTGGCGCTGAATTGCTTGTGGAGACTCACTCCCGTTTCGATGGGGGAATCAATCAGCACATCATAATTGGGGGCAACGAAGGAATGCGACGCATTACCTGACGACATGCCGGAATAACTTTGCCAGTTCTCGGGAACCGTTAACTGCACGGCCACTGGGTCTGTCCGAAATTGCGGGCTATACATAAATACGCCACTGGCATCGAGATAAGCGTGGCTCGCATCGATATGACGCACACGTTGCCCTAATTCATTGGCATATAATTGATAACTCACAGTCACACTGGCGGGTTTATCGAGGGCTATTTGCCACTCGCCACTGGCGCTACGTTTCCATGGAAGACTGTTATCTTGACTGTCTTTCGCAGTAAATAAACGCACACCATCGGATAGGGGTAACACTTGATATTTACCCGTACGCCACACCGGAAGATTAACCGTCAACTCACCCGCTTTAGCTTCGGGAAAAGTCACACTCACCTGCGCAAGGTGATGTTCTGGTTGGCTTAAATCAATTTTATAATCTACATCGGCTAAAACAGTTGTCGAACCTAATGCACTTAATATCAAAACAGATAATCTACTGGGTTTCACTCTGACTTCCTTCCGTCTTCTGTTATTATGCTTCTTATATTTTTTCCAAGTATAACAAGTCGATGTAGCATCCTCATTAGGCGCTAACAAAAGCTAACAAAATAAGTTCCTTGACTTAGGGAATATAGGGCCACCTACACATGCGTAAATTCATTGTTATTTTCGTGACCTTGTTGATGTCTATTTCGTTTCAAACACTGGCTGCCGATCTCGAAGCCGAAGAAATAGAATTGCGTGAAACGCCACAGAAGATGTACGACAGGCTCAATCAATCCCTTTCTTTTCCTATCGCCTTTAAGACCCGCGAACAGTTTGAACGTGCCGCCCAAGAGCAGGGCTACAGTAGCGACGAGTTCGAACATATTTTGCAGCTGTTGGCGCGATTGAATATGGAGCCGAATGTAAAATCTAAGGTCGGGTTTCAAGACGCTAATACCCTTATCGAATTGCTTGCAAGCATAGCGCAGACGCCGTTCGAACAAGCCACGGTCGCCATGTTAAAGGGCCGCTATATCGGCCGCACAGAACAAAAATACCAAGAAGCCATAGCCTTTTATAATGAGGCGCTGACACGGATTAATGACAGTTACGATGTCGAGTCCATGCTGCTCAAGCACACAATTCATGAACACTTAGGCGGTTTGCACCTCGTTATCCGTCAGGATGTGCCTGCCTTAATGCATTTTCACACCTATCGCGATATCGCCTACAAACTCAGGAACGATTATTTGATCGCAGCGGCCGAGTCAAAGCTCGGGCATTATTACAATAAAAATCAGCAACTCACTAAGTCATTACAGCACTATAGCGAAGCGATTCGCCTATCTAATCGCTCCAATTATCCTTCGATGAAGACCCATCTGCAGCTACAACTGGCGAAGGTCTATCGTGATTTAAAACAATGGGATGAAGCCTTAAAGAATGCCCATGAGGCCGCCGCTGGCTTTAAAAAACTGGGCAACGACACTTATCTGTCAAGTTGCATGACAGTTATCGCCATGGTGTATGGCGAGCAAGGGGATTGGAACCGCGCCATCGATTACTATCTCAATGCCCAGCAGCTCGATGCTAAACGCGGTAACTACATCGCTCAAGGGTTGAACTTCCATAATCTCGGTCAAGCCTATTCGCACTTAGATGACGAGGCCAACGCCCTCAAATACTTACTGATGGCGAACCAAATCTTTGTTGAAAAACAAAGTCATCACTACTTAGTTTATAACGAGCTCCTAATTGGCGAGATAGCCCAAGCGAAGGAAGATTGGCCGCTGATGATGAGCCATGCCGAAAACGCTTTGGCCCTAGCGACCGATTTAAAATTGCAAGATGAGCAAAAGTCGGCACTGACGCAAATCGCTTTGTCGGCGGAAAAACTTAACGATCAAGCCAAGGTGATAAGCACACAAAAACGCATTATCGAATTAAGCCAAGCATCCGAAAATACCGCGCAGGACTCGTCGGTATCTTCCTCGGTATTGGCCGAGCAGCAACTCAAACTTGAGCTCAGTATGCTACAGGGCAAACTGAACGATGCGGTTGAAACCACTAAAAATACCAACAAGTTACTCGCCTTGAGTGGCCTTATCACCACGCTACTCTTAGTGGGGATCGTTATCCTACTAAATCAGCGCCGTAAAACGAAGCGCCAAAACGCAGCCTTACTCGCAGTAAGTTTGCAGGAGCCTTTTACTCGGCATCAAGGCTATGCCGCACTCTTAAAGGATCTGGCTCAGCCTCCTGCGAATGCGTCCACTACCGCCCTCGCCTTGATTGAGTTTGGCGAACAGGTCTGTACCGATCTGAATCACGGCCAATACTTTGCTAATGCTATTACCCAACAATTGACTCACCATATAGGCAATAGTCTATTAATGCCCGTCTATGTGATCCGCCAAGGGCTATTTGCCGTAAGATTTACTGAGGCGGTAGAGCCGCCGCAAGTATTACACACGCTGCGTAGATACCTTGATGGCAAAGGCTTAAGCCATAGCTTTAACCTTGGCTTGATTAATTTGCCACTGCTAGCCAAAGCAGAAATTAAAATCGCCCCCAAATTACTGTTCGAAACAGTGCAAATGGCATTGGCGGGTGCCCGAAGTTTACCGAATGATACCAGCCATTATGTGTGCCTAAGGGCCTTGGATTTTGTACCGCCAACACTCTTTGCAAACCCGCTATTCTTACACTTGGAGAAAGGGATTGAGCGCGGCCTTATTCGAGTCGACACCGATGCTCCTAAGGAGCAGATTGCCTGGCCCTGCTGGGAAAACAACCAAGATAGACATTTATTGGAAAATATTTGATCAATATCGACTATTAATCACAAGGACATGGGCAAACCGATTTGCACTCCACTGCCGTTGTTATAACATTAGTAGCATATGAGTTAACTGCTAATCTAGACAGAGGACGTCATGCTTTTTAGCCCTGCTGAGTTAGGAAAATACTCCGGATGAAGGATTCCAACACGACAGTTTCACAACTGGCATTACTCCAACAGAAACTTCACTCTGCCAAGTTGGCACTCGATGAAGTCAATGAAGATAGAAATGCTAAGTTACAAACCTTACTCCAATTTATTGGCCATTTAAGTCTTGCCTGCAAAGGTCAGAATTTAGAACTGGATAATAAACTCGCCAAACTTCGCCATAACTTAAATACCTTTGAGCGAGTCGATGAAGCGTTGCCGGAATTAGTCGATGTTGAACGCCTATTAAAGGGTCAATACCACCATGTGATGGTGCAACTTGAAGAGAGCCGTACTGGGCTTGCGCAAGTCATTCGCCAAATCCAACGGGTAAACTCAGCGCCAGATAAACTCAAAAAAGAAGTTAATTACTTTAAGCAGGATCTCGCCAAACCTTTCCACACGGTGTGGGAATATATTCCTAAAGTAAAACAAATCATTGGTTTCTATGACACTATTTTGCAGCAGCAATTTGAAGAAGCCGAAAAACTCGATGTGTTGCCTAAACATAGGCAGCTCGCCCACGAATTGGCGCAAATGATCTCGGAAATCGAATTCCGTAAAGATCAGCGCGACCAAGTGCTGGTGATTAAAGAGCTACTCGCTTCGGAAGTCGAAATCGACACCCTGCTCGAAGCCTATCAAACGATTTTATCCCTGCTGCTCGATAATATCGCCCGCGAAAAATCGGCCTCGCAAGAATTTTTATACGCCCTAAACGATGCCTTAGCCGCGGTGCGTGAAGTGGTGAGTGAATCCTACAATCACAATCAGCGCAGCTTCCAACTGAAGACTCAGTTGAATCGGGAAATCAACTCTCGCGTGGATAACGTCGGTGAAGCCATTATCGACACCGACGATATTGTCGACCTTAAAGCGCAATTAACCGAACAACTTAGCTCGATTCGCTCCGCCCTCGCCCGTAAAGAGGCATTAGAGCAGCGTGAGCAGGCCCTGCTGCGCAAATCAATGGAGACCATGCGCAAAGAGCTGAATGAGCTCAGTAGCGAAGCGAATACCTATAAAGAACGGCTATTCGAGCAACAAAAACTCAATCTATTAGATAGCTTAACTCAACTGCCTAACCGCGCCGCCCTCGAAGAGCGCATGGAGCTTGAGTATCGCAATTACCAACGCCACAGAACACCGCTGTGGATTGCAGTAGCAGACATCGACCATTTCAAGAGCATCAACGACAGCTTTGGTCACAGCACGGGCGATAAAACCCTGCAGGTTATCGCCATGGCATTAAAGAATTCCCTACGGGATACCGAGTTTGTTGCTCGCTACGGCGGCGAAGAGTTTGTGCTCATCCTGCCTGAAATTGACGGCGGCGATATTGCTCAACTTTTAAACAGAGTCCGTGAGAAAGTAAAAAATATTCCATTTAAATTTAAAAATCAGCGAATTACAGTTACAGTATCTATAGGGGCTGCGCAGGTTATGGGGAACGAGCTCATACATGAAACCTTCGAGCGTGCCGATGCAGCACTCTACAAAGCAAAACATGAAAGCAGAGACAGGGTTGTGATTGACGTATAACAAAGTCAGCCTATACGTCGCCTCTTATCACTCCTGTCGAGACGAAGGAGTGATAAATGATAGTAAAAGTCAGCCCAAAGGGCAGCATGGATCAGCTTTCACAACTCGAAGTTGATCGCCTCAAAAAAAGCGCCAAGAGCGCCCTATATCAACTGTATCGTAACTGCTCACTCGCCGTACTCGCCGCAGGCCTTAAGACCGACAACTCTAAAGCACTTTTCGAGCAATACCAGAGCTTCGATATCAATGTGTTGCAACGTGAACGCGGGGTTAAGTTAGAGCTTATCAATCCCCCTGAACAAGCCTTTGTAGACGGCCAAATTATCACCGGGATCCAAGAACACTTGTTTTCGGTGCTGCGGGATATCCTCTACATCAGCGACAAGTACGACACCCTTAAACATATCAATCTGACCAACGCCAGCCACATTACAAACGTAGTGTTCGATATTTTGCGTAACGCCCGCGCCATCGCACCGATGAAAGACCCCAATGTGGTCGTCTGTTGGGGCGGCCACAGTATTAATGCCGTCGAATACCAATACACCCGCGAGGTGGGTTATCAGCTCGGCCTAAGGGAACTCGATATTTGCACCGGCTGTGGCCCTGGCGCGATGGAAGGCCCAATGAAGGGCGCGGCCATTGGGCATGCGAAACAACGGATTAAAAATGCCCGCTATATTGGTCTTACTGAGCCGAGTATTATTGCCGCCGAGCCGCCTAACCAAATTGTGAACGAGCTGGTGATTTTACCCGATATCGAAAAGCGCCTCGAAGCCTTCGTACGCTTAGGCCATGGCATTATTATCTTCCCCGGCGGCGCGGGCACCGCCGAAGAGCTACTGTATATACTGGGGATTTTGCTCAATAAAGAAAATCAAGAGACCCCCTTCCCACTGGTGTTGACAGGGCCCAGTGAGAGTGCGGATTATTTTATTAAAATTGATGAGTTTATCGCTGCGACCTTAGGGTCGGAGGCGCAGCAAAAATATCAAATCATCATAGACAATCCTGACGAAGTCGCCCGAGTGATGAAGCAAGGCATGGAACAAGTGAAAAACCATCGCCGCGCCACCGGCGATGCCTATCAATATCAATGGGGACTTAAGATAGAACCCGAGTTCCAATTGCCATTTATCCCTAGCCATGAGGTGATGGCTAACTTAGATTTACATTTTCAAGCGAATAAAGCGGAATTAGCCGCTAATTTACGCAAAGCGTTTTCGGGTATCGTGGCAGGTAATGTAAAATCAGACACCATCAAGCAGATTGAGCACTTAGGCCCCTTCCACATTAAAGGGGACCCACATTTAATGGAACTGATGGACAATTTGCTGGGGGCCTTTGTTGCCCAACATAGGATGAAACTGCCGGGAAGCGCTTACGTTCCCTGCTATCAAATAGTGAAATAAAACAATAACCGCCAATGAATAAGTTTTTAATTATCGATGGTCTCAACTTAGTTCGCCGGATTTATGCGGCGATCCCAGATGAGAACGATATGGACAGTTTAACGGAGCGTGTGAGTGTCGCCTGCACTAAATTGCTGCGCATTCACCACCCTACCCATGTCGCTATCGTCTGGGATGGTGATGAGATCTCTTGGCGAAAACAGCTTTACCCCGATTATAAAAAGGGCCGTAAACCTATGCCAGAGCCACTGGCCGCGGGCTTACCTGCACTGCAGGAACACCTTAAAAGCGTACAAATTCAATCGATTTATGCCGCCGCCGAAGCCGATGATGTTATCGCCACCCTTGCGATGAAAACCGCCAAAGCCCAAGGTGAAGCCGTTATCGTGTCGACCGATAAAGGCTTTAGCCAACTCAATCATCCGCGTATCAGTCAATGGGATCATTTTAATCAGCAATACCTTAACATCGCCGAACTTGAGCAAAAGCTCGGAGTCGATCGTAGCCAATTTCTTGATTTAATGGCACTGGCGGGTGATAGCGGCAATAAAATCCCCGGTATCGCAGGTATAGGCCCCAAATCGGCAGCAGAATTGCTGCGAACCTTCAGAACCTTAGCGGCGCTGTTTTCTTCTCTGCCCAATCTTGGCGCGAAACAAGCTAAGAAGCTGGCCGAAGGACGAGATATGGCTCGCCTCAGTTATAAATTAGCCCAATTGCAAATCGATTTGCCCTTAAACATCAACCTCAAGGATTTTAGGGTCAATGGCCCCGCCAATACGCCACAGCTCGATTAACGCACCTTGTTAACACTAAGTTGCAATAAAGCCGTTTACGTTAGGCCATCAAAGGCGTATTTTATTGACTTGCCAGATAGTACATTGGATATGCAAAGGAATTAGATTCAATGAAATCAAAAACTTCGGTCATTATTGGCAGTATATTTGCCGCGTATGTCGCCTTCGTCGCTGTTGTGGTGCTGGTATATGAGCCCACCCCGGATGAAATGGATTGGGAAGATAGACAAGTCTATAACAGCCAGAAATTAAATGAGTTAACCCTAGGACAGGATATTTCCACCGTCAAAACCCTCTTTGGCAAAGCCGATTTTACAGAAGCCAAATCCCTTAAAGATGGCCAACTACAAGTGCTCTTTTATCGTACTCACCATGAGAAATCCGATGGCGTGACCACCAAAGAAGAATGCACCCCACTGATTTTTAAAGACGATAAACTCGTGGCCTGGGGCGATGATACCTATAAACAATATCTCGAAGCTGGCACCGATATCGTAAGCCGCACAGCCAAAGAAGCCGAAAGCTCAAGCAAAAATTGATTTAACTCTGGTATAACTATCATCCCTAAGCTAAATATCGTAAGCGTTTAAACAATATCCCCAAATGGCAATGTAATACCAATTCATTGCCATTACTTCCCCTGTGACAAGCCACCGATTTATTTAACAAGAATCATCCCTACAGGGTCGATGGCGGCATCTGCAACAACTATCGCACGGCTACTTACCATGCAAGGTATACAGTCGTATTCGAATTTAGATACTTTTGAGTGATTTTAGGCCAAGGTTAGTGCATATCAACTCAACCGCTAACAAATAAAAACATTTGGAATCAATTAATTATTTAAGCGTTGGTTTTAGTTAATCGATTTCGAAAACGAGGATGTGCGTTTCAGGATGGTTTATTAAAGGGGAAACTGATAAGTTCTTTATATACAAATGGTTAATTGTGTACTTTTACTGATCTAACAAAGTAAACGTGCACTAATCACATGTTAGGCCCCATGGAACACATCGACGTTGAATGGATACATAAGAACGCCGCTTACCCTGTACGACAGGTGTCGGAGCTTGATCCCGCCGCGATGAGATCTGCAAACTTGAGTTCTTCCTCGATGACAAGCTGGGCTTTGCAGCACATGAATTATCCCTGCACCGAGCTTGGCGTGCTGAGGTCCCCTCTCTTTTGGAGAGCAGCCCATATCTTGTGTTCAACGGCGCTAGCATTAGCGCTCGGGACGTCGAGAGACTCTTGTCTGCCCATTCTCCAGATGGGGCCTAATAACTCATTCAAGCCGAAGCCGTTTAGTGGCTCGGCGTTATTCAAGCGTAATTTATACAACGGAAGTAATTAATATGATTAACCTATTGATAAATAAATCTGATTTGGCCGAAATGAGCGAAACCTCTTTTGGTGGAAAACCAGTTAAGAATAAAGGTGAAGATTTTCACTGGCCGACTTGTGCTTGCTGTAACCTTCCAATGCAATTTTTGGCGAAAATCTCGGTTGAAGAAGAATTACATCAAATTTTTATGTGCCAAAACGATCCTGGAATGTGCGACGATTCGGATGCTGATGGCGGCGGCAACGCTGTAATCGTAATAAAACCATTTGACCTTGAATTTGTCCAAGTCCCATCTGAAGGCAAAACGCTTCGAGATACAGCACACTCAGCTCAGGTAGTATCGGTCGATGGAGATGACTACGAAGCAGCAAGAAGAGAATGGGCGGAAGAAAATGGCGTTAGCCCTCGAGAGGTATTAGGTCAAATTTCCGGTGAACCCGCATGGATTCAAGGTGATGAAACACCCAATTGCACTGCATGTAATGAACCAATGGAATTTGTCGCTCAACTAGAACAAGGACCAAACTGGGAAACAGAAATGAATTTTGGCGGAGGTGGGGTGGCGTATTCGTTCGTCTGCCGTTGTAATGGTTCTGCAAGTTTTTTATGGCAGTGCTAATACCAACACATAACCAATAAAAACAAGTGGGCTTGGTAAAGCTGTGATCTTTTGGGCTCCAACAAGTCACAAACTTAAACCAGCGAGTGTTTAAGACGTTACTCAATAGATATCTTAATCCGAAAGCAACTTATTAGAGTAAAAACTCGCTCGCTTTGGTCCTTTATTCCCATAAAAAAACGCCACCTTACGGTGGCGTTTTTTTATAGATAAACCTAAAACAGACGGTTACTCATCATCGGCTTTATATTCGACATAGGCTTCGCCTTGGCTTAGCCAGGCTGGCGCGGGTTTACCTTTAAGATAATGGTCGAAATATTCCATCATCCGAATGCTGTAATCGAGCTTATTAGGGTATTTCTTCAGATGATGGGGTTCATCTTCATATTGTAAAAACACCACATCTTTACCCGCACGGCGCATCGCCAAGTACATTTCAACGCCTTGCTCCCAAGGCACCGCATCGTCTTTATCGCCAAACATGATCATCAGCGGCGTTTGAATGCGATCGGCATAGAATACTGGCGAGTTCTCAATATACTTTTGCGGTGCAGCGAAGAGGCTTTCACCTATGCGGCTTTGGCCCGTTTCGTATTGGAATTGGCGCGCAAGCCCAGTGCCATGGCGAATACCGCTGTAAGCACTGGTCATGTTAGCCACTGGGGCACCAGCTACCGCGGCTTTAAACATCTTGGTTTGAGTGATGGCAAACGCCGTTTGATAACCGCTCCAAGAATGCCCTTGTAAACCAATGGCGTTAGCATCGGCAACGCCCATGCCGATAAGCTTTTGCACACCCGAGGTCAGCGCTTGAACCGAACTGGCGCCGGGGTAACCGATCTCGAAACGAATATCCGGCAAGAATACCGCATAACCGTTATTCACATACCAAGCGAAGTTTGGTCTGTGGTTAACCTTCATTTGCGGGAAGGCATGCAGTCTGTCAGTCATAAAGCGATAGTAGTAAACCAGCACAGGATAACGCTCGCCCGCTTGATAGTTAGTCGGTTTAATCAACACGCCATCGAGCGGCTTGCCATCGCCATTGGTCCAATGCACTAATTCGGCTTGGCTCCAATTAAAGGCTTGGCGTTGCTTGTCTAAATCGGTTTGCTTCACGGCATTTTGTGGGGTCTGATAGCTAGCGGTATACAAGTCAGGGAACAGATCGAAGCGCTCCTTAGAGAACACTAAGGTATCCGTATCTTTACTGCGCCCAAGCACAGTTAGCTTATACTCGCCTTCCATCAAAGTCTTAACGCCCGCTTCGCCTAAGGTCGCTTGATAAAAACCATCGGCTTTAGTCTTGTCGCTGTAACCATGCAGTAGCACAGTGGCGTTGTAAGCTAGTGTGGTTGGCTCATCGGGATTATCGACTAAACCTTCAACACGATATTGAATTTTTTGAGCGCGTCCCTGCCCTGCGGTTAAGGCAAATCCGCTTTTCGATGCGGTATTAAACTGCCACACATCGTATTTGTCGTAGACGAGGAAACCTGCGTCGTCCTTCAGCCAAGGGCCAAAACCATAACCCGGCGCATTGGAGGGATAATCATGGTCTTCATCGGCAAAACTCACCTTTAAAGACTTGGTCAGATTGGTGCGACGACCTTCGGCAATATCATATAAATACACATTACCTTGCTGATAATAGGCCACATATTTACCGTCGCCCGATAAGCTCGGCTCAGCATCGCTTGGTTGTTGGGTTAACAGCGGTAACTTGCGACCCGTGTTGATATCCACCAAGTAATAGTCTTGATAAAAGCCCGCCCAAGTGATCATCTTGAGATAGGGTAAGTCTGAGCTGGCCAGCATATAACGCTTATGCTGTGACAGAGTCACATCCGGCACCGTTTTATCGCCAAGCTGCACTACATTGTTTGAACCTAAATGCAGCACGGCTAAATAAGTGCGCTTTTGCTCTTTATCATATTGCTTGATTTCATGGGGTTTAATCCGTGGATCGTCCCCATGCCAGACCTTAAGCCCACGTTGACCTGTGACTATCTCTTTGTCGTAAAGGTCTTTTTCTTCTGCGATTTTCTTCAGGCTGAGCTGCTGGCTCACCTCGGGCACGCGACCAAAGAAGAGTCGCTCACTGTCTAGGGAGAAGTTTAAACTGGCGTAACGGTTTAACGTCCACTCTTTGGTGTTTGGCACGGGGCGAACTTTGCCCGAAGCGATATCGACTAGGCTTAACTGATAGCTGCGGCCATAGGGTAATTCACTAGCATCCCCTTGGGTAAAGGCCAGCCAGCGACCATTTTTCGACAGTGAAACCGCACCAATTTGTTGAGTTTGAGATTCAAATGCCGTTGATTTTTTGTAGTCTTTCAAATCAATCAGTTGCAGTTGATGTTGTTTCGCCTCGATATCATTGACCGCAACAGCCAAGCGGCGACTGTCTTTATCAAACTGATAGGCGGTCACATGCTCCAGATCCACCCGCTGCGATGGCGAAGACAAATTCACTAAACTCAAACGACGGCCTTGGTCGAACTTATCGACCTTCACCTTCTCGGCTTTGGGCTTATCATCGGCGCCTTCAGTTTTCTCTTTGGCGTCTTTCTTGGCCTCTTCGTCGGCTTCAAACCAAATGGCTAAATGCGCGCCATCGTCGCTAAAGACAAATTCCTTTACCCGTTCAAATTTGGTTTGCGTACCGGTTTGGGTATCGAGCAGCACCATATCGGCTTTGAGCTTTTTCTTGGCCTTAGCATCACTGGTTTCGACTTTAAGCAAGCTAGGCTTAACGGCCATCGCCACATAACGGCCAGTGTGACTCACGATAGGGTCTGAGCCGCCTTCAATCTGAAAGTCTTTTCCTGTTTGCAGATTTTTAATTAAACCATGGCTATCGCCACGATCCGGCGCCACCTCGACCGCAAACACTTGACCATTGTCAGCGATAACGGGCTTCTCGAGGGACTCAAAATGCATAATGTCGGTCAGGGTAAGCGGTTTAGTGCTGGTTTCTGCATGAGCATTGGGCAGTATTCCGAGGGATAAAAGCACTAGCGATGTGATAGGTAATAACTTCAATGTCTTCCTCTTTTATGTAGTTGTTAGACTAAAGTAGACTTTTTTAACCATTGGTCCTCCATCATCGTTATAACCCAGTATTTTTACAAGTTATACCCGATAAAAAATCGTGATATTGCTCACTATTTACTGTGAAGTTTGACCAAAGACGGTTAAAATAATGGGGAGAAAAAACACCAAATTCATAGTCATGTTACCCGGCTAATCCCGGGTCGGACAATTGCAGTAACGACGAACCGTGGAAGGACTTCTCCATGTCAAAAAGAACGATAACCGTAATTCCAGGTGATGGAATTGGCCCAAGTATTATTGATTCAGCCTTAAAAATTCTTGATAAAGCAGGTTGTGATTTTGAATATGAATTTGCCGATGCCGGCTTAACTGCTCTCGAGAAGCAGGGTGAACTACTTCCGCAGCGTACTTTAGAACTGATCGAAAAAAACCGCATCACCCTGAAAGGCCCGCTAACTACACCGGTCGGCGAAGGTTTCACCTCTATCAACGTGACATTACGTAAGAAATTCGGCCTGTACGCTAACGTACGTCCAGTGTTGTCTTTCAAAGGCACTCAAGCCCGTTATGAAAACATTGATATCATCACAGTGCGTGAAAACACCGAAGGCATGTACTCTGGCCACGGTCAAAAAGTTTCTGAAGACGGCACCACAGCTGAAGCAACCAGTATCGTCACTCGCCAAGGTGCTGAGCAGATCGCGACATTCGCCTATGAACTGGCCCGCAAAGAAAACCGTAAGAAAGTCACTATCGTGCACAAAGCAAACATCATGAAGTCAACTTCAGGTCTGTTCCTGAAAGTGGCCCGTGAAGTGAGCCAACGCTACCCAGACATCAAAACCGAAGAAATGATTGTCGATGCGACTTGCATGAAGTTAGTGATGAACCCAGAAAACTTCGACGTCATCGTAACCACCAACCTGTTTGGTGACATTCTGTCGGATCTGTGTGCTGGTTTAGTCGGTGGTTTAGGTATGGCTCCTGGTGCCAACATTGGCCGTGACGCAGCGATTTTCGAAGCGGTTCACGGCAGTGCGCCAGATATCGCAGGTAAAAATCTCGCGAACCCAACATCTGTGATCTTAGCCTCTATCCAAATGCTGGAATACTTAGGCATGGCCGATAAAGCCGATCTGATCCGTAAAGCCGTATCGGCAGTGATTGAAGAAGGCGACCGTACTACTCGCGATTTAGGCGGCACCCACGGTACGACTGACTTCACTCAAGCGGTGCTTGACCGTCTGTCATAATCGCTTTGCGCGAAACAAAAAACGCACCCTAGGGTGCGTTTTTTTATAGCCGCAATCTTGCAGAACTGCCAAATAAAAAGCCCCAGACATGACTTGGGGCTTCACTCACTAACAGAACGCTAAAAACCGCTGATTAGTTCCAAGCCTGGCTCGGTCTAATCCACAGGTGCACAGTCACTTCATCACGGTCATGGTATAAATGCTTACACTGTAACTGGAATTCGTTGATGCCGTTTTCCTTGAGGATTTCCTGCATGGTATTCAAAATTGCCATCACTTCTTTATAACGGCTCTTCATCGGCAGTTTGAGGTTGAAAATCGCTTCTTTAAACCAGCCATTGATGGCCCAAGCTTCAATCAGCTCAGCCACGCGCGCGGGTTTTTCAACCATGTCACACACTAACCAATAAATGTTTTTACGCTGTGGCTCGAAGCGGAAACCATCCTCGCGGAAATGTTTCACTTGTCCGGTTTCCATCAGCTTTTCGTTCATAGGGCCATTATCGACTGCGGAGACCATCATGCCACGACGCACTAACTGATATGTCCAGCCGCCTGGGCAAGCGCCTAAGTCCACTGCGTTCATGCCGCTGCGAACCCGCACTTCTTGCTCTTCTTTAGGCACAAACTGCGCGAAGGCTTCATCGAGTTTCAAGCTTGAGCGGCTCGGCGCATCGGCAGCCATTTTCAGGCGCGGGATCCCCATAGAATAGGGTGAGCTGTTGTTACTGAAGGAATAACCTACGTAGGCGCGACCTGGGCCGATAAAACACACGTGGATAATCGGACGCTTAGGATTTTCCTGTGCCAGCAAACTGCCGGATTTTTTCAAATGCTGGCGCAAAGGCACGGTAAACTTACGGCAAAATGCCGACAGTTCTTTCGCTTCGTTGGTGTCAGGGGTTTCAACCCTCAGCTCACCCGCTTTACTCACCTCACTGAGCGCCGCCACAATCGGGCTGACACGATCAGACTCGGGTAAATCCGCCAACAGCTCGCTTGCGGCAAACATCTGACGGGCAAAAATCAGTGAATCTAACGGCAGTTGCTTCACTAAGGTATCGCCGCCGTCTTCTTCAAAACATTGATATACCACGTAGGCATCGTTGTTGTTGGCCTTAACAAAGCCACCCACATTGAGCTCGGCGGCTCGCTGTTGGATTTCTGCAGCGCATTCTTTCTCATAGCCTGCACGGCAAAATAAAAATAGGTTTTTCATGGAGATCCTTAAGAAATCCAAGCCATAAACATGGCCGACTATCGATTTGGGCGCCAGTATAGCAATTTCAATACACAAAAGCCCGATTTGCTATCGGGCTTTTGTGTGATTGGCAGCATGAACGCACAGCGCAATGGCTGCGCCACACAAGTATTATGACTCGTTGCCATCCACCACTTTATGGCGCCATACGGCCGCAGCCAGCAATAACCAACCTAAGAGGAAACAGCCACCACCCATTGGGGTAATGGGGCCTAACCATTTGCTACCGACCAGTGCTAAACCGTAGAGCGAGCCAGAAAACAGCACTATGCCGGCCATAAACAGGTACGCCGCCCAATCTAGCAAGCGTGAGGTTAACCACTGCCCGGCAAAGGCCACGGCAATCAGCGCAAAGGTATGGTAGAAGTGATATTGCACGCCTAGATTAAACACATCAATCAGCTCCGGCGGCGCGACAGCCTTGAGTCCATGGGCACCAAAAGCGCCTAGCGCAACCGCAAAAAATCCGCTTACCGCGGCGAGTAACAACAATCCTTTACGCATTTTTACCTCCAAAAACCAATAGGCTTTACGACAGACGACGCTTTAGCTGTAACGCCTGAGCGCTTTAGGCCATATTAAGAATAAGCATTAGCCAATAAATTTTGCTGATAAATCAACAGCCAATGCAAGGTTAGCCGCTTCGGTCGTGCCTGACGACTTTCTTGGGACAAAACTATGATCCCCATCGGCTAAGTATCCAATTTGTATATCACTGTTAAGCGGCCAACTTAGGATCTGCGCCTGAGTGCCAAACTTATCCCGCTCACCCTGCACCACTAACACCGGCACTTGGCAGTCGTTTAAGGGGGCTAACCTAGGTTCACCGCCCTTTATTGGGATAAAGGGATAACCTAAACAAATCACACTATCGATACGGCTGGCTTGCGCGCTATCGCAGGCCAGTAACGCAGCCATGCGTCCGCCCATGGATTTACCCATCAAGACCACACGCTTAACCTTAGGCTGAGCGTGTGCCACATCGAGCATCTCGCCAAAACAGGCAAGCAGCTTTGGCGCTCTGTCAGGCGGGCGCTTTTTACCATCCTCAGCATTGGCCTGCATGTAGGGAAAGTTAAAGCGCATCACTTGAAAACCCTTTGCGACAAGACCTGCGGCCATTTGGCACATAAAGTCTGAATCTCGATTCGCTCCCGCGCCGTGGGCAAATAAAATCAAGGTCTCTGAGGGCTCGCCATCTAACACATAGTCACTTGGCACCATATCCTCGTTGACCAAGGGGTTATCCGGGCAACAACTCACTGCGTGACTCCTCGGCAAACATATCTAACATCCACTCACGGAACGCGACCACTTTACCCAGCTCGGCATGATTCTGTTGGCAGACAAGGTAATAGGCATCTTTGCTCACTAACACTTCTTGGAATGGGCACACCAGTCGACCCGCCTTAATATCGGGGCGAGCGAGTACGCTATAACCTAAGGCCACACCTTGGCCGTGGGCTGCCGCCTGCAAAACGAGGGAAGAGTGACTGAAAATCGGCCCTTGGTTGACGTTGATATCGTGAATGCCACATTGTCTAAACCAAGCCTGCCAATCGTGACGGCTCATATCGTGCAGCAACGTGTGGTGTTTTAAATCTTCGGGCTTAGACAAGGGCTTAGGGCCGTTTAACAGCATCGGCGAACATACGGGGATCAGCACTTCATTACGGAGTTTATCGGCGCGAAGCCCAGGCCAATTGCCTAAACCATAATAAATGGCAACGTCGACATCGTCGGTTAAGGAGCTAGCCTCTGTGTCTACCGCCTTAATTCGTACGTCAATATCGGGATTTTTTTCACTAAACTTCGATAGGCGCGGCACCAGCCACTGAATCGCAAAGCTTGGCGACATGCTCACGGTCAACGAACCAATGGCGCTGCGTGCAAGCAGCCTGTCGGTCGCATCCGCCAGTTGGGTGAAGATATCTTTAATATCGAGAAAATAGCTCTGGCCTTCTTCGGTCAGCAGCAGCGAACGATTCTTTCGGCGAAATAATTTTAATCCGAGAAAATCTTCTAGCGCCTTAATTTGGTGACTCACCGCAGCCTGAGTCACAAACAATTCTTCAGCCGCTCGAGTAAAGCTCAAATGCCGTGCGGCGGCCTCAAATGCTTTAACCGCATTCAGTGGTGGTAAGCGTCTTGACATAGTGATCTCTATCTCAATTTTTAATTAGTTTTTCTAATCCGTATTGTTACATTTAATCGTTTGTAAAGGCCAGCGTTTTTGATTAAATTTTGCGCCAACGAAACACATGAGTTGGACAATCTCGAACGGGTGATGGGAATGTCTGACAGCAATACTTTGTCAGCCCGGAGGCGACTATGTTCAATTTAAAATCTGCTTTTGCGTTAGTGTTAGTCAGCGCACTCAGTGCCAATGTCAGCGCAAATGTTATCGATGCAGAAATTATCATCGACACCAGTGATTTACAGGCAAGTATCAATGCCGAACTGACTGCGACGATGGAAAAAATGCATGAAGAAGCGCTGCAGGATCCAACCTTATTGCTTGCCGATGACGTGTTACCGGCCCAGCAAGTGGTCAAGACCGAATAAATTGCACAGCTTATCAGTAAAATAAAAGCCGCATTCCAATGCGGCTTTTTTGTATTCGTTTACCTGCTTATTGGCGCATCGAGGCCCCAATTCATACGCATTAAGGCCAAAGTTGATGTTTGGCCTTAGCTCGCGTTTTACTGGCTATCGCTTAAGGGCGGTAAACCTTAACATTGTGATAACCTTGTTCAATCAGGTATAGCGCTTGTAATTTACTCATCACCCCACGCTCGCAGTACAGCAGGTAAGTCTTCTGCTTATCGAGATCGGCAAACTGAGTCGCTAATTTGAAGAAAGGAATGCGCTTGATTTCCACGCCTTCAATCTCCAGCGGCTTATTCTCTTCTTCCTCTGGGGCGCGAATATCAATCACCACTTCATTGGTGTCGATAGCAACAACGGTTTCAGTTTCAGTGATACGCGTATTCATTTGTTCTGCTATCTCCCTGATATCAATGGCCACGGCCTGCTCAACGATACGGTCAATCAAGTCCTCAGAGAATTTGGTCTCCTCAGCCTCAACCTTGGCCAGTACCGCCTTAACGGTTGGCTTTTGCGAAATCACACCGCAATATTCGGGCATAGATTTAGCAAAATCTTCGGTGCCGATACGGCGACATTCGTTGATGATGTCCTGCTTGTCCATGGCGATCAGCGGGCGCAGGATCAGCATATCGGTGCAGCGGTCAATCACGTTTAAGTTGGTCAAGGTTTGGCTCGATACTTGGCCTAAACTCTCACCTGTCACAATCGCCTGAATGCCCATACGCTCGGCAATACGCGCCGCGGTGCGCATCATCATACGCTTGAGCACCACGCCCATTTGACCGTTGTCGATTTTCTCTAAAATCTCAGCCACCACAGGCTCGAACGGCACAGACACAAACTTCACCTTGTGGGATTCACCATAGGTTTTCCACAAATGGTAAGCGACTTGTTTCACGCCAATTTCATGCTGCGCGCCACCGAGGTTGAAGAAACAGTAATGGGTACGAGCGCCCTTCTTAATAAATTGGTAGCTCGACACGCCTGAGTCAAAACCGCCCGAAATCAAAGACAATACATCTTCCTGCGTCGCCATAGGAAAGCCGCCTAAGCCTTCGATACGCTTAGTCACCATATACAGTTTATCACCCTCGATTTCGAGGTTAACTGTCACTTCTGGGTTCTTCAAACGCACGCCAATCGCATCGGTAAACTGGTTTAAACCGCCACCGACATAACGCTCGACTTCGATAGAGTTAAAATCGTGTGAGCCTGTGCGTTTAACGCGCACACAGAAGGTTTTACCGGCAATTTGGTCACGGTAAACGGGTAAGACTTGCTGGTAGATATCGTCGACTGAGGTAAAGCTGTATTCATCCACTTGCACCACATGGGCGATCCCAGGAATACAGGCTAAACGCTCACCAAAGGCCTGAGCTAATTCAGGTTTATCATTTGGCACCTTTACCCAAATACGGTCCCATTGACGTTGCACTTTGGCATCTTCATCAACTTTTTTGAGCACGTTACGGATGTTGGTTTCAAGCATTTTGGTGAAGCGCATGCGCACGGGCTTGCTCTTCATCATGATTTCTGGGTACAGCTTTACAATAAACTTCATGGGATTTCCGCGGGCAATTTTGTAAACAGCAAAATTGGTTAAAAGAATAATCGCCGGATTATAACAAACTCACGGCGATTGGCGCACCTGTTTCCACACTCGGGCTGCTCGTGGCGTGCGCTTATGCACAGTTGAACTTATAGTCAAAAAATCACAAATAAAAAAGCCGTGAGCAAGTCACGGCGTTTTTATCGAATTACAGGTTTGGATTAAAAGCTATTTACCCACTTGAATTTCTTCGGATTCTTTAGCTTTACCCTGTTCAATCGCAATCTCAACGCGGCGATTTCGCGCGCGGTTTTCAGGTGAGTCATTAGGCACGATGGGATTATTCGACGCCATACCGACCACTTTCATCCGCTTAGGATCGAAGCCCTTCACTTGCAGCAGCACATCGGCTACCGCCACAGCGCGTTTGCTGGAGAGATCCCAGTTCGAGCTATAGAGCTCATCACTTATCTGCATATCATCGGTGTAACCCGATACCGTGATGATCCCCGGCACATCTTTTAGCAATTCACCGACCGAGCGCACCACAGGTTTAAATCGTGGCTGCAGGAAGCCAGATCCTGAGGCAAATGAGCCCTTCTCACGGATACGGATAATGATTTGCTGCCCAAGTGACTCAATTTCGATCGCCCCATCGGTGATCTCATTATTGAGTTCCTGTGCCATTTTCTTCACTTGCTGATTGATTTTATCCTGCGCCGCCGCAGCTTCGGCCTTCACCGCATCCGCCGTTTCTTGGGCCGTCGCCGAGGCTTCACCGCCCCGCTGCGAACCATTTTGCTGCTGCACACCACCCGCGCTATCGTCTTCACCCGCTTGATAATCCAATACAGGCTCGGTCATTTCGTTGGTTTGTTGGTTAATGATTTCAATCGGCGTGGGATCGGGACGACCAGGACGAAACTCCAAAGCAATCACAGACGTCCCCTTAGGAATGTCTTTGACTTCGACCTTATTTTGCACCCCGAAGGCATACTTCATCGAGCCTGCGATCTGCTTAAACTTCATCACGTCCATTTCGGAGAATGACAGCAGCAGCACGAAGAAACACATCAAGAGGGACATCAAATCGGCAAATGTTGCCAACCAGAGCGGCGCTCCGGGCGGTGGACAGTTGCACTTAGCCATGGGCTACTCTCCGTCCGTTGTATCGATTTTCCGCTGTTTTTCAGCAAGATAATTCTTCAAGAAACCTTCAATCACCCGCGGGTTTTGACCATCTTGAATGGCTAATACCGCATCCATAATCAGGTTGCGGTTCAGCATTTCTTCACCCATGCGTAGGGTGAGTTTATCGGCAATGGGAATACACACCATGTTGGCGACCACGGCGCCGTACAGTGTCGTTAACAAGGCCACTGCCATCGAAGGACCAATCGATTTAGGATCTGACATGTTGGATAACATGGCCACCAAGCCCACTAAGGTACCAATCATCCCCATCGCTGGGCCAACGTCACCGAAGGCCCTAAAAATCGCAATGCCGTTGCGATGGCGCTCTTCGGTGAGGGCAATGTCTTTTTCAAGCGCGGCGCGCACCACTTCACCATCGTGACCATCGACCAACATGTCGACGGCTTTTTGCATAAAACTATTGGAAATTTGCGCTTCTTCGAGGGCAAGGAATCCGCCTTTACGAGCGGCGTCCGCCATAGTCACGGATTGTTCGATAAGATCTTCAGGCTTATCAATCTTAAACATAAAGGCTTTGACGGCGATTTTTACCGCGCCCAAAAACTGTTTGAGATTGAATTTCATCATTACGACGAAGAATGAACCACCGAATACGATAAACACTGAGGGTACGTCGATAAAGATTGCCAGGCCGCCGCTGGTCATCATAGCCCAAAGGATAAAACCAAAGCCCCCGACTAGTCCTATAACTGTAGCTAAATCCACAACGGCTCCTCAATATTCGGTATAAACGACATGATACTGACTCTATTCGCAAAATAACACAAAATGTCATCCGCATAGGGATTACACTTTGGTTTTAACCTGAGCCTTACTCTATGATGTCAAAGGATGATTAAAAGCATAATGCTATTATTGTCATTTATCGGACAAGCACTAAGCAAGTTTAGCGACAATTTCTATTTTCTGAAAAAAATTCAGCAACAAAGCGTGCTATTGAGCAAATATCCGTCGACTGAATTTGACCCTTGAGTCGCCCTGATATACCTTGTGTCCGCTCTTTCAAAGGAATTATTAACGTGGCGAAGAAACCCGAAAATCTCAGTTTTGAAGAATCCCTTGGTGAACTCGAGCGCATCGTTGCCGAATTAGAACAGGGCGATGTCTCTCTGGATGATGCGTTAAAACAATTTGAACGTGGCATCAATCTGGTGCGTAACAGCCAAGCAAAACTCGAGCAAGCTCAGCAAAAAGTGGCCATTTTACTCAAGCAGGATGAAAATGCGCCCCTCTCTCCCTATGCCGTTGAGGGCGAATAAGCGTGTTAGTCAATGCAATAAAAGAATATCAACTACGGGTTGATGACCAATTAAAACAACGTTTCAGCACACTCGAAGACACTGCGCCGCAGTTAAAGGCCGCCATGACCCACGGCGCGCTATTAGGCGGTAAGCGTATTCGTCCCTTCTTGGTTTACAGCGTGGGGCAAATGTTTGGCGTGCCGCTTGAAAAGCTCGACGCCAGCGCCGCCGCCATTGAGTGTATTCATGCTTATTCGTTAATCCATGACGATTTACCCGCCATGGACGATGACGACCTTCGTCGTGGTCAGCCCACAGTGCATATCGCCTTCGATGAGGCGACCGCCATCCTTGCTGGGGATGCACTGCAAACCTTAGCCTTTGAAATTGTGACCGAAGCCGTACCTGGGATCAGCAGCGAGCAACATATCGCTATGGTGAGGGCGCTGGCGAAAGCCTCGGGTTACCGTGGTATGTGTGGCGGCCAAGCGATTGACTTAGCCTCAACCGATAAGCTCATCGACCTTAAGGCCTTAACTCAACTGCATAATATGAAAACGGGCGCCCTTATCAGCTGCGCCGTTGAGTTAGCCCTGATCGCCGCTAATGCGCCAAAAGATGAATATCAGACTATGATGGAATTTGCCCATGCGGTAGGACTTGCCTTCCAAGTGCAAGACGATATTCTGGACATCATTGCCACCACGGAAGAACTCGGCAAACCCCAAGGCTCTGACGCCGAGTCCAATAAGAGTACTTTTCCGCAACTACTTGGACTGCAAGGCGCCAAAGATACCGCCGCGCAACTGATCCAAGAGGCACTATCAGCGCTGGCTAAATTGCCATACAATAGCCAGTTAATCGCAGACTTCGCCCGCTATATCATTGAGCGAAGAATATAATAAGAGACGAAGTATCTCGCTATGAGTTTGGACATTTCACAGTTTCCCGTGTTGGCTCAGGCCAACACTCCTAATGAACTCCGCCAGCTTCCTCAGGCCCTGTTACCTCAATTGGCCGATGAGTTGCGGGAGTTTCTTCTTAAGTCCGTTGGCATGTCCAGCGGACATTTTGCCTCTGGACTTGGCACGGTCGAACTGACTGTCGCCCTGCATTATGTCTATAACACCCCGTTTGATCGTTTGATTTGGGACGTTGGCCACCAAGCCTATCCCCATAAAATTCTCACCGGTCGCCGCGACAGAATGCACACCATTAGGCAAAAGAACGGCTTACACCCTTTCCCTTGGCGGGAAGAAAGTGAATACGACACCTTTAGCGTCGGACACTCCGGTACATCCATCAGTGCCGCATTAGCCATGGCCGTTGCCGCCGAAAAAGAACAGGCTGGCCGCAAAGTGGTTGCCGTGATTGGCGATGGCGCCATGACGGGCGGTATGGTGTTCGAGGCCATGAATCACGCGGGTGATTTGCACAACGATATGCTGATGGTGCTGAACGATAACGAAATGTCGATTTCAGAAAACGTCGGCGCGCTCAACAATCACCTAGCGCAACTGATGTCGGGCCGCCTCTACACCACCATTCGTGAAAGCAGCAAGAAAGTCCTCAAGGGCATGCCGGTCATCAAAGAGATGGCCAAGCGCACCGAAGAGCACCTCAAGGGCATGGTTGTACCTGGCACTCTGTTTGAAGAGCTAGGCTTTAACTATATCGGCCCCATCGATGGCCACGATGTCGATGCCTTAGTGGAAACCCTGCGCAATATGCGCTCTCTAAAGGGCCCACAAGTGCTGCACATCATGACCAAAAAAGGTCGTGGCTATGAACCGGCCGAGAAAGATCCTATCGGTTGGCACGCAGTACCTAAATTTGACCCATCACAGTTTAAGAAGCCAGCGACTAAGCCGGGACTGCCAACCTTCTCCCAAGTGTTTGGCAAATGGTTATGTGATATTGCCGAGCAGGATGAAAAAGTCTTAGGCATTACCCCAGCCATGCGTGAAGGTTCGGGCATGGTGGAGTTCTCACAACGCTTCCCGAAACAATATTTCGATGCCGCCATTGCCGAGCAACATGCGGTGACCTTAGGGGCCGGATTTGCCTGTGAAGGCTTTAAGCCTGTGGTCGCCATTTACTCGACCTTCCTGCAACGGGGCTATGACCAGCTAATCCACGATGTGGCACTACAACGTTTACCGGTATTGTTCGCCATTGACCGTGGCGGTATCGTCGGTGCCGACGGCCCAACCCACCAAGGAGCATTCGATTTAAGCTTTATGCGCTGCATTCCGAATATGGTGATCATGGCGCCATCGGATGAAAATGAATGTCGCCAAATGCTCTATACAGGTTATTGCTATGATGCAGGCCCGAGCGCGGTGCGTTATCCAAGGGGAAGCGCCACAGGCGCGACTCAGGTAGAAGCCATGACGGCGCTGCCAATTGGTAAAGGCGTGATTAAGCGTTTAGGCAAAGGTATCGCCATGCTGAACTTTGGCACCACCTTAGCCGCCGCCTTAACCGCCGCAGAAAGCTTAGACGCCACCGTCGTCGATATGCGCTTTGTGAAGCCGTTAGATGTGGATTTAGTCAAAGAGATGGCGCAAACCCACGATGTGCTCGTCACAGTGGAAGAAAACGCCATTATGGGCGGCGCTGGCTCTGGTGTATTAGAACTGCTGCAAAAGCTTAAAATGCCGAAACCTGTGCTGCAAATAGGCCTACCCGATGAGTTTATTAAACATGGCTCTCCAGAAGAAGTGACCCATGATTTACAACTCGATGCCGAAGGTATGTTAGCGCAAATTAATGCCTTTCTTGCCGATTAAGTGTTATGGGAGCTAAGCTCCCAGCAACAGTGCAAAGCGTGATGAATCGCGATTAGCAGGCAAAAAACAGACAAATAAAAAGGACTGCATCTGCAGTCCTTTTTATTACGTAACCTTTAACGCTCAGTGCGTTAACTTAGGCTTCAATCAGGCTTCAATGTTGATTGAAGCAGATTCTTGGCTAGGGCCGCCCTGTGACACCATCACCATGGCAGGACGCAGTAAACGGCTGTTCAGCTCATAACCCTTTTGCATCACTAACATCACAGTATTGGCTGGATACTCAGCGCTTGGCTGCATACCAATGGCTTGATGTTGGTCAGGGTTGAAGGCTTGCCCCTGTGGATCGATAGGTTTTACCCCAAACTTAGCCACGGCGGTCAAGAAGCTCTTTTGCGTAAGCTCAACACCTTCGAACAGTGCTTTGGTGGTTTCATCCTGTGGATTAGTACCTTGCAGCGCACGTTCCATATTGTCTAACACTGGCAGTAATTCGTTGGCGAATTTTTCCAATGCAAACTTGTTCGCCTTTTCCACATCCATCGCAGCACGGCGGCGAATGTTGTCTACTTCGGCAGCAGCACGGATAACTGAATCTTTTTGCTCTTCAACTTTCGCCAAAGCGTCAGCGAGTAACTGTTCCAGCTCTTCAATACGGAAATTGGCTTGGGTAAGCTCGTCAATCAGACTCGCTTCTTCGGTAGAAACTTCAGACTCTACACCCTCTTGGATCAGATCCTGTTCTGCTTTAATCGACTCGTTGCTCATTTTCACTCCAGCTAAAAATGCTTTGTTTCTAAATACTCTGGGCATATTATGGGGATCAATTTTGACGTTTCAAGGCCTAAGGCCAGATCTAGCATAAATATGACCACAAAGTTCCACACCATTGGCCTGATTGGCAAGCCGCACCACCCAGGGACAAATCAAACCCTCAAACGTCTGCACCACTGGCTGACGGTGCAAGGGTATGAAGTCCTCGTGGAAGAGCGCGTTGCCAGCGAGTTAGGGACCAATATCATCGCGGTCGATTTATTAGAGATTGGCGCACGCTGCGATTTAGCGATAGTCGTGGGTGGCGATGGCAATATGCTCGGCGCCGCCAGAGTGCTGGCCCGCTTCGATGTGGGCGTGATTGGTGTAAACCGTGGCAATCTAGGTTTTTTAACGGATTTACCGCCCGATGCCTTTGAAGAAGCGCTCGCCAAAGTGCTCGATGGGGAATTTGATACCGAGCACCGCTTTTTACTCGAAGCCGAGGTCTATCGTCACGGCATGTTAAAAGCGAGCAATACCGCAGTGAATGAGGCAGTGCTGCATCCTGGTAAAATCGCCCATATGATTGAATTTGAAGTCTATATAGACAATCAATTCATGTACAGTCAACGTGCCGACGGCATGATAGTCTCAACCCCGACGGGGTCTACCGCCTATGCCCTGTCGGCGGGTGGCGCCATTCTGACCCCCAATTTACAGGCATTAATCTTAGTGCCTATGTTTCCACATACACTGTCGTGTCGCCCCATAGTGGTCGATGCCTGCAGCACCATTAAGATGGTCGTCTCCCCTGAAAATGGCGAAAATCTCGAAGTAAGTTGTGATGGCCACGTGCATTTAGCCGTCTTACCCGGCGATGAAATCATAGTGCGCCGCAGCTCCGAGCAGCTCAGGCTGATCCACCCTAAAGGCCATAATTACTTCCATGTGTTACGCAGTAAACTCGGTTGGGGCAGTAAGCTGTTTTAGTCTGCTCAATAATAAAGCCTAAAACGTAGCTAAAGCTTACATCGCTTACATGGTTAAGTAGCAAAAGATAATGGCCAACGGCAGTTGTTAACAGAATGGAGTGTTGCGGCTGCATGACTGTAAACTGCTTTATTAACCGTTATTAAATTTCAGATTAAAACAAATTTCATTAAGTGATATTCATCACGCGAAATTTAGCTATTACTAAAACGTGATCCAGCCCTCATAATCCCTCGCGGTGTAAAACCCAATAAAAACCTATTTATTCATACTGTTAATAAATAATATCTAACTTAGTGATTTTTCAACTCACTCCAAAGCGAGAGATAAGTCACATCTTAATATTGTCTTAAAAATCCATTAAGTGCTCATTAATGAAATAAATGGATCAGTTAATTGCAATACTGATAGCTAATTTAGTGAATATGTCGATTTTTATAACCTGAAGGAATAGAAATTAGCGAAACATCCCATTATCGAAATATAAAAAACCACCTTCGAGTGACATGGATCACAGTTAAGAAAATCCCATGAGAGAAGCCTCCCGCAGCACTGTAAATTAGCATTCTATACAGCAGCCAAAATGATCTAGATCATATTAGTTAAGCCCCGAATAGCGTCTAGTACACACCACAGAATGTTGTGACTCATGGTATTGGCAGTGAAACCTGCTGATTTATCAGTCGGAGAGTCTGACAGGAAAACACTAGTAAGATCCAAATATAAATAATAAGACAGACCACTTTATGTAGAGGCAAGCATGACAATACTTCAACTCCTCGCCAGCTTGACGCCAGTAATCAGTGTAATGATCTTTCTCGTATTACTCAGAATGCCAGCGTCCAAAGCTATGCCCATTTCCATGATAATCACAGCGCTGGCCGCCGTGTTTATTTGGCAAATGGATACCACACTATTAGCCGCATCGGTTCTCGAAGGACTGCTGTCAGCCATCACCCCATTAACCATCATCTTCGGCGCGGTATTCCTGCTCAACACCCTGAAATACTCAGGGGCCATGGATACCATCCGTGCGGGCTTCACTAACATCAGTGCCGACGCCCGTGTGCAGGTGATCATCATCTGTTGGTTATTCGGTGCCTTTATCGAAGGTAGTGCGGGCTTTGGGACGCCCGCCGCGATTGGTGCGCCGCTGCTAGTATTACTGGGCGTTCCCCCAGTTGCCGCAGCCGTAGTGGCATTGATTGCCGACTCAGCTTGTGTGTCATTCGGTGCGATTGGTCTACCCGTGCTATTTGGTATGGAGCAAGGCTTAACTCAAGGTGGTGTGAGCTTAGCAGCTGAGCAGTTTGCAGCCCATGGCGGTAGCTACGTTGGTTATGCTCGCTTTATCGTGATGCATATGATCACTATCGACTTAATCACAGGTACCTTAATTCCACTGGTCATGGTGACCATACTGACAGGATTCTTCGGTCGCAATAAGTCTTTTAAAGAAGGTTTAGCGATTTGGAAATTTGCGATTTTCGCCGGTCTTGCCTTTACCGTTCCAGCATGGATTATCAACTACTTAGCGGGTCCTGAATTCCCATCTGTTATCGGTTCATTGGTCGGTATGGCCTTAGTCATCCCTGTTGCCCGTAAAGGATACCTATTACCAAAAACCCCTTGGAACGACTTTGCCGAAAATGATAGCCAAGAAGGCGCGAAAATTGAGACCACTGCTAAGTTCTCACAAATTGCCGCTTGGACACCTTATATCATCATGGCCGCGCTATTAGTGCTTTCACGCACCGTAGCACCACTCAAAGCCTGGTTATCCAGTTTCAATATCAGCTGGACTGGCCTAATGGGCACTGAGCTTAAAGCCAGCTTTGCGACCTTATATGCTCCTGGCGCCTTCTTTGTGGCCGTGTGTATCTTAGGTTTCTTCCTGTTCAAGATGAAAAGCCCTGCGATTAAGCAATCCATCGGCGTTTCATGCAAGTCTATGTTACCGACTATCATTTCATTAGGCGCATCCGTGCCTATGGTGAAAATCTTCTTAAACTCAGGTGTTAATGGTGCGGGTCTTGCGTCTATGCCCGTCGCCTTAGCCGATATGTTAGGCCAATCTATGGGCGCGGTTTGGGCATGGATGGCACCGATTGTGGGGATTTTTGGTGCCTTCCTGTCAGGCTCGGCCACCTTCTCCAACATGATGTTCTCCAGCCTGCAATACAGTGTGGCGGACAATATTGGCATGAACCACACACTGGTATTAGCACTACAAGGTATCGGTGCTAACGCCGGTAATATGATGTGCGTAATGAACGTAGTGGCAGCCGCGACCGTTGTGGGTATGGCGGGTAGAGAATCTGAAATCATCCGTAAAACTATGCCTGTTGCCATTGGCTACGCGTTACTTGCAGGCACTATCGCAACACTTTGGGGTGGCTTCTAAGCCAATCTAAACCTAAGGCCGCGTTGGCGGCCTTAGTCATTTTTAGCGTTGAGAGAGTAACTTATGTCTATTAATTATGACGCTGTTTATAAAGAACTAATTCAACAACTCGGTGAGTCAGCCGTCTCAAATGACCCTGTGCGCCGCTTTGCTTGGTCAACGGATGCCAGTTATTTCCGTATCGTGCCAGAAATCGTCGTTCACGCAGATACCCTAGAACAAGCCAAACAGACCTTAGCCATCGCCCGCGCCCATAAAGTGCCTGTGACTTTCCGCGCGGCAGGCACCAGTTTATCGGGCCAAGCCATTGGTGAAGGGATTTTATTGATCTTGGGCCACGATGGTTTTAGAACCATAGACATCAGCCCCGACAGCAATAAAATCACCTTAGGCGCCGCCGTTATCGGTGCCGATGCCAACGCCGCACTTAAGCCACTCAATAAAAAAATCGGTCCCGATCCTGCAACACTGGCCTCGGCCATGGTCGGCGGTATTGTGTCTAACAACGCCTCAGGCATGTGCTGTGGTACGGCGCAAAACAGTTACCAGACTATCGCCTCCGCCAAGCTATTATTTGCCGATGGCACTGAGCTCAACACGGGTTGTGATAAGTCTAAGGCCGCCTTTACCCAAAGCCACGGCGAACTGCTCGATTCACTGGCTTCACTCGCTAAGTTGACCCGCAGCAATGAAGTGCTCGCGCAGCGCATCCGCAAAAAATACTCCATCAAAAACACCACGGGTTATAGCATCAATGCCCTAGTGGATTTTGAAGATCCGTTTGATTTGATTAACCACTTGATCGTCGGCGCCGAAGGTACCTTAGCCTTTGTCGAAGAAGTCACTTACCACACGGTTGATGAGGCCAAATTTAAAGCCTCGGCGATGGCGGTATTCTTCAACATGGTGGATGCGGCGAGTGCCATTCCGCCGATTATTGGCGATAGCGTTGCCGCCGCCGAATTACTCGACTGGGCATCTATCAAGGCCGTGACCGGTAAAAAAGGTATGCCAGACTGGCTCAATGAGCTGCCAGAAGGCGCGGCCATTCTATTGATTGAGTCCCGCGCAAACGATGCCCAAACCTTAGAAAGCTATACCCAAGATGTGATTGCCAAACTGGCGCACATCAAAACCGAGCGTCCGATTAGCTTCAGTAGCGACGCCAACGTGTACAGCAAATACTGGGCAATGCGCTCCGGCCTGTTCCCCATTATTGGTGGCGAACGGCCAAAGGGCAGCTCAGTCATTATCGAAGACGTGGCCTTTAACGTCGAACATTTAGCCGCAGCGGCCGCCGATTTAACCGAGCTATTCCATAAGCACGATTATCCCGAAGGCGTGATTTACGGCCATGCACTGGCGGGTAACTTCCACTTTATTATCACCCCGACCTTCGCCTCCCAAGCCGATATCGAGCGCTTCCAAGGCTTTATGCAGGACGTGGCCGAGATGGTGATCCATAAATACGATGGTTCGATGAAGGCCGAGCACGGCACTGGCCGCGCCGTTGCACCTTTCGTTGAAATGGAATGGGGCGCCGATGCTTACACTCTGATGAAACGCATCAAGCATATCTTCGACCCAGAAGGCCTGCTCAACCCCGGCGTTATCTTAAACGACGACAGCACAGTGCACGTGAAAAACATCAAGCCTTGCCCTGTGGTCGATGATTTTGTCGATAAGTGTATCGAGTGTGGTTTCTGCGAAAAGACCTGTCCCACTTCGGCGCTGAACTTCTCGCCACGTCAGCGGATCGCCACCCTGCGTGAAATCGAGCGCTTAGAGCAATCTGGCGACAAAGCCGCCGCCGATAAAATGCGTGCCGATGCCAAGTATGATGTGATTGATACCTGCGCGGCTTGCCAGCTCTGTACTATTGCCTGCCCAGTCGATAACAGCATGGGTCAGTTAGTCCGTAAGCTACGCACGCCCTATATCAGCACCACTGAGCAAAAAGTGTTGGATTTCCAAGCCAAACACTTTGGCGCCGTCAACCAAGTGATCAGCACTGGCTTTGACGTGTTGGGTGTTATCCATAAAATCACCGGCGATGGTATCACCAACGCGCTGATGAAAACTGGCCGTTTACTCTCCAAAGAAGTGCCCTATTGGAATCCAGACTTCCCTAAAGGTGGCAAACTGCCTAAACCATCACCAGCCAAAGCGGGCCAAGAAACTGTGGTTTACTTCCCTGCCTGCGGCGGCCGTACCTTTGGTCCAACACCTAAGGATCCCGATAATCGCACCTTGCCAGAGGTGGTTGTGACCCTGCTCGAGCGTGCGGGCTATAACGTTATTACCCCAGAGAAGACCCGCGATTTATGCTGCGGCCAAATGTGGGAATCTAAGGGCGACTTTAAAAACGCCGACGCCAAACGCCAAGAGCTTATCGATGTGGTCAGCAAAATGAGTAATGGCGGCAAAATCCCAGTATTAGTCGATGCCCTGTCTTGTACCTATCGTACCCTCACGGGTAACCCTCAGGTGCAAATTACCGACTTGGTTGAGTTTATGCACGACAAGCTGCTGGATAAACTGAGCATCAACAAAAAGGTCAATGTGGCTCTGCACTTAGGTTGTAGCGCTCGTAAGATGAAGTTAGAGCCTAAGATGCAAGCCATTGCCGATGCTTGTTCGAGCCAAGTGCTCAAACCTGCGGGCATTGACTGCTGTGGTTACGCCGGCGAAAAAGGCCTGTATAAGCCAGAAATCAACGCCAGCGCCCTGCGTAATATCAAAAAACTCATTCCCGTCGAGATTAAGGAAGGCTATTACGCCAACCGTATGTGTGAGGTTGGCTTAACGCAGCACAGTGGCATTTCCTACCGCCACTTAGCGTATTTGCTCGAAGAGTGCAGCCGCTAAAAAAATGCAAAACGGGGCTAGAAATAGCCCCGTTTTTCGTTAGAAGAAAACTATTCTCATTTATCGAGCAACACAACAAAAAGAGGATCAAAATCACAAAACAAAAACCTAGATAAACAATTAAAAATCAACACATTAAAATATTCTCATTTTTGAAAAAATCTACAAGATCATTTACTAAATTAGCGCTACTTATTTACTTAAGATAAGCCTATATTTGATCAACTACCTTAGCATTTGTGTGGACTTTGGGGTCACAGTGCAAGGCAATGTCGTTCACTAACAAGAAAGAGAAAACACAATGAAAATCGCTCTTTTCATCCCGTGTCTAGTTAACCAAATGATGCCAGATGTGGCGATTGCCACTCTGGAATTACTCGAAAAACTGGGACACCAAGTGATTCTACCCGCAGGCCAAACATGCTGTGGCCAACCTATGACCAACTCGGGTTGCTTCGATGCAGCACGCAGTACTACCTTGAAATTACTCAATGCTTTCAAGGGTGTGGAATGTGATGCCATTGTTTGCCCTGCCGCGTCTTGTTTAGTGGCCGCCAAAGAAAACTTCCACGAGTTTGACAACAGCCCAGAAGCCCAAGCCGTTATCGACAAACTCTATGAGCTGACCGAGTTCCTCCACGATGTCGCCCCAATCCCTGCCTTCAACAAGCCTTTTGCCCATAAGATCAGCCTGCAACTAAGCTGTCACGGCATTCGTATGTTGAGCCTTGCCACGCCAAGCGAGCAAATGGGCCCACGATTCAACAAGGTAGAAGCTGTGCTCGCCAATATCGCCGGAATCGACATTGTCTATCCAGACCGTCGCGACGAATGCTGTGGCTTTGGTGGGACTTTTGCCGTTGACGAAGGCGCCGTATCGGCCAAGATGGGTAAAGACAAGGCCCAAGCCCACGCGGCAACGGGCGCGCAATATGTGGTTGGCTTCGACCCTTCTTGCCTATTGCACCTCGATGGCATGATCCGCAGACAACAATTGCCGATTGAAATTCGCCACATAGCGCAAGTGCTTAACGCCGCGCTCTAGGAGACACACTATGGCATATCAACATAATCACGAGGCAACGGGTTCACAGGTTCACGCCCACAAGGCCGATATTTTCTGCCGTGATGAAACCCGTGTTGACTGGCACTCTAAGGCCCTTTGGGTGCTGCGGGAAAAACGTGACCGCGCCGCAGGCAGCTTACCCGAGTGGGAACAACTGCGTCAGTTAGGCTCCGAAATCAAACTGCATACCTTAACTAATCTTGCGCAATATCTTGAAACCTTTGAGCAAAATTGCCTAGCAAACGGTATCAAAGTCCACTGGGCAAAAGATGGCGCCGAGCACAACCGTATCGTACACGGCATCTTAGCCAGCCATCAGGTGAAGAAGTTAGTTAAGTCAAAATCCATGCTGACCGAGGAATGTCACCTCAATCCTTACTTAGAGCAACACGGGATTGAAGTTATCGACACCGACTTGGGCGAGCGGATTATTCAGCTGGCGAAAATGCCGCCTTCGCACATTGTGGTGCCCGCTATCCACATGAAAAAAGAAGAAGTCGGTGACCTCTTCCATGAGAAACTCGGCACTAAAGCGGGGGCAGCAGATCCCTTGTATTTAACCCGTGCCGCCCGTGCTCACCTACGTGAGCAGTTCCTCAGCGCCGATGCCGCGATGACAGGGGTAAACATGGCGATTGCCGATAAGGGCGCAGTGGTCGTTTGTACCAACGAAGGTAACGCCGATATGGGTGCTAACCTGCCCAAGTTGCAGTTGCATTCAATGGGTATCGACAAAATTGTCCCCGATATCGACAGCGCTGCCGTGTTACTGCGCACCTTAGCACGCAATGCGACCGGCCAACCCGTCACTACATATAGCGCCTTCTACCGTGGACCACAGGTCGATGGAGAGATGCATGTGATCATCGTCGATAATGGCCGCACCGAGATGATGAAAGATAAAATCCTTGCCGAATCATTGAAATGTATTCGCTGCGGCGGTTGTTTAAATACTTGTCCAGTGTATCGCCGCTCTGGTGGTTACAGCTACAACTACACTATTCCCGGCCCGATTGGGATTGCCGTAGGTGCCAAGAGCGATGACACTAACTCCATCGCTTGGGCCTGTACCCTGTGTGGTAGCTGTACCTATGTTTGCCCGACAAAAGTGCCGCTCGATAAGATTATTTTCCACCACAGACGTCTTAAGGCCGAAGCCGGAAAACTCCCTTACGGCAAAAACAGTTATATGCCACTAGTGGGTAAATTTATGGCAAGCCCGACCATGCTCAATTGCTCAATGGGCGCAGCCCGTACTGCACTGCGCATTCTGCCGGGTAGTCTGCTCAAGCCCTTTAGCGGCGCCTGGGGTAAATACCGTGAACTGCCCGTCGCCCCCAACTCCAGCTTCGAAGCTTGGTTTAAGAAACACAGGAGCCTATAAGATGTCTAGTAAGCACGAAATTCTCAATGCGCTCAAACTGTCGGCTTTAACAAACCATCCAATGCCAAGCATCGATGTCGCCCCGAGGGTAGAAGATCTGGTTGGCCAGTTTGAAACCAATCTTAAAACAGTGGCGGGTACACTGCACCGCGAAGGCGGTCTTGCGGCACTGCAAGCCAAAGTGGATGAGCTTCTCGCCAAAGGCTTACAAGTCATCTCACTCGTTGAGGGCGTCACAGCAAACCGTGATGTGCCACCAACGGCTCACGAGCTCAGGGATATCGATTATGCGGTGATCCCTGGGGATGTTGGTGTTGCCGAAAATGGCGCCATTTGGGTCAACAACAAAAACCTCGGCCACAGAGTAACCCCTTTTATCTGTGAAAACCTGATCTTAGCCTTGCCAACCAATAAGATTGTTCCAAACATGCACCAAGCGGCAAAAGACATCACCTTAGATGCCGGTGAGTTTGGTGTGTTTATCGCAGGCCCCTCAAAAACCGCCGATATCGAGCAAGCCCTCGTCGTCGGCGCCCACGGTGCCTGTAGCTTGAACGTGTATTTGCTGTAATACCTCAAGATTTTATGTAACCAATAAAACGCAAAGGTTACGGGACAATCGAAACAAGAAAGCCGACCTTCATTGGCGGCTTTCTTATTTAAAATTTAGCATAACGATATTTTAACCATTTGATTTGCAAGGTTTAATCACCTAAAGGTACAGGCTTGCGATGGCATTCGCTCGCCGACTAGGTGAATAGAGAAATCTAGGATTTCCAAGCTTATGAACGAGAGCCATGGTCGTTCTCACGCATCCCTGCATTGCACGACATTCAGGCGCCCTACTCTTTGATAAGCGCCGCAGCCAATGCAATAGCTAGTGATAAGTAAAGGATCTTTATCAAGTCGCTTTAACCAAGTGCGATAGCGCAATACTGAGGATGCCTTGCGAGTAACCTCTACGCGGCTGGTCGTATTCTCGACTATATCTATTAGGCATTTATAGTAAAGGTGAGTAAATGAACGAGGTATTACTACAAATAAAGGCGCTCACCAATAGTGATCCTTTGTTGACGGCTGTCATTGTTGGAGTATTAACATTTACGTTAATTGGACTCATAGGCTACATACTAAAAGATGTTCCCGCGAAACTGTTAAGTTGGCTCAGTAGCCTGCTATTTGTGCGGCTCACTATAGACGATAGCCATCAGGCACGCACAGAGATATTCAATAAGCTGTCCTTTTTGATCAGTAATACTACCATTCCGTTTTTTTCACGCTCTATCTCTGAGGCTGTGTACTTTGACTATGGTGTGAATTACGACGGGCGTGTCAGTGTTAAATCTATCGGCTACGGTATACACCTGTTTAAATACGATAGTTGTTTTATGTTGGCAACCCGCACTAAGGTCGATAGTACGATGGCATACGATTCTATTACGGTAAGAGCACCATGGTGGGCAAAAGATAAACTACATAGTTTTTTAGAAGACACTCGTGGAGACATCTCTACTGAGCCGAAAGTGAATATTTTCGAAGAAACCGAATGGTGTCGCTATGGCACATTAAAATCATCGGGGTTTAGTGACTTAGTGCTAGATGAAGGGTTTAAGCAGGAGTTGATGAGGGAAGTTGATAACTTCGCAAGTCGGGGAAAATCGGTTGTCAGTAAGCTAACCATTCTGCTACATGGAAAAACGGGCACGGGTAAGACGGGTATCGCGAGGGCCTTAGCGGTTGAGTATCATCGCGATCTGTACATATTAAATCTATCGACTGTCAATGATGCCACTATTCATAAGGCGATTAGAAAGGTAGCGCCCGGAGCTATGTTGTTAATAGAGGACTGTGATTGTGTAAAGGCAACGGTATCACGTGCAGCTGAAAGCAATGTAGACAACCCACCACTCACTTTAGGTGGCGTACTAAACGCGTTAGACGGGATAATTCCTCTTGATGACTGCCTAGTCATAATGACCACAAATCATCTTGATCATCTTGACCCAGCGTTGATACGTAAAGGTCGTGTAGATGTCAGTATGGAAGTACCACTGATCAGTGCAAAGCAAGTTAATGAGGACTACTTTGAGCGTTTTGGCGCGGTGCTGAATAGAACTGAGCCATTGTTAGGTTGTGAAGTCTATGAACTCCATCGCAGAGCGAAGTTAAGATATGGCCGTGTCCATCATTCTATGTGATTTCAGTAAAAATCTGGCCATCCATTTTAGATCAACAACATATGCACTTTTGGTTTGTCTACAACTTGTACGCGTTAAATGAGAGTAATCAAAAGTTAAAGGGCTAAAGCTGAGGCATAAATTTGAGCTAACTCATTAAAATATTGGTGTATTTAAAACATATTAACCCAATAAAACAAATAGGCAGTGATTGGTTTAGATAAACAGGATTACAATGAGTTGCAGGACATGACATCCCATTTAGAGATTGGCCAGTCAATAATTGATTTTTTACTTTTTATATGGGAACAACCAAGTATTCTTGGGCGTTTTTATATTTGAGTTAACTAACCGCAATGCACCGTATAGTTCGCTTCGCTTATATGGATAGTTAGGGCTCAATAACACTGATGAACCATTACTCATTTTCACTAAAATAAGGCTAGCGTTTGAGCCTATATCTGTGCTGTGCTCAATTTCAATAATATCTTGTGGATTTACGCTAAACGTCCATTCTTTAAAAGTAGGGTGAAATGAACTGAACTCGGAGTTTGTCAGCTTGATATAAAATTTCGCAGGATGAGTAAGCAACCATGCCGCTATCGATAACAGGACAAGCTCAGAAACCACAACAATATATTTTGCGTAAAACAAAAACTCGTTATAAAAAGGATTACTTTTTGGAATCAATATCAAAAAAAGCCAGAAGATAACGGGCAAAAAAAGCATATTAAAAGCGAGAATTTTGGCTTGTTGTTTTCTGTTTCTTTCATAATAGAAAAATGTGCGTGTAATATTCATATAATTAACGCCTAGATTCAGTGCGACAATCACCGCAGTTGGTTGACGTTATCATCCGCACCTTCTGCTGGCGATTTAAATCAACAACATAATGCACTTTCGATTTGCATACAACACAGTCAGATTAACATGGCTGATTAAACGATCACTTCAGTAAATTACGCATATAAAAATGGCAGAGAAAAATTCTTTCTCCGCCATTTTTATGAAAAAGCTCAATCTATGTATCTACAACAAGTCGCTACATAAAGGCTTTCGTAAAGGCTTCTTTCGATTGGCGAATATAGTTGCGTGCACTTTGGGCATGTTGTTCCCATACCGCCCTATCGCTTGGGTCGGTGAAGGGGTTTTGTTCGGCGGCAATCGAGCGCTCGAAGCGATCGTAGAAGGTTAACATCGCCGAAGTGATTTGATTGAAACGGTCTTTAAACTCCTGAAACTCATCCATCTTTTCAGTGGTTTTAATCATGTACTGTACTAATTCAGCATTGCTATTTGCGGCTAATAAGGCATCGGCCTTAGCGCTGATATTGGCATTCACGTCGGCCATAATCTGCGCCCGCGTTTGCTCATCTTTGCTCATCACCTTGCTGTAATTTTCGGGAGTGCGGGCAATGCTAGCGTGTTGCAGGTAGCTACGCAGATGCTTATCTAAATCCTTGCGAAACGTATCTAAGTTCTTCTGCATACTGACTAAATCGTTATCGAGCGCCGTAACCTGTTGCAACTCTTTCTCAATTTCAGCCATAAAACGCTCGGCCTGCTGATAAATCTTAAGACCATTTTCCTCGGCAAACTTTTTATCACTGCGGCTTAAGTCGCTATTGTCATAGTTTGAGCGGTCAAAGGTGGCCGCGAGGAAGGATTTAAAGGGTTCGGCAAATGCAGAATAAGCGCCCGCACTCACCACATTTAAAGTGGCGGTGGCTAAGTCACCAAAGGGTTTGACCATAGAGCCTAAACGCGCCTGTTGGATCGGCGATGCCACCCGCTTAGCATCGGTTAAGACCGACCTAAAGGTGTTATAACCCAATGGGTTAGACATTTTGTTACGCTCAGAGGTCGCCAACACAAAGGTGATGCTCGAGTAAATCGCATTGGAATATTCGAGGTACTGTCTTTGGCTTTCGAGCTGAGCGGCGTAGTTTTTACCTAGGGTTCTAAAGGATTCGGCCTGAACCTCGTAGTTTTTGTCTTCTTTAAGCTTATCTAAAATGCCGCCAATGATTTTTTGCTCGTTCTTTTGCAGCGCAATATCGAGGCGAATTTTATCTAGGGTTAAGTCATCCAAACTGATGGGGCCATTAATGGCTTCGATATCGAGGCGAATGTATTGGCGGCTCGGATCGTCAATCGACACCCTGTGGGCCAAATATTCGGTTGTTGCTGGGGTGATATCAATCAGCGCCACATGCTGCCACTGGGCATCCAGTTTTAATACCGGTGATGTGAGTACATTAATCCGATATTGGGTTTGGATATTTTGGGTCTTGACCCAGAACTCCAATAGGCCCGCTTCGGAGACAGGGAATTTACTGACGATACTGCTATTGCCTTCGGCACATAACAATGCGCTCTCACCACTGTGGGGCTCAGCGCCCTCAAATTGGCAGCCCATGATCCAAGACCAAGGTTGGGATAAGCGGTTACCCTCAAAATCGCTAGCAAACACTAGCTCATTATCCTTGGCACTGGCATTAACACTGGTTAACACGCCAAACAACAGCATAGAGATGACTGCAGCGGTGCGCATAAGAGCCTCATAAAACATAAATAACAAACGACGAGCCTGAAAAGGCCCAGAATTCTATCCTATCCGCACGCTTTTACCGTCAGTCGGCAGCCGTATTTTAGTGATAAAAAACACGCTAAAAACTGCGCTAAATTTAAGCTGGGATTAAACCAGCGAAATGTAACAGAGCGCATGCCGACACGCCAGTACTAAGTCGGTTTCAAAGGTAAAGATAATGCGTAAACAACATCAGACTTTAGCGTTCACTTGGAGCCGCCCCATCGCGATAAACATCCAAATCACCAGCATAGTGCTACAGGTCGCGAGCGACACCCACACGCCAATCACGCCAAAGGCCCAGGCAAAACAATAGATAATGGCGGCGATAAGCAGCAGTTTCGCCCCTGTGAGTATCGATGCCTGCTTAGAACAATTTATCGCCTGGAAGAAACTGGCGCCCACAAGAATCAAGCCTTCCATAGGTAAGCCCCAGAAATACCAACGCATTCCTTCAATCGCGACCGGCGTTAAGCTTGGGTTGTCACCGGCAAACAGGTACACCAACCATTCGGGGCGGGAATAAATCAACACTAAGCCGAGTGCGGCGGTGAGTAGGGTCATGCCAAAGGCGATATTGCGTGCCTGCTTAACCCTGTCGAAGCGCCCTGCCCCCGCATTAAAGCTGTAAATCGGTTGAGTACCGAGGGCAATGCCTTCAAAAATCAGATAGAAAAACGCTTCGGTGTAACTTACAACCCCGTATGCCGCCACATGCAGAGGACCACCGACCCATAAAAATGCGGTGTTATGCAGGGTCAATACAATCGACAAATACAGGTTCATCAAAAAGCTTGGCAGGCCAACACGGGCAATATTGAGGCAGTTGTCGAGCTTTAGCTTCATCTGCTCAAGATTGATTTTGAGCTGTGTGCGCGCCCCAAAGAAATGCTGCAGGCAGAGTAAACCAGTCACGGCCTGGGACAACATGGTGGCAATCGCCGCCCCCGCTAAACCGAAGGGAAACACCACAATAAACAGCCAATCTAAAAAGGTGTTCAGCACGCCACCTAAAATCAGCACAAAGGTCACCATAGACGGACGACCGTCGTTACGCAGCAAGGTGGTGAATGCCATTGAAATAATAGGGAAATGACATAAGGCAAAATACCAGAACAGGTATTCGTTAGCGTTTTCGAGTATCTCCCCCTCGGCGCCGAGGGCAATTAAAATATCCCGAGAAAAGATCCCGCCCACTAAGGCAAAAAATGCCCCCGCCAGTAAACACAAGCTAAAGGCGTTGCCGAGCAACTTGCGCGCCTTGGCGACATTACCTTGCCCTAAGTTAATCGAGACTAACGCCGCGCTACCCATGCCTAACATGGCGCCAACAGCATAGAGAATCGCGCCCACGGGATAGGCCAACATCATGCCCGCTAATCCAGTTTCACCGAGATAATGGCCAACGAAGATACCATCAATGGTGACATACACCCCAGTCACCAGCATGGAGGCGATCGTTGGAATGGTGTAGCGCCAAAAAAGCTTTGAAATCGGCTCTTGCAGCAGGCGTTGGTCCGTTTCGGCAGCGGAAATAGCAGTCATAACCTAATCTCACAAAAATAAAGGCGGGCGCGCACTCAGCTTGTTCTGGCGGTATTACACAGAGAAATAAAGGATGAACAAAAATGCGGCAGTGGATTGTACCTAAATTTTACCTTAATACCAATCGCGTTTAACGGGAGAAACTTGTAACAAAAACTAATCAGCACAATACCTTACTGATAGCACATATTTATTCCGTGATTGCAACAAGCAAGCATCACTTAATAACAGATGTGGTGAAAGTCATCATTTTTCACTACTTTTTTGGTATTTAACCCTTAATTAGGTAAAGTGTAGGCTTAAATTGCCCGAAATCGGTTAATTATTACGGCGTTATTTGCCCAAGCAATTGCGTTAACCATTTAATTAATAATGAATTAGTGGAATTAAATTCAATAACAATAATAAAGGGAAGGACATGAGTCACAGCAGTCCAAATGCAGAGAATGATCTGCGCGAAGTCAAGCAGTTAGGCATGTGGGCCTCGATCACTAGCCTAAGTTATATTTTTTGGTTAGTGGGCGGGATGGAACTGGTCGAGCGTATCGCCTATTACGGTGTCAAAGCCAGTGCGGGCTTATACGCCAAAGCCCCCGAGTCGGCGGGCGGTCTGGGGATCAGCCTCAGCGACTATGGCATCATTATCTCGCTCTGGGCCATTATGCAGACCTTTGTGCCCGTGTTTACCGGCGGGATTTCCGATAGAGTCGGCTACAAGGAAACGATTTTCGGCTCAACAGTGATTAAAATCATGGGCTACCTCACCATGGCGTTTTTCCCCACTTTTTGGGGCTTCTTATCGGGGGCACTGTTACTCGCCATCGGCACTGGGATATTTAAACCCGGTATACAAGGCACCTTAGTGCTCTCCACCAATCGCAATAACACCTCCATGGCCTGGGGGATATTTTATCAAGTCGTGAATATCGGTGGCTTCTTAGGGCCATTAGTTGCTGTGCATATGCGCCAGCTTTCTTGGGATAATGTGTTTTATGCCTGCGCCGCGATTATCTCGTTAAACTTCTTGTTCCTATTGACGTATACCGAGCCGGGCAAGGCCGAGCGCGTTGCGCGCAATCAGCAAATTAAAAACGGCGAAATTAAGCAAGAAGCACTCTGGCGCGACGCTTGGCATGAGCTTAAAAAACCTATCGTGATTTATTACATGCTAGTGTTTTCAGGCTTTTGGTTCCTCTTTAACGCCCTGTTTGACGTACTGCCGATCCACATCTCCGAGTGGGTCGATACCAGCGTGATTGTCACCAGTCTGTTTGGCAGCGAAGGCACCAGCAACGGCATTTTACAGTTCTGGCTCGGGTTAAATAACGAAGGCACTAAGGTGATGCCAGAAGGCATGCTGAACCTCAACGCCGGCCTGATTATGACCAGCTGCTTTTTAATTGCCGCGCTGACCGCCAAATACCGCATCACCACGGCAATGCTGATTGGCTGTTTACTCAGTATCTTGGCCTTTGTGTTTATCGGCGCCTTCCATGCCGCTTGGTTTATTGTGTTCGCGATTGCCATGTTCTCTATCGGCGAGATGATGATAAGCCCGAAGAAGAACGAATTTATGGGTAACATAGCTCCCGAAGGTAAAAAAGCCATGTACCTTGGCTTTGTGATGCTACCGCAAGGAATTGGTTGGGGCTTAGAAGGTTATTTTGGCCCTAAACTCTATGAAATTTTCGCCTCTAAAGAGTTGTTCTCACGCGAGTTATTACTCGAGCGCGGCATGAGTTCAACGGATGTGAATGCCATCCCGCAAGGCGAAGCCTTTACCACCTTAGTCAGCTTTACTGGCGAAAACGCCCACGACCTGACTCAGCTGCTCTACCACAGCCACAATATCGGTATGGCTTGGTATATTATCGCCGCGATCGGCACCATTTCGGCTGTAGGGATTTATATCTATGGTAAGTGGTTACTGTCGCTACAACGGGCGCAGCAAGCAGCGCACTAACAAATGAGGTCTTTAGGGGGGCACGTTCTGCCCCAAATAGACTTATATTAAAAGTGAGCCCTAAAAAGTAAGTTCTAACAAAGTGAGTGTGTAGGCACTCACTTTTTTATTGGATGTTTGACTGAAAAGTCACTAAAAGCCCGCTAACAGCGCTACTTCAAATTGCTCGGCCGACAAGGTTAATCCCAAGGCGTTGCACTGCTCTTGCAGTTGATTGAATTCCTTATCGACGCTGGATAAGGTCAAGGTATTATCATCGAGCAGATAGACTTGGCGTAAACTGGTGAAGTAAAACAGCAATGTAATCAACGCATTTACATCATTAGTCGCCGCCGCTGCTCGGATCTTATTTAGCTTACGGTAAATGCGATTTTGCAGCTGCTTTAACTGCCAAACGTAATAAATCTCTTTAAAAAAGGGCTGAGTCTTAAGCTGATACACTATGGCGCTACAGAGCAACACCGCCAGAATCACCCCGAGTAGATTCCAATGGAAATTCCCCGTCGGCTCACCGGGCACAGCCTCTACGCCAAAGAGCGCAATCAATCCCGCCCCAAAACTGAGGGATAACACAATCAAGCCTAATACCAAGGCCACCATAAACAGGTTCATATTGCTGCGGTAAATCGTTTTATCTATTTGCTGTAACTTCATCGGCTCACTTCTTATCGAAAAAACGCATGGCGGCGCAGCATACCTCAGATTGCTTGAATCTGCCTGAATATCCGCGTCTTCATCTATAGCCACTCTAACAAGATACAAATTGAAACAGGTATAGCCAGATAAGCAAAATAAGTAAAACATCCATAAATTTAGCCGCTTATCGTCCATTTAAAGAAACACTCTTATCCCGTATAGTCACTTTGCAAACTGCGAGTAAGCATAAAAATCGGTGTACAATTTGCCAGTATTGAGGAAAAAGAACATTTACCTAATAACTACCTCGAAATTGAACTAAATTCCTATAGTCGTCATAAAGGAACCCTCAATGGCATGTAAAAGAGTGCTTATCGCTTGCAGCCTTTTTATCCTCTCGAGCCTGTGCCCACCCGCACAGGCGGAGGAGCTGCTTGCCGTCGGTACCTCGTTTAGCCAGATTTTTGAACAAAATGCCAAGGGCGAATACAACGGTCTAGCTGTAGATATTCTGAATCGCTTTGCCGAACGCCAAAAAGTGACGATTCACTATCAACTTGCACCCTGGCGCCGCGCCCAATCTATGGTCGAACGAGGGCAAGCGGATATCCTAATTGGCCCCTACATTTCAGAAGCTCGTCAGAAAGTCTTAGCCTTTTCGTCCCTCGCCTTTTACCGTGACGACATTGTCTTTTACGCCAGAACCCATCATCCCACGTCTTGGGATGGCAATTACGCCAGTATCCGTGGCCTAAGAATTGGTAAAATGCAGGGGTGGAGTTACGGCTATCTGTTTAACGAGCGCACTAAGTCGCTCACCATCAATGAATTTACCGATCTTAAGAGTGGCATTGAACGCTTATCCCGTGGGGATCTCGATCTGCTCGCGAGCAATGTCCGTAATACTCAGTCGCTACTGGCGCAAATCAAGATCCCACAGGCCATCATGCCACTTTCGCCCGCAATTGATACTCAAGATGGCTTTATGGCTTTTCCAAAATACGCTCAATTTCAACCGCTTCTGGAGAGTTTTGATCTGTTTCTGCAAGACATGGTACAAAGTGGTGAATTAGCAAACCTCGCCAAGGCGAGGGGCGTGTCTATCCCCGATACTATGCTGACCGAGTAGCACGACTCCCCACTGCAGATGAAATGGCGTACTTAGCCTAGCGCGCTAAACAGCCCAACAAACCTTGCTCAATCTCATCCCAATTGAGCGCTTGGGTCGCGATCATTTCTAAGCGTGAATCTAGGCTATCGTCCAGCTCAGTCACCGCCATATCGCCATCACTCCAATTGATCCCAGCAATGCCATCGCTGGTGATCATCACAGCTTTTAGCCGCAAAAGTGCAGAATGACCTTGAGTCTGCGCCGAGATAAACTGCATGAGTTTATCAAAATCAAACTCTTGCATTGGCTCAATAACCCAGCCGCAGCTAAAGCAGCCTTCGCCCTGATTGTGCTTACGCACTAGGCCGCGCGCATCGAATTGAAATGTTTGCTCGCTCGCATCCTCGGCAAAAACGCCCTGCAACCCTAAACTGTCGCGAGTATTTCGCAAAAGACTTGCGGATGTTGTCACGGGTCGAAAAGCGGCGGATTTGCCATTCGAGGCATTTTGACGCCGTGGCTGTCTAAGGCCGTCGAGCAAGGCTTCGGATAATCCCTTTGTCGCACAGTGTTCAATCACACGGGTATCACTCAGCTGTAACTCATTCAAATATTGGTTTAAGTCGTCCGCCAAGTGCCCGCCCGCAGCCACTTCAAACTCGGGGTATAAATCGGTTTTCGTGGTAACTATCATATCGGCGACGTGCAACTGCTGGATAAAATTGTCGTGCCCACGGTAGCGTTCATCCCGTAATTTGCGGGCATCGATAAGGCATAAAGTGCTCTGCAAACTGATGACATTTTGATAATGGGGCGCGCTAAGGACTTTGATAATCTCGTTGGGATGCCCAAGCCCCGTCGGCTCAATCAGCAATCTGTCTGGCTTAGCACGGGCGATCAGTTGATTAATGGCGACTTGAGTCGGTACACCTGCGGCGCAGCACATGCAGCCCCCCGCCACCTCACGAATTTGCACGCCGCTGTCGCTAGCATCCATCAACCCAGCATCAATCCCGACTTCGCCAAACTCATTCACTAATACTGCCCAGGTTTCGCCTTCGGGTTTGGTCTTAAGCAGCTGTTTAATAAGGCTAGTTTTACCTACGCCTAAAAAACCTGTGATGATATTGGTGGGAATGGCTTTGACTATCATGGACGACACTCTCATGGCAACGAACAGAATTGAGGGCACTCGAGTGTAGGGATTATCCCTTTAAAGCTCAACAAAAAGCGCGCCAATGGCGCGCTGATAAATGGATAAACCGATACAGAGGGATTATTTACCCTTTTGAGTATTCGGCTTATTTTTGGCATATTTACCTTCACGGGCAGGCGATTTACGCGCCCGTGCTTGGCTTTCGCTCGATTGACCAAATCCGGCGTTGCCGCCAAAGCCGCCCTTGCCCCGCGCACCATTAGCTTTAGTGCCATTGCCGCCCGCGCCTTTAGCCCCCGTATTGCGACTGCTCTTGTAATTCCACTTAGCGGTCTTAGTGGTGGCAGTCGGCACCTCACGGTAACACGCAGGCAACGGTGTGCCTTCCTCGTAACCGAGCTGTACCGTCACTGGCAGAGTTTGGCCAATCAAGGCCTCAATCTCGGCTAGCATCTCATCATCTGCAGGAGACACAAATGATATCGCGCGGCCCGAGAGCCCCGCACGGCCGGTGCGGCCAATACGGTGAACATAGTCTTCCGCAAGGAATGGTAATTCGAGGTTAATCACTAAGGGCAGCGCCTGAATATCTAAACCGCGCGCCGCCACATCGGTCGCCACCAGCACTCGCAATTTGCCCGCTTTGAAATCATCGAGTACGCGATTACGCGCGCCTTGGGTTTTATCGCCGTGGAACACGCCCGCGCTGATCCCATCGAGGGTGAGTTCCTGCAATAGATGTTCGGCGCATTCTTTAGTGCTGGCAAACACCAGCACCTGACGCCAATTGTTGCGCCCGACAAGCTCAGACAATAATTCGGCCTTGCGGCGTTTATCGACTCGATAGACCAGCTGCTCAACCGTAGATGCCGTGGTATTTTCGGCCACATTGACCCACTCGGGTTGATTGAGCATCTTATGGGAAAGCTGCTTGACCGCATCGCTGTAGGTGGCTGAAAACAACATGGTTTGATGCTCTGTGGCGATAAGGCGTTTTACCTTTTCAATGTCGCGCACAAAGCCTAAGTCGAGCATGCGATCCGCTTCGTCGATCACTAAGGTGGTCACACTCGAGAGATCTAAATGGAATTGGCCAATAATGTCGAAGAGTCGCCCCGGCGTCGCAACCAGAATATCCACGCCCTGCTCCACCCCTTTACGCTGCGGATTCATGTTCGCGCCGCCATAAACGGCTAGGGTTTTCAGGGGTAAAAACTGACTGTATTTCTGAATGTTAGTGCAAACTTGAATCGCCAATTCCCGGGTCGGCGTCATCACCAACGCCCTAAGTAAAGGCTTATCATTTGGCTGCTTTGACAGTTGCTCAAGCACGGGTAAGGCAAAGGATGCGGTTTTGCCCGTGCCCGTTTGGGCGCAGGCCATAATGTCTTTTCCTTCGAGCGCGAGGGGGATCACCTGCTGCTGCACTTGCGTGAGCTGCTGATAGCCACACTCAGCTATCGCATTCAAAATAGGGGAAGATAAGCCGAGTGTGTCAAATTTCATAAAAGCTCTTTTTGTGAGTGCGAAGTGTTAATGCAAAACCGATAAATGCAGCTTGGTTCCATAAAGTGCGACGTCGTTAGCAGGCTTTATCAACTGCTATTCGAATCAGCCGCAATATGCCCTTTACGGGGCCGCGGAGTCTAGCAAAATTTGCGACGCATTTATAGGCAAAAAATGGGCATAAACTCAAGGCTGCGTTCACGCTATGCTCGCCTATGCCTCTTTCACCAAATGCTGACGCGCAAATTCGGTAGCACTCACAGGCTTAGAGAATAAATAGCCTTGGCCATAGTCACAGCCCGCATTGAGCAGCACTTGGCGCTGCGCCTCGGTTTCGACCCCTTCGGCGATCACTTTCATCCCGAGTTTATGGGCCATAACGATAATCGCCTCGCACAGGGTTTGGTCGCTTTCATCCGTGTCGATATTACGGGTAAAAGATTGATCGATTTTTAAATAATCGATATCGAACTTCTTCAAATACGCCAAGGAGGAATAGCCCGTACCAAAGTCGTCCAAGGAGACTTGTACACCCGCGTCCCGATAGGCCAAGAGTTTTTCGGTCACGCCCATACTGGCATCGAGGAGTAACCCTTCGGTGATCTCGACGCACACCCCTGTACCTGTCACATCCAATTCCTGCAGTAACTCGAGCCAATTGTGCAGCAGCGTGCCTTCATCGCGAAACTGGATCGGGGATTTGTTAACACTGATTTGAATTTCAACCCCAAGGTTTTTACGCCACTGAGCGCTTTGACGCGCCGCCTGCTCAAAGACCCAGTTGCCAATCTCGACAATCAGCCCGGTATCTTCAGCGACGGGAATAAATTCCGCAGGGGATACATAACCCCGCTCAGGGTGAAACCAACGCAATAGCGCTTCGGCCTTAAGCACCTCGCCCGTGGTCATGGTCACTATCGGCTGGTAGTGCAGCTCAAATTCTTTATTCAACACGGCTTGGCGCAAATCTTGGATTAAGCGCATCCGATATTTGGCGTATTCCTGCATCGAAGGGGTGAAATAATTAAAACGATTGCGGCCCTGATCTTTCGCCGCATACATGGCCTGATCCGCATGTTTGAGCAAACCTTCTATGCTGGTCGCATCATCGGGATAAAGGGTGATCCCAATACTGGCGCTGATATAGGCGGTTTCCTCACCCAGCACATAGGGATCGGCAATGCGGCGTAAAATGTGTTCGGCGACCCGCTCAATGCCCTTGTGATCCTCCATGCCGCTGAGCACCACAGTAAACTCATCCCCTCCGAGGCGAGCCACCACATCGGTATCCCGCACGCAGGATTTTAAGCGACTGGCGGTTTCAATCAGCAATAGATCCCCCATGGCATGGCCAAGGGTGTCGTTCACTTCTTTAAAGTAATCCAGATCGAGGAACATCAAGGCAAAGTGATTGCGATTGCGATCCGCACTCTTTATTTCGGCGCCCAAATATTCGAGCAACATGCGCCGATTCGGTAGGCCCGTGAGCGTGTCGTAGTTGGCCTGTTTCCAGATCAAATGCTCGCTCTGCTTTTTATCTGTGATATCGGAAAACAGCGCCACACGGCGATAGGGTTGACCATCTTTATCGTTAATGGTGTTGATGGTCAGCCAAATAACGTACTCTTCATTGTTCTTACGTCGTTGGCGCATTTCCCCCTGCCACTCGCCTTTTTCGCGGATTTCATTATTCATCTCGGTATAAAAACCATGGCCGTTGAGATCGCAATAAAGCATGCGAATATGCTGGCCGCGAATTTCTGACTCGCTGTAACCCGTAATCGCGGTAAAGGCGGCGTTGACTGTGATGATAATGCCGGTTTCATCGAGCACGCTCATGGCCTCGGAGCTGTTGTCATACACCAGTGCCGACAGCTTTAAGGATTCTTCAATAAGCTTGGCCTCGGTGATGTCCGTGTAGGTACCACACATCCTTAAGGCATTGTTATTGGCATCACGGCTCACCACTTTGCCCGTATCCAAAATCCAGCGAATATCGCGGTTGAGGGTTTTCAAGCGATATTCCATCTTATGCTGCGGCGTTTCTCCGCGAATATGGGCCTCGATGGAGTGCAGCACCTTGGGCCTATCTTCGGCGACAATCGAGTCCATCCATTGACGGCTATTGGCGTTGAGCATGTCGATATCGCAACCTAGGATATCGGCGCTGCGGGCGTTACGCTCGATATGGTCATTACGGATATCCCAGTCCCAAACACCCAAGTCGCTACTGCTTAACACCAACTCCAGTTGTTCACGACTGGCGAGCACTTCCCTATCGGCTAGGGTCTGTGCAGTGACATCTAAGTAGCCCGCAATCACCAATAACACCTGATGGTTCGCGCGCTTACAGGCGACCGTCATATGGGTATACACAATCGAATTATCTTTAGCGATAAAACGCTTATCCATCTCATAGTTATCAATCTTGCCCGCGAGCATGAGTTCAAACTTGACGATATCAGCCTCGACATCATCGGGATGGGTGAGCTGTTTCCAGGTCATATGCAGCAACTCATCCTCTGAGTATTTCAGCATCTGGCAAAGCCTTGGATTCACCTTCATCCACTTTTGGTCAACGCCAGTAATAGCAATCCCTATATTGCCGACGTTAAATTGGCTGCGGAATAAAAAATCATCCTGCAAACGGATCTGCTCGTCACGTTCCAGCTCAAAACGGCGGGACAGCAAACGGCTCAGTAGCCAAGTCGCGAGGGGATAAATGGTTAGCACGGGCAGCATGATTTTTTGCAACACGGGAATGGCAATCTTGTCCGGCAGCAAAAAGAACCACAACAACATAACGATGTGGACAACAAAGGCAAAACTGAAGATTTCTCTGCCCGAGATATTGGCAAGGTAAGATTTACGCTGTTGACGCCAGAGTACGCCAATCAAGCCAGAGGACATAATCACGCCTAACCCCACCCACATGGCGGCGCCGCCAATACTGTAACGATAAATTCCGGTGATAATCACCGCCACCGCAGTAGGCAAACCACCAAAAAAGAGGCCGGTAACACATAAAAGTACTGAGCGAGTATCGAAGATAATGCCGGGCTCGTACATCCATGGGGTACTCATAATCGTGACGCCTATGCCACCTATGAGTAATCCGATCCCCAGCCGCCACAGAAGAAAATACTGCCGCTGATGCTTTTTAGGAATCGCATCGTACAAAAATACCAAGGCGAGCAGTAACGCCGCATTTTGTACTAAGGGTAAGAAAATGCTTTTATCCATGGATGTGGAAGCAACTCCAAAATGAGGGAACGGATTATCTTACGAAAACTCTCCCTCACAAGTGTAGCAGAATTGCTTACAAATCATGATCTAATTACAGTAGCTTGCCGACAAAATCTTGCCTTGGCACGCGGCCAAAATCCCGTGCAGGCAAGCTTAAGCGTAGAGCCGAGTCTGGTATTCGAGGGCAATGCCGTGCCAGTCGAAGCGTCGTGCTTTCGCCTGACGTTTGAGTTGCATCCAATCATTACCGCCAAATATCTCCAGCGCGTCGCTAAGCTTTGCTAGCATAGCCTCACCCTGCGCCTTGATATCGTCGCCATAAAACACAAAGCCATCGACATTATCCTCGACCGTATCCCGCAATCCGCCAACCCCATGCACAAGGCAAGGCTGACCGCTACGCATAGCAAGCATTTGGCTAATACCACAGGGTTCGAAGGAGCTTGGCATCAAGAACAAATCACCCACTTGGTAAAGACACTGGGAGAGCTCCTCATGGTATCCCTGCAGAAATACAAAATGGGCATACTTGGCCGCAAGGGTTTGAAAAAATTGCCCTATTTCAGGGGCGCCACTGCCAAGTAGTACAAACAGTGCCTTAGGCTGCGTTTGCTGCAGCTGTTGCAGTAACGTCTCTAATACCGATAAGCCAGAAGGTAAAATATGGCGCAGGATCAGCACCTTTTGATCGGTAAGTCGACCAACCGAGGTCAACAGAAAGTCCGGAAACGCCCCCGCAGAGGCTTGCCGCCACAAGGCTTGCAGCCGCGTAAAGGCAATCATATCGACGCCACTGACCTGACTTCGCCCGCCCTGCCACTGTACTAGGGCCGACTCGATGCAACTCAGTAACGCCCTAAACTCGGTTAATCCCATACGTTCGAGGGAGGTTTGCGCTAAAGCCTCTGGGTATTCGCAACCGTTTAAAATGCCAAGCACTCGCCCCTGCTCGGCTTTGCGTTGTAAATCCGCCTCTAAACCTTCACCACCGAAGAACCCCAACTCGGGGCGAGAGGGAAGCAACACCTCCTTGGCGTAGGTGGGTGAGACGAGATGCACCTTACCCGCCAGCGTAATGCCCATCCGCATCGGATTGATGCAATGGGGATAACGGGGGTCGATAATCTGGGCGCGTTGGCCCTCATCCAACTGGGCGAATAAGTGAGGAAACCAAGCCGCAAAGCTTGAGGTATCATGGCTCAGCGGCCTTATCCCCTGCAGCGCAAGATTATGAATCGAAAACACACATTCTATGCTTTGCAATGCTTGATACTCAGGCGCCAGCGCCCGCAGCATGGCTAAACATCCCGTGTGCCAGTCGTGCAAATGTAAAAGCTGAGGCATAGGCACAAGCCCTTCAACTAAGGCTTTGGCTACGCTTGCACACAACAGCGCAAACTTAGTCGCATCATCGGCAAAGGGGCGGTCACTCGTGCCTTGGCTATAAATCTGCCCGGGACTGGATTGCCACAGCCCATGCTCGAGCAAATAAATATTGGCGCCCTGCACCTTGGGGTGCGCCAGCCAATACAACTTAATCGGCTCCTGTCGCCCGGCAAAACTCACCTCAAACTCATGGATAAGTTTAGCCCCAAGGCCGGTTAAAAATCCGTAGCTTGGCATAATTACATCGGCTTGGATTTCAACACCCGCGAGGGCTTGGGGCAAGTCACGGATCACATCCGCCATCCCGCCCACTTTCGCCCCTTTCAGCGCCCCATTTTCTGCCGCGACCATTAATATGCGTTTCACCTAACTTCATACTCCAACAGGGTTAATATTCAAGCAAATTACCGGCTTGGCCTTACTCATAGCCCACGGGCAGCCCTAACATATCGCGGGTGACTAAGGTGATGCCTTTCTCGGACACCCTAAAGCCTTTTGCCCTGTCATGGTCGTGGTTATAACCAATCACTGTGCCTTCGGGGATGATGCAGCCCCTGTCGATGATGGCGTTTTTAATCTTACAGTGGCGCAGCACCACCACATCGGGCAGCACGACTGAATCCTCAACCACAGAGTAGGAACAAACCCGCACCTCGTTAAACAATACACTGCGGCGCACGGTCGCCCCCGAGATAATACAGCCGCCGGATATAATCGAATCCACCGCCATGCCGCGTCTATCGTCATCGTCGAACACAAACTTGGCGGGAGGCAATTGCTCCTGATAGGTCCAAATCGGCCATTTGGCATCGTAGAGGTTTAAGGCGGGCGTGGGCGATAACAATTCCATATTGGCCTGCCAGAAAGAATCTAAGGTGCCCACATCGCGCCAGTAGGCTTGCTCGTTGGGGAAAGCACTCTTAAAGGGGTAGGCAAACACTTTATGTTTTTCGATGATCGAGGGAATAATGTCTTTACCAAAATCGCGATCGGAATTGGCGTTTTGCGCGTCTTTCTTTAACTGTTCGAACAAAAACTCAGTGTTAAACACATAGTTGCCCATCGAGGCGAGGCACTTCTCTGGATTGCCAGGGGAGTGTTTAGGATGCTTGGGTTTTTCTTCAAATCCTAGAATGCGCATCTCGTCATCGACTTCCATCACCCCAAAGGCGCCCGCCGCTTCGGCCACGGGCACCTCGAGGCAGGAGACTGTCATATCGGCGCCGGATTCGGCATGGGCCGCCAATAAGCCAGCGTAATCCATGCGATACACATGGTCACCCGAGAGCACCATCACATACTTAGGCAACTCATGGCGGATGATGTCGATATTTTGGAATACCGCGTCGGCCGTGCCCTGATACCAATTCTCAGAGTAACGTTGTGAGGCAGGCAGAATCTCCACCGACTCACCTAATTCCTTTTTAAAGTGGCCCCAACCGCGCATCACGTGGCGAATTAACGAGTGCGACTTATATTGGGTCACCACCCCAACGCGGCGGATCCCCGAGTTGATGCAATTCGACAGCGGAAAATCGATGATCCTAAACTTCCCCCCGAAATACAGCGCGGGTTTGGCGCGCCAGTCGGTGAGTTCATGTAAACGCGAGCCTCGGCCACCAGCCAGAATCAATGCATAGGTTTCACGAGTTAAATTACTGATATAACGTACATTAGACATAGGCTCTACTCCCCAAATAGCACATCAGTGCCGATTGCTTCACAACGACTCTTCCCTGCCGCCCTTAGGCCGCAGGATTGCATACAACTGCGCATTCCTTTGCTCATCAACCTCTCCGTTACAGTTTCCAAATATCATCTCTATAGCCAGCAATCGTCACATCACTGGAGAAGCGACCACTGGCCGCCGTGTTGCGAATACTCATTTGTGTCCACTTTTTTGGATCTTTATAGGCCTTAGCCACAGCCTCTTGGGCGAGGCGATAACTGTCGAAATCCGCCGCCGTCATCCACTGATCGTCAGCGCTTTCAATCGAGGCGATAATGGGGTCGAAAATCCCCGGCTCCAGCAGGTTAAAATGGCCGCTCTTGAGTAAGGCCATGACTTCGGATAAGGCGTGAGACTCGGCGATAATCCGCTGCGGTTGGTAATCGCAGCGCATTTGGGTCACTTGCTCGGCGTTGAGGCCAAAGAGGAAAAAGTTATCCTCGCCCACCTCTTCGAGCATCTCGATATTGGCGCCATCCAAGGTGCCTATGGTGAGTGCGCCGTTCATCATGAACTTCATATTGCCCGTACCAGAGGCCTCCTTACCCGCGGTGGAGATTTGTTCGGAGACATCGGTGCCGGGACAGATTTTTTCCATGGCACTGACGTTGTAATTGGGCAGAAACGCAAAGCGCAGATAAGGCGCCACCACAGGATCGCAGTTGACCATATGGGCAACATTACTGGCGAGTTTGATGATGAGCTTCGCCATAAAGTAACCGGGCGCCGCTTTACCGCCGATCAGCACGCAGCGTGGTACTAAGTGCTCTGTATGCCCCTGCTGGATTTGATGGTAGAGATGGATCACATGCAGAATATTGAGTAGCTGACGCTTGTACTCATGTATCCGTTTAACCTGCACATCAAACAGCATTGCAGGGTCAAACTCGACGCCACATTCCTTGGCGATCATCTTGGCGAGTTGCACCTTGTTGGCTTGTTTCACCTCACGCCACTTTTGAATAAAGCTAGCGTCTTGGGTTAAGGCATTGAGCGCCGTCAGCTGGCTTAAGTCCGTCACCCAGCCCTTGCCTAAATGGCTAGTTAACAGTTTGGCGAGCGCGGGATTGCAGTGGGCTAACCAACGTCTTGGGGTCACGCCATTGGTGCGATTGTTAAATTTCTCCGGCCACAGGCTATAAAAATCCTTAAACAGGCCCGACTTTAATAACTGGGTATGTAGCGCTGCCACACCGTTTACCGAAAAGCTCGCCACTATGGCTAGGTACGCCATGCGCACATGGGGATCGGGGCCATCTTGAATGATCGACATGCTGGCCAGTTTGGCGCCATCCCCCGGCCAGTGGTGGGCAACTAAATCGAGGTATCTGGCATTGATTTCATAGATGATTTCTAAAATTCGCGGCAACATCAGCGCCATCATACGCACGGGCCAGCGCTCTAACGCCTCGGGCAACAATGTGTGATTGGTATAGGCCATAGTCTGGCTGGTAATCGCCCAGGCGGCGTCCCATTCGAGGCCATATTCATCCACCAGCAGCCGCATTAATTCGGGGACGGCAATACTGGGGTGAGTGTCATTCAGTTGGATCACATTTTTCGCGGCAAAATCGCTGAAATCATGGCCGTGGTGATGCACCCAACGTTTTAAAATTGCCTGTAAGCTAGCGGAAGACAAAAAGTACTGCTGACGCAGGCGCAGCTCTTTACCGTTTTCGCTGGCATCGTTGGGGTACAACACCATAGTGATTTGTTCAGCGAGGTTCTTGCACGCCACCGCCTCTGTGTAATCCCCTTGGTTAAACTCTGCTAAATCAAAGTCATCCGTCGCTTCGGCTTTCCAAAGTCTGAGGCTATTCACCCGACCATTGCGATAACCAGGCACGGGCATGTCATAGGCCACGGCGAGCACATCCTGAGTGTCGACCCAAATCATGTGCCTGCGCCCTTGTTTATCCACATAGGATTCGGTGTGACCGAAAAACTTTACCGTCACATTATGGTGTGGAACGCGCACCTCCCAGGGGTTGCCCTCACGCAGCCAACGATCTGGGCGCTCCACCTGATAGCCATCGACAATCTTCTGAGCAAACATGCCGTATTCGTAACGAATGCCATAGCCCGTGACGGATAAATCCATGCTGGCGCAGCTATCGAGAAAACACGCGGCGAGTCGCCCAAGGCCACCATTGCCTAACCCCGCATCGTGTTCGGCCTCCTCAAGCTCCTCAAGAGACACGGAATATTGGCTAAGCGCCTCGCGGCTGTCTTGCTCTAAATCTAGATTTAACAAGGCATTACCTAATGCCCTGCCCATCAGAAACTCCAGCGATAAATAGGCCACTTGCTTGTTGTCATAGCAGCTATCTTTGATGCGCGTCTCACGCCACTCATCCAACATTTGCTCCTTAACGCTGAGTGCCAGTGCTTGAAATAACTCACCGTGAGCCACTTCGCCGCGGCTTAATCCATAACGCACATGGCGATTAAAGGTCGCGGGCAGGGCATCACAGGGCTCGCAGGGTTCGAGTGTCGCTTTTGGCTTACTCGGCGCGGCCTTAGTGGCACGTTTTTTGGGGGGAACGCCGCTGGTATTTGGGCTCAGCTCACTGTTATGACTCATAGTTAATTCCTTATAAAATCAGCATGAAACAGCATAAGACTGCGATCCTGTAGCAAGTACCGCGTCGGTGAGGACTGAGCATCCAGCGGCTCAGTGGGAGTTAAAAATTGTGGGTCGGTTTGGGTATGCAGCAGACATTGCCACGGCCCTAAACCGTCAAAAATCGGCAGAGTAAAGGCCAAGGGATGCTCATCGGCATTGACCATTAACAACAGTGCTTGAAGGCTGTCACCCTGAGTCTGTGGTTGAGTGGCGGTTAAATTGCCCGATAGCACCACGCAGAGGCTGCGGCCCATGGACTCACTCCACAGGCTTTTGCTCATAGGTTCACCTTGGCGACTAAACCAACCCAGCCTCGCCCCCGATGGGGTTGATACAGGGCTTGCTGCTTGAGTTGAAGATGACTCAGACGACCAATCGAAAGCATTGGCCACTAGCTGCTCATGGATAAAACGTTTGGCACACAAGAGCGGAAAGCGTTTACGCAAGGCAATCAACTGTGAGGTGAAACTCAGCAATGAGCTATCCATGCCATCCGATGACCAATCGAACCAATTCAATGGGTTATCTTGGCAATAGGCGTTATTATTCCCGCCTTGGGTGCGGCCCGTCTCATCGCCGCTGAGTAACATGGGCACCCCTTGGGAAAGGAATAATGTGGTCAATAGATTGCGTTGCTGGCGAGCGCGCAGCGCAAGAATGGTGGCGTCGTCGGTGTCGCCCTCTACTCCGTAGTGATGGCTGAAGTTCTCATGGTGGCCGTCGCGGTTTTCTTCACCGTTGGCCCAATTGTGCCGCTCGCAATAACTCACTAAATCTTTAAGGGTAAAACCATCGTGACTGGTTAAAAAGTTGATACTGGCGGCAGGAGGACGACCGCTATGCTCAAAGAAATCCCCCGAGCCATGAAATCGCCTCGCAAACTCGGGCAACATGGCGTGATCGCCCCGCCAAAAACGCCGCATAGTGTCGCGGTATCTGTCATTCCACTCGCTAAAGGCCACCGGGAAATTACCCAGCTGATACCCACCCGGACCAATATCCCAAGGCTCGGCAATCAGCTTCACCCGGCAAAGTACTGGGTCTTGCAGCAACGCATCGAAAAAACCACTACCTGGGTCGAATCCATAGGCTTCACGGCCAAGGCAGGCGGCTAAATCGAAACGAAAGCCATCGACCCCCATCACTTCGACCCAGTAACGCAGCGAATCTAACACCAACTGCAACATGCGTGGGTGATTGAGGTTTAAGGTATTGCCGCAGCCGGTATCGTTGATATAAAAGCGTTTATCGTTTGGATGCAGTCGGTAATAACTCAGATTGTCGATGCCGCGAAAGCTAAAAGTCGGTCCGAGACGACTGCCCTCGGCGCTGTGGTTATAGACCACATCGAGAATGACTTCGATGCCCGCACCGTGCAGCGCATCCACCATGTTGCGAAACTCGCCGATATCCTCACCCGAGAGATAACTCGGCTCAGGCGCAAAAAAGCCAATGCTGTTATAGCCCCAATAGTTAGATAGCTGTTTTTCAAGCAGAAAGGGCTCGGAGAAAAATGCCTGAACCGGCAGTAACTCGACGCAATTCACGCCGAGATTGACTAAGTAATCTATCGCGGCATTCGATGCCAGCCCAGCAAAGGTACCACGCAGCGGCGCATCTATCTCAGGGTGCAGCGCGGTAAATCCCTTTAAGTGCATCTCATAGATAATGCACTGCTCAAGTGGCAATGGCTCACGCTTGCTTGCAAGCGGCCGAATAGTATGGGCCTTAGCGGCATCCAAAAGGGGTCGAGTATCGACCACTTTGCATTTTGGGACAAAGTCCGCGTTATCTAAGGTACTGAAAGATAAGTCCTCGTTGGGGTTATCAATCTCATAACCAAAGTTGGCGATATGGTGGTGATAGCGTCCCACGAGCTGGCGAGCGTAAGGGTCTAATAGCAACTTATGCGGATTAAATCTGTGGCCTAATTGCGGCTCGTAGGGACCATAAACACGGTAGCCATAAAGCTGGCCGGCACTCAGTCCATGCACATACAAATGCCAGATCTGCTGGGTCTGCTCCGTCAAGGCGATGCGCTGAATTTCCACCTCGCCTCGGGCATTAAACAGACATAACTCCACCCCAGTGGCATGGGCCGAAAACAGGGCGAAATTCACCCCGCCATCATCGACCGTCGCCCCCAAGGGAAAGGGCTGCCCCGCACTTAGGTTATACGCGGTTGAGCCATCAGCATTTACAGGCACAGGATTCGTCATAGGCTGGTATCTCTTGGCGCATCCGTCGCAGGCCCGAGGATTAAGCAACCCAGGGGCGGCACAGTGATCAACGCGCTCGATGCCATGCCCTGCCAAGGTAAATCTTCGGCAATCACCTTGCCCGCATTCCCCTGATTGCTACCGCCATAGAGATGGCTGTCGCTATTGAGGTACTCACAAAAATCCCCGCCTTGGGGCAAGCCGATACGAAATCCTTGGTGCAGGGTTGGCGTCATGTTCACCACAAACACCAAGGGCACATCACTACCCTCGCCATAGCGAACAAAGCTAAAAATACTGTCGCGACCATTGTCACAATCAAGCCAGCGAAACCCCTGTGACTCATAGTCGAGCACGGATAAGGCGGGGAATTGTCGATAAAGCCAATTCAGATCCCGAAGCCAGCGCTGTACGCCTTGGTGGGGTTCAAAAGCGAGCAAATGCCAATCGAGGCTATGGTTATGGTTCCATTCGTCGCGCTGGGCGAACTCGCCGCCCATAAACAGTAATTTTTTGCCCGGATGCCCCCACATAAAGCCGTAATAGGCCCTGAGGGTGGCGAATTTTTGCCAGTCATCGCCAGGGATTTTATGCAGCAAAGAGCCCTTGCCGTGCACCACTTCATCGTGGCTTATCGACAGCATAAATTGCTCCGAATAGGCATACATCAAACTAAAGGTCAGCTGGTTATGGTGATACTGGCGATAGATGGGATCGCGGCCCAAGTAGCTTAGGCTGTCGTTCATCCAGCCCATATTCCACTTAAAACCAAACCCCAGCCCGCCGCAATCCGTCGGCTTAGTCACCCCCGCAAAGGCGGTCGACTCTTCGGCTATCATGCAAATGCCAGGGAAGGCTTGATACAAACGTTGATTCAACATTTGCAGAAAATGAATCGCCTCTAAATTCTCCCGTCCGCCATAGGCATTGGGCAGCCATTGCCCGGGTTCACGGCTGTAGTCGAGGTACAACATGGATGACACCGCATCAAGCCTGAGCCCATCGAGGTGAAATTCCCGCAGCCAATAGCAGGCATTGCTGAGCAGAAAGCTGCGTACCTCACCACGGTCGTAGTTATAGATCAGCGTGTCCCAATCGGGGTGCGTACCTTTACGCGGGTCTTCATGTTCGTAGAGGCAAGTGCCATCGAAACGCACAAGGCCATGGGGATCCTTAGGGAAATGCGCCGCGACCCAATCGAGTAACACACCAATCTCGGCCTGATGGCAGGCATCGATAAAGGCCTTTAAGCCATTGGCATCGCCAAAACGATGGGTCGGCGCATACAGGCCAACGGGTTGATACCCCCAAGAGCCGTCGAAGGGATACTCGCTGACTGGCATCAACTCTATATGGGTAAAACCTTGCTCCTTCACATAGGGGATCAATTGCTCGATTAAGTCTTGATAATCAAAATATTGCTCACCGAACTCACCTTTTCGGCGCCAAGAGCCTAGCTGCACTTCGTAGATAGACATAGCGGCGCGATGCCAAGCCGTGGTCGCCCGTTTGTGCATCCATTGTGTATCCGCCCACGGGTGTTGGTGTTTTTTCGGCACTATGGAGGCATTGTGCGGTGCACATTCCATTTGGGTCGCCATGGGGTCGGATTTGGCGTGGCGCTCGCCATTTTGATAAACCAAATCAAATTTATAGTGCGCGCCTTCGGCAACATCAGGCAGAAAAATCTCCCATAAGCCGTTGGCCAGATGTTGACGCATCACATGGCGAGTATCGTCCCAGTGATTAAAATCCCCCACCACAGAAACCCGCTTAGCATTGGGCGCCCATACGCAAAAATGCACGCCTTCGACGCTATCGACTTGGCGCCAATTCGCACCTAAAAAGCGATAGGCCTGTTCAGAGCTTCCCTCACCGAAGAGGTATAAGTCCTGACTATCGAGAAGAGAACCAAACTGATAGGGATCGATAATATCCTGCTCACAAAGGGGATAAGTCACCCGTAGCGCATACAAAAAAGGCTTAACCCGTCTGCCAAGCGTGCGCGCAAAGAGCCCCGCCTCATTGACGCGCTCAAGGCTCGCCACCTTACGGCCATCCTTAAGACTTATCACATCAACCTTGTGGGCATTGCGTAAAAAACAGCGCACCACCAAGGCCTTGCCCTCGTTGATACTGTGCATACCAAGCAGGGAAAACACATCCGTATATTGACCGTTTAACAGCGCAACATCGCTACCGTCATAGAAGTAAGTCTGGGCTTGAGTCATCATTTGGCTTCCATTTTTAGTCAAAGGGTATCTATATGCGCAGCCGCTTCTGGCAAATGTCTTGCCGCAGCAATGCGTTGCAAACGCTCAGCCAGCGCAGGCCTAGCTGCAGCTTCGCTTAGGCTGATGGGCAATCGCCGCTGCCAATTGGGGTACTCGAGCCAAGTGCCGGGGATATTCACCGCATGGCGGTCCCCTAGCAGATCGCACCATTGCACGCTGTAAAGTGCGCTGTTGCCCGAGGCGCCAAAGGGCATCCACGCCGTTAATAAGTCTTCAATATCAATCTGTTGAATATCTGTCTCCGGCAATAAGCCCTGGGAGATTAAGCGCTGCGCGAGCTGGTGTTTTTCCTGCTCACGTCCGGCTAAGGCCTCACCTAATTGCTCGTCGGTATTGAACAGTTCGAGTTGTCGCCTCAGGTGCAAATCGCTGCCCGTCCACCAAGCGACTAAGGTCGGCACATCGTGGTTTGCCAGCATCATCAAACTCTGGAACTTATAGTGGCTCGGCGGCTTAAAGCCTTGATGGTCTTTGCAGAAGTAGAACAACTCGTTGGAATAAACCCCCGCCTGATACAGGCGATGAATAATCTCGGGCGGCACTAGGCCTAAATCTTCACCAATCACCACACAGCGGGCACGTTGACTCTCAAGGCAGAGAATCGCCAACAGGGTTTCGACCGGGTAATACACATAGGCGCCATGGCCGTGGCGCTTATCCAGAGGCCACCACCAGAGTCGCAACAGCCCCATCACATGGTCGATTCGCAGCGCACCGCAGTGGGTCATATTGGCGCGAGTCAGTTCAATAAAATGGCGATATTGATGCTGTTTTAGCTTGACTGGATCGAGGGGCGTAAGTCCCCAGTTTTGTCCCTGCGGCGCGAAGGGATCCGGCGGTGCGCCTATGCTGGCGTTTAAGCAGAACTGCTGCGAATTGGCTTGAACCTCAACGCCTTGCAACGCAGCGCCTACGGCCAAATCACGAATAAGCCCAATGCCCATTCCCGCTTCTTTAGCTTTGAGCTGGCACAATTGCAGTTGATCTTCGGCCACAAACTGCAGGTACAAATAAAAGCCTTCATCCTGCGCTATGGCCCGTGGACTGCGGAGCGATTCGGCTTGGGCAAATTCCCTGAGCGGCGCGCCCTGCTCTGCCACAAAATCCTCAAATCGCTGCGCCCTGGGTGTTTTTGGCTGTAAATGGTGTTCGCAAAAGACAGTGTATAAACGTGCAAAGGCGCGGTACTTAAGCTCGCTGACTTTGGGGTAATCGAGCCAGTTCTCCGCGTTGAGTAGGGCAATGATTTCTTGCCACTCCTTCGCCGCAAACTCCATCTTTAAAGGCTCAAATTCAGGCACGCTAGGTAAATGAATATACAGCGGATTCAGCCTTCTACGATCGCAGGGACTATAGGGACTCGGATGTTCCGGCGCGGCAATATCTAAGGCATGTAATGGATTGAGTTGAATGAAATCGGCGCCATATTCGGCCACTAACCCGATAAGTTGCTCTAAATCGCCAAAGTCGCCCATGCCCCATTGGCTTTCGCTGCGCAGACTGTATAGCTGAAGACTCACGCCCCAAGGTTTATGGCGCTTTCCTTGAGCTACAGCGCTCATCACCCCTTGATAGGCGGTTCTCGGTGCCACCATAAAAGTGCCATGGAACTCAGTCGCCTTACTTGCTGCAGAAATGCTTACTTATGAGTTGCTTGCTGCTGAGGTGCTTGCCGATGCTACAGCTTGATGATCATCTGCCAGCCCAAGCAAACTGACGCTCAGAGTGTGGTACCCCAGCCCCAAGCAAGATAAATCACTTAAGTTGTCTTTATTGCTAGATGTGTTTGGCGCGGCGCTGACATTTTCCCATGAACGGCGCGGCTCAGCCTTGCTATCTTGCTCAGCGGCATCGCCCGCATCACGGCAATGAAACTCATGACCTAAGAGGTCGAGGCGGTATTGCAGGAACTGACACTCATTGGCAAAGAGACTATTGCCAAACTGTGCCAACTCCTGCGCCTGAATCCGATAATCCCCAATCGGTTTTAGCGCCGAAAACGGCACTTCGAGGATAACCCTCTCCCCTTGCTCACAGGTAAAGGTGAGCAGCAGATCGCCACGGTAAGATTGAGGTAAATACAGACAGACCCAAGGTTCGTCGACATAGCACCAATGAAACGCCGGCAACACTTGTGTCCAATGATGTGCATCGAGTTGATACACCTGAGCGTCAAGCTCGTCGCCACTGGGTAAACTCGTTAATGGTTCATCCTTTGCCTCGCAGGCCTGAGTATTTTTCTCCTGCAACATACAGGTCAAAATCCCTTGCCTGTCAGCCTCGGGAATGCGGATGTACTGGCCGAAGCAGTCGGTAAAGTCTGCTCCTACGCCCCGCAAATACAGCAACTTCTCCAGCCCCATATTTGTCGCCCCCGCGACTGCTCATCCATAGCCTTAGATAGGCAGTAACCATGCCAGCGCAAAATAACAGCATGAAGACAGATTTATGTCAGCCAAATGACAACAAAGACAACTTATAAATCAGCATCTTGAATAAAATGCGTGTCTTTATCGCCCAAGCCTTAGCCCACAGGGCCATCTCGTAAACGCACTAGTTTGAAGCAGGGAGTGATTAAAAAAGGTGCAACGCGCTTAAATGGCGCAAGTAAAACAGCGTCTTATCTTGGAGCAGTATTTCCAGAAGCATCGCATCGGTTGAATCCCCCGCACAAACAACAAATCCCGTATCAGCAACTAGCTGCAACACTTTGTATCAATTGTGTTTTTCATCTTGAACTCCAGTTCATCGCTCTGTCACTATGCGCGTTCAAAACAAAAACAACACCTAATCGCAACATTTCCCCATAGCGACTTACATCATTCAAAGTGGCGGGGATGAATGGCGAACGACGCAAAATAAGGAAATTGATATGAAAAGAATCACGGGACTTTTACTCGCCAGCAGTTTGAGCTTAGCCCTTGGCGCCTGCGGCGGCAGTGGCGACGATGAATTAACACCAACGATCCCAACTCCCGATCCAACCCCACCGAACTTAAGCGCCGATGTCTGTTATTTAATGAGCACTACTAAGGGGGATTTGACCTTAGCCATCGACCTCACCAATATGCCGATCACGGGTAAGAACTTTAAACAATATGTCGATAAGTCATTCTATAACGGCACTTTATTCCACAGAACCATCAATAACTTTGTGATCCAAGGCGGTGGTTTCACCACGGGATTACAAAGCAAGCCGACCAGCGCGCCGATTAAAAACGAGGCCGCCGTCGGCATCAGCAACAAACGCGGCACTATCGCGATGGCGCGTACCACAGTGCCAGACTCCGCAACATCACAGTTCTTTATTAATGTGTTAGATAATCCGCAGCTCGATGCTTCGGCGAGCAGCTATGGTTATGCCGTGTTTGGTAAAGTCGTCGAAGGAATGGATGTGGTCGATCAGATAAGCATTGTGCCGACCAAAACCAGCAACGGTTTTAGCGACACACCAGTGAATGAAATTTTGATCAATAGCGTGACGGAAACGACCTGCCCCGCCGCCTAGCAAAAATAACAAAGCACTGTAGATACAGTGCTTTTGTATTATTTAGCACCGAAAGGGGATTATTCGTCCCCTTGAATTTTACCCACCAACAGCATAGGCGCGGCATCAATTTTATCGGCGTCCATCATTGCGGCAATACGCTCCACCGATGAGAGCAACTGACTCTGCTCCCACTCTTCAAGATTTTGATATTGCTTTATAAAATGCTCTTGAAGTGGTTTAGGAGACTCTTGCAATAATGCCCGCCCCGCCTCACTTAAATGTAAATGCACCTTGCGCTTATCGGACTCGCTGCGTTTGCGGATCACTAATCCCCGCCCTTCAAGCCTATCAATAATTGTCGTCACAGTGGCAGGGCTGAGGGTGATTTCTTCGGCCACCTGTTTGGCTAAGGGAGCGCCGAGCTGGGCAATTTTCTGCATCACCATTAACTGCGGCCCCGTCAGGCCTGAATGTTTATTGAGTTGCCGGGAATGAATGTCGATAGCGCGGATCACCCTGCGCAGTGAAATCAGCAGTTGTTCGTATTTTTCCATCGTGCTTCGCGTGCTCCTCATCAACCCAACGGCCGCACCTTACCAGAAACTCAGCCACAACTCACCTCGGTGGGCAATTTTATCGCACATTCGTCCTAGGATAACTAAACAAGCATAAGCTGAAAAAAACCTTAAAAAACATAGCGTATATCAAGCCTGATCCCTGTCATAAAAGTTCATTATTTAGTTATCTAGTTCCAACTTTAGTGGGAATTTCACCCCAATAAACTGCCTAAGCCGATCTAGATCACATCTTGCATACCCCTAAATTGGTAGCTTGGTCACCAGAAAGAAACAAATTTAATTTACAAGCAAATAGGTGGACTTATGGCTGCTAAATTTTTTATCCCTTCCGTCAACGTATTAGGCAAAGGCGCCGTCGATGACGCTATCGGAGATATCAAAACCTTAGGCTTTAAACGCGCGTTAATCGTGACGGATAAACCTCTTGTCAAGATTGGTCTGGTTGGTGAAGTGGCCGAAAAACTCGGTCAAAACGGCATTACTTCAACCGTGTTCGATGGCGTGCAACCCAACCCAACCGTCGGTAACGTCGAAGCCGGTCTTGCGCTATTAAAAGCCAATCAATGTGATTTTGTGATTTCATTAGGCGGTGGCTCCCCCCACGATTGCGCTAAGGGTATCGCCCTAGTTGCCACCAACGGCGGCAGTATCAAAGACTATGAAGGGTTAGACCAATCCGCTAAGCCACAACTGCCATTAGTGGCCATTAACACTACCGCTGGCACCGCCAGTGAAATGACCCGTTTTTGTATCATCACTGACGAAGCTCGCCATATCAAAATGGCAATTGTCGATAAACACACCACCCCATTACTCTCTGTGAATGACCCTGAGCTGATGCTGAAAAAACCAGCTAGCCTCACAGCTGCAACAGGTATGGACGCGCTAACCCACGCGGTTGAAGCCTATGTGTCTATCGCTGCGAACCCAATCACCGATGCCTGCGCCATTAAAGCCATTGAACTTATCCAAGGCAACTTAGTGAATGCGGTAAAACAAGGCCAAGATATTGAAGCCCGTGAGCAGATGGCCTATGCGCAATTCTTAGCGGGTATGGCCTTCAACAACGCCAGCTTAGGTTATGTGCATGCGATGGCGCACCAATTAGGCGGTTTCTACGATCTGCCCCACGGTGTATGTAACGCCTTGTTATTACCCCATGTGCAAGAATACAACGCCAAAGTGGTACCAGATCGCTTAAAAGATATTGCGAAGGCGATGGGTGTCGATGTAGCCAATATGACCGATGAACAAGGTGCTGCGGCGGCGATCGCCGCGATTAAGGCCCTATCCGTTGCGGTAAACATTCCAGAAAACCTGACGTTACTCGGGGTTAAAGCGGAAGATATTCCAACGCTGGCCGAAAACGCCTTAAAGGATGCCTGTGGTTTCACTAACCCTAAACAGGCAACCCATGAAGAGATCTGCCAGATCTTCACTAACGCGTTATAAACCCGCGTTATAGAGCATTCGCATTAATGCCGTCTGTCGCGCGCCAATTGACAGGATGTTGTTCGGCTAGCGCAAGCTAACGACATGAGAATCGGCCCAAACAAGGGATCTTGTTTGGGCCTTTCTTTTGGGCTGTTCCAACCAATTTTTCACTACGCCATTATGTAAAAAACCGCCGTAGCGCCTTAATCTTCGACAGTTGGGATCCCATAGATCGAAAAATCGCTCCAATAGCGTAAAAACGTGATCTTGGTGGGTTACATGCTGTTACAAATCCGCTAGACTGGCTCCAGTTCGCTTTTTCCCTGCAAAAGATGAAGCCAGCTCAGAGGCCCATTCTAAGGAATGGGCCTCTGTCCCTTTTAGCGCCCGCCCCTACACCTCCCCAATAATTTGCTACTGTTTAATGACTCACAGCACCATGTAGATCCTGTTGCTTATTTGCTGCTTTATTGCGCAGTAATTAAGCAAAAACGAATTTGAGTGCAAAACTGAGAGATAGCACATAGATATTCGTTAAAAACTCATGCTAAATAACACTGAATAGAAATGAATTAACCGACTCATTTTTATATAAAAACACTTGTAAAAACTGTGATTTAACTCGGACGATATCAGCGCAATTAATGATTGACCGAATTCAAAAACGATGCCTATGATGGCAGCAACATCCTCAACAGGTAGGTACGCTATGACAGCAATTACTCATGTATATAACTACACAGTTAGATGTCCGCATTACAAAGATCCCGAACATCCAGTGAGTTGGTTAAACCACATCGAATTAAATCAATCCAGTGAAATTGCCTTAAACCGTATCACCAAATGGCACGAACTCTCAGGCAGTAAATCCTTCGAAACCAGTAAGTTTGTTGTCCGTAAAGCCGACAATGAAGAAGCCTACTTCTCCATGCAAAGTGATAGGCTTAAAAATGATGGTCACGCGCTCGTCACCTTTAAAATCTTCCTCGATACCTGCTGTGACGAGGCTGCGCCAGAAGAAATTATGCAGCACCTGATTGATGACTATCAGCAGCGTTTAGCTAAACTTGACCAAGCCTCATAGTGCTTTGCTTGAGAGTGACGTATCACACAAGCGATTAATCGCTAAGTGAAATAGCAACAATGCCAGAGTTAATACTCTGGCATTTTGTTTTAACCTTGTTAATCAAACCATTCTTAAACCGTCGTTAATCCGCCGCCTCGTTATCTTGAGCCAGAGACATTTAAGCTTCACTCAAGCAAACTTATGCATTATCCCTACTCCCAAAATTGGGCTCAAAAGATTGGGGTTCGATGATTGGATTTTCAGATTATTAAGGCGCGGTACAGCAGTATTTGGTATCTTGCTTAACAACCGTTAGTTTTCAGGATGAGTACAATGAAAAAAGCCACGCTCATAATATTACCACTGCTACTGGCCACCACTGCCTGCGCCGATTTAAAGGATGCGGGTCGCGCCATAGGCACCACCACTAAAGATGTGACGAAAGAGATTGGTCATGCCACTCGCGACACCACCAAAGAGATTGGCCACGCCACCCGCGACACCACCAAAGCCATAGGTCATGCCTCACGGGATGCGGTGAAATCGGTCAAAGAAGAACTGACAGAAGATTCGGAGTGACGCCCATGCGTCACTCTGCTTTATCGGGTCTCAACCCCTAGGCCGCATTGGCACGAATACCATGGGGCACGGGTAACCCCTGTGCATTCACATTCACAAACACCATCTTATCGATACTGACTACAGGCGCTTGCGTCATCTTATTACGCACTTGGCAACTAACCGTAATGGAACTGTGGCCAAGGCTGACAAGCTCCAAGCCAAATTCCAACACATCCCCTTGGCGCGCTGGCGTCATAAAATTGATCTCAGAAATCAACTTAGTCACATGGCTGCTGCTCTTCATCTGGCACGCAGCAAATATGGCCGCCTCCTCGTCAATCCAACTCAATAACTGGCCGCCAAATAGGGTATTTGCAGGATTTAAATGTTCAGGTTTGACTAAACGACGACTGTAATATTTCATGACGGTGACCTCTCTATGAATGCCAAGTTTTACCGTCAATTCACAGCATTATTTAGGCCAAGATAAATAGCCATTGAATAACAATGAGATAGAATTAAGTTATTGTAAAACGGTTAAAAATTTGCACCAACTCGAGTCAGAGTTGCACCAGAATAATCAATTAGATAAAAAATAGCGACTCAAAGAGTCGCCAAGCTCAGGCAAGCAATGTATTGACTGGGTAGGAAGTTAAGTCACAAGGTTTGACTTAAAAACCCGTGCAGCACATGTAGGCGAACTGCACGGGGGACAACAGCTGCAATGCAGCTAAACACAGGGTTTACGGGTACAACATCTTACGGGTAGAACCTATTCACGATACAACAGACTTCGCTTAAAACTGCTCTTCTTCGGTCGAGCCAGTCAGTGCAGTCACCGATGAATGACCGCCTTGGATCACTGTGGTGACTTGGTCGAAGTAACCAGTACCCACTTCCTGTTGATGCGCGACGAAGGTGTAGCCTTTCTTCGCTGCAGCAAACTCAACTTCTTGAACTTTCTCGACATAATGCTTCATACCTTCACCACGAGCGTAGTCGTAAGCCAGGTCAAACATGTTGTACCACATGTTATGGATACCCGCTAAAGTGATGAACTGGTACTTGTAGCCCATGTCCGACAGCTCTTGTTGGAAGCGCGCAATCGTCGCGTCGTCCAAGTTTTTCTTCCAGTTGAACGAAGGTGAACAGTTGTAGGCCAGTAATTGGTCTGGGTACTGAGCATGGATTGCCTCAGCAAAGCGGCGGGCTTCTTCTAAGTCAGGCTTAGCGGTTTCACACCAAATTAAATCCGCATAAGGTGCGTAGGCAAGACCGCGAGAAATCGCTTGGTCCAGACCCGCTTTCACGCGGTAGAAACCTTCACTGGTGCGCTCGCCAGTCACGAAGTCACGATCGTATGGGTCGCAATCAGAGGTCAATAAATCAGCTGCGTTCGCATCGGTACGAGCGATAACTAAGGTTTCAACACCGCTCACGTCGGCTGCAAGGCGCGCTGCAACTAACTTTTGTACCGCTTCTTGGGTCGGCACTAATACTTTACCGCCCATATGGCCGCACTTTTTCACTGAGGCCAATTGGTCTTCAAAGTGCACACCGGCGGCGCCAGCGTCGATCATCGACTTCATCAACTCGAACGCATTCAGTACGCCACCAAAACCCGCTTCCGCATCGGCAATAATCGGCAGGAAGTAATCGACAAAGTTTTCTTCTTCCGGATTAACACCATTGCTCCACTGAATTTGGTCTGCACGGCGGAAAGAGTTGTTAATACGAGCAACGACAGCAGGTACTGAATTTGCTGGGTATAAAGATTGGTCTGGGTACATAGTGCCCGCTAAGTTAGCGTCGGCCGCCACTTGCCAACCAGACAGGTAAATTGCTTCGATACCGGCTTTCGCCTGTTGTACCGCTTGGCCGCCAGTCAGTGCACCTAACGAGTTCACATAACCTTTTTTTGCGCCACCGTTGACTAAATCCCACAGTTTAGCGGCACCGCGTTTAGCAATGGTGTTTTCGGGTACGATAGAACCACGAAGTGCCACAACTTCCTCTGCAGTGTATGGGCGACGCACGTTTTTCCAACGTGGATTCTCAGCCCAATCTTTTTTGATCGCGTCAATCTGTGCCTGACGTGAAGTCTGTGTTGCCTTAGTCATAGTGTCACTCCTTTCTCTGTGATGTTGTAGCAAGTGAAGCTGCCCCACAGCCTCACCCTGCCCATTGGTTTAATTGGCGGCTTGACCGCCATAACGCATTCCATGTAAACGCATTCAGTGTTACAGCATTAAAACGCTAATCATTAAGCCGTTAGCATCTCGTAACCGGGTAAGGTTAAGAAATCGACCAACTCATCCGAAGTGGTAATATCCTCAAGCAATACCGCCGCTTGAGTAAATTTGCCGTGGGTGAATCTGTCACCGCCCACTTCTTTTTTCACATTCGCTAACTCTTCCACCAGCATGTCCTTAAACAATTGTTTAGTGACGGGTTTGCCGTTTGAGAGTGACTTGCCATGTTGGATCCATTGCCAAATCGAGGCGCGGGAGATTTCCGCCGTTGCCGCATCTTCCATTAATCCGTAAATCGGCACGCAACCGTTGCCACAGATCCACGCCTCAAGGTATTGCAGTGCGATGCGAATATTCAGGCGCATCCCTTGTTCAGTACGCTCGCCATCACAGGGTTTTAATAACTCTGCGGCGAGAATCGGTGCATCCACATCACGGGTGATATGCAATTGGTTTTGATGATCTTGGCCTATGTATTCGTTAAAGATCCCCATCGCCGTATCCGCAAGACCAGGGTGAGCGACCCAAGTACCATCGTGACCATTACGAGCCTCAAGCTCTTTGTCCTTACGCACTCGTTGCAACACGGTTTCGTTCTGAGCGGGATCCTTCGCTGGAATAAAGGCTGCCATGCCGCCCATCGCCAGTGCGCCACGTTTATGGCAGGTTTTGATCAGCAGTCTTGAATAGGCGCTTAAGAAAGGCGTATCCATGGTCACCGCTTGGCGGTCCGGTAATACACGGTCACTATGACGCTTTAATGTTTTGATATAGCTGAAGATATAGTCCCAACGACCACAGTTCAGCGCGACAATGTTTGAGCGTAACTCATAGAGAATTTCGTCCATTTCAAACACCGCGGGTAAGGTCTCAATCAAACAGGTACATTTGATTGTGCCAGGCTGCAGGCAGAATCTTTCTTCAACAAAAGCAAACACTTTTGCCCACCAACGCGCTTCAATATGGCTCTCGAGTTTAGGAATATAGAAGTAAGGACCACTGCCCTTCGCCAGCAATTGGCGATAGTTATGATAAAAGTACATCGCAAAGTCGAATAACGCGCCGGGAATGGACAGCTGGTTAAATTCAACGTGCTTCTCTTTTAAGTGCAGGCCACGCACACGGCAGATTAATACTGCAGGATTTGGGCCTAACTTGTAGTGTTTACCGGTTTCTGGCGCTGTGTATTCAATCTCACCGCGCACGGCATCACGCAGGTTAATCTGACCTTCAACCACTTTCTGCCAGCTCGGTGCTAAGGAGTCTTCAAAATCCGCCATAAACACTTTGGCATTGGCATTGAGTGCATTGATCACCATCTTACGTTCAACTGGTCCGGTGATTTCGACACGGCGGTCGAGTAAGTCATTCGGAATGCCACGGATCTTCCATGCACCGTCACGAATAGCGCGAGTCTCAGGCAAAAAGTCAGGCAAAGCCCCTTTATCGATACGCGCCTGTCTATCTTTACGTTTGGCGAGTAAGGTGGGCACTTCTGTCGCAAATTCACGGCAAAGTGACTCAAGCAACGCCAGCGCGCCTTCGGTAAAAATCACCTCCTGCCCTGGTATGGTATTTCCCACTAAGGCCAGAGTGCCATTCGCAGTGGCCTTATTCTGTGTCGAATTCAATTGCTGTTCACCTAAAGTGTGTTCCGTCATCTTCTCGCCCTCCCAAGAGGCTAACCTTTTGCTCGTTTACGACTCGTTACCAGCAAAGACATGAGTAACATGTACAAACATTCACCTAAAAACATTCAAATGTTCGTTTAGAACCAAAACTTACAGACAAACATTTGTATTTGCAACTATCCAAAAGTGCCATAACCGCTCAATAACTTGACCAAAAAACCTCTCAAAATTGGTCTGACCAAGACAAAGAATGCAACTCAAATGACTGATAAACAACAACTTTAAAAATTTAAGCTAAATGAGTTTTTTCTTATCGTGAAATTTGTCAGACAACTTTACCACTCAAAGCTCATTGTAATTTTACACGTAATTTAATTACCAATTGAAAATTTAAATATACAGCATTTTTGACCTATTCGACCTAAGTAGAAACCTGTGCGCGTTTTGAACTCCACCCGGAGGAAAGCGGTAAAAATCAACAAAACCAAGCAATTAACAAAATAGAAACAGAATAAAAATTTAAACACTCGTTTAACTATTACGTTTACGTAAACAGTCAAATAAATAGGGAGAGAGTGACAGGGATCACGGGTTATGTTTCTCGATCAAAAACCCGAGTCGATATGGTTAACCCAAAAAATAAATCACTTTTTTATAAAAAAAATGAAACAAATTAGAATTCTGACCCTGTGTTGCTTCAAATGAGGGCAACAGGTGATAGTGAAGGTCTTTATCCCCAACGCAGTTAACCGTATTTCGTATGTAAAGATAACCAAGGTTCATGGTCTTTTAAGCGCCAAACAAGGGGTTGCAAAGTAGATGAAAATCATTATCATTCGCGACCTTTCTGATTGGGGGACTTTCAATGCCAGTATTACAGCCTGTATTTCGCTTATCACTTATTGCACTCGCCTGCCTCAGTGCTTTACCACACACAGCCTACGCCGATAACACACCTTCCGCTCGCGATGAAAACGTCGAACGCATAACGGTATACGGCAGACAAAACTCTGTGGTGAAAAACTCAGGGCTGGCGACTAAGTCAGATATGTCCTTAATGGAAACCCCTGCGGCGGTTGTTATCATTGACCAAGAGCTGATTAACAGCCAAGGAGTCGATAATCTGCAGGACTTGATCCGCAATATCAGTGGGGTGACTCAAGCAGGCAATAACTACGGCATTGGGGATAACTTGGTTATTCGCGGTCTTGGCGCAAACTACACCTATGACGGCATGTATGGCGGTGCCGGCCTTGGCAATACCTTTAACCCCACTCGCTCCCTAACCAATGTGGAATCCGTTGAGGTTTTAAAAGGGCCTGCTACTGGACTCTACGGCATGGGCAGCGCGGGCGGCGTGATCAACCTGATTGAAAAGAAACCGCAATTTGAATCCAAACACAAAATCACCACTGAAGTTGGCCAATGGGAGACCTACTCGCTCGCCATCGATAGCACGGGTGGAATCACAGATGATCTTGCTTATCGCTTAGTTGCCAAAACTGCCCGCAGTGAAGGTTACCGTGATTTAGGCGCCGACCGTGATGAAGTGTTCGGCTCACTCAAGTGGGTATTAAGTGATAGCCAAGATCTGATGCTATCAGGTGCGTATATCAAAGACGCCATTGCCGTTGACTCCATCGGCCATCCAATCCGTATCTACAATGCCGATTCTGTCGGCGGTAAAACCGCGGGCGAAGTCACTTGGCAAGATTTGATTAACGATCCTAAGGGTCAAGGCATACAGCTAACCGACGAGCAGCGTCAGCAATTGGCGGCATCACTCGCCAGTGGTGATGGCTTAACTCCCTATTCCTTCGGTGACGCGGGATTAATTTCTCCCATGGCAAAAGATAACGAAGGTGAAGAGCTGAGATTCAAGCTGACCCACAATATCTACTTTACCGATAATCTGTTCCTCAACCAGCAGTTGCAATATCGCGACTACACCACAGGTTTTGCTCGTCAAACTGGCGCTTACAACTATGTGTACTGGAAGCGCAAAATCAAGATTGGCGGCGTACCGACTGATGTGATTAACGAAGATCCCCGCGCGCCACTGGTTGAAAATGGTGTGCTCTATCCCTTTGCCGCCAGACGTCAGGAATACCGCCAGCTCGATGCCGAAGAAACCTCGTGGCAGTATTTTGCCGATCTACGTTACGACTTCCAAATCGGCAATATCGACAACGAATTGCTGGTGAATGCTAACTACGAAGACCGCGATATTCGCCTCGAGCAATTCTCGATTTACGATGCGGATCAAGTCATTAAAAACAAACAAGGTGAAGTGATTTACCGTGGTTCGCTACCGTACATTTACGATATCCGCAATCCAAACTGGGGAACGGGTAAATTTGCCGACTACGATCCGCTCAAAACCGCCAACTACAACAAAAAAGTCAGCGCTTGGGGCTTAGGCGTGCAACATGTGGGTTATTTAGGTTATGGCTTTACCACCCGTGTTGGCGTGGCCTTTAACGAAATCAAACAGAGCTATGAGCACTTAGGTGTGGATGAGCGCTACAGCGCGAGTCAAGCGAGCCCCACTCCAGAGGAAGATAGCAAAGATAACGGTGCCACCTACAACTTGGGCTTAACTTATATGCCCATTGACGATTTATCATTTTTCGTCAATCACTCAAAGGGCCGCACCGCCTATAGCATTTTAGGTTCTATCACTGGGGAAAATACCGACCGCGAAGACTCAGAATCTGTCAGTAACGATCTCGGTATGCGCTTTAAAGCCTTTGACGATCAGATGCTAGCATCACTGGTGTTCTTTAAAAGCTCACGCACAAATGTGCCTTACACCAACCCCGACTATAACGCTGGTGTGTCAGGTGCCGAGGTGCCGGTGTACTTTTACGATGGCAGCGAAGATACCCAAGGGGTCGAGTTGGATCTCAATGCCCACCTAAACGATAACTGGCGCATCAACCTGAACGGCATGTATCAGGATGCGAGGGATAAACAAAACCCGAACGACAAAGCCAACTACGACAGCCGTCAAAAAGGTGTGCCCTATGTGACCGCCAGTGCTTGGGTAACCTATGGTGCAGACTGGTTTGCCTTCTCAAGCCCTATTGAGCTGAGTTTAGGTGCCAAGTATGTGGATGATAGAAGCACGCACTCAAGCTCATTCGGTATCCCTGATGGTTATGTGCCTAGCTACACCTTAGTCGATTCAGCCATCAGCTACGCCACCGACTCCTGGAAGTTACAATTGAATATCAACAACATATTCAATAAAGACTATTACAGTAAGGCCATGTTCCTCGGTGGTATGCCAGGCGAAGAGCGTAATGTGAAGCTGCAATATAGCTACAGTTTCTAAGCATTTTCCTTAAGCCCATAAACAACAAGAGAGCCCATCGGCTCTCTTGTTTGTTTTAGCCAGCTGACTTAACTGACATTCTCCCGGTCGCCACGCATCAGCGACTCCAACTCAGCTTTTCCTTTATTGGATAAATCAAGGAGCTTGGCTAAATCATGTTGATGGGCCGAGCTGGCTATCACCAGCTTTTTATCGTGCTCGGCAAAAATCTTCACCCGTTCATTGGCTTGCACCTGCGATAAACCTAAGCCCTGCAAAATCTTCTCACTAGCGGATAAAGCCGAACCAAAGGTTTCACGGAACACATCGGTCACCCCAAGACTCATTAATCGATAGGCATGGTTACGGTCCCGCGCCCGAGCAACGATATTGATATGGGGGAAATGGGTTTTCACCTGCTGGGCAATTTCAATCGAATCCTCAACATTATCAACGGCCAGCAGCAACAGGCGCGAACGTGCAATCCCCGCCGACATCAACATATCTAAACGTCTGGCATCGCCAAAATAGACCTCACCACCGTATTTGCGGATCACATCCACATGGCTGGCATCCTTATCCAAGGCCACAAACGGAATACCCGATGACGCTAAAATACGCCCAGTGATCTGCCCCACCCGCCCAAATCCGGCGATCACCACCTCAGATTCAGTCACATTAATAGTATCGGGCAAACGTGTATCCACCACCTTAGGTTTAGTGGCTCTAAAAAGCGTGAAAATCATCGGCGTGACTGCCATGGATAAACCGATGGCGAGCACTAAGATTTGGGCGATTTTATCATCCACTATGCTGGATAATTGCGCCTGCGACAGCAGCACAAAGGCAAACTCACCGCCTTCGGCCAAGATAAGGCCTAGAGCAATACTCGGACGCCATGCATGGTGTCGTAAACGGCCAAGCAGCATCAGCACGAGAGTCTTAATCAGCAGCATGCCCAGCAAAATTGCGAGAATGAGTAAGGGATCGGTTAAAAACAGCTTGAGATCCATACTCATGCCCACGGCCATAAAAAACAGCCCAAGCAGTAAGCCCTTAAAAGGTTCGATATCGGTTTCGAGCTGATGCCGGTAGCTGGAGTTCGCCAACATAATTCCGGCTAAGAATGCGCCCATACCTGCCGACAACCCTAGCCACTCCATCAATTCGGCGCTACCCATCACCAGCAATAATGCAAAGGCGGTTAACACCTCACGAACCCCGCTGCTGGCAACAAGCTTAAGTACCCGCGGTAACAGATATTTGCCCACTAACACAAAGCCCACTAAGGCCACGCAGGTCCAATACCATGGCACCGCATGGTGCTCAATCTGGGCCGAATTAGGTGCAAGGTAAGCGGTTAATAGCAACATGGGGATCACGGCGAGATCTTGCATTAACAACACCCCAAAGGCATCGCGGCCAAGCGGAGTGGTCAGTAGTCGATGTTCGCTCATCAGTTGTACCGCGAAAGCCGTCGATGATAATGATAACGCCGCGCCAACCACTAATGCCGCCTCTATGGATAAGCCAAATCCCCAAGCTAAACCGCCAATTGCCGCCCAAGAAAGCAGTAACTGACCACTGCCGAGACCAAAGATGGCACTGCGCAGCTCCCATAACTTGCTCGGATTGATTTCAAGCCCAAGCACAAACAACATCAGTACCACACCCAGCTCGGCAAAATGCAGCACGGCAGCGGGATCAGACACCAGCGCCATGCCTCCGGGGCCTAAAATCACCCCGGCAGCGAGGTAAGACAGAATCGGTCCTGCGCCAAAACGTTTGCCCAAGGGCACAAAAATCACCGCGGCCAATAAAAATAACAGTACAGAAGTGAGCAGACTCGACTCTTCCATTAGGGCTCCACAACGTTAGCGAAAGGCAAAAATAGGTATAGCCATAAGCAAAAAAGCTTCGGCTACCGCTGGCAATCATACTCTAGTTAGGCAGGAAAAAGTGTGAAAAATTGGCCTAAAAATCATCGAAAAAACGCAAGAAACAAGCGAAACAGCGAAAGAAGAAAACCGCGTCACATTAGCCTAAACAGTCAGTTACACAGAAAACACAACTCGTACCCTACTGCCTTGCAAACTGACTGGTAATATTGGTGGCGCGTTTATCTGAGGCTAAAGCGTCCTCATAACAAAATACACTGTTACGACCATTGGATTTTGCGGCATACAGCGCCATATCGGCACGGTGCAGCAGAGGGTCTAGGCTTAAGTCTTCTTTTGTCATACCGCTAACCCCAAAGCTCGCGGTGATAGTAAATTTATGCCCCGAGAGATGCGTATCAATGGCTTCGAGTCGTCGACGGCATTGTTCGGCAACTTCCATCCCCTTTTCCTCATTGGCATAGGGCAAAAACAACGCAAATTCTTCGCCGCCAATCCGGGCAAACACATCACCATTGCGGACATGGGGTTTTAATACTTCCACGACTTTTTTCAGCGCCCAGTCACCCGTACCATGGCCGTAGGAATCATTAATCCGTTTAAAATGGTCCAAGTCGAATAAAATCACGCAATAATCGCCCCCTCGGGCAGCGGCTTGCACAAACAGATTTTCACCCAGATCTTGCCCCGCACCACGGTTAAGCACGCCCGTCAATGCATCCATTCTGGCCATGCGCATAAAACGCCGTTTTTGCAAATTGCCCACGACTAACAAAATCGCGAGGAAAAACAGCCCGCCAACTAATATCGTGATAAACATCAGCATATTAGTATACTCACGCTCTTTTACCGTTTGCTGGGCGATGTAAAGTTCACGCTCTTTATTCAGCAAGTTGATTTCACGCGCCTGCTCATCAGCATTAAACTTAGCCGATTGATAAGCAAGGGTTTTCATCTTCGACTCATCAAAAATCAGTTGATTATAATGTTGCTCTTTTCTGGAGTATTCATAGGCTTGCTCAAATTGTTTGTCCGCCGCCATCAACTCGGCAAACACTTTGTAGGCAATATGCTTATGTTCGATATAACTATTATCATCGGGAAATGTGAGCACTTTAACTGCGTGACTTTTGGCTTGAACCAGCTCACCCGTTGCAAAGTAATTCTCAGCAAGTAGTGCATGCACATGGCTGATTTCTAATTGAAATTGAAAAGCTTCATACCCTTTTAACGCTAATAGTAAAATCGCTCTCGCGTCTAAATAGTCACCCCGCTCCTGCAAAACCATCCCTTTGCCTTTCATCGACATAGTCGCTAAAAGGGGAAATTGCTTCGCATCACAATATTGACGGCTATCTTCGAAGGCATCGAAGGCGTCGGGACTTTTCACACCGAGCAAGTAAATCGCCCGCAGCAATTTGGCATGGCAAATATCGCGGATATCGGTTTCCTGAGCGAGTTGTAACACCTTATTGGCATAGAGGCCCATATCGCTATAAGCATCCATTTCAGAATAAATATTGGCAATTCTTAGATAGGAGTGACGTTTAATCGTAATATCATCGATATTCACCACTAGGGCTAATGCTTTGGCGACAGCCGACAAGGCTTTGTCATAGTCGCGCATCCCTATATAGACAGTGGCTTGATAGCTATAAACTGACGCTAATAACTCAGAACTTGTGATTAAGGTTTCGGCCTGATGTAAATCGTCTAACGCTTTGGCATATTCACTGACAAAAATATAACTAATGGCTCTGTCAATTCTTAGTCTGCCTTTTTGTGTCGGGGTTAATCCGCTAAATACGGTCTCATATTCGGCCAGTTTTTTCTGCGCTGCGCTAAGATCAGATTGCAGTAATACATCAAGCTCATTGAGTGCCTGATCAAAATCGAGAGAGTTAGCCATCAACGCTGTCGAACACAAAGCAAAGATGGCTAATAGGGCGCAACGCAACCGTTTCAAGATAAGTTAATTATTACCGTGATTAACTAAAACAAAGGTTTGATAATTTTGGTCGCCATTCAAGACTTTTAGCTTTTCAATATCCCCAGTCATTACAGCGTTAATTTCTACATCAGTTAATCCATGGGCACGCATCACCGCCTCAGGATTCTGCTTATAGTCTTCCATTAACTGCGCATCTTGGCCTAACTGGGTAAAAAAATCCGATAATGCAGACATACTTATTCCTTATTGTTAATAATGACTCAATATCACACTTCAATTTAGCCCAAATCTTCGGGACCGATCCCTAACTTAGCCAAAATAGCATAGTTGTACTCCAGCTTTTTTGCTGGCGGAATTAACAACGTACTAATCGGCGTTAAGTGTGCTTGGGGTAAATTAGCTAAAGGTAAACGCTCGATACGCGGGGCTTGGATTGGCAAATTAGCCGCTTCGTAGATGACCACCTCATGCTCGAGCGGGTACCATTGATTTAACTGCTCCACGAGGATCTGCAACCTATCACTCGAGGTATGAAATTGGGTTAGGGTATGTTCGCCCGCAATCGCGATTTGCCAGAGTAATAAGTGAGTGGTGGGATCCGGCACATGGTTGAAAAACATAAACTGGCTGGCTTCAAAGCTTTGATGCCCTGAGTTACCTGGGTCAATCCCTAAGTCTGCCCACAGGCAAGCTTCGGCCGAAATCCCCGGCTCCATCTTGGCCGAAAACCCTTCGGCCTTGGCGCGAGTGATAGCCATATGGGATACACAGGCAAACACGCCCGGATGACCATAGAGTGCACACACGGTTTTTTTACCCGCTCTCACCGCATCTAGAATGGCATTGACCATTTGCTCGTAGGTGTCTCGGCGATTTTTAACTTCACCATTTTGCGCATAAAACTGCTGCAAATTGATGACATTGGGGTTGAGCTTCGTCAACCAACGCTGCGAGAAACCGTCGGGTAAGAGTGAAAATACAATATCGGCATGTTCAATATAGCTGCGGCTTAATACGCTAATTTGCCCCGCGAGCTGTAACCCCGTACCCACACAAACGAGTGATCCCAATGGTCTCTCCTAAAAATGCACTACCGCAGGCTTATTGATGAACTCAAGCCATAACTTTGATAGCAACCGCTAAACCCTATGCTACTCCCTAAAGTCGCGAGAAAATGCTAACACCATCAAAGTAAAACACTTTCACAACTTTACCCATGTTTTCACAACATTGCTACATGACTATTTCGACTTTGCTTAACTTTACGGTTTTTCAGCGCAATTTACCGCGGGGCAGCTTATTTAGGCGCAATCATCAGCATAAAAATCTTCACTCATCGCGAACTAAAACGCGCCGCTTAGGTCGAAAACTCACACAATTGCAACGATAAGCGCCGCAACGCCCAATTACCCTTGTCATAAGGGGGAGTGCTTGGGTATGATGGCCGCCAGATTTTCAGAAGTAGCGCATACAATGATCAATAAAAAGCAAAGTCTTACCCTGCTGAGCGCCATTGCGCTCTCAGTTTCGCTCAGTGCCTGTAGCGTGTTTGATTGGCTGATCTATAAGCCCGATATTCCGCAAGGCAACTACATGGAGCCGCAACAGGTTGAAAAGTTGCGTATCGACATGACCAAAGAGCAGGCCGAATACATTCTTGGTCGCCCAGTATTGCGTGACAGCTTTGCCGATGACACTTGGTATTATGTGTACCACTATAAGAGTGGCCGTGATGCGAGCATTACCCACAAAGAACTGATCCTGCACTTTACCGGTAACAAATTAAGCTTAGTGAAGGGCGACTATGAATTAAGCCCAGAGTTTAATACGCCGCTTGAGCAGAGTAAGTTACCTATGGCCAACACCGCTGAATCTGCGCCGCTCGTGCCAGCACAGCGCCCGGATGAAAAGCCATTAGTGAAAGAAAATCAAACCGAAGCGCAAGTTCAAAAGCCAATCAAGTAAGCACACTGGTTTAACACTTGCCTTAAACACAAAAAGCGCTCATGGCGCTTTTTGTTTGTTCGTGTTGCGGACAGATTAAGACACCCGTCCACCAGTCACTTTATTGGCACGACCTTCATCCTTAGCCTTATCGGCACGGCGACGGCGCACATCCTTAGGATCGGCGATCAGCGGGCGATAAATCTCCACACGCTGCCCCGGTAAAATCACTTGGTCATGCTTAACCACATTGCTAAACACCCCAAGCTTTACCGTTTCTAAATCAATCTCAGGGAAAAAACTCACCATATTGCTTTGACGCACTATGTCAATCGCGCTCGTGCCGGGCAATACGCTAACCGAAATCACCTTTTGCTGAGTCGGCAGTGCATAAATAACATCGACGACGAACTTATCTGCTTCATTTGTCACTGTAAATTACCTTAGCGCGGCTGGTAAATGCCGTCACCATTGACACCATAAGATCATTAAACACTTTACCAAAAGCCATATCGACCAATGAGCTGGAAAACTCGAAATTTAAGTCAAACTCCACCTTACAGGCATCTTCAGTCAATTCGGTAAAACGCCACTGGCCGAATAAGTGTTTAAAAGGCCCATTTTCAAGTCTTAACTCGATACTCTTTCCCGGCACCACCTGATTGCGCGTAGTGAAGGTCTTACGGATCCCCGCCTTACTCACATCGACCGAGGCCACCATGGTTTTACCATCAAACTCAAGCACTTTACCGCCAACACAACCGGGTAAAAACTCTTTGTACGACTCAACATCATTGACTAAATCATACATTTGCATCGCACTAAAACGAACTAACACACTTCGAGAAATTTGCGGCATAGGGCTTGGCACTCTCAATCTAAGTAAACACGCTGTCTCAAGCGAACTCCGCGCGCCCTACTCTCTAGGGAAGCTAACAAAATTGGTTTGGATTCTACCACGATACTTAAAAAACGCACCCCTCACATATCCCTATGATGACTAAGCAAAACCGCATAAAAAAACAGCAATAAATTGATGAGGGCTTGAAATAGCTCAAATAAACCCTTATATCCATTTCAAATTGATTCACCGTGCGTATAATGGCGCCACTATGGTAAAGAAAAACTCAAAAAAAGCCGCGCCTGCGACGATCGCACGCAATAAGCGCGCAACCTTCGAATACCGTTTCGAAGAAAAAATGGAAGCTGGCATTTCCCTCATGGGATGGGAGGTGAAGTCTATCCGCATGGGTAAAGTGAACCTATCGGACTGCTACGTCTTCTTAAAAAATGGCGAAGCCTTTATGCATGGCTGTACCATTATTCCGCTTAATACCGCATCGACCCATGTGGTGTGCGACCCGATTCGACTGAAGAAATTGCTGTTAAGTCGTAAAGAGTTAGACAAATTAGCCGGTCTTGTTGAGCGCCAAGGTTACTCGATTATCCCTATCTCCATGTACTGGCGTAAAGGGGCTTGGGTCAAAGTAGAAATCGGCCTAGGTAAAGGTAAAAAAGACCACGACAAGCGTGAAGATACCAAAGCACGCGAGTGGGAAGTGGAAAAAGCCCGCGTAATGAAAAAGGAAAAAACGCGCGGATAATGAACAAACGATTGAACTTGCAGCAAATGATACTAGGTTATCGCCACGCTACGAGTTACAATCAACTTTCTTGGGGGCGATTCTGGATTCGACAGGATTCACGAAACCCTGGGAGCATGCCGAGGGGCGGTTGGCCTCGTTAAAAGCCGCAAAGTTATAGTTGCAAACGACGATAACTACGCTCTAGCCGCTTAATGCCGCTAGCCATCTACCACACGTTTCGCACATGGGCAGTGGATTTGATGGTCATCTCACATCGTGCTAGCGAGGGAACCCTGTCCGGGGGTGAACCGCGAAACAGTACCGGACTCACCGTGTGGGATCCTGTCTTTCGGAGTTCAAACGGTTAAACAATAGAAAGACTAAGCATGTAGCGCCTTGGATGTAGGTTTTCTGGACGCGGGTTCAAGTCCCGCCGCCTCCACCACCTTCCTAAAGGACTGATTCCATTACGGTTTCAGTCCTTTTTTCTTTTCTGAGCCTGACACAACTGTGCTACAGGAGTGTGCTACATGGCTTCCCTTTTCCCGACTTATCTCTATCAACGAAATGCGGTCTGGTGGTATAGACAAAGGCTACCCAACAGGCGTATAAATGCGACGTTGAGAGTTTCGCTTCGGACAGCCAACTTAATAGAGGCTAGGACGTTAGCGTTATTGCTCAATTGTTTCATTAGCAAGCAAACTATCTCTTTATCAGATAGTTATTTGAGAACACGACATAGTGCTGCCACCGAACATAAAGGTGGAGTTGACGGGCCTGAACCCCCCAATAAAGTCAGCTTTTGGTTGAATTACGAGACGTTTAACCAGTCAACACATGAGGAATCTCAAATGACGTCTTGTTATGAAACCCTGAAAAATCAAGCTAGAAACATAATCCATCATTACCATCGTATGGAGCTGGCCGATTGGCAATCGAGCCCCAGAACCGAAGATGAATATGAAATATGGATAGATTTCTTACAACTATTCAAAAGTCAAACAACCGAAGCCGCAAGATTGAACGACCTACGTCAATCTCAACGGCTCGTTAACGACTATTTCGCTGATACTGAGCAGCCAGTTCTTCCCCCAGAACAACTCAATCAACTCACCCGTATGGTCTGTGACCGTATACCTGATATCTATTCGGCCATGCTAAATCACCAACCCATTGATTTAGAAGAAGAACAAAAGCAGTCAACTGAAAAATCATCTTCAGATGTCGCAAAGGGAACTGAACCCGCGTCCATAAATTCCACCAATATAGTCCCACTCGGTCAGGCCATTGGGGAATACCTTAGCGAGAATCAAGCCAAAGGATGGAAAGTCAGGACGATAAATCAGTACCAGCACTCGCTAGTGGTTGCGAGCAGCTTTTTTGGTGATGTCGCAATCGGCACTCTCACCCGTGAACACGGCAGAGCATTAAGAGGGATTCTGCCCAAACTCATTAAAGGAAAGACCCAAGAAGATCTCCACAAGGATGGCATCAAAAACTGCACTACTGATACCGCCAGCATGCAAATTAGCTCTGTCACCGCCAATAATCATATGAATCGACTCAGGGAGTTTTTCCGATGGAGTGAGTCAATGGGGTATATCAATCGAAATCCCTTGCCAGACGATAACATTCCCATGCCGAAAGTATCGAAACAGGCGAAACGTAACCCGATAACCGACCAAGAAGCCAAGCAGATCTTTGCTCATCCCTTATTTGCTGAGCATAAAGGGATCAAGACAAGGAAAATCCAGCATGCAAGCCATTTCTGGCTGCCGCTGATTGCCGCTTATAGTGGCATGCGACTAGGTGAAATCTCGCAGCTTAGTGTGGGAAATATACGTAAGCTTGGAGAACATTGGTGCTTCATGGTCGAACAAAGCTCTGAAGATCATTACTTGAAAACACCTAATGCCCAACGAGCAATTCCTGTTCATAATGAGCTGATAAGAATAGGGTTTATCACCTTTGTTGATTATGTAAGGGCAAACGGAGGCGAACGCTTATTTACTAACATTCGTCTGCTACAAGGTAACTACAGCAACAAGCCTAGTGAATGGTTTATTAAGCAACTTAGGGATAATTTAGGATTACCTCTGCATGTTACCCCACATGCTTTTAGGCATTCTGTCAAAGACAAACTAAGCCGAGTTGAAGCAAATCCTGAAAACATTTCCCGCTTGCTAGGTCACGCTGGCGGTCAGTATGGTGGACTAGTCAGTACTGAAGTTTCGCATTTAGTTCCACTGATAAATGCTATCGACTACGGAGCCGCCACAGCACATATTCAGCCAATAGTGCCTGATGCTTTCCATTACTCTCCCGTGTCAACTCTTAGCGATGTGGAGGTGTAAGATGAATACTTTAAACGACTTACTGAAACTCTCAAGCTCAAAGTATGACAACACTCTTAATACAGCTAATGAGCTAGATAGTACCAATCAAAGACCTCTCAAGAATACTGCTTCGCTAGTTGTAGCACGAACTTTTACTCAGCATAGAGTAGTTGAAGCTCCGTTTGACAGAGAAGAATACCTTAGGAATCGGCAGTCCTTAATCGAGAACTCACGAACTAAGCGCCATTTCAGTGATACCAAATTAGCCGAACTGTTTCGAGGATATTGGTGCCGCCCTCCAGAACTAGAAAGTGTCCATAATTTAGATGAGCAGAAACGAATACTTCAAGAACACAACCAATACGAGCAACCGTTTCTTAACATGAGAAAGCTTTATCTACTGGTTCACGGCTCAAATAAACGCTATGCCCAATGGATAGGTAGAGCCATACGAGCGGCTATTGACAAGGGAGCGATATCGGAAAGGGGGGATGCTAGATGGTTAATGTGCGAAGATTATAAAAATATCAATAAGTTAAATGTCAAGCATGCGATGATATTACTCACCCATGGCCCGAATGCTATCTATAATCGTGACTTGCTAAGACAGCTCTCTGAATATACAGGGGTTCCCATACCGCCTGTTTGTAGAGCGAGAGCTGAACAACTGTTTGCAGTAAAGCTGAGAAAACTTATAGAAAGACTAGGAACAAGTATATGTGCTCGCTCCTGTGAACTAGAAGAACAAGCCCAAATCGAAAATTATCGTGTTGATTTTATAGTAAAAGTGCTAGATGAAGGGGAGGTTACCGATCAATTCATCCTTGAGTTTGACGAAGCTTATCATCAAACAGTGAGGCAACAGCGGAAAGACAAGCAACGAGACGCTCACCTACAACAACTTGGCTATAAGATTATAAGGGTGAAGGAGAGTGAAGCGAATAACTGGCTAAAAATAACTCGTTTACTCGACTACCCACTCCATGAACCAACTATACGCAGGGAGTGTATAGAGAATGCAACCTATATCCACCCGAGAACTAAAGAGCCTTATATTTCGGTGGATTCGATAGATAATTGGGACGCATTTGATCGAGCAGTTACCGCTAACTTAATCAAAGACACCAACCAAAAGTTAGCTCAATTTGCGAAGTTATTGGATACAGAGGGACAGCCATACCGCCGTAGCAAAATGTTGATCGATGGTAAGGAGCAAAGAGTACTTCGCCTCCCCTGCGAGTGACATTTTATGTGCAAGCCGTTTCAAAAAATTGGCACATTGGAACAACAAGACATAATTTGTGGTACAAACTTAATCATTTATAAACATGAAGTTATAAAGTTTGTACCACAATTCCAATTCCTCTGTCTGAAAATACTCTATATAGGGGTAAATTACTCGCACCAGTTCTTTTCTTTATATGAGTAATTCCTAAGAATCCCCCTAGAAAATGGGGAGATCGAACAAATCCCGCAAAACTGAAATTGTCCGACTAAGACAAGGATGTCTGACCGTTTTATCCCTTATACCCGAGTCAAGTCGGACGAATGAAGCTGGCATAAGAATCCTGAGTAAATACATTACATTAGGAGTTAATATGTCATATCATCAACCCGATATCCCCTCCCCTAACTGCGAAGATTCTATTATCAGGGAAGCAATCACGATCATAGAGCATCGTTATTGTCACTCTGCCCTATATCAAACGGCATTCACGACACCAACCCTGACGAAAGACTATCTACGTCTACGTATGAGTGGCTACGAGCGTGAAGTATTCGCCGTTATGCTCTTAGATAGCCAGCACCGCTTGATAGCCTATGAAGAACTGTTCTTTGGCACCATAGATGCAGCCTCGGTTTATCCAAGGGAAGTCGTGAAGCTAGTGCTTAGCAGGAATGCCGCAGCAGCGATATTTGCCCATAATCATCCCTCTGGCATATCTGAACCATCACAGGCTGATAGACGCATCACAGAGCGTCTTAAGAAAGCCTTAGCAACGATTGATGTACCAGCCTTAGACCATCTAGTGATTGGCCACCATGAAGTTGTGTCTTTTGCTGAGAGGGGCTGGATATGACCCCAACAATTCAGATTGACCTCAAAGCCGCGAGAAGCTTATTGCCGATGACGCTAAGCCTAACGCAAATCATTCGGCGGTTGCTGCTCAAGAATCTGCCGCCCATTGTGAGTCATGGTGTGACGATTAACTTTCGTGACCCAAGCTACTCTGCCGATGCTGGTGGCTTTCACCCAGTCGAAATCCGCTTGGAATACTCACAGGCCACCAGCATGTGGCAAGTTTGCTATATCACCGACTTTGCCTACCAAGGCCGCTACTACCCTGAACTCGAAAAGGATATCGACTTCAATTTCGCTGAGAGTTCGGGGTATCAGGCTTATGTTGGATTTCACCCGCTAAGCCATTTCAGTGGTCTTTATCGGTTATGGGAAGCCAACTTCAGAAGCTACGTAGTCGATGATATCTATCTGATAACCATCAACTGGGACTGATCCCCCAACACCATTCCATTCAGCACTAACCAGAAAATCACTACATGGGTTCATGTGGTGGGCTTTCGGCTGCCTGAATGCCAGCCATACAGGAGAAACATCATTAGCGAATTAATGAAGTCGGTCGCTAAAGCCGCACTACTGACCATAGTGCCGATCCTCATCCAAGCCTTTGTCGAGCGGTATTTATCAGATGAAGAACGATGGGAAAACGAGGAGAGTGATTCAGATCAAGAAGCTGAGTAACTCATTGTATTCATAGTCAATAAACCAAGCCCATGTGACACCTTGGGAATTACCCCATAGACCATGTCACATGGGTCCATTTCCGACTTTTGACACGTTTGGTCAGTGAACCTAGACCCTATTGACCAACTAAGGAGAGCCATTATGGCAACCATTGGATATGCCCGAGTATCAACCACAGGACAAAGCCTAGACGCCCAGCTCGCCGCCCTGAGTACATGCGATAAGGTATTTCAGGAGAAAGTCAGCGGCGCTAAAGATGACCGCCCACAGCTCAAGCTGATGCTAGAGTTCGTACGTGAAGGTGATTCAGTCGTCGTTACCAAACTAGACAGACTGGCAAGAAACACTCGGCACCTACTGGAAATCGCAGAGTTCCTTGCGGCTAAGAAAGTCACCCTGAAAATCCAGAACCTTGGGATTGATACAGGGACTCCCACAGGAAAACTCATGCTAACTATGGTAGGTGCTATAGCTACCTTTGAGCGAGAGTTAATGCTTGAACGGCAAGCCGAAGGAATTGCATTAGCTAAAAAAAAAGGACTATACAAAGGGCGTTCTCCGACAGCAAAGGCTAAATCGGATGAAGTATTATCGTATCTTGCTGAGGGTTTAACTAAGACAGATATAGCTAAGAAAACTGGTATATCTCTCTCAAGCGTAAGGCGAATTATTCTAAAGCAACGATGAAGTTGCTTTTAGTCAGCACTGAGTATTTCAGCTTGGATATCACCCGACAGACTATTGATAATAACTATCCGACTAAAGCATGATTTTGATAAATTTTCTTTAATGTATTCAATGTATTCACTCACTCCACCATAGGTGATTGTATCGCTTAAGACCAGCCACCATTCAGGATAACGCTCCAGATAATTCTTAACTTTGCTCTCCTTCTCTGATATGCAGTACCGGACACTTTCCAAAATGGTGGATGCATCATGATATGCGGCATCTAAATCAGAAACCCCAGTTAATAAAAAACCTTCGCTATGCTGCAAAGGACTCTTGCGAACAAACAATGACATACCGTTTGTATTAGGAACATACTCCCTAACAAACTCCTTTGATCCTGATAATAACCGTTTCTCGGCATTTGCTAGAGCATTAGAGACATTCCTCGATAACTTCCTAGCGTTCCCAAAAGGCCGACGCACATGGGCTGATACTCGATATCTAGGAGGGAGAGAATCGTTAGAAGAGTTAATACTTTTCTTGAGAACTCCAATTATCGAGCTTGCGTCATCATCGATACGACGGTACTGACCATTAATGCATATCAGTTTGTTCAATCTTGTAACTTCAACAGCAATGCGTCCATCCAGCAAAATATCTGGAGGAATATTCCCATCAGGTTCATATATAACGTCAAACCCATGTTTCGCCAAAAGATTAGCGACTAAAACTTCCTCTCTATTTGCAGACATATATCAACTAATATCCAGCTTTTATCTTATCTCGCTCTGACTGTAACAGCTTGATTTCATTTTCTATTTCAGTTAAACGCTTTATATTTTCATCACTAAGTTTTTTATCTTCACCGTTAACAGCACATGCTTTTAATGCTTCAGATGTGCTCTTAGTAAAGCCCTTCAATAGCACCGAATAATTTTCTATCGTAGACTTGCCTTCATCGTACACACGAATCAATACCTTATTACCTACTGCAGCCTGTGAGATTACAGAAAGAAGCTGCTGCCGATTATTCGGAGTTAAACGAATGAAGCCCTCTCGGTAAGAGTTACTATAAAGTTGACCTAATAGCTCAACTGGCTGATTATCATCAACTTTCAAAAGTACACTGACTGCTGAATTAGGGGTTGCTAGAGCGTCCTTAACTCCAAAGGTAAACATGAAATCTATACTGTTAGCTGTTGCTATATCACAGCGGATACCTAAAGAATGACTGGTATCAGCCAGAAATATCGTCTTTTTATCAGCTCCCTTAAAAAAGCTTCCAGCATAAGCAGTTGCAGAATAAGTAACCTTACCTGTAAATTCATCTTTTGATGTGTCTGATTGCCATGCTTGCGACAGATCATATTCTGCATAACTGCTCGAACAAAAGACAAACATCAAACAAACCAGCGACCTAACTTTTTTCATCGATTCATCCTTCGTTATATAATATTCACCCTTACTTACCGCCAATATCATTGAAAAATCTTAAAAATTCAATGATTCGAGTCAAACATAATACTGTCGGTCAATAAACAATTGTGCAGCCATAACGATTGTGCCACACTCTGTGCTACATAAACCTCGTCAGGTTTCTATAAGAATCAGTGTGTTAGAGAATTGGCTCAACAAGTGCCGCCTCCACCAAATATAAGAACGAAGACGTCCTAGGACGTCTTTTTTCTTGCCTTATTTTATCAAAAATCAATAAGTTACAAGTTTTACTTGTTTTATTTCATCTTTTTTCATCCGTTAATATCCGCTTGCAATAGATACATCCAGGGCTACACTGATTGAAGTTTGTTCTACTTGGTGTATCAAAATGGCAAAAAGTACCAAGCAAATTAGCGATACCGAAATCCGCGCGGCTAAACCTAGAGAAAAAGAGTACAACCTGTTTGATGGCTTAGGGCTACGTTTAAGGATCAAACCCAATGGCTCTAAGTTGTGGCTACTCAACTACACTCGCCCATCAGATAAGAAACGAACCAACCTAAGTCTAGGTAGCTACCCCGCAATATCCCTCGCTAAAGCCCGTGCTTTAGTTTTAGATGCCAGAACCCTTCTTGCTGAGAATATCGACCCTAAACTCCATAAAGAACAAGCTATTGCCGCTGAAACGGCATTAAAGGTCAACACCTTTGAAAAAGTAGCCAGTGACTGGTTTGAAATAAAACGGGATAGCATTACTAGCGAACATGCGGCAAAAACCTGGAGCTCACTAGAACTGCATGTCCTCCCCTATTTGGGTAAAACGCCGATAGGACAGGTCACCGCGCCAATGGTTATCAAGATTTTTCGACCTATTGAGGCTAAAGGTACACTCGAAACGGTAAAGCGTCTTTCGCAGCGCATTAACGAAATCATGGTTTATGCCGTCAACACAGGCTTAATCCATGCTAACCCCTTGTCGGGAATTAAAGCAGCCTTCAAGAAACCTAAAAAGCAAAATATGGCGGCAATGCCACCAGCAGAACTCCCCGAACTGATGCGCACCATTGCTAATGCCAGCATTCGGCGGACAACACGATTCTTAATCGAGTGGCAGCTACATACTATGACTCGACCAAACGAAGCTGCAGCGGCGCGCTGGGATGAAATTGATATTGACGAGCGCCTATGGGTGATCCCAGCTGAACGAATGAAAATGAGCCGTGAACATATAGTCCCGCTCTCGGATGAATGCCTCGCAATATTAACCGCGCTAAAACACATCAGCGGCAATCGTGAATATCTTTTCCCCGCGGATAGGGATCCTAAAACCCACTGCAATGTGCAAACAGCCAATGCGGCATTAAAGCGTATGGGATTACAGGATAGAACGACCGCCCATGGCCTACGCTCATTAGCCAGCACAGCGTTAAACGAACAAGGATTTGATTGGGATGTGGTGGAAGCGGCGCTTGCCCATACCGACCGCAATCAGGTTCGCAGTGCCTATAACCGTGCAAAGTATCTGGAACGACGTAAAGAAATGATGGATTGGTGGAGCAAACATATTGTTAAAGCTGCTATATCGAATGCTAGTTTAGCGATATCTCAGGAGGAACCATGGTAGACAAAACAACTCTCAAAACAACTAATATTCATCAAGATGATCGCCAAACCCTACACCAATATGGCTTTAGTGATTTCGAGATAGATAGACTACGGCAGTGGGTCATGTCCAGCCCATGGGAAATCAATGAAGTTAACGCAGTATATGACAAACTGGCTGAAATGAAGGCGAATATCGATGCGTTCAAAAAAACCTTGTTACGATTAACGGCAACACTTCCAGCCTTAACTTTAGAGTTAAACCATCTTAATAAACAATTTAGCCAAAACGCATCTCCTAGCCTTATCGAAGGCTTTTCGTTTATGGACTCGAGTCAAACACCAGACGCGAAACAAGCAGAGCAAGAATTATTATCAGGGCTTAGTAGCCTAGAATCGACCATCAAACACCAGCTACAAATCTGCAAAGCACCAATGCTGTTCCAATATAATCAGACCCTAATGGAAATAAAGGAAACGACGGGGAAAGAGCGCCTATTACTTAGTTTACGCAGTATTTGGGCGCAAAAGCATCCAGAAGATTTAGCTGATGCCAGCGCTAACTTCATCAACTTTATCGCGATTTTATTTATGAGCTCCGATAACAAGGATGTAGAAGTCGTTGATCACGACACTTGCAAAGGGTGGTGGAATAAAGTTCGTAAACCTGAGTTGAAAAATGCTAAACGCTTGCGCTTTCCTATCATCAGCTTCATCGATGATCAAGGAAATAAAACCTATCTAGCCTCCCCACCCAAACTTAACAACTAGGCTTTAGCAACTCAATGCAAGTACAAAACTGCAATATTTCAATGCTGTTTTGTACCAGACCTTTATTTAACTTCTCGGCATGATGCTTCCGAAGTCATTCAACAACATCCATTACGGGGTTAATTATGTCTGAAGTTAAAAGAATCGTTCGTAAACACGAAGCCAAAACAATGCTTGGGATTAGCCACAGCACCTTGCATGAACGTATCAATGCTGGGTTGATACCTCCTCCCTTTCGTTTATCGGGTCGTGCTGTAGGTTGGTACGAGTATGAAATCCACTATATTCTCGCGGCGCTGGCCGCAGAAGAATCAGATGATGAACTTGCGCTGGTAGTAAACAGTCTTCTGAAACAACGTAAAGATGCCTGGGCAGCATTAAGACGCTAACAATGAGCACAATGACGCATCAGACAAGGACGTCTAGCGCTCATTATCGAACGAGTTCGGTTGTTTTCGATAATTCCGATAGGTTTTTAACCCTCAAAATACAAACACAGTAAACACCTAAACACCACAGAAAACGCCACTCGGGAAGTTAATACACATGGTTAGACAATCGGGGATATTAATAATATCTCTATCCCCCATACCACACTTGCCGAAATAATATTGGACAACAACCAATGCATATAACCCATGCGGACTTTTTTCACTATGCAGGACAAGATTGGAAAATCAATAACAAAGGCTCAGGATGTTATTTGAACATTCTCAATTCACTCTTTAAATTAATTATTAGCTATCAGCAGCAACACTACCGGCTACTCGCCATTCGATACGATTTACATCAAGCCAGCAGCGTTGATAGCAACAAACGCATGACGGTATTTTTTAGACGTTTGAACAAACAACTCAATGCAAAGTACCAAGGCATCGATATGCGCTATGCCTGGGTCAGAGAACAAGCCACAGCAAATGCACCGCATTATCACATTTTATTGTTACTCAATGGGCAAACTGTACGCCACCCTCATAATATTACGATGATTTGTACAAAGATTTGGCAGGAAATGAGCGGTAGCATTTTCTTTCCAGAAAATCTGTATTACTTGGTATCTCGAAGCGATGTACGCAGACTAGCCCAGTTAATCTATCGGGTAAGCTATTTCGCTAAAGGGAAAGATAAAGAAAATCGACCAGAACAAACCAAAAATTTTAGTTGCTCCCGATGCGAACTAAAAAATTACGCAATAAAATCCGCTCTGTAAAGTACGTCAAGCACGCGTCAAGCACGCGTCAAGCACGCGTCAAGCACGCGTCAAGCACGCGTCAAGCACGCGTCAAGCACGCGTCAAGCACGCGTCAAGCACGCGTCAAGCACGCGTCAAGCACGCGTCAAGCACGCGTCAAGCACGCGTCAAGCACGCGTCAAGCACGCGTCAAGCACGCGTCAAGCACGGCAGAGTAACAGGTTATCTCTTCAATTCAATAAACAAAACTAACAGCCCCTTCAAAGCCCCTTCAAAGCCCCTTCAAAGCCCCTTCAAAGCCCCTTCAAAGCCCCTTCAAAGCCCCTTCAAAGCCCCTTCAAAGCCTCTTCAGGTTGAAGAAAAGCAATCTCTAATTGCAATCAATGATTGAATAGCCTCCCACACATTTCAACACGCTGAAAAACAAACGCAAACCTGCGCGGATACTTGCGCGCATAGACTTGACTAGACTACAACCTCTCCACTCTGGAAGATGTGACTAACGATATTTGGGAGACAAAAAGATATCAAATCTTTAAAACACTTACTTTACACCGCCATCTCACGTCATGATGGTGCTTCACTTTCTTTAACCACCAAAGCCTGAAGAGATATAGCGCTTATGAGTCACATAGAGGTGAGTACAACAAATAGGACAGGCATTTGCCATGCCTTTAATCCCCGTGAATGTCTTACCGCAAACACAAGTGCAGCGCACAAGTTTGCGCGGGTCAATATGAGAACCTTTGGTTGATTGTTCCCCTGCAGCCACAGTGCGTTTCCCCAAACCCACATCCTCAGATATCAGACTGTCGGCCAATTTCTGCTCCTTCAGCGCCTCATCAATCAGTCGATGTTTTTCGGCAAGACGTCCATCCTCTCTTGGATGGTACTTCCAACACTTGGCTATGGTGCCGGTGTTAAGCCAGCCAAGTAATTGAGCTCTGGCAGTGCCAAGTACACCCCCTTCGGCCAGAGGATCGCGATAAAAGTGGTGGGATAACACCTCCAGATCCAGCAATATCGCACCTGCTCCCATTTGCCGCAGCAGATTCTTATCTATCGGAAAGCTGCGCCCCTGGTAGACGAAATACACAATTAAGAACGCCTCAGGAAACTCATACAAGACATCGACCTTGTGCCCCATAAAGTCGGCATCGACCGTCAACTTAACATCATTGGCCGTTAACAGCATTTGTTTGGCACACTTAACCTCAGGCTTAAAGCGGTGCTGCAAAGTGAGGGGAATTGTTACTTGAATTTGGTACTCTGGCACAGTTAATCCGGCGCCATCACTTAGCAGTTGATGCGCCATCATCCTAAGCGACACTTCAAACGAGTACTCGCAATCGACTATCTCTTCTTTGGGGATGTTGCGGGTATGGTGAGAAAAGTGCCACTCGCGCTCATCACCATGGCGTGCAGATAAGCGCAAACCACAGGAAGGGCAAATACAATCGCAGGCAAGCCCCCGCTCGACCTCTGCAACATCTTTCCACTCGCCAGTGGTTTTATCCTGTCCGAAAGGTACACCAAATTTCATCTCAGCCATCCTTGATCAAAATGAATATACTCAACATCCTTTACGTCACAAACACAAGAGCGTCGATTCTTAAACCAGATTTTATCAATTTGATAGCCCTGCTTTGTCATCGCACAAATTAAATCGTGAATGTGATATCCCCACTGATAGGAAACAAGCAATGCGCTCACCGGAGTCAGTGCAAGTTTGCGTAAAACAGACCGTAGATGACGGCAGTAAAAGTTACGGTCCCGCAAGTAAAATTTGTTGACAAAAGTCCATATGTTGGACTACCCTTCTCAGCAACACGGCCCCTGTCGGTGACGCTACCTAGTAGCAGAACTGCTCAGGGGTTTTTTATTATCTACCTTTTATTTCAATCACTTATTACCAATCATCCAGCCAGTTTTGCGGGGCTCCCATGCCAAATAAGTTGAGCCCAAGATGGTCAAGATTGGGAAATGACTGCAAGTGATTCCGCATCCGTTCTGGCCAGGTGGAGTTGGGGTTAATCTGGGCAAGCAAATGCTGGCAAATTCTCAACAATAAATAGCAACGCGCCAACCGGTGAGCATTGCCATGGTAAGCCGCCACCCAATTCAGCTCCGCCTCTGGGGGCAATCTGGGCTGGTCGCTCATGTTGCGATTCCACAAGCGGCTGTGATGGGCGCACACATTACGCAAATAGTTAAGGCTTCGCAGCCAACTGGCAAATACCCGGCCGTTGGATACCCCATAGGCGGCCGAAATGCGGTCCTGATCGGCCTCGGTCATGCCCGCATACAGGGTAGACATGGTGCCAAAGTCCCACACTTCACAGGCGACCCAAATTGGCAAGGGCAAGCCGTAGCGCGCTTTATTGTGTTTAACAAACTCTTCCTTGGAGCGGCCAATCAGCCTGGCGTGATTACCCAGCCAACTGTGGTGTTCACTTACGCCTGTTTGAGGGTCCAGTTTATGGCAGAAATCCGCAAACAGAAATTCGGGCTTAAGGTACGCAAACGGGTCCTGCTCGCCAAGGGTGTGGGAAATATCGACCCTGATGGCAATTTCAATCCGCTCCAGCGCATCCATTGCCAGCATACGCAAGCGCTTATCGAACACGTACAGTTCTACTGCATCCACAAAACGGCAGCCGGGTTTGAAATGCTCGAGTGCCAAACGGGTTGGGCGTACCTTTTTGGGCCTGGTGCCCTGCTCACTCAGCAGCACCAGCTCGCCACTGCGCTCACGCATCGGATACCAGTAGCCACTCAAGCGGTAGTACCCGATACGCTCAAGATAATCGAGGGCAGATGGTTCATCTGTCACCGTCATACCACGGGCTTTCAGCTGGTCAAGCTGGGCTTGGTAACTGAGCCAGGGTTTGCTGTAGGGCATCAGGCAAGAGCTCCGTCCACCAGCGCATCGGTGAGCTTGAGCTGGGTTTGCTGACTGTCGCTGAGGCGTTGTTTGAGTTGGTCGCAGATGGCCATTAACTCATCGACTTTTGCTGTTATCTGTTGCTTCTCCCCTGCTGGAGGCACGGCAATTAGACAAGCACGTAACTGGGTTTTGTTTATCGAGGCAAGATTCGTAGTCTGTTTGCTTGAACCTGCAAAATAATCTCTAGCAAAAGGACCATTAAGATACATTTCTAGCCAAGTTTCACTCTGCTCACTAAGGAAGGGTCTTGCTTTAAAAACATGGTTTTGATGAGCCATATACGGCAATTCAGAGCGCCAAATAGCTGTACGCCCAACTTTATCCCAATCCCCCCCCTCGGTAATCAGCAAATCTCCTTTTTCTACAGCGTACTTTTCCAGCTCATCAACAGGTAAATCGATTTCCTTTACGTTTTCAAGACTCAAATAACCACGTTGAACATTTGCTACGCTGAGATAGGGGATCGTTTTAAGCTCTCGACCTACGAGCTTTCTCCCTTTTGTAATGCCACTCTGGATATCTACTACATCCTCAAAACGGCACCACTCCCAGCCTTTGGGCAGGGAGAAAGGCTTTTCGTCGTCGGTGATGGCGGGGAGCGGTTTGTCTTTTTTGATTTTCTTCTCTTTCACCAAACGCGCTTTTTCGGCGGCGATGCGCTCCAGCAACACAGATGCAGGTTCGTCATTTGGGTCTTGGGGCACAAGCTTACCCATGACGGCCAGTTGCAGTATGGTCTGCTTTAAGGCGTCGATGCTGGCCTCGGTGGTAAACAGGGTGTCGAAGTGGTCGCTGATGCGGGCCCAGTTGGCCAGGAAGTCATCGGCAGCAGAATTTATAAGCGAGCCCTCAGCCGTTGCCGAAGGCGACTGTAAAGAGCCCTCAGCCGTTGCCGGAGGCAACAATAAAGAGTCCAACAGGACGGTGACCAGCTGCTGGTGGGCCTCGATGCTGGCGTCGGTTTGCAGCTCGAGCTGGTCGCACAACGCCATCAACTCATCCACTTTAGCAACGATGCGGTGTTGTTCTTCTGTTGGAGGTATAGGAATTATCCCATTAAAAAACTGCTTATCATTAATGGCCGGATAAGCGACTCCGGTTTGGACATTTTCAACATAACTGACAAAACAAGGGGAGCGCAGATATCTATAGACATAACTGCTTAAAATACCTTCAAATGGATGAATGATTGCAAATGCGGTACTCGCAATTGGCTCTGGCGATATATCCCTATCAATTACAGCTATGTTTAAAAGGTAAGGTCTAATTGTCGAATAAATAACGGTTCCAGACTTTACAATTTTTCTTGCCCTAGATGGTGCGTCGGTAGCTGAAATTACTGTCGGTGAATCAATAAAGCCCATTTCTTTATTAATTGCGCCCACATCAATGTACGTAAATAAAGAGTCAGGCGTCTTCTGACCGTGATCATGGCCGATTTCCCCTAACTTTACCCACTCCCACCCCACCGGCAGCGCAAACGGCTTCTCGTCTTCACCAATCTCTGGCAACGCCTTGGGCTTTTTAATCTTGCCCTCTTTCACCAGCCGCGTCTTTTCGGCGGCGATCCGCGCCAGCAGCACAGACGCGGGTTCGTCGGTTGGATCCTGTGGCACCAGCTTGCCGCGCACGGCCAGCGCCAAAATCAGCTCGCGCAGCTTTTTGATACCGTACAGCTCAAGCTTTTTGCCACTGCCACGGCCGGAGGCGGACTTGGCTTGAATAGCTGAAGTCCAGATATCGATATGCTCGGTTATCAAGTTCTCGACTGACATCAGTTGAACTCTCCCTGAGTGCCGGCGCTAAGCGCCTTACCGAGAATATCTTTCAGCTGGGTGCGCAGCGCGCTTATCTGCTGCTGCTGGGCGGCAAAACGGGCAAGCAGTTCGTCCGGGTCGTGGCTTTCGACCTCTCCGACATGGGGGTTTTTGATATCGAGGTTGAAGTTACGCTCGATAAGGGTGTCGATACTGACCTTCCAGGCATGCTCATTCTCGACCCGGGCGGCAAAGCCGTCGGCCTCGTCGCCCCACCACTGGATTTCGGCTTCAAACTCTTCAAACTTCATCGGCTTGGTTTTGCTGTAGTTTTTAACGCCTTCCGGATAGGGGTGCTCGTAGAACCAGACGTCTTTGGTGGGCGCTCCCTTGGTGAAGAACAGAATATTGGTTTTGATGCCGGTGTAGGGGTTAAACACGCCGTTTGGCAGGCGCACTATGGTGTGCAGGTTGCAGCTGTCACAGAGCAGCTTTTTGATTTTGGTTTTAACGCCTTCGCCAAACAGGGTGCCGTCGGGCAGGACCACGGCGGCGCGGCCGCCTTTGCCATTGCTGGCGCTGCCATCTTTCAGCACCTCGATGATGAGCTGCAGGAACAGATCGGCGGTTTCGCGGGTTTGCATGTCGGCCGGGAAGTTCTTTTCGATGCCGTCTTCTTCGGTGCCGCCAAAGGGCGGGTTGGTGATGATGACATCGACATCGTTATCCCAGCTGGACAGCGGCTGGCTTAAGGTATTGCCGTGTTTGATTTGCACCGGCACCTCGATGCCGTGCAACAGCATGTTGGTGGTACACAATAGGTGCGGCAGCTGCTTTTTCTCAACGCCATGGATTTGCTGCTGCAGTAACTGATGCTCGGCGGCGGTATTTACCTGGGCTTTCAGGTGCTCGACCGCGCAGGCCAAAAAGCCACCGGTGCCGCAGGCCGGGTCCATGATTTTTTCGCCAAGCTTTGGGTTAATGCGATTAACCATAAACTTGGTGACGGCGCGAGGGGTATAGAACTCACCGGCATTACCAGCGCTTTGCAAGTCGCGCAGAATTTGCTCGTAGATGTCGCCAAACAGATGGCGCTCGCTGGAGTCGGTAAAATCGACCTCGTTGAGCTTGTTGATCACCTGGCGCAGCAGGGTGCCATTTTTCATGTAGTTGAAGGCATCGCTGAAGGCTTCTTTCACCACATAACCACGGGGGTTGGTGTCTTTCGGGGCGGTTAGGTTTTTGAGGTCAACAAACAGCTCGTTGTTGATGAACTCCAGCAGCTCATCACCGGTGATGCCTTCTTTGTCTTCGGCCCAGTTGCGCCACAGGTATTCACTGGGTATAGGTAAACGGTAATCGCCCTGCTCAAATTCCAGTTCTTGTTCCTGCGCATCAAATATTTTAAGAAACAGTAGCCACGACAACTGACCAAGACGCTGGGCATCGCCATCGACGCCGGCGTCTTTACGCATGATGTCTTGGATGGATTTGATAACGGAACTGATGGACATGAGAGAAATACCTGAATACCGGAAAATGCTTGGGATAGTAGCAAATTAGTGGCGTCAATACACGAATTGAGGGGATATTTACGAGCAATATAATTGGATAGCGTGAATAAAAAATCGCCTTATAGCAAATAGTTAATAACATACATCACAAAATCAATGTCTCTAGATAACAAGGACTGTTAAGGAATAAGTCTTTGTGCTTAAATGCGCGTCACTACAACTCATTAACATGGACGAACGTGAGACACGATGATCATTGAATGCCCCCACTGCCGACACGATAACGAAATAGAGTATGCAGAACATATCCGCTGTAAAAAGTGTGAGAAGGACTATAAGGGCTATAAATTTTCAAAGCGCAAATGGATTGCTACCGGGACCCTTGTTGTTGGCGTAGTTTTTGGTGTTCATACGGGCAAAGACCACCTATTGCACGACAATGCCGATCGTTATCCGTTGGATGTGGAATATGCCTTTTTGGACAGCTGCGTTAATGGCAGTAATAACCTGCTTTCCACCAGCAGGTATCAGGATAAACGTAAGGTGTGTTTATGCGCGATGAAAGAAACTCAAAAACAATTGAGCTATCGCGAGGCACAAAAAAATATCGACAATTTTAAGGCCGCACTTCGGCTAAATGCCCACAACTGCAGTTAATCTAAAGAGTAAAAAGGCCTACATCATGTGCAGGCCTTTGTTTTATCAGTTCAGATTATTTTTTGGGCGTGTTACCACGCCCAGGGCCGGATGGATTACCCGTCTTGCTTGGGTAATTGGGGTTTGGCTGAGGCTTTGCTGGCGCATTAGCAGGCGATTTTGTCATCACTGTCTCCTTATTTACCGGCATTTTGGTTTTTTGCTGCTCCGCTTTGGGCGCGGGCAGCGAAAGAACCTTTAGGAACTTGGCCACCATTCTGCTTGGCGGTACCAGACTGAATACGAGCAGCGGCTGCGGGTGTCATTGGGGTTTTATTGTTGGACATAATCAATTCCTTTAATGAGTTAAATGGGTGTCTTCGCTAAGACAGGCACAGAATCGCATAGGGATCGGGGACAAATGGGGACAGCACAAAAACAAAAGCAAATTAAAGAGCTATTGAGCAAGTTAGGGCTGAGTATTCCGAATTTTGCTGGGCTGGTTTACGAAGCGCTTTATATAGATGACTGTGGTGATTTGGGCGTAAGTGATGCCGATGAAGATCGCAAGTTTGCAGAAAAAATAAAAAAGCAGCTGAGCCGCAAGACGACACCTGAAGAGATTCTGGATCAATACCTTGAGATACTGGCTGAGCAGCCAGGCTTTGAGGCATTGCAACTTGGGTACATTAAAAGCCGCTATGTACCTCACACCTGCTTAAGTGATGAAATGACCGAGGTCATGAGGCAAATTTCTGTTGAGCTTGATGTCAGGGCAGAAAAGTCAATCACATAGGCAGTTAAACTACCCCACCGATTGATAGATAGCGGCCTCAAGTTCGCTGATAGCCTGCTCGTAATCAGCGACATCCCCAAAGCTCTTTTTCACAATTTCCATAGGGCGTCCCAACTCAGTAAAGGGGGCCACCTTCAATACCTGACGGTTTTCAATCTCCTGTACTCCGACGTCGGCATACTTATCAAGTAGGCTTTGGAGCACTTGCTGGGCGGTATCTGAGTATTTGGTGAAATAGTTGCGCTTTTTCACCTGCTCGGCACGCTCGCGGCGGGTGAGTGGCGGCTGATCGTACACCACATGGCAAATAAGGTCGAAGGGGTCCATTTCTTTGCCGACCTCCTGCTCCAAGAGCTCCCAGACGATCCCCAGAGTTGCCAGTTCTTCTATGACGGCCTGCTTACGCTCGGCGCCATGCCAGCACTTGATAAACTCGTCCATAGAGGCAAACTGTTTAGACAGGGTTTTACGGGTGTAATCTTTAAATGACTCGGTAACCAGTTTGCCATCAGTGTCGTAATACTGTACCCGCTCCGCCAGCGCTTTTACGTCCACGCCGTTAACATGGAATTTGCGGACTTTATCTTCACTTTCCCAATCACTATCGTTGCCCTGCTTGTTATTGCCTGCCCCCACCACCTGATAGCTGGATGGCGGCTCCTGAATCGAGCCGGGATCGATATCCTCACCATCAAAGATTGAGGCGGGATCGTCGCTGGTTGCATCAACATCATCTCCCGAGATGCTGTTTAAACCTTCTTCGGTATCGAAGTCCTCTGGCTTGACCTGCTTAACCCGCTCGGGGGTACCATCGAAGAGCTCGTCGGCAAAGAGTTCAGTAGCCTTTTTGAAATCGAGAATGGTGAACCACAATTTGTTGTATCTGTCGTCAATTCGGGTGCCACGGCCGATGATTTGCTTGAACTTGGTCATTGACTGGATGGATTGGTCGAGCACCACCAGCTTACAGGTTTTGGCATCGACGCCGGTGGTCATCAGCTCTGAGGTAGTGGCAATGACCGGATAGGCTTTTTTGGGATTGATGAAGTTATCCAATTGGCCTTTGCCGATTTCATCATCACCGGTGATCTTCATGATGTATTTATCGTTTTTGGCCACTTGCTTAGGATTGAGGTTTACCAAGGCGCGGCGCATGCGTTCCGCATGATCGATGTCATTACAGAACACTATGGTTTTGGCCATGGGGTCGGTGCGCTGCAAATATTGGGTGATGGTTTTAGCGACCAGCTCGGTGCGTTCATCAATGACCAGGGTACGGTCCATGTCCTTTTGGTTGTAAATGCGGTCTTCGATTTCGTGCCCAGCTTTATCCAATTGGCCTTTGTTTGGGCGCCATCCCTGAACGTCCACATCAATATCGACGCGGATCACCTTGTATGGTGCAAGGAAACCATCTTCAATGCCCTGCTTGAGTGAATAGGTATACACAGGATCACCAAAGTATTCGGTGTTGGAGACTTCATCAGTTTCTTTTGGGGTAGCGGTAAGGCCAATTTGAGTCGCAGCGGAGAAATATTCGAGTATTTCACGCCAGGCACTGTCTTCGGCGGCGCTACCGCGGTGACACTCGTCCACTACGATAAGATCAAAAAAATCTGGGGCAACTTGTTTATACGCTTTTTGGCTTTCTTCTGGGCCTGTTAGCGCCTGATAAAGCGCGAGATGTATTTCGTAGGCAGGGTCTACAGTTCTGCCACTAACCTTGGTCATGGACGTACCAAAGGGTTGAAAATCATTGGTTTTAGTTTGATCGACTAGGATGTTGCGGTCAGCAAGAAACAGGATGCGTTTTTTAGCGCGGGACTTCCACAAGCGCCAGATGATTTGAAAGGCTGTGTATGTTTTCCCTGTGCCAGTTGCCATAACTAAAAGCACTCTGTCCTGCCCTGCTGCAACAGCCTCAACGGTTTTATTGATGGCTTGAAGCTGATAATAGCGCGGCGCCTTACCGTTGCTATCAGGATAATAATCCTGTGTGATAACCGGCAAATGCTCTGTCTTGTATCCCTTCCAAGTGCAGTACTTGTCCCACAGCTGCGCCGGTGTGGGAAAATCTTCGAGGGTGATGGTGGTTTCGAGGGCTGTTGGATTGGTTTTATCGTGAAAAATAAAACCGTCGCCGTTAGAGGCAAATATGAAGGGCACTTCCAGTAAGGCTGCATAATCCAGCCCCTGTTGCATTCCCTTGCCAATTTCGTGCTTGTTGGCCTTGGCCTCTATGACAGCCAGTGGCATGGATGGCTTGTGATAAAGCACTATGTCGGCTGATTTTACTTTGCGCCTTGCAGCCACCTGACCACGAACAATCACTTTACCATCTCGAAGTTTTACCTCTTGACGGATTTGCGTCATATCGTTCCATCCTGCTTGCTTGATGGCTGGTAAAATGAACTTGGAAATGATATCGGCTTCGGTTAACAAGGCTTTTTGCATTAGTAGGCTTCCACTATCATCCATGGGTTGGAATGTCTTTTGATTCTCGCACAAAGAAATTGATTCAGGTAGCCGTGAACCTGAGTTATTTGATTTAAGACAATGGGATAGATATTTAAAATTAATCAAACACACATGGATTGGCGCGGACAAACGCAGACCTTGCGCGGGATTTGGAGCCGAGATAGTTGGTGTACCTCAATATACCAGAGAGACACCAAAACCATTTTTACAAAACAGTTGCTAAATACTCCATATCTGCGTAATAGAACACAGGGAAGCAACTGTTCAGCAAACGGTTTAGTTACTTCCCTTAAAGACCAAAGCTCCAGTATATATCGCACTATAAATAATCGCCTATCCAGCGAATATCTATTTTACCACCTACTCGCTGTCTTAAGTTAAAAATAATTAGTTCAAGTCTTTTGTCAAAGTCAGTCACAACAAGTATATATATTGGTTTAGATTGCGCAGAGTCCCTACTAAATGACAGTGAGGCAATTTTGATGTTTGGAATGATGTAACTTAACATCTTATCAATATCAGCCTCAATCAGTCTCTCTCGTTCACTTAGAGGCTTTGATATAAATGAACTTCCTCCTTTGAACTCAATAACTGATACCAAACTAGGTAGCTTGAACTGATCATTCTTGACTATTTTCTTACTATCACCATAGAGCTGAAACTGTGCATTAAAACGTCGATCAAAAATAGCAAGATCCGGTATTCTATATTTTCTATCGCCATACTTATTACAGTTAAAAAATATTTCAACCGCAACTTGATTATGGTTAAGTCCACTTTTTCTAAGATGATGATAAAGTAACCCAACGTGAGAACACTCAGGCCCAAAGTCAGAAACCGTCTCATCAAAAAACTGAGACCAAAACCTACCTGACGAAAGTAAATCCTGTATAGATGAAACGCTCTCAGAATTAGAATAATTTAATTCTATGCAACGTTTTCCATTTTCATACCAGCAATAAAATAAACTTTCTAACTGTGAGGCATATGAAAAATTTGCTCCATATGAGGATGCAAGCTCGGAATAGTAAATTATATCATTTTTGTTAAATGCTATTCCCAATGGAGATAAGTCAACACAAATCAACCAAGTTTCAACAGGTTTGGTAGATTCTGAAGCAAAAAGCTGTAGTTTACTGAGATCGTGACTAAGTCCTTTACCTTTACTTTCAACTTCTTTCATCTTAGCTAAGGAATTTCGATGACCATTTGCACCCGCTTTAATCTCAATGGCAAATATCTTTTCACCACTGTCAATACAAAAATCGATAGCGCCGCCATTGACTGATTGTTCTCGCCAGATCTGACTTTGATCAAAATACTTCCTGGCCTCATGATAAAAAATCGATTGGAACACCCCCTCAGAACCACAAACCAAGTTAGCCTCTGAATAAAAACCTTTTAATAACGCGTCAAATTTAGCATCCATAATTCACTCCTACAATATTGGTTTTGAATAACTCTCAAAATATCTTTCCATATTTATAATCTCTTTATTAAAAGACAAATATCTATTTACATATGGACTTTTCTTTAAAGAATACTCAGCAGTTAGCATCATCTCATCCATAATCATTTTAAAATTTTCACGAAAAACATCTTTAAAAAATCTTACAGATGGAAAACCACTGGAACCAATATCTGTAAAAAATCTATATTCTGGGATTTCTTTGCCATCGTAATCATCAACACTTGAATAAATAAAATCATTGAGAGTTAAAAGGCAAAAACCATCAATATCAGAAAAAAAACAAGGCAGCATTCGTCCGTTATTTAGGTCTGGAATTAGAACAAAATACAATAATCCATAATAATCATCAGGAACATCTTTTCTTTGGCTAGATAATTCTCTAGCTAAACTCAATAAGTTGGCTAATTCTTGCGCATGTTTAGATGTAGAAACATATTGGCTAGGATTATCCAATATATCATATTCGCATATACCTATTAGCATGTGAGGAAATTGTTTCAGAAAAAAATCCTCTCCAGCGCCATAATTGGCTATCTTCTTAACTATGGTCGAATCTTCCTCAGCAATTTCAAAATACTTAGATATCCGAAATTCAAACATATGCAAATAGCCGCCTACCTTCTTAAAAACAAAGACCTCAAGTATGCATTCACTCAACAACACCCAATCCCTTTCTTGAAAAAATTTAAATTTTAATTCGGATATCTCTGCAATTTCCAATTGTGTAGCAAAGTAGTCTAACAAAGCTCGCAATGAACTCCGGCTTAGTCTGTCAAGGTCGAATTCTTCAGGTAAATATTCATCCTCGTCTACACCTTCGGACTCATTACCTTGAACATAGCCAAATTTAAGTAGTTCATGATAAAAGTTGCTCAATATATTCAAACCTAAATCATCAACAACTATCTTATTCCACTCTTTTTTTGACAATGAAGATAATGGTTTATCGAGAAAATCTGAATCCAATTTCTCAACTGAATAAAACAATTGATTTGGAGTTAGACTAAAAAGGTCAATACCAGCAAAGTTTATGTCCTTTTCTAAAAGAGTACCATTTCCAATAAAATACTCTACTTGTAATCTTGCTACCTCTTTATAAAATGGAATCAAGTCATATTTCTCATCAACTCTGTCTGCCATATTGTAAACTTGATCTTCAATCATCTCTGTCAAACCTAGCTTCTCTTTACCACCTAAAAAATTAGTGCCTTTAAGAATCTCACTTAACAGTCGGTCCAATGAAACGTAACGTCTATCGCTGCTCATTTTTATTTGTAAATAATTAATAAATCTAAGCCAAATTGATTTATCACCAGTGATCCTTTTCTTCTTATTATCGATGCTATTTAAACGACACCTGGAGAAATCAACATTAAATGCCTGTTCGCTCCCATAGTCTTTTGAAAAATCAACCTTGGATGCTGTCAACTCATATTTAGAAGCTATAGAGTTAAATCTGTAGGCCATTAATCTTCTATCATTAGAGGGGATTTTTCCTATAAAACTCTTAAACTTATTACTGATAACTCTTTCTTTTTGAGCCATATCCTTGCTATCCAGCTCCATATACTGAAGCTTTTCTGCATTAATCTTTTCACCACGAAATGATTCTTTGGAATCTATGACATTGGGTTTATTTTCACTATTCATATCTACTACTCCTTATATTATTACTTTCTATTATTTTTGAAATGCTTGTTTTTTCGTGCAACAGTTAATATTGTATCGCCGCTTATAACAACATAAACCCCAATTATTTTTGATAACAATTGCTTTGCAAACTGATGGCCAGGATAATCATTAACCTCCCGACAAGAAGACTTCGTCATGAGATATATTTCACAGCCTTTATGATATTCACAGCATCCAAACTCCATGACCAAATCGACCATAAATTGATTTACTCCACGTTGACCCATTCTCTGAATCGCATGTGCTGATGTGTTCATGTTAATGCTCCAAATGTGATGACACTTAAAACTATAGCCCTAGGAATAATTAATAAAACATCCATTTTTTCATATAGATAAATGATTTACGGCCACACAATTGGATAGCAATATGAACATAATTATGGATATATTTATCAGTTCACATGGATATAAGTATGGCCTTAATCACTACGCTAATATCAAAATATTAAATTAATATTTTAAAACAGATAGTTAAATGTAAACCTGAAAGTGTAATTGAGAGCATTTCTGCATTTCGGTAGCGTCTTACATGCTGACGGCTGCTATGCACTTACTGACCATGGCAGTAAAACGGATTTACTTATCTCAGATGGCAGACAGTTTTATCCTATTCAGGTAAAGTCACTGCAAACCAATGATGAAAATACTGAAGTGGATGCCCAATGGCTGAAGGATAAGATTGACTATGTGCTGTACTTTTCTCGCGTAGGGAACTGGGGCTACATTACCCCACCTTTCCAAGGACGTGTAAAACTGAATCGTAAAGGGCATATTCGGTTTCACCAACATCCTAAAAACTTCAATACAATGTTCGCCCAAATTTAGGGTAATTTTTATGCAAAAAGTTTTTAGGTACATTAATAGGTGCATTAATTAGCTTTTAAATCAACAATATCATTTAAAATCAGATGGATACGATTGAAATTCAGATGACGCCGCCCCAAATAAAACAAGGACTTAGCAGAAATGCTAAGTCCTTTTTCTTTTCAGTGTCCACCGATTGCCCACACAGATTTACCAATGTCCACAATTGCTGTTGCCAATTGCTTAAAATCTACGAACAGCGCAACAACGAAATCATTTCAGATCTTTGCTCCTTTAACTCCCCCTAGGAATGACGCTGGTTGCGCCTACGAACTGCAATAAACCAAAACTGAAAAAAATTTAAGATACAAACCGTGCAGAAGGGGGAGCAAGAGTGCGAATTTCGTGGCTTAGTTTCTCTATTGCGCTGGTCTACGTACCTTACTGTGGTTGAGCAGTGTTTTGTCTGTGTGGTTTTTTATGGACGCGGGTTCAATTCCTCATTATTGGAATTAAACACGCATTGATTTAGATGTGGTCACATAGCCGCACATGACTACTCAAGAGAGATATTTCGATTGGAAGGCGATTTAGGCAGAAAGAGTGTAGCTCAAATCCAAACTGACCGCGGCCCCTAAAAATGGGCTCAGCCAGTTTAGATCTGAGCGAGTACAGATACGTTATTGGCCCACATCGACACCATTTTGATAATGGTATTCGGATGAGACTTCGCCGTTTAAGTAGTAAACCAGTTTGCCGTGTAACTGGTTATCGACATACTCTTCGCTTCGCTGCAGGCTGCCGTCTTCATTGAAGCTGTAGCTTTTCCCTTGCAAAAGACCCTTATTATCGTATTGCATCGTACCCAATAAGTGGCCGTTAGCGGACATGGCTCGCCACGGTCCCACTTCGTGCCCCGCTTGGTACTGGCCGTGCCATAACTTCACCTCGCTGTAACTGCTCTCGTCTTGCACTAACCATTTACCTTCACGCTGGCCGTTAACATACTGGCCTTGGGCTTGCAGTTGTTTATCGAAGCCTCGCTGTACAAAAGCGCCATGCAACTTATCGTTTTTATAAAACGCTCGATACATTACCGTGCCGTCGGCGGCGATATCGCTCTGTTCGCCGTTGAGCTGCCCTTGCGAATTAAACTGTTCGATACGCGTCGAATCGGGATTTTGGCTCACCCACTTTCCGACCTTTACATCCGATTGATATTGCCCAGTGACAAAACTGCCATTTTCGGCGTTATCTTCACGATATGCGCCGTGCATTTTGCCTTTACGGTAATTTATCCGCCTGACAGAGCCATTCCAGCCTGCGTCAACATATACCCCTTCGTAGCTGCCTTTAACTCGCTCTTCTCGTTCAAGCAGCGAGCCTGTGGCATCAAAGCGCTGACGCAGACTCCAATCTTTTACGGTATCGCGCTGATATTGATAGGTTAACTTTCCACTCTCATCGAAGCGCTGCTCGTTGGTAATATGACCTTTAGCAAGATATTGGGTGTCAAGTTGGGAGGTTACATGGCCCGCACTCGCATAGGTCATATCCTGAATTTCACGGCCATGAGTATCGTATTTCTGCTGCTGCGTTAATCGCCCTTGCTGATCAAAACGTTGCTGGATACCCACCAGCTTATCATGCTGATAATGTTCAATTTCTCGAGGCACATCAGCGGCATGATAAACCAACACTTCACCGTGTAATTTCCCCTTAAGATAAAACTCTTTAGTGAATAACCAGCCTTCTTTTGTCCAATAAAGGCGCTCGCCTTCTCTTTTTCCCGCCACCATATTCACGGTTTGCTCTGGCTGACCATTGCTATGGAAGCTTTCATATAGACCTTCCATACCGTTAACGCCATAGGTGACTCGTGTTTGCAGCTGGCCATTGTCGAAATAACTTTGTGCTAATCCGGACTCCACACCATTCGCATAATGTTGAAGGTCGCGTAATTGACCATTGGTGTGATAACGTTTTTGCTCACCATGGAGCCTACCATTCAGATATTGGTACTCACCCGAGCGTGTTCCATCTTCCCAGTAATACAGATGCGTTCCCTGATAACGCCCTTGTGCATCGCTACATCCCGTGCGAGAGAGTTGACCATTGGGGTGATAAAATTCGAAATCACCAACAATAGCACTCTCCGCTAAATAGGGGCCGTTAACTGTCCCTTTAAAAACGGGTTTATCTGTCTCTACATAAAAAAGCGCTACTGGCCACACGCCCTCTTGCTCAGTCGCTAGCTGTTTCTGGTAATAAATCGCTTCACCTGGCACCTCGCTAGGCTGCCATTGTTCGTCGAGTAAGATGCGATCAGCCAACACATTACACGACAGAAATAGGGCAGATAATAGTAATAAGGCTCTCATATCAGTTCCTTAAGGCAAGGCTGGGAATGTAGTAACCCACTGTTTATTAACGGGCTCGCCGCTAACCTTCAGGTATTCAATCGCCTGCACTCGCCCTTGCAGCTCAAACCAACGGTCTTGATGTAGCACTTGCTGTAACGGTCGTTGATAAAAATCGTCGCGTTCAGCCGGCATAAAAGGCGCGAGTGGAATGTTCTGCGCATTTAAAAAACGATAATGGCGCATCACCTCGCCTACGGTTTGCGTGGTATCGAGTTCAGGTAATTGAGTGGTATCAATCAGCCAACCTTGCTTAGGTTGATACGCAAGCTCATGCCATTCGGGCGTACCCGTACAGCTCAGGGCACTGCTGATTTTAATATCGTAAAAATTACGACGGATCCCATCGGCACTGGTGAGTTGATATAGGACAGTCTTCTCAAGATGTTCCGCCATACTGTTTTCGGATTTGATCTGCGTCCATTGCAAGCTGTGGCCGTCAACTTGAGGCGCATCCACCACAGCTAGCGAGCACACGGCGGCTTGCTCGGCGCTTAACTGTAGGCTTACGCCATACTTAGCCACCATTTGGGGTTCGAGTAAGGCGGGATCCGCAGCTAATGTCTCTTGCGGCGCTTCATTGTAGCGCGCATACATATCATCACGGTAAAGCGTGCGCTGATCCACTGGGGGATAAGCGACGTTCTTCATGTAATCCATCATAGGAATAAAACGAACATTTTTAGTCAGCTCGCTACTCTCATCCGGTGTATTCACATAGATGGTTAGCGCCTGTGGCTCGGCCGGAAAACTAAAGAAGGTAGTGGGTTCAAATTGCATCGATGCAGCTAACCCCAACATATTCCGTTCGGCTGCGGTTAACCAAGCAGGCCCTTCTACCGACGGCGATTGGTACTTCATCATGGCACCTTCGGCACCGTCAAATCGCCCCGCTAACCAAGATTTATGGGTTGGATCGCGTGATGTCAGCACATAAGAAAAAGGCTTATCGGGAATGGGGGCAAATTCCAGCTGTAAATCTTTATACTGCAAAGACACCGTTTTGTTTGGATCAGGTGTTAATGCCAGTTTAACCAGCTTGGCGCCCTGATAGTGGGCCTTAGCACGAAACTCAGTCACTTGGGAAAACAGCTCTGAGGGCTCATTCCAGCCGACGAGTAACTGTTGCTCTACGGATTTATAAAAACCATCCTTCTCTGCAAAATTAAAGCGATAAATCTTACTGAGTTGTATCGGTAAAATGCTGCCATCGGCACTGTGCGCCGTAATATCAGTTAGATGAAACTCTCCCGATGCTTTTAAACCTGAGAAATCATGCTGATAGGTAAGGCTGAGTTGGTCATCATAAAGGTCAAAGTAACCCGCATCGTAGGCAAAAACCGCCTCTTGGGTTAAGGGTTTATTGGCCTTTTCAAGTGATAATTCGGGCTGTTTTTCATACTCGCCCGGTGGGAAATCGTAATCAAAAGCCACTCGCTGCGACAAGTCGCCCAGCTCACGATCCTTAGGCACCATAATCACATTGCTGCGCATCGTTCCCTTAAAGCCGTAACGCTCAAAGGGCACCTCAGCCACTAGCCCCATCTGCACTAGCCATCCTCTGTCGCGCTCGAGCATCAGTTGGCCATATATTTTGGCTTGCTCACCTTCGCTTTCCACCTGAGCCAGAACATGGGTGTCAGTGACCTTTAACACGGTAAGCTTTGAATTTGCATGGCCTTGATAGGCCGGAAGCATCACCACAGCCCCCACTTCAGCGGGTATCGAATTAATAAAAACCGATGAGCTAAAGAGCTTTTTAAGTTCCTGCTCGAGCTCAAGGCCGCGCTCTGCCAGCATGGCTTGCCAGGCGGGTTTATTTAATGCGCTAAATTCTTTAACGCTGCCATCGTCTAAATTTAATGAAAATTCAAAGCCCTGAGAGAAAATTGCATGCATTTCGGGATTTCGCTCAGCCCGTTCGCCGCTGCTCACGCCACTCCCTTGGCCATCTTGCATTTTCATATAATCGACGTGCACTTCGAAGCGGCTATTTTTACCCGTCTCGAGCACCTTATAACGCAGTAATTGATGGGATGTGGTGTCCACCGTTTCATTACGACCACCTGCCTCGACCGAGATGCGGGCAGTGCTATAGACTTGATACGCGCGCTCATCACCTTTTTGTGGCTTAAACTCCACATCGACATCGCCAAATGAGCAGGCAGATAATAGAAAACATGTAACTACGCTAACCAAATACTTCATGGTTATTCCCTGTAACTGAATATTAAAACGCCGCATTATGCCCGTTAATCGAACATAAATACATTTTTGAGGCGATTTTTATCGGAATATCTATTTGAGAGAAGCATATTATTGATGGAAAATGAGCGCGATTTCGAATTCAATCTGCTCTGTTCTGCAGTAGGAATTCGACGGTAAAAATAGCTCTTCGAAGTATCCCAAAATAGGATTACAACGGCTTAAAATGGATAACATTCGATGACGACTGTAGCGACTAACTCACCTCAAAAAAAGTAACACAGATGTTAATAAAATAATAATCACATATATTCATTAATAGTACTAAGAATACCCATTGCAAGCTCAAATTTCAGTATCGAGACAAATACAATTAAACATTTAAAATCATAGCGATACCTTTAAGCACAAATATTCATCTAGTAAGCATGCCATTAGATTCTTTCCTTATTCAAACGCGTTAACTCAAGGGTATCGATAAGATTCAGGCCCTCATAATTAATTACTGATTTTATTTGTGCCAATAATAGAGCAAGGTCTACATCGCATATTACTGCTGGCAGTGAAATTGCCAGTATGGCGACCTAGAGACTTTATTCAGTCAAAAGTAGTAATTTGGTCAGCATTAACCATGGCAGAGTGAGTGAATGAAAAACTCAATATTAATATTGTTCTGCTTAATAGAATCCAGCACCTAAGAGTCGCAAACAAAAAAGCACAACCCAATTAGGTTGTGCTTTTTTGATTAAATACCGAAATTGTACTTAATCAATATCAGCTCTGCTTTTCGACCTTATTGATAGTGCCTTTATAGCCAGTGGCGTCGACGGCGGTAATCAACTTATCGAGGTTAAAATCATCGGCGACTGTGACCACGGCCTGCTCGGTTTTCAGGTTCGCCTTGGCTTTGAGCACCCCATCGGTTTTGCGCAGCGCCTGATTAACGACGGTAACGCACAGTGGGCAGGTCATGCCTTTAACATCGAGTGTCACCTGCACGTTATCCGCCCAAGTGAATGGCGTAAATCCCAACGATGTAATGAGCACGAGTCGTGTAATACGTGATAGTGGCTTCATTCGAACACCTCAAGTAGCCAAGGTAAAACAAAGGGATACAGTTGGAACGCCAGCACAATAGGCACAGTCAGCCAATAGGCGAATAGCATTTGTCCTCGACTAAATGTACCGGTACAGAGCGGCTTTTTCGCAAAGTACAAGCGCCAAAAACCTAGCATAATTAGCCCAGTTGATAGGAGCAACATGGGTACTTGTAACCAAGCTAAGCTCGATAACCCCGACAGCCCCGCCGCAGACACGCCAAACACTAAATAGATTAAGGGCGCAATGCAGCAAAGGCTAGAGGCAACCGCCGCAACAACGGCGGCGGCGATGGTGGCAAGCAGCGGTTTAGCGCTGCTCGCTTGACTTGTAGTCATAGGCGAAGACTTTTGGCTCATAGTAATTAACAGGATCGCCGTCCACTTCGGCATAGGGATAACCAAAATTGTTCAGTGGAGTCTGCTCCGCCACGGGGAATAAGTCAAAGTCGCGGCCATAGTTAAAGCCAACCCAATTCATTTCCCAGTTACCAAATAGGTAATCATTCACCGCTTGTACCGCAGGGTCGCTATGCTCCTTCTTCTCGGTGAGGCGCATTTTAGTGACATCCGCAGGATCGGCAGGTAACCAACCATAACCCGCAAGATAGAACATGGCACGGCAGTGTTGACCCCCCGTCACATCGGCAAAGCCCTTATCGTCGGCGCTGCCAAAGGCTTTTTTGGAATAATGGCCCATCTTGATGGCTTGGCCTAGGCGAATACCAAACATTTCACGGGCAGGCACACCGACTGCGCGCATCAGCGCCACAAATACTGAGTTGATATCGGTACACTTGCCGCCGAGTTTGCCACTTTCAAGAATGGCGGCCACATCGCCACTGCCACAACCGATAACATCGTTATCGCGGTACATGTTGGCGCTCACCCAGTTGTAAATCAACTGTGCTTGCTTGAGCGGCTCGGTTTCTTTACCCACGATCTTATCCGCGGTTTGCTTCACGATACCATCCACAGGCATATGCTTGGTTGGCTTAAGGTAAATCGCGACGTCGGCGGGATACTCAGGTTTAGCTGGCGCGCGGTAATGGCTTAACTCGCCACTTTTCACCGGTTCCCAATCTTGGGTTTCAATCACTAATTCTAGCGTTAGGGTCATCTTGCCCTTGGCATCGGGCCAAGTGGCAAACAGGGTTTTAGCACCATAGTGGTTATTGGCACTGATATAGGCGTCTTGATAAGTCCCGCTAAAGTTAAGTTTTTCAACCTGCTGGAAAGCTGTGTTTTCAGGAAGTGGCACCCATAACTTCACCACGCCCGCAGAGCCTTCTGGCGCGACGAGCTGATAGGTATTGGTTAAGGTAAATCGGCGGCGACCACAGGTTTTATCGGTCATCGCATGGGTTTGCGTCGACGCCGCTAACACTGGCATCACGGTTCCCGCCGCCGACAGAATGGCTGCACCCTTCAAAAAATCACGTCTTTGCATTAGGCATTCCTTAGTTTGATAAGCATTAGAAAAAAAGATACCACTAAAGTAGTTGCCAAGGATTATAGAAAGTTATCGATCCGGCACAATCACCAAATTTCATCCAGCGCGAACAGCATGACAAAAACCACTACTAGCGCACAATGAGCCTAGTAAATAGCGGGGAAATTAAGACAATTTGTCTCAATAGAAGCCAAAAAAACAGGTACAGCACGACTGCTATACCTGTTTGTAAAGGAGGTAAAGCATTAACTAAAGGCAAGCAGAGGCGAAATACATAGCAATAAGCCAGTAACAATAATGATATACAGCGACACCCCTTTATATTTATGCAGCGCAGGCACTTGATAGACCAAATAGGCAGGGATCAAACAACCCACTAAACCGAAGATAGGACTGCATATAGAGGTAAAACTCAGCACAGGGGCATTTAATACAATCGCGCCCCACGACAGTAAAATGGTAAAGATCATGATGCCGTAACCCACTAACGACTTATTGATCCGCTCCTCGGGCATCACTCGGCGCAGCATATTCATGGTCAATCCCTGACACGCCTCTTTAAAGCCTAAATACACACCAAAATACGCCGTCATTACCGCAAAGATATTTAAGGTCAGGCTAAGCAGTTTTAAGGTTTGCCCTGGCATCCCCTGGGCCACCATGGCTAAGGCGGAGATATTTTCATGGGAGGCGCGCACCGCCTGCTCATGCCCCATGGCTAGGGTAAAAGATACGGCGTAGAAAAACACCACCACAAACAGCACTCCAAAGGCAATGTTCATCGCGCGCATCGCCTTAAAGCGGGCAACGGCAAGGGATTTTTCTCGCGAGCGGTAGGAGATCACCATAGGACTTAAACTTTGGATAAATAGAATCGATGTCAGCGTAAAAGGCAACATCACAATCGCATCCTTTAGCCAATCGCCCGTGCTGGGTACGCTACCGATGTTATTGATATCCCACTTATCGACCATCATTAACCCGAGCACTGCTACTACCCCAAGCTTTGTGAGCACCATAAAAGTGGAGATCTTAAACAGTAGGTTTTCACCCCGAGAAGCCAATGCGACTAAACCGCAGATCAGCGCTAAGCCATAGAAGGGGTTTTCAGACAACAATGACGTAGTCGCACCAAAGCTTTGTAAAAAGGAGGCGCTATCGTTAGTGATGGCCGTGGAATACACAAACACCCAAATCACCAACATAATGAAGTACAAGCCGCCGAGTAAGATGCCCCAGTTTTTGCCCAGATACCCCGAAATCACACTCGGGTAATCCTTACATTCGGGCGACTCGGCCAAGGTATTGATAAACAAACGTTGAAACAAATACATAGCGGGATAACCAATCACGCTGGAGAGCAAAAACACCCACAAGCCCATCAAGCCCACCTGCACTGGCAAAAATACGATCCCGGCCCCAATCGCCATGCCGATACTCATAATTATCCAGCCCCAATCCGTACTGTCGAAGCGGGTATCCTCTTTCCATTGTGCCGCCGTTAGCCTTGCATCCATATCTCATCCTAACCGAGTTGATGTTATTTTTTTGCAAATATATTTGAACAAAACAAACTCAGCAAACAAAATGCTCAACTTTTGTTGAACAAAGTGTCGTTGCTCACAATTCGGTCCAAAACCCGCTAAAAGACGCATAAACTCGTCTTTACGGCATGAAACATTAAAAAATAATTGCAACCAAACCAAAATATGCAAATAATATTGCACATAGAAATTCGACAGCATTCAATTTTATTTGCAGATTGGAGAGATAATGAAAAGCATCATTCATGCAGAACGTGCCCCAGCCGCCATTGGCCCTTATTCCCACGGCACGAGTTATGGCAACCTGATTTTTACCTCTGGACAACTGCCTGTATGTAAAGAGAAAGGTGGCGTTGTCGATGGCGGGATCAGCGAACAATCGGTGCAATGCCTTGAGAATCTGAAATACGTGATTGAAGCTGGCGGTGGCAGCCTAGAAACCGTGCTTAAAACCACCTGTTACTTGAGTGAGATCAGTGACTTTGCCGCCTTTAATGAAGTCTATAAAACCTATTTCAAAACCGACTGCCCTGCCCGCAGCTGTTTTGCGGTAAAAGATCTTCCACTGGGTGTCAAAGTGGAAGTTGAAGCCATCGCCCACGTTCACGCATAAATTGGTAAGGTTGTAGCCCGATGAAACCTTTATGGCAGCAATACATTCAGATTATTAACCAAGTGGTTAAACCCGCCTTAGGCTGTACCGAACCGATTGCCGCAGCCTATGCGGCGGCCGTGGCCCGTACCTTATTACCGGTAGCTCCCGAGTCAATTGCGGTGCAAGTTTCTGATAACTTATATAAAAACTCGATGGGCGTTTATGTCCCCGGTACAGGAAAAATCGGCCTTGCTATCGCCGCAGCCGCAGGCGCGCTTGCAGGCAATGCCGATGCGGGATTAGAAGTCTTGGCCAACGTGACACCTGAACAAGTGGCACAGGCGCAAACCCTTATCGATGCGGGTAAAGTGAAGGTTGAACGTACCGAGACCGACGAATTTATCTATTGCTGCGTGAGCTTAACCGCAGGCGAACAAGAAGCCATGGTGAAAATCTGCGGCGGCCATACCTTAATTGCCGAGAAGCGCTTAAATGGTGAGTTAGTCTTTACCGCCGATAGCGCCCAAACCAAGGCCACAGGCTCAATCTGCGACGGCGTTGATATCAATATTGAATCGATTTACCGCTTCGCCCAAGAAGTGCCCTTCGAAGAAATCCAATTTATTCTTAAAGCTTCTGAATTAAACAGTAAATTATCTGATGAAGGCATGTCCAAACCCTATGGCTTGGAAGTCGGCCGCACCATGAAAAACGGCATTGCCGCAGGGATCATCGGTGAGGACTTACTCAATAAGATTGTGATGCTCACCGCAGCGGCTTCGGATGCGCGTATGGGCGGTGCCAATCTGCCCGCCATGAGCAATTTAGGCAGTGGTAACCAAGGAATTGCAGCGACGATTCCTGTAGTGATCACCGCTCAGTGTTATAAAGTCAGCGAAGAGAAACTGGCTCGCGCGCTGATCATGAGCCACCTTGGGGCGATTTATATCAAGTCCCACTATCCGCCGTTATCGGCATTCTGTGGCAATACGGTCACCAGCGCCGCAGCCTCTATGGCCATGGTGTATTTAGCGGGCGGTAGTTTCGAACAATCTTGCTTTGCGATTCAAAACGTCATCAGCGACAGCTCGGGCATGGTCTGTGATGGTGCCAAAGCCTCCTGCGCCATGAAGGTCAGTACCTCATCGAGTGCGGCGGTTCGCTCCTTCTTAATGGCGCTCAACAGCCAAAACGTTTCAGGCCAAGGTATCATCGCCAAAGATGTTGAGAAAACCATTAAGAACATAGGCAAGATGGTACTCAATGGCATGTCATCTACGGATGTCACTATCATTAACATCATGTCTGAATAAGACGGTTATTCCTGATAAGCTGCTGAAAAAGGCCGAATATTGTGAAATTGCAAGACTTAACCCAAAGCGATCTGGATATACTCAAGTCCATCGAAAATATCGTCGATGGGATTGCCGCCATGTATGGCCAACATACAGAGGTCGTGCTGCACAGCTTAGATGCTAAGCACCCTTCAGTGGTCAAAATTGCCAATGGTCATGTCACTGGCCGTGAGGTCGGTGCGCCCATCACTAACCTGGCCTTGCTTAAGCTCAAAACGGGTCAGGATATTTCCAACTCTTACCTTACCAAGTGTGCCAACGGTAAGACCTTACGTTCGATAACCACTGTTATCCGTAATCCTAAAAACCTGCCGATTGGGCTGCTGTGCATCAATACCGATATGGATGCGCCGCTGCAATCTGTACTGCGCACTATGATGCCGGAGCAGCTCCTCGGCAGCGAATTGACCAGTTCGCCCGAGGTGTTTGCGCGCAATATTGATGAGGCGCTGCACAGCACTATCGATAGTGTTAACCACGAGGTGCGTGCGAATCCTGCGATTTCTCCTTCACAAAAGAGTCGTGAAATTGTCAATCAACTCCATGAGTTAGGGATTTTCGAACTCAAGGATAGCGCCCAAGTGGCCGCCACTCGATTGGGGATTTCAGTGCATTCCATTTACCGCTATTTGCGTGAAATTAAAGCCAATCAGGCAGAAAGCGACAAAAGCCTCGCTTAAAGATAAAGGGCTAAGATATTCATCTTAGCCCTTTGTTTTTATTAGCTTGCTAGCTTCAAATGGGGTTACTCATTAGCTTAGAGCACATTGCTCGTTCTACCTGTTACATCCCAAGCCTGTACCGTACCATCGTCCATGAGGGCAATCACATCCAGCAAATTACTGCGAATATCCCGCATGTGACTCAAATCAACGGCTTGCTTATCTAGCGTCACCGCGGGATCTTCCCGCATCCATACTGCAATCGAGCCATCTTGGCGTTTAACCGTAAAGCCTAACCCCGTAGGGAAAATATCCGTTGCTTGAGTTATGTCAGTTTTGGGGCCAGAGTGGCCATCAACCACAGTGCCATCTTGCTTTAAAAAGGCAAACTCACGTTCATAGGTCACCACTTTGCTCACCTGAGTGACCTCTTGATAACGCGGCTGGTTTTCTGCCAATTCCCATCCTTCCCAAGCGATAGCCGTATTATCCCTACGTAACGCGACAAATCCTTCATCAAAGGGATAAACCTTAAGCACGCTTTGTAATTTATCTTTAAGGACCGTCGTATCAGCACCATGATATTTACTGCCCCAAACGATAAGTTGACGGCTGATGGTTAAGGCGGCAAACGCGTCATTATTGGCAAAAATATCAATCACTTTATTGGCACGATTTGGGCGAGATAAACGAGCAGGGAATGGCACATCATACTCAGTTAACTCCCCTTCCCCCCACGCATAAACACTACCGTCAGCCAGCAGCGCTGCAAAACCATTTTTGGAAGCAACAACTTTCACGGCAGGCGCAAGCTGGTTAAGCTTTGCCACTTGCTCACGACCTTTTTGCTCCGCTCTGACCTTACCCCACGACACCAATCTGCCCGTCGCTGTCATAGCGGTAAAAGCATTATCGTTAGCATAGAGGAGTTTCACATTGTTAAGCGCTGAGGCGACTTCGTGACTGTCGCCACCGTAATCCGCCAGCCCCCATGTCACGACTGTTCCATCCCGTTTTAAGGCGGCAAAAGCGCCATGGTTAACAGAGACAGACACGACGCCCGTCATCGCAGGCGCTGCGTATTGACCAGAGCCTAGCTCGGCAGTTGATGCATCTTCAAAAGACCAACTGACGACACTTCCATCTTGCTTAATGGCAGCATAGAGCCCCTTAGCCACAACAAATTCGCGCACATCATGCAGTACAGGTCTCACTCCTCGAGTCCAAGGTATAGTTTCATCCCCCATTCCCCAAGGGATCAGTTTGTGGTCATGGGTTAACGCGGCAAAGCCGCAGGTATCCTCTGCCGCATACAGTTGTTTTACATTAAGTACAGGCTCGGCGGCGTTATTGCTATCGCCACCACACTCGCCATCACCCCATGTGACTACAGTACCGTCTCGTTTGAGCGCCGCAAATGCATTGAGATTGCTGTAGATTTGACTCACATCGGCTAATTCTGCAGGCATAGGGATTTTGGACGAAGTCTCGGCAATCTCACGGTTGTTTGGCTCATGAATCAAGACATTATTCGCTAAAGCGGGTGTTCTGTGAGCCTGAATAGTGTCAGAAATTTGCTGCTTTAACTCTGGGGATATTTCAGAATCTTGTTTATCTATGATTAAGTTAATCACATGACCTAAGGCAAAAATGGCTAGCGCCACGCCAACCCAGGGAACCTGTTTTTTTTCCACAACTATATCCTTATCGTAACTGCAAACTCTCACTGAGTTTAAACGGATGTACAACATCGACTGCGTGCACTCTGAGGCGCGATTGTAACTTAACGGACCAGCAAAATAACATTGCCCAAAAGTCGAGGACATTCCATTGGCCTTAAAACATAAAAGCAGCGAATATCGCTGCTTTTATTCATATCATCCACAGGATTGGCTTAGTCCCGTTTACCGACCTTCTCTAAACCCCAAACTAAGGCGATGGCCGCCAACATACACACCACAGCTAACATCAGCTGTGAAGGTTGGCCCGTCACTTGTTCAAAATTCAGCGGCGAAATATTTTGCTCCAATAACGGCACTTGTTCACCGTGTGAGTTAGTACGCCAGGTTAAGGTTTGTTTCCAAGGCCAAATTTTACCTAAGGTGCCGAGCATCAAGCCCGTGAGAAACACTACGGTCGCATCATGGTATTTACGCAGCAAGGCCGAGAGTAAATGGCTAAAGCTTAAAATCCCCAGCAAAGCGCCTACGGCAAAACAGGCCAAGATATCGATTTGGATATTTTTTGCCGCCGCGAGTACCACAGGATATAAGCCGAGCAATAATAAGATAAAACTGCCCGAAATCCCCGGTAATACCATGGCACAAATGGCAATCGCACCGCCGAAGAAAATATTTAAATAACTGGCCTCGACCGATACTGGGTTTAGCACTGTGATCACCCAAGCAGCCAAAACTCCTAAGGCGAATAATCCCAAACGCGCCAGCGTAAAACCACTCACCTGCTTAAGCATGTGCACCACAGAGATGATGATAAGGCCAAAGAAGAATGACCAAATCGGAATGGGATGGGCCACCAGCAACCAAGAAATCAGTTTAGCGAAGGTAAAAATACTGGTTAGGATCCCCGCCAACAAACTCAGTAAAAATCCACCATTAATATGTTCAAACGCGCCTTTAATCCCCTGCGATTTAATCACGCCCCAAAGTGAAGGATTAATACGTTTAACGCTTTCGAGCAGGGTATCGAGAATCCCGGTGATAAAGGCAATAGTGCCCCCCGAAACCCCAGGCACCACATCGGCGGCACCCATGGCCATTCCCTTAAAATAGGTCAGCAAATATTTCACTGTGAGTCCTTGTAGTTAAATCATTATGACGTGTCATTGATGACAAATTTGTCGTGATTATACGGTGTTAGCGTAAAAACCGCGAAATGAAGTTTACTTAATTCGGCCGACTGGCATTTAATGTTATCCCAATGTTACACTCATCCGACCAGAAAGAAACAGACACACCGCTAAGCATTAAAAATATCAGCAGCCCAAGACTAACACCTTAAGTTTGCACTCCGATGAAGGATAACCATGAGCCCTAACGCACAAACCCCAAACGCTAAGCCTAATAAGGTTCTCGCGCTTTACCATAAAACCCAAGGCTGGCCCTTTGGCCAAAAAATCTTCTCCATCATGGTATCACGCATGGCGCCTTATTTTGGCACCATCAAACCACTGATCACTGAATTGCGCCTTAACCACTGTGCTTGCCTGATTAAAAAACGTCATGCCGTTCATAACCATATAAAAACCGTGCATGTTATCGCCATCTGTAACGGCTTAGAAATGGCGATGGGCGTGATGGCCGAAGCATCGATTCCGGCCCACCTGCGTTGGATCCCTAAGGGCATGAGCCTAGATTACACCGCCAAGGCGGGCAGTGATATTTTATGTGTTGCCGAAGTCACGCCAGAGCAGTGGACGCCCGGCGATATGTTGGTGCCCGTTACCGCCTACGACACCCAAGGCGTGGTGGTCGTGAAAGGACATATCAAGTTATGGATTTCAGAAAAGCCGCAGAAGTAAGCCAAGGCACATCAACCCAAGCTTAATCATCAATCGAAATCACCACTTAGGTTGTCTTGCTCAACGCTTGCAGGCTGCTATGCTAAGCCAAACAACCTAAGACAGGGGATCGAGATGGATGAATTTTTACAGGCCGCGATTGATGAGGCCAAACAAGGACTCGCCGAAGGCGGTATCCCCATTGGCTCAGTATTAGTGATCGACGGGAAAATTGTCGCCCGCGGCCATAACAAACGCGTGCAGCAAGGCAGCACCGTGTTGCATGCCGAAATGGATTGCCTCGAAAATGCCGGCAGATTGACCGCCGCCGATTATCAAAAGGCCACGCTCTATTCAACCCTTTCCCCCTGCGATATGTGTAGTGGCGCGATTTTACTCTATGGCATCCCTAAGGTGGTGGTCGGTGAAAATGTCACCTTTCAAGGACCAGAAGCCTATGTGCAGTCCCGCGGAGTAGAGGTAACAGTGGTGGACAATCACGAGTGCAAACAGTTGATGCACGATTTTATCGCCGCCAAGCCACAGCTGTGGAACGAAGATATTGGTGAATAGCCAATAGCTTTCAAAGCGATCCACGCGCCTAACGCTTTAATTAGTTGAGTGTTCATTGGTTTGAGCGCCTGTTAAGCTAGCGCCTTGTATTATCAACTCGAATCACGCCGAGCAGACTCGGTTCATTATCCCCAATAGCAAAAGGATGCCTGCTATCAAACCTATCACTCAAGCTGCCAAGGATCCTTGGGGAAATCCCATCGATGCGACTCACACGCCCCATCTGCCTATCCCAATTGGACGTAATGCCAACCTCGATGCCATACGTGGGTTAGCGGTATTGGGGATATTTTTTATGAATATCTATTTTATGGGGATAAGCTTTTATGGCTATGCGCCCCATCAAATCCCATTGCTCTCGGACCAAGTGCTCGAAGCCTTTAGCAATTTCTTTATTGAAGGGCGCTTTATCAGCCTGTTTTCCATCTTATTTGGTGTCGGGCTTTATATTCAGTACCAACGGTTTAGCGATAAAGGTTTATCGGCCTATTCGCTGTTGCGCTCACGCTTGAAATGGTTGATTGTCTTTGGCTTGATCCACGGCATCATTATCTGGCCCGGTGATATTTTACTGACCTATGGTATCAGCGGCTTTTTAGCACTCTGCTACCGAAATGCCAGCATCGCCGAGTTAAAACGTAAGGCCAATATTTTTATTTTCAGTTCGTTAGTGGTTATCTGCTTAATCAGTATCATGGGCAGTGACGAACTCTTTACCCGCGAATCGCCCTTATTCACCGAACAATACAGCGCTTGGACATCGGGTTATGCCAATCAACTGCTGCTGCATGTCATGCAGGTCGGTTACATGGCGCTGGTCATTCCCTTCACCTTAATGTGGTTCACGGGCGGACTGATGCTGCTCGGAATGGCGCTCTATCGCCAAGGTAGTTTCGAGCAGGGATTTGAGCGTAACACCTTAATTAAGCTGGTTTTAGCAAGCTTAGTGCTCTCCGCCCTAGATACCCTGCTGAGCTTGACTCAAAACCCAACATTGGTGATGTTTTCGGACATCATAGTCATGCTAAGCGCTATCCCTACCGCACTGATTTACATCCATATATTGGTTAAAATCTGCCAAAACCGCTCGACAGTGTTAAGGCCTTTGCAAAATGTAGGCAAACTCGCCTTTAGTCTGTATATATTGCAATCCATTGTCGGTGTGTTTATCTTTCGCCACTTTGCTCCCGAGTTACTATTAACCCTCGATAGGGGCGGTTATATGGCGATAGCGCTGGGTTACTCTCTGCTGCAATTAGTACTCGCAGGTCTGTATTTACGCTACTTTAATCAAGGGCCACTCGAAAAACTCTGGCGCCAGCTCGCCTTTAAGTCAATCAACGCTAGTAGCCATTTGAACTCGAACAATGAACAACAAAAGAGCCAGTAAAACGCCTTCCGCTCCAGTACATGAACGAAGAGCGACTCAACAAAGAGTGAATCAGCGAAGAGTGACTAAATCTAGAGCCACAGAACCAAGAGCCGCGAAATCAAAAGTGGCAAAACCCAGAGCCGCGCGCTCGCGTCAGAGTTCGATGCCTTTATTATTAGCGCTTGTTTTTCTGGCCATGCTAATCGGCGCCGCTTGCTGGCATATGCTGCCTATCGCGATTGTGGGTTTATACCTGCTGCTGAGTTTATGCACCTTTATCGCCTACGCCTTCGACAAATCGGCGGCGCGTAAAGGCCGCTGGCGCACCAAGGAAAGCACCCTGCATCTGATGTCTATCCTGGGTGGCTGGCCCGGCGCACTGTTTGCCCAGCAGCTACTACGGCATAAATCGGTCAAAGCCGCCTTTCGCCAACTGTTTTGGCTCACGGTCGTGACCAACTTAGCACTGCTAGGTTATGGCATCCAAACGGGCTTCATGGATAGATTGATTTAACCGTCACCCTAATTCGTTTCTATTTCAATCAATTGCTCGATAGCTTTTAACGCTTGCATAGCGGCACCTGTGTCGCCGCGCAGCTGCGCCGATACGATGGCGCCTTCCTTCAATAGGCATAGGGTATCGACAAGATAAGCCGCTTTTGCCTCGGACAAGCCCAAGGCCGCCACTTGCTGACCCATTAAATCTGCCACCCGCTGTTTATGCTCGGCACATAAACGATGCACTGGATGGCTAGCATCGGTAAATTCGGCACTCACATTGATAAAAAAACAGCCCCGAAACTCACACAACTGCGGCACTCTTTGATTAAACCAGTCATCGAGCGCCATAAATAACGCGCGGATCCCCGCCTTACCCACCTCGGCCGCCTGCACTCGCTCGCTTAACCATTGATAAAACACTTGGTCGCGGTACAGCACCACGGCTTCGACCAACTCATCCTTACTCGCAAAATGATGGTACAAGGTTTTTTTGGCAATCGCCGACTCCTGCAAAATCTGGTTAATGCCCACCCCATGTACGCTCTGAAAATAAAACAGTTTAAATGCCGTGGTGATCAGCTGTTGACGTTTATCTAAGGGCATATCTGACAAGACTTCGGGTTGCGGCATATCGCCTTCCTCTGCAATTAGGATTTAAACGTATCTTCTCACAGGTAGACAACTCAGTCTACTCATGCAATGATATTAAGTAGACAGATTGGTCTACCTATTGAAGATTCAACACAATTAAGTGCAACGCGGCCACCTGGATGGAGTCAACGGGCAACCCAACACTGCCCGCCAAAGCCGAAGCCATTGATATTCACCATATAAACCACAGCCCTTGCGCGATAGCCAAGTTGGGCTCAAAGGACACACAATGAAAGTGATAAGCCAACCACAATTAAAACCGGCACTGCTCGCAGGCATAGGAGCCATGTTATGTATCAGTGCCCTAGCAAGTTTGGAGCAAATGAGTTCGCAGCTGTTGTGGCTGATGGCCCCCTTTGGTGCCACTATGGTGATTTTATTTGCCCTTCCCGATAGCCCATTGGCACAGCCAAGAAATATTGTCTGCGGCCACCTACTGACCAGTCTGATGGGACTTATCATCCTCCACAGTGTAGGCGTCTCGCCGCTAAGCTTAGGATTAGCCGTAGGGGCGGGAATTGCATTGATGATGCTCACTCACACAGTGCATCCTCCAGCTGGAGCAAACCCGCTGGTTATTATGCTGACCGCACAAGGGTGGGACTTTTTATATTCGCCAGTCGCCAGTGGTCTAGTGCTGATCCTGTCCTTTGGCTGGCTGTATCATAATCTGCTGTGTCGACGCCCCTATCCGCAGAAATGGTTTTAAGCTGCGTCAAAACACTAAAACCTAAGCGTTTAACGCATTTGGGCATGAACTGGATAAAGAAGAGAATAAAAAAGTGCATAAAATAAAGGGCAAGTTAGATTGCCCTTTATCAAAAACCGTAAGCTTTCGTTTAAAACCAGCTTAGGGCGATACTGATAATCACCCCGGTTATCAGCAACTGCATTAAACAGAACCCCATGATATCCCTCGCCTTTAATCCGGCTATCGCTAACACTGGCAGCGCCCAGAAAGGCTGGATAAGGTTAGTCCACGCATCACCCCAAGCCACAGCCATAGCAACCCGTGCCACATCGGCGCCCAAGGCTTCGGCCGCAGGCAACATAATCGGTGCCTGCACGGCCCATTGTCCGCCCCCCGAAGGCACGAAAATATTCACAATCCCGGCACTGATAAAGCTCCAAAATGGCAGACTTTCAGCGCTGGCGATGGCCACAAAACCTTCGGAAATACTCTGGGCTAACCCCGATTGCACCATCACCGCCATAATGCCAGCGTAAAAAGGAAACTGGATGACGATACCCGCGCCGCCTTTAATGGCTTCGTTGAGACTCAGCAATAGACTGCGTGGCGTTTGATGTAGCACTATGGCGAGGAATAAAAATAAGAAGTTGACTAGGTTAAGGTTTAAGCTGCCGCCCTGCACCGCAAAGTAATAGCCTAAGTAAACGAGTCCCGCGCCGCCCACGCTCCAACCGAGTAAGCGACTGTTTTCTAATTTATCCGCTGGACGAGTCGTATCATTCGTTAACTGTGCCGCGTTATCGTCTGCGCCCCCATCCTCAAGCGCCTTAGGATCGACATAAATACTGTCTTTCTCTTCGGGCAGCATAAAGCGGTTCACCAATGGCATCGCCACAAACAAAATCAGCACTAACAACAGGTTAAAGCTCGCGAAGATGGTCTCGCTGGTGGGAATAATACCGATTTGTGATTCAGAGAAATGCCCCGCCGTGGCAATGGTTAGCGGAATAGAGCCCGCTAAGCCGCCATGCCAAACCACAAATCCCGAGTAAGCACTGGCGACCAATAAACGGTAATCTACACGCACTTTACGCGCTAAGGCCTTCGCGAATAAGGCGCCGACCACTAAGCCAAATCCCCAGTTAATCCAACTGGCGGCGAGGGAAACCAGCGTTACTAAGATAATCGCCTGTGGCGCCGACTTAGCAAATCCAGCGATGCCATCGAGTAATTTCTTAATCGGTGGCGAGCTGGCAAGCATAAATCCCGCCACCAGCACTAATAGCATCTGCATCGAAAAACTCAGCAGGGCCCAAAAGCCATCGCCCCAGTAATTGATGACTTCGAGTGGGGTTTTCTGCTCAGCCACCACGGCCGAAATCAACACCACTAAGGTTAAGAGCAAGACAAAGATATAAGGGTCGGGTAAATAACGGTCGACGAGTTTGACCAGAGGTTTTGCCGCTTTGGTTAACATAAGACTGTCCTTGTTTATTCTTCTTATCTGTTTTTATTGAGTTTTTGTAGAGTCTAATGCCACAGGTTAAGCGATCTCTAAAACGGGATAAAGCCTTTAGCCGTTTTAAAAAGTGAGAAAATGTAACGCGGATCATCCAGTACCGCGCCAAACCGAGGCGCTAGCCACTTCGGCTAAAAAACTGATAATATGGCCAAAATTGACTGAGGTGCTCCTTAAAATGAAAATGTTACTTGCCGTTGTTGTGATTGCTGGGGTGATTTTTTACTTCTTTACCTCGATGAATAACCAAAAAGCGGCCCAAGAAAATATCCGTTTAGGTAATGAGTTTTTAGCGCAAAACAAAAACCAAGAAGGGGTGAAAACAACCGCCTCGGGATTGCAATATCAAGTGTTACAGCAAGGCACTGGCACGGTTCATCCTAAGGCGAGTGATACAGTGACTGTGCATTACCACGGCACCTTAATTGATGGCACTGTGTTCGATAGCTCGGTCGAGCGCGGCGAGCCCATAGCCTTCCCACTCAATCGCGTGATTAAAGGCTGGACTGAAGGCGTGCAACTGATGGTCGAAGGTGATAAGTACCGCTTCTTTATCCCAAGCGAACTGGCCTATGGCAACCGCAGCACTGGCAAAATTGGCGGTGGTTCGGTACTGATTTTTGATGTTGAGCTAATCAAGATTAACTAAATGTATGCTCTACAAATGGAGGCCTCCAATCTCAACGGGGGCCTTTTTATTTGACTTAATAAGTTAATCCAAACGGATAATTTATCAATTTAGCCTGTACTATAAGCCACTTAGCTCTTATTCACTTCAAACAATTGTTGACACCTCTCGCCAATAGTTTAAACATAACCCTAATCACCTCGATATTTTTAGACTTCAGTTGTAAAGGATTGCACATTGGCCATTCCCAGAGTATTCATCAGCTCCACCTGTTACGACTTAAAGCACATCAGAGAAAATCTGAAATACTTTGTTAAAACTATAGGTTACTAGCCTGTTCTATCCGATGATGGTGATGTTTACTACAGTGTCGATAAGAACACACATGATGCTTGCCTTGCGGAAGTCTCAACTTGCCAACTGTTTATCTTAATCATAGGTGGGCGTTATGGTGGTGAACATAAAGATAAAGAAGGCTCTATCACTAACAACGAATATCGTGAAGCGGTTAAAAATAAAACGCCAATTTTTGCTTTGGTTGAAAGTGCAGTGTATTCCGACCATTACACATACTTATCCAACAAAATAAGCAACCCTGATTTCTACGAAAAAATCACCTATCCAAGCATAGATAACATCAAAATCTTTGGTTTCATTGACGAAGTTAGAAAAAATAGCCTTAACAATGCAATAGTTTCATTCAACGATTTTTCTGATATGGAAACATATTTGAAGAAACAGTGGGCAGGTATGATGTATGACTTGCTCGCGGAAAGAACCAGAAACGGTAATGCCAAAATAACCAATAGGTTAATTGATGATCTGACAATAGCTGCGAAGAAATCTGAAGAGTTAATCAAGGTATTACTTAGAACAACTGATGCCGAACAAGTAGAGGATAAAATTAGCAAGATTGAGTTAATAGCTAAAGCTAGAAGTTTCCCAAATTGGCTAGCAACTTTGTTCGACTCAAATATCATATCAGCATGGAGTGCTGACGAACTTCCTGACCCCAAAGAACACAAATATTGGTATGAATTTTTGCTTGCAACAAATGATTTCGTTACTACTACTGATGTTAAAAATGGTATAGAAACTTATTACTTACATGATAAAGCAAATACTTATATTGAACTTGGACCTAAACTTGACTCAAAGAAAGACGATCCTATTTTCCGTGAAATCCAATTAGCGTTTGAAGCGTTACAACAAGTTGACCCAGACATACAAAAACCAATATTAGAAGAATTAGTTTTTGGATTCTAATCATATTTTTACAGAAGATTTAACATTGCAGAATAAGTCATATAAAAAACTGTAGTTGTGTTTTTAGCGGCACCTTAATTGATGGCACTGTGTTCGATAGCTCGGTCGAGCGCGGTGAACCCATTGCTTTCCCACTCAATCGCGTGATTAAAGGCTGGACTGAAGGCGTGCAACTGATGGTCGAAGGCGATAAGTACCGCTTCTTTATTCCAAGCGAACTGGCATATGGCAACCGCAGCACTGGCAAAATTGGCGGCGGTTCGGTACTGATTTTTGATGTTGAGCTGCTAAAGATTAATTAATCTGACGCTGTAATCCTTAATAAAAAACCCTGCATTGCAGGGCTTTTTTAATGTATTTAATCCCTATCGACTAAGGGCAAGACGCCGCGCCGATATCCGTCCATACCGCAGCGACACCGGGGACATCTCCCTTAGTCCAGTATTTGGCTTGCCACTGACGACCGTTATAGCTGGTGGTTGCTCCGCCGTTGTAGGCGACGCCCGCATCCCAACCTAACTCGACCTGACTCAACAATTGCCATTGATCGGCGGTTCTTGAAGGTGTGTTACCTTGAGTCCAGTATTTCGCCTTCCAAACCAGTTGGTTATAACTCACGGTATCACCCGTGTTGTAAATGCTTGTCGCATTCCAGGCGGGATAGTTGGCCGCATTGGGGTCAGTTGCGTCACATTGACCGCCCGTCGCCTTGGGCGTCACGGTTAAGGTTAAGGCTGCACTGGCATCTAAGGCACCATCGGAAACCAATACGCTCAAACTGTATTGGGTCGATTGAGTAACAGCTGGCGCCGTCACCAACAGTGTGGCAGTGTTTTGTCCACTCGCCGCCACGCCGCTGGGCACTGTCCATGCGTAGGTGAGGCTGTCGCCATCGGCGTCGGTTGCCGTCGCGTTAATGCTCACCGATTGCCCCGCTTCAACCGTTACACTCGCTGGCACAGTCACCACAGGCGCTTGGTTTGCCGTCTCGGCCTTATGGGTGAGAGTCACAGTGTCGGTTGAAGATAATCCTTCGGGATCTGTGACTTGCAGGCTAAACACATACACCACATCCGAGGCCGCCTCACTCAGTTGCACCACAGCATTGGCCATATCCGCATTACTCATACTTAAGCTTGGGCCCGAGACTTGGCTCCATTGATAACTCAAGGCGCCGTTTTCAGGATCCCGCGACGCACTGCCATTTAACGTGACATCCGCAGTGCCCGTTACCGTGATATCCGCTCCCGCGTTGGCAATCGGCGCTTTATTCGCTGGTGGCGTGGTGCCCTCACCATGACCTAAACCTTCGTGCATGGCATTGAGTATGTCGCCATTATCGGCATCAATTTCCCAGGCGAACAAACCACCGAGCTGATTGGCCAGCACGTATTGGCCCTTGGCTTTAACAGAGCGTGCATCGTCGAAGGTAATTAAATCGCCCGTCGATGCATTAAAGACCGATGGCGCTTCGGCGGTTTCATCATAGGCATAGCTCCAACCTGCACCCATATAATCCTTAGCAATCTGGCGATAATCCACCACGCCCGCTTCCCAAGTGCCCTTCACTTTGCCCGTGGCGGTGCCCGTGAAAGGATTGTTACCGCTATAACCATTCACCCCAGTCCAGCCGCGGCCGTACATAGCGGCGCCGACCACAATCTTACCCGGCGTCACCCCTTGAGAGAGCAACGCTTTTACGCCTTTGTCCGTGGTGTAACGGGTATTAGGATCCCAGCTCGCCTCATAGAGATTGGTTTGATGTCCAAGCTCAGTATTGGTCCAGCCACCATTAAAGTCGTAACTCATCAGGAAGATGTAATCCATATATTGCTGCGCCGCCTGATAATCGACCTTAGCAATCTTATCGCCGCCCGCACTGATGGCCGAGGTCAACTCATAGCTGCGTCCGGTTTCGGCGCTGAGCTCATCGAGCATCGCCCGCAGTTCACGCATCAGGGTGACATAGGTTTGGCCGTCGTTGGCATTCCCTAAGCTTGGGTTAGCACCACTGCCGCCAGGGAATTCCCAGTCGATATCGACACCATCGAAGAACTTCCAAGTTTGTAAAAACTCCTTCACTGAGGCCACAAAGGTGTCGCGCTTGGTTTTATCCCCTAAAAAGTAGAAGGGATCGGAGAGTGTCCAGCCACCAACGGAGGGGAGGATCTTCAGATCGGGATAGGCTTGTTTTAACGCCATCAATTGACCGAAGTTGCCTTTGTAGGGATCGGAATACTCACTCACCCCCGCCTGCGGCATTTGCACCGCCGCCCAAGGGTCGTGAATCGCCACTTTAAAATCGGCACGGCCAGCACAGGCGCGCTGCAATGCCTCAAAGCTACCTTCGATTTCCTTTAAGCTGTCGTTGATACCATTGCCACCACAAATCGGGGTAAAGCCATATAAAATATGGGTTAAGTTTTGTGCAGGGATCTTATCGACGGGGAATTTACGTCCATAAACACCCCACTCCACAAAGTAACTTCCCACCACTTTGCCGGATTTATTCGCATAGGGACGATTGTTTTCCTTCAAAGGCGCATTAAGTGGCAGTAAATGGCTGCCATCGGTATCGGCGACTAAAATTTCCCTCGCATCACTGGCACTGCAACCTTCGTTATTACAAAGCTGCACGCGCATTTGGTAGCGCCCGCCCTTATTGACCTTGAAATTGGCCGTCCCCGCCGCACTCGATGGACCTTCCCATGCCACATTTCCATCGAGTAATACCTGCGCCTTATTACCGATGTCGCCGTTATATAAGTTCCACGTCACGGACACATCGGCAGCATCTTTAACCGTCACTAATTGGTTATAGGCTGAGGCAGCTTGATTCACCTCGATAATGGCAAACTTGGTTTCCCCCCAACCTAACGTCGGTTTACCGGGGAGCGCTGCAAAGGCTTGAAAACTGGCAGCGCAGGCCAGCACCGAGGCCACCAGCATCGCCGAGGTGGAGATTTGAGTCTTAAACATGAGATTTCCCTATTGAGTAAGTTATGCATCAATAAGGCAAACAAAGCGTAGACAGGAAACAACACTCTTAAAACCATGTGCGTACAACGGCAGCATGAAGAAACAACCTGTGGTATCCCCGCTATCATAGGTACAAACGAACCCTTAGACCGGAGGCTTTGCGTCCCAATCTTTCGATTGGTTTGCCTTTTACACTAATGACAACGTTGTCATTACGTTAATTAGCATATGCCGCGATAGCGTTAAATTGCAACTAAATATTAACAAACAGGCCGTTGTACCGATTATCAACGCAGGATTGGCTTTAAAGAAAGGTAGAACTATTGAGTTCAAAAAATAAGCAGTGAATTGTATTTAAAAGGATTGCTTAAACCATAGAGTCGTATCATCGACTCGCGTTGCCAATAGGAGAGACAATAAAAATAAATCGAAAGTCTTAAGAAAGAGGTTATGCAAGACGCCGCTCGATAACTCGTGCAAACAAAAATGCGGTCATCGAACAAGGTGATTTGCAGAGTGCACTGCAAACACACAAATCCGATGGCCGCATGCTGTTGTTCTCGACCCAAACGAAATCAATATCTGAGTCAATGTTCGAATCAATATCAGCGTCAGCAAGCCAAGATTGATAGCCTGAACGAACCTATCACGCCTCAATCTTGGCCCATTCGCACCTCAATCGAATGCCGTTAGGCGGCGTCCTTCGAGTAATCCCTTCCCAAGATCACCGATAAGCCACGGCACACTAAGGTTTCCATATCATCGACACGATTAATCTTCATTTCGGCTAACGGTGCACTGAGGGCCATGCGTCTTAAACTATCGAGACAACCCTTATAGTACGGCGCGCTGTTCATCATGCCGCCCGCTAACCAGATCCGATTAGGATTAAACAAATTGACCGCCCACGCGAGCCCCATCCCCAGATAAGTACCAGCGAGATATAAATCATCGGCGGTAGCAATCTTACGGCTGCGGATAGAATCGCCGCTGGCGAGCTGCTCAAGACTAAACTCCCCCGCCTCCGTCATCACCCGGCAATGTCCAAGCTCCCCCGCGACTCCCGTGGCTCCCGTAAAAGCCTTGCCGCTCAATGCGATCGACATGCCAATCCCAGTGCCGCACATGACTAACAACTCACAGGCATATTTCTCATCACAGGTTGCCTGCATACCAGCGTCGATATCATTGCAGATAAACTTAAGTTCGCCTTGGGTTTTCAAGGTTTCAAAGCTTAGCCCATTGAGACCGGGCAAAGATTTACAGGACACCAAACGATTCTGTTGCACGAGTCCAGGTACAGCGATCGCTAAATGGTAGTTCTGTAAATCATAATCCCGTTCCAGCGCCGCGATTTGATCATTTAAATCTTCAATTTTAAAGCCTTCACCCGTGGGGATTTTATATTGTTCTGTATGCCCCTTGAGTTGAAGTTCGAACAGGGCTTTGCTACCGCCCACGTCTATTGTTAATGTTTGCATCGCCAACTCCACTGATACATGTGCTCCCCTCTGACCCCGAGCGGAGATGGCGAATGTTAGCATAATGGGCCAATATTAGCGATTGAATAAAACTTAAGTAGCTAATTTGTAAGAATTAGTCGGAAGGACTGAGTGATAAAGATAACATTTCAATTTGAGAATTCGCCTAAGATCACACCCCTTGTTACTGCAAAGTGATACTTCAAAAACAAAATTGTATACAAAATCCTTTATTCCATCCCCTTGCATCTTAGCCGTTGAGCTTGCGATAATCGCCGCCAATTCGCATCCTTTTCGCCAGCATTACGCATTATAATTTTGGCTGCCTACGTCAGCCGCCAATGCCAATATTTGGAGCCCCTATGTCGTTACCATCATCATCCCAACAGCCTAATAAGATTGCTAACCGTCTTGCCGCCATTCGTAGTGAACTTTCCAGTGCCAATTTAGATGCCTTTATCATCCCGCGCGCGGATGAATACTTGGGCGAATATGTACCTGAGCATAACGAGCGTCTGTACTGGGCAACCGATTTTACTGGCTCAGCGGGCATGGCGATTGTCTTAAAAGACAAAGCAGCCATCTTTACCGATGGTCGTTATACGGTACAAGTGCGTCTGCAGGTGGATGCAAATCTCTTTAGTTATGAAAGCCTGACCGACACACCACAAATCGAATGGCTATGCGATACGCTTGCCGCAGGTTCACGTGTGGGCTTCGATGCCCGTTTACACACCTTAGCTTGGTTTGAAAACGCTAAAGCGATGTTAGCGAAGGCTCAAATTGAACTGGTTGCCGTCGAACAGAATCCGATTGATAAACACTGGCAAAACCGACCTGCACCATCGAGCGCAGCTATCACGTTATTTAGTAATGAAAGCGCGGGTAAGACCAGTCTGCAAAAACGAACCGAGATTGGCGCACTAGTCAAAAAAGCGGGCGCCGATGTCGCGCTGATCGCCGCTTTGGACTCCTTCTGCTGGCTACTCAATATCCGTGGTAATGACGTGCCGCGACTGCCGGTCGTGCTCGGCTGCGCGCTACTTCACGCCAATGGCGATATGCAGCTATTTACGGATTTGAACAAACTCCCTGAAGGCATTGAGGAACACGTTGGTACAGGTGTGAGCTTTAAGAGCGAAGCTGCACTTGCCGATACCTTGGCAAGCTTACAGGGCGTGAAACTGCTCGCCGATCCGAACTCTGCCAACGCTTGGGCACAAAATATCGCCCGCGATGCTGGCGCTAAGTTAATCGCCGGTATTGATCCCGTCTCCCTGCCTAAGGCACAGAAGAATGCCGCCGAATTAGCAGGCATGCGCGCCAGCCATATCCGTGATGGTGTGGCCGTGAGTCGTTTCCTCGCTTGGCTCGATACCGAAGTCGTCGCCAATCGTCTGCACGATGAAGCAACCCTCGCCGACAAGTTAGAAAGCTTCCGCCTCGAAGATCCACAATATCGCGAGCCAAGTTTCGATACCATTTCCGCCGCAGGCGCCAATGCGGCCATGTGCCACTACAACCATAACAATGGCACACCAGCCATGATGACGATGGACAGCATTTACCTTGTGGATTCTGGCGCTCAGTATCTGGACGGCACCACGGATGTCACTCGCACTATCGCCATTGGTAAAGTGACCGATGAACAGAAGAAAATGGTCACTTTGGTATTAAAAGGCCATATCGCCTTAGATCAGGCTCGCTATCCGAAAGGCACTACGGGGCAACAACTCGATGCCTTCGCCCGCCAATATCTATGGCAACATGGGTTTGATTACGACCACGGCACAGGCCATGGCGTCGGTCATTTCCTCAGCGTGCACGAAGGTCCGCAGCGCATTGGTAAAAACCTCAATGCCATCGCCCTAATGCCTGGCATGGTGTTATCCAACGAGCCAGGTTATTACCGCGCCGACAGTTTTGGGATCCGCTTAGAAAACCTAGTGGTAGTGCAACACTGCGAAGCCTTAAAGGGCGCCGAGCGTGAAATGTATGAATTTGATGCCTTAACGCTGATCCCAATGGATGCTCGCCTTATCGATAAGAGCCTGTTAACCCAAGGCGAAATCGACTGGTTTAATGCTTACCATCAGAAAGTGTTTAACACCTTATCGCCATTAATGTCGGGCAGTGAGCTTGAGTGGCTAACAAAGGTCACAAAAGCCATCTAACGTTAAGTGGCACAAAACTAAGGCCCAAGCCAACGCTTGGGCTTTTTATTTAGAGTCGCTTCAAGACCCGTTCCACCTATGATGTTACTGTTCTGACAAGCTAAATCACGACATTAGTCCAATAGTCAGGCTGATGTTTTTCACCTAAGCTCCTACCACTATTTAGGCAAATGAACTTATAACCGCTTTAGCCAGGCATAAGCTAAAAACAGACCTTATACAAAACTCTAAAATTTGCTTTTAAACAGGATAAACACTCGTTTGAAAGCGAATTAAAAATGCAATATTTGCAGAAACTTACAAAATTTAAAAATCATTACTTTTGTTGCGGGTAAAGCTAAAAACCGCTCTCCAATACCCACACTAAAATGATACCATTATCACATAATAAGCCGACTCCAATGAGAGCTGGCACCCGTTTTACCAGTTACATTTACCCCAAAAGTCGTATCGGCCCTGAATGGACACACTAAATGAGCCAGAGTAACCCTAGCCGCAGTAAAACCAGCCAACTCCACAGTAACGCACAGGAAGTCCGCCTCACACCCCAAGACGAATTGATTTCAACCACAGATACCCGTGGGATTATTACCTACGTTAATCAACGCTTTGCCGAAGTCTCGGGTTATAAGCCCGAGGAATTGATCGGCCAGCCTCATAACAAGGTGCGTCACCCAGATATGCCCAGCGCCGCCTTTAAAGAAATGTGGGAAAAGCTGAAATCCGGCCAATCCTGGCGAGGCATAGTCAAAAACCGCTGTAAGAATGGCGGTTTCTATTGGGTCGATGCCTTTGTTTCTCCCCTGTTTGAGAATGGGACTATCATAGGTTATCAGTCGGTGCGTATTCAGCCGCAGGCGGCCTATGTCAGTAAAGCCACGGATATCTATCGCAGGCTAATACAAAACAAACCCATCCCTAAACCACTCAGCTTAATGCAAAAACGTTTTGTCTCTGCCGTTGTTGCTACCACAGGTTTACTGATTGCGGGTTACTTTTGGGGTTGGGGAGTGATTTTCGCAGGGGCGATTCTGATGAGCCTCAATCTGGCGATCTTCTACGATGAGGCCTTTCGCATTCCAGCCAAATTGATTGAAATGCAAGAGAAATATGACTCTATCAGCCGCTATATTTACTCAGGCGCCGATACCTCATCGATTCTCGATTTCCAATTGATCCTATTGCAAGCCAAGATGAACGGCGTGCTTGGCCGCACCCAAGATCAGGCCCACCACTTACATGCGATTGCCGATCAGTTGGTGGTGACCACTGAGCAAACCTATGTCAGTCTAGATCAAGAGAAAAACCAGCTTGAGCAACTCGCCAGTGCAATGGAAGAAATGAGCTCTACCATTGCCGAAGTCGCGCAAAATACTCAACTGACCTCGACCAGTATCAACACCGCCTACGATCTCTGCCTCAAAAGCAGCGCCAATATGAAGGCCAATACCCAAAAGGTTGAGCAATTAGCCAAATCCGTGGCCGATGCCGCCAATAATGCCCATCAACTCAATAAGGAAGCCGAACGGGTGGCCAGCGCCATGGGCGAGATTGACTCGATTGCCGAGCAGACTAACCTACTCGCGCTCAACGCCGCGATTGAGGCGGCTCGCGCAGGCGAGCAAGGCCGTGGATTTGCGGTTGTCGCCGACGAGGTACGCGCGCTGTCGAGCCGTACCCAATTGTCGACTAACAGTATTTCCCAGAGCGTCGACAAGATGTTCAGCATGCTAAATGCTTGGGCGAAGGAGATGGAGCAGAGCCGTCAGCATGCCGAGTTGTGTGCTAACGACATTCAAACCTCCGCCGAGAACGTGAACACCATTTACCAAGAGGTGAGCGAGATCCACACCTTTGCCCAGCAAAACGCGGTGGCCGCCGATCAGCAGCGCCAAGTCGTACATGAAATCACTAACAACATTCACTCCATCACCCAAACCAGCAGCGAAAACCTCGCCGCCACCCATCAAATTGGTGATGCCGCGAATCATTTAAAACACAATGCCGAAAAGGCCCTTGGTCTACGCCGCGCCTTTGGCTAGTACTCCCGTCGCGCCATTATCAGCTAAGATGATGGCGCGATACTCTCCCTCTAGGTTTGCCCCTCTACAGTTTCAACCACATCTAAAACCGCTTACAGATTGTTATAAAATCCCAAAGGGTTAAAAAGTACAGGTTTTAACCGAAAATTTTGCTATACTCCGCGCCCGCCATTTTTCTGCTACACAAAGTGCAAAAATACTGTGTGGCGGAAATGCGTAAGCAAGTGCATAGGTTTGAAGCACTCTTGTAGTGAAGCGCTGTTGTAATGAATAAAGTGCGGCAGAGTGCGCTTTCAACAATAGAATGATGCGCTTGAATGATTGAATAAGTGACTGACAGGAATCCAAAATGAGATTTGAATCTTTTAGTTTTTGCCCCGAGATTTTACGCGCTATCTCAGATTGCGGTTATCAAAAAATGACACCTATTCAGCAGCAAGCGATCCCCGCTATCCGCCGCGGGCAAGATGTGCTGGCTAGTGCGCAAACAGGCACGGGCAAAACGGCGGCCTTCGCCCTGCCGATACTGCAAAAGATGGTGGAAAATCCCAGCGAGACCTTAAAATCGAACGCGCGGGTATTAATCCTCACGCCGACTCGTGAGCTAGCGGCTCAAGTCGCCGACAACGTTGAAGCCTACAGCAAGTATTTAAATTTCAGCGTATTAACCATTTACGGTGGTGTAAAGGTTGAGACTCAGGCGCAAAAACTTAAGCGTGGTGCCGATATTATTGTCGCGACGCCAGGGCGCTTACTCGAGCACCTGACCGCCTGTAATTTAAGCCTCTCTAGCATCGATTTTTTAGTGCTCGATGAAGCCGACCGTATGTTAGACATGGGCTTTAATGCAGATATTCAAAAAATCCTTCAAGCGGTGAATAAGAAGCGTCAAAACCTATTATTCTCAGCCACCTTCTCGAGTGCGGTGAAAAAACTGGCTAACGACATGATGGTCAAACCTCAGGTGATCAGCGCCGATAAGCAAAACACCACCGCAGATACCGTGAGCCAAGTGGTGTATCCGGTTGAACAGCGCCGTAAGCGCGAACTCTTATCCGAACTGATTGGTAAGAAGAACTGGCAACAAGTGTTGGTCTTTACCGCAACGCGCGATGCGGCCGACACCTTAGTGAAAGAATTGAATTTAGATGGTATTCCCTCTGAAGTCGTCCACGGTGAAAAGGCACAAGGTAGCCGTCGCCGCGCGCTGCGTGAGTTTGTCTCAGGCAAAGTGCGCGTATTAGTCGCCACCGAAGTCGCCGCCCGCGGCTTAGACATTCCAAGCCTTGAGTATGTAGTCAACTTCGACTTACCTTTCCTTGCCGAAGACTATGTGCACCGTATTGGCCGCACCGGCCGCGCGGGTAAATCAGGGGTTGCGATTTCATTTGTGAGCCGTGAAGAAGAGCGCACACTCGCTGATATTGAAAAGCTAATCGGCCAAAAAATTCGTCGTATTACCGTGCCCGGATACGAAGTCGGTAGCCGCGACTTGCTGTTAAAGCAGCTACAAACCCGCCGTAGTTTTGCTAAGAAACAACAGCGACTCGACAACGTTAGTGAGCAGATCATCGCCGAGAAAAGCATGCAGGGCCGCCGCGTGAAAATGAAGGTTGGCCAAGCCCCAAGCAAGGCGAAAAAGCTTAAGTAAATAGAGTGAACTATCACCTATCCAATAAAAAAGCGTCCTAGTGGACGCTTTTTTATTGGGCCTAAGCGATTGGTTTTGTATCACTTAACCACTTGAATTTTAGGGAAAGGGTACTTGCCCTCTTGGATTTCCTTATTAGGGCCGTACATCCGCATAATAATGTAGGCATCCTTTTCAGGAATCGGCAGCCAATTGCTGTTGCTCTCATCCCCTTTAGCGCTCAATTCGATGGTATACATGCCATCGGCGCCGGGTTTAAGAGTACGATCGCCGCGGCTGTGGCGGTTAATCTCATTGTGCGCCATTAAACGATTATCCGATCCATACACAGTAAACGACCAGAATTGACTCACCTCGGGCGCCTTAAAGTGCATCTGGTATTTTTTGCCATTTGAACCATTGAGATTTTTACCGTCATCGCCCTTTTCCTCCTTCAGATAAACGGACTCATCGGGCGGCAATCCCCACTGACCAAGGTAAGTGCCTTCGGCGAAGAGATCGCGCGCACCGTCACTCAATTGCTCACGTGTACCTAATAACTTACCCGCATTGGTCATTTTTGGCGCTAAGTCGATGATATGTTTCATCCCTAACGTTTCACCGACCTTAGCGGCAGCGATTTGAACGGCCGTTAAATCCTCCTTACAGGGGACCAGACCAATATCCTTAAACTGCTCTAACCATTGTTTATCGGCCGTGCCCATATCGCCATCGCAGAGCATATAGTTGACCCGTTGCAACCAATTGGTCTTCTCGGGATCGGGGTAAGTGCGCTCCTTAGGTTTAGGGCCAGCCACACCAAGATAGGCAGACAAAGTGCGGATATTCCAATCATCCATATAATTTAACGCGACTTTCTCATCTTCCTTGCCAACGGCCATAATGCGGCCCATCAGCTTGATCAGATTCGAATCCACATAAATCACTTCGTCCACACTGGCTGGCACATCGCCCTTCCATGAACGGGCGGCAAACATAAAGTGGCCGCCCTCATTGCCCCTTAAACGAGAGCCAATCATGGAGGTGGTGTAATGGCCCATATCCATAGTATGGAGGATCCAATAACGTCCTTTATCCATATCGGGCACGCTCACGATCACAGGCTCAGCGGCCACGTCCAACCATCCCATTAAGTGCAGGGTATCGTTGTTAATGGTGGGGTGCGCTGTGTAGGTATCGTCGGCAATATGACGAATATTTTGGAAGCGGTTCAGCGGAGTATCGGTTTTAACTGCGGTTTCGTAGAAAAATTTATAGGCTTCATCTATCGAGTAACCATAGATAAATGCATCCTGAGCATTTTTATCCGAAATAGATTGTGCCAAAACGACTTGGCTCACCATGATGGCAGCGAGGGAAAACAGTACTTTCTTCATCAACAACTCCTTGTATAGACTTGAAATTATGTAAAAATCCAAGCTCATCTATCAACAGCCAATAGCTTATCTATCCAGATGCCAACAAATGCCAGTCACGCTACTCGAGATTTATCCTAGACCCGTTTAAGTTCAATCACAAGCGTATATAAGTTGTTCAATCCACTATCAAATTCAACATGAGTTCCCGCATTAACCCCGTCGGTTCTAACTCACGTTTTATCCATTGTACAAGTACTCAAGCCTACTTCCCCTCAAACTGCGCCGATTAACGGTAACTGCGCCCCTAACACCGAAAAGACAATAAACTTAGAGATACTTTGCAAACAATTGGTTAAGTCGAGCCTCATCAATGGGATTTTCACCGCGCCAGCCCGCAAGCGGTAAGATGATGTCAGAGCGGATACTGCCGGGATATTTAATATTGCAGATATCCTCAAATGGCGTAAAAGTCTCGTAGAGCGGTGCAACATAGGGATTCGGCATAATGCCAAGCTCTGCCAATACCATTAGCTGACCGCGGAAACTGTACTTTTCAAATTGAGGAAGGATTTTGGCTTTTTTTATTCTTTGTTCTAGCTTTCCGGGCGTTTCATCTACAGGAGCCTGACGAATTGCCTCAATTAAAGCACTGAAGACGGCCACGTCCTCGGCACTAGGTTTACAAGGCGCCAGCGTACAAAATTCTTGTAATTCTATGAGTTTGTGCGCCCAGCGCTCGTTCCACACACTGCCAGCGTAACAGGAAAAGATTTCTTGCCCCTGCTCAATCCAATTAACGCGCTTGATGGAACACACAGGACAAATGTCACTATCCGTTGCCATCGTATGTTCTGGCAGCGCCTTAGCAAACAGATAGCTGAGTATGGGCTGTCGACCGCGGGGGAAGCTTGAAAAACCACATAAATAGGCCGCCAGTAAATTGTCGAGGGAAAGATTTGGCTGCTTTAGTATCGCTTTATAGCCGAGCACCACATCATCATGGCTCAGCTTAACCCTGTTATTGACCGGATAGCCACTCTGTTCAATCAATGCGATTTCGGCGTCTGACAAACCTTGATAGGAATAGATAGAGGTTCCCGTATCGACATCGAACACATCGCCATTATCGATTCTTTGCTGATAGCCATGCTCATCTTTGCGGTAGGACTTTTTATAATAGACTTTCTTTAATGTGTTAAATAATCCCTTATCCATTTACTGCTTCCTATTGAAAAATTGAGTGAATTGCTCTGTAACCTATAAACATGCAAGCAATAGTATCACTACATGCTTCTCCACCACACCCTTGAGTCACACCACAGCGCACCACCACGTTGACGATTAATTCATTCTCCTTAATAAAAGGTGCCACTAAAACTGCAATAAATTGGCCCTTTAGCCGTTCTTATCTGAGTCACCACAACCTAGACCGGCTCAAAGACACAAGCCTAGCTCAATAGCTTGATTAAAAAGAATAACCAAATAACACGGAGAGATGACTGATGCAGTCCCTACTACAGCGCTTTTTACTGACCACCAGCCTATTACTCGGCAGTTTTACCACGTTAGCCCAACCTATCGCCAAGGATGAATATTCGGTGAGCCCATTGCTCAATGGCGAGCACATCCCCGCAATCACTTTGCAAGACATGAATGGCCAAAGTATTGATTTAGCAAAATTAACAGCACAAAAGCCAACCATTTTCTTCTTTTACCGTGGCGGCTGGTGTCCGTTTTGCAATAACCAGATGGGCCAGCTTAAAGCCATCGAACCTAAGCTTATCGACATGGGCTTTCAACTGGTGGGTATTTCACCCGATACACCCGCACAATTAAGGGCATCAGCCGCTAAAAACGAACTTAAATATCAGCTGCTTTCCGATGAAAAAATGCAGGCAGCGCAAGCCTTTGGTCTTGCCTTTTACACCAGTAAACAAGTGACAGATACTTACCTGAGTCGCTTAAAACTGGATAACCCACTGTGGACCACACCCGAAGGCGATAAGCGCTTAGTTCTGCCAGTACCAGCAATTTATATCGCTGATACCCAAGGATTAATCCATTTCCAATATGTGAATCCCAACTACAAAGTGAGACCCGCGCCTAAGTTGATTCTAACGGCCGCCAGCCTCGTGGGTACGACAGAATAATCTATCCATCATCTAAGCAGTCGCTAAGAATCGTTATCGATTTAGCGGCTGCTTTGCTAAACTAGCTTGGCCGCAATCGATACCACACGTTCCATTAGATCAATCCTTTAGCCCGCGGCGGAGCCACAATGAATTCTCAAACCTATAACCAAGCCGTACTCGAACTCGCCCGCGCGGGTCTTGCCGATTTAACCGCCTCAGCCCAAGCTAAAAAAGCCCAACGAACAGCCGCGCAGGAGAGTCATTTTCTGTGTAACTGGATGGTTGAGGCGCTCAAAGAGAAGCGTTTCTCGAAACTGGTGGCCGACGATCTCACGGCATGGATCCGTATGGCGCGCAGCCAAGGTGCTGGCGCCGAACTTAAGCGGTTATTGGAAAGAATTGTTCATCAATATCAGAGCGTTGAAAACTCGCACGTGGAGTTAGGTACAGCATTAAACGCTATGATTGCCGAGTTAACTCAGCTCGAATGGCTAGTGTTTACTGACACCGAAATTAACACCAAGCTTAAGCTAGACGCCGATGGCCAATCGAGCTTAGTTATTGATGTAAAAGAGTTTACTCAACATATTCAAGACAATCAGCTTATCAAACCCATCAACTTTTATGTTCGCGCCGATGAGCAGCTGTTGACTCAAATCGCCCTCTCCCATGGTTTGCTGATAAGCCAAGGTAATAAGAAAACTAGCCTGATTAAACACCATAAGACCTTTCAAATTTACCCGCACAATCAGCTGCCAGCCCTGTGCCTACTCTTGGCTTAAGCCCAAAAAGCTGCTTGAATAGGGAAACTGCGCTATAGATAACAAATTTTTCACAATGACTAGGTAAGATATAGCGCAGTCACCGCCAAGCTCGTTCAACCAAGGAGTGAAGGATAAGATGGTTAAAGGACGTATTCTCTGTCGTTGGCGAGCGCACGCCGTTTTATTACTTCTGTTGTTTACACCGCCTTCCTTTGCCCAACTACTCAAGTACAACATCACCGGCTCCTATTCTTGGTATCCCTATTTTATTGCGAATCAGCCCGAAGCCCCCGGCATGGTGTCTGAGTTAATCCCACTGATTTTATCCTTAGCCAATATCGAGGGCGAAAACCTGTCCTTGCCGCCAAAACGGACGAACAACGCCCTTGAAACCGGCCAGTTAGACTTTGATGTGGTCAGCCCAAGTTGGTTTACGGATCAAGACTTTGGCCCCTTATTTGTTAAATCCGATCCCATTATGCCCATCACAGAATACGTGGTGACCAGACCCGAGAATGTCGAATCCTTTAAGGAAGTCACTGAAATTAAAGGTAAGCAAATCGGTACCGTCAGGGGATATTTGTACCACGATGACAAGGAGTTTATCCGTGTCGATTTTACCTCGGAGCAAGAGCTGATTAAGGCATTGGATAAACACCGCATCACGGCCATTATCTCGGGTAACTATCCCGCCTTATATTGGTCGAACAAGCTTAAGATCCCCGTAGGATTGGCGGCGGTGCATTCCGATGGCGTATTGGTGCTCAGGCTACGTAAGGAGCATGCCGATCTACTGCCCGCACTCAATCACGTGATAGCACAGCTAAAAGCCGACGGAAAAGTGGAACAAATTATCCAAAAATACACCCAAGCCTTTGCCAGCTAAACCGAAAAAAGCTCATGTTTTTAGGAGCTCACAAGAAACTAGCTCTGCAATAACGTGACAAGCTTAGTTTTTGTAAATCATAACGATGAGATGGGTATTTAAGAGGATTTTGCGTTTTGCGCAACCTTAGGTTTTAACACCAAACGCTGCCCCTGATTAAGATGGGTGGTGCAGGCAACCCGCAATAAAGAAGCAAAGTTTGCCACTTCTCCGTGGCGAGTTAACACTTCACGATAAATACGGGTTAAAAACACCGCCACACTCAGCTCGGCATCTTCGGCAATCTCTTCAATAATCTGCCAAAAAATCGCCTCGAGCCGCACGCTCGTCACGACCCCATCTATTCGAATAGAGCGGGTTTTGAGTTCAAACAGTTCGGGTTCGGCACCGGAATAGATTTCACACACAATATCACTCCCCAAGCGGCGATTGCGCTAAGCTCTAGCATTGCGCTTAGCTTAAGTCCCCAGCGAATACTCAACTTAAGCCCTACCCGAACTGTTATGCCATAAATAACGTTAGATGAATATCGTTAATTCAATAACTTGTTAAACTGCGCCAACCATGCAGGATGCGCTGGCCAAGCGGGCGCCGTGACTAACTTGCCATCGGTGATTGCCGCCGTCACCTCAATCTCGCAATACTCGGCGCCCGCTTGTTTCACCTCAGGCGCACAAGCTGGATAGGCAGACACTTTCTTACCGCGTACCACATCGGCCGCCGTCAGTAACTGCGCGCCATGGCAAATCGCCGCTATGGGTTTATCTTGGGCAGCAAAGTCCATCACCAAGGCGATCACCGCAGGATTTAGGCGTAAATACTCAGGCGCACGGCCACCGGGAAGCAGCAGCGCATCAAAATCACTGGCGTTGGTACCGGCAAAGTTGCCATTTAGGGCAAATAAGTGTCCTGGTTTTTCGGTATAGGTTTGATCGCCTTCAAAGTCATGGATAGCCGTTTTAATGGTTTGTCCCGCCACTTTATCAGGGCAGACAACCGTTACGCTGTGCCCCACCATTTGTAGGGCTTGGAACGGTACCATTAGCTCATAATCTTCAACAAAATCACCAGCGATGATCAAAATATTGGCCATGAGAAACTCCTTTTATTCGATAAGGGAAAACGCAACATCGGATTTCACTCTACTCCGACCATTAAATTTAGGGTAATAGTGGAATACTACAAATTGGCGCTGCGGTTTCAGGCATAAAAAAAGCGCCCGCAGGCGCTTTAATCTAAGCCATTAATATCAATTACTTATCTTTGGCTCTATCACAGTATGTTGCTGGCTATAACCATTTAATCCGCTATTCGCCGACTTCACTACATTTAAGGCTTCGGTAGTTAAAGCATTATTGCCATTGAGTAGGTCATTTAAGGTGCCAGACTCAGATTGCACTAAACCTAACTCCCGCAGCATGGCATCCACCACTGGCGCATTGGCACGGTAGTTTAACGCGGCGCTGGTTACTTGCTCGGCGATACCGCCTTGATGCGCGACCGCGCCATCAGCTCCCGATGCCAGTTGATTACCAGTGCCATAACCTTGAAGAATTTTAATGCCTTCAATATTTTCCAGCGGTTTAACTGCCTGCGCGACAATCTCAGGCAGTGCTTTTAAGATAGCGAGGGATTTTTGCAGTGCAATCTGCTCATCGCGCAGCACGTTTTCGGCTTCGTACAGAGCTTGTTTACCCGCAGCTTCAACCGCATAGACCTTCTCGTCGGCCTCGGCTTGCAGCTTCTTGGCATCGGCACTGGCGCGGGCTTCAATCAGAATCGCGCTCGATCTGTCTTCGGCGGCACGTTTTTCCGCCTCGGCTTGTACTGTCACGCCCACCGCATCGCGCTCCGCTTCTTTGCGAGCATCGATTACTTCAATCTCTTTACGACGATTCGCTTCAGCCACTTGGCGCACTGTAATAACCGCTTCTTCTTTCTCTACCTTGGTTTTTTCCGCTTCAGCGGCGCGGGCACGGGCGGCAGACTCTTCTTCCGACTTCGCGGCTACCGCGATGTGTTTTTCCTGCTCGGCGACTTCGATATCACGTTGCTGTTGAATACGGGCCTGTTCGATAGATTTGCGCTTTTCAATCTCGCGGGTTTCGATGTCTTTAGTCTTTTCGATTTCCGCAGTTTCGATTGCACGCTCTTTGGCAATCTCGGCTTCGCGTTCTTCACGGGACTTGTTTTCTTTTTGCTTAATAATTTCCGCTTTTTGCTCGGCACGCTTAAATTCGAGCGACTGTTGCTGCACCAGACGCGCTTCTTCTTCGGCCTTTTCAATCTCTAGCGATTCTTTTTCAGCCTCTAGGTTACGCTGCTCGATCTTGATGCGATTTTCCTGCTGGATATCGTTGGTTTCTTTACGTTTTTCTTCGATAATCTTGGCTAAACGTGCACGACCTTCAGCGTCGAATGCGTTATTTTCATTAAAGAATTGCAGATCAGTCTGGTCAAAACCCGTCAAAGAAACGGATTCGAGCTCTAGCCCGTTTTTCTCGAGATCGTTAGCGACGTTATTCTGCACCCGCTGGACAAAATCGGCGCGCTGCTCGTGCATTTCGGTCATGGTCATTTCCGCCGCGACCGCACGTAACACGTCAACAAACTTAGATTCCATCAGCTTTTTCAGCTCTTCCACGCGCGTGGTACGGGTACCTAAGGTTTGTGCCGCCATTGAAATGCCTTCGGCATTGGGTGCCACACGCAGATAGAAGTCTGCCTTCACATCGACGCGCATTCTATCCTTAGTGATCAGCGCATCTTTTTGGGTTTTCTCCACTTCGATACGCAGGGTATTCATATTTACCGCGATGGTTTCATGCAGCACGGGTAAGACGATTGCGCCGCCGTCCTTAATAATTTTTTCACCACCAAACCCCGTACGAACAAAGGCCATTTCCTTCGTTGCACGTTTATATAACTTGGCGAAAATCAGACCAATCACAATCAGGCCAATCAATACCATTCCGGCAACTAACAACACGAAGTTGCTCGAACTGGTTACATCGTTTAACACATCCATTTGCTTTCCTTTTTCGTTAATGGCTTTGGAAAATTAATTATCAAAGCGAGTCGCAGACCAGACTCTTCCTTCTCGTTTCAGCAGCACCACTTGCGTGCCGCTGGCAAACTCGATCCCCGAGGTTTCGGGTTCGACTAATACATAATGTTTTTGTTGATGTTTATCGCGCACCACGGCTTCCGATGGCATGCCCTTCATAGCGCAGCCTAAGGTGATAGTGCCGACATAACCGCTTAAATCATCAAGGGATATGGCGGTAGACTCATTCTTAGGGAGCAGTTCAGCCAATATCCGCCCGAGATAGCGACAGGCAAACGCACTGCCAACCACGGCAATCGGTAAGGTAAAGAGTTGGGGTAACAAGACGCCCGTGAAGAGCAGGCTCAGGTAATTTGCAATATAACCGACAATCGCAAAGCTGGTCAGTGCCAGCACAAACCAGATAAGTAAGGGTAATCGATTTAGACACAACCAGCCCGCAATCCCCGTCAGGCCAGTACCGCCAATCTCGGCATCATAATCCACATCGGCGGGCACCCATTGGTCGAGCGCACTCATCATGCTTAACCCTATCACTAGGGCTAAGGCTTCAAACACACCAAGGACAAGCACGCAGGCGAAGGCAATAGTGTAAGGTAGGTTAGGCTGTTCAACTAAAAACGCCCACATAGTCATCTCCTTGAACGATACAGCATTCCATTTACTTCACTGTAATTATCAACTTACGAGCGACAGAATAGCAAGGCGAGCCTAGTTTCCAAACAAAAAAGTTTCCAAACAAAAAAGTTTCCAAACAAAAAATTTACCCTAAAACGGATTTTGACTAAATCCTTGCTGCGTTAGAATCGCATGGGCCGTCATCGCGGACAGGGCCATATCGACCCCCGGTAACAAAGAGGCGTTGTGTAAGTCAAAATAAGCGGCGCTCTGACCACAGATATAAAACTTCACCCCGTGGGCCACTAAGGTTTTCACTAAGGCTTTATTGGGGTTTGGCGCCCCGTTGTGCTGCTTGGCATAAAAGCTATCATCGGCTAAATCGCCAACGGCACTGCCATGCACCACCATCGCTAGCTCAATATCGCTTTCTTTCACGCCAGCTGCCACGTGCATATTAATAAAACGGGCAAGGCTGTCGAGCTGACGATTCACTTGGCCGACCTCGGCCGTCTTGCTCATATCGAATGCCACCTTAAACTTCATCCCCGCTGGGATAGCAAGGGTGCTTTCGACCTTAGCCACTTGACCAAATTCGGGGATAGCCGTTCCAGGCGCAAAGCTCTCTGCTCCGGCATGGGCGGCACTGGATAAACCGACCAACAGCGCCATGGTCATGGACATAAGGGTTTTAGTGTGATGTGATTTTGGCTGCATGATATTATCATCCTGTTATTGTTATTTTTTCGTGCTAATAGATAACGACAGCACCTTAAGATTGAGTCTATGGATACCGCTATGAACACCAAAGAACCTACGCCAAGTTACGATAAACTCACGGCCCATTTCCAGAAAATTTCACATTTTGAACATTTTAGTGCGCTAGGTGATTGGGATCAGGCCGCCATGATGCCCCTCGGTGGCGGCAGTGAGCGTGGCGATGCCATGGCTGAGCTGGCATTACATATCCATAACCTTAAAACGGCGCCAGAGCTTGGCGATAACCTCGCACAAGCCTCACAAGAGGCGCTGAGCCCAGAGCAACAGGCCAATCTGAGGGAAATGCAATATCAGTATCAACAGGCGACCTTAGTGCCGGGTGAGCTAGTACAGGCCAAAACGAAAATGGCCTACCAGTGTGAAAATGCCTGGCGCGAGCAACGCAAAAACAATGATTGGCAAGGTTTTAAACCGAATCTAAAAGCAGTGATCTCCCTCGCGAGGGAAGAAGCCTTAATTCGCGCGCAGGCGCTTAACATCTCCCCCTATGATGCCCTGCTCGATAAATTTGAGCCCGGCATGACCACCGCAAAGCTCGAACAGACCTTTGGCGACTTAAAAACGTGGTTACCCAGTCTTATCCAAGATGTGCTGGCAAAACAAGCCAGTGAACCCAAGCTTACCCTTAACGGCCCCTTCGAAATCAAGGCACAGCAAGCCCTAGGCCAAGCGGTGATGGCCTATTTAGGGTTTGACTTTAACCATGGCAGGCTCGATATCAGCAGCCACCCATTTTGTGGTGGAGTGCCAAGCGATGTACGCATCACGACGCGTTATAATGAAGCCGATTTTAGCAGCGCTATCATGGGCATAGTGCATGAAACTGGCCACGCCCGTTATGAACAGGGCTTACCGAAACCATGGCGCGGTCAGCCCGCAGGATTGGCTCGCTCCATGGGCGTCCATGAGAGCCAAAGCTTATTTTGTGAAATGCAGCTCGGTGCCAATCCCGCGTTTTTACGCCAATTACAACCACTGATTAAACAGCATTTGGGCTGCGAGTTCAGCGCCCAAGACTTGGCAAGACACTATACCCGCGTCAATCCGGGGCTTATCCGTGTCGATGCCGATGAAGTCACTTACCCTTGCCACATTCTATTGCGCTTTGAGGCCGAAAAAGCCTTTATCGACGGTAGCCTGAGTGTGGATGACCTTCCCGATTTTTGGTCAAGCCAGATGCAACAACTGCTTGGGATCAATACCGATGGTAATTATCGCGATGGTTGTATGCAGGATATCCATTGGGCCGTGGGTGAATTGGGATATTTCCCAAGTTATACCTTAGGCGCCATGTATGCCGCCCAATGCCGTTTTGCGCTGGAGCGAAGCTTAGGCCCGATTGAAAACCTTATCGATAATGGGCAGTTATCCCAAGTATTTGACTGGCTTGGCACCCACATTTGGTCCAAAGGCTCATTACTGACAACGGATGAGCTCATCATTCAAGCCACTGGCGAACCGCTCAATAGCCAATATCTTGCTAAACATTTGAAGCAACGTTATTTGGGATAAGCGCGGTAAACCGCCTAGACAATCGCAGCACTGCCGAGTTTCAAAGCTTTTGCTGCGATTTGGGTATATAATCCCCAACTTATTTATTCACACTGTTTTGGACGGAAAAAGGTCGACCATGTTACTGCGTGCAATCACCCCAGAGGATTGGGATGCTATTTTACAGATCCAGGAAGAATGTTACTCCCAACTGGATCCTGAACCCCTGCATGTATTGCAAAGCAAGTGGCACGTCTCACCTCAATCCTGCTTTGTGTTTGAGGTGAATGAGTCGGTGGTGGGCTATTGCCTCGCCCACCCTTGGACCACCAATATGCCTCCCGCACTGTATGAGCCCATCACTCAGTTACCTAAGGCCGATACCTTATATCTGCACGATATTGCCATCTCGGTAAAGGCTCAAGGTTTAGGCGCTGGCTCCAAGGCCCTAATGTGCTTAAAGCAGCTCGCGGATCGTTTTAACTTGAGCTCCCTCTCTTTGGTCGCGGTACAAGGCGCCGATAGCTACTGGCGTAAAATGGGCTTTAAACCTAAGGCCATTGAGAAATGCCTTGGCAGCTACACCGACGATGCAATGTATATGATTTATAAGCTTAATCATCGAGAAGAATGATGAACCCCACCCTAACGACTATTGGTTTACTCTGTCTTAGCAATATTTTTATGACCTTCGCATGGTATGGGCATTTAAAGTCTTTAGGTTCAAAGCCTTGGATTATTGCCGCCTTAGTCAGTTGGGGCATCGCCCTATTTGAATACCTACTGCAAGTGCCCGCTAACCGCATCGGCTACACAGTGATGAATGTCGGCCAATTAAAAATCCTGCAGGAAGTCATCACCTTAAGCTTGTTTGTGCCCTTCGCCTATTTCTACATGAAGGAGCCACTCAAACTCGACTATCTCTGGGCTGGCCTGTGTATTCTCGGTGCGGTGTATTTTATTTTTAGAAGCGAATTTAACTAATTCCAGACTTATTTCAGGACTTTTTCAGGAGAAAACCATGGCGCGTCAAGTGACTTACACCTTCAAAGGTGAGACGAAAACCATCGCCTTTAGTTATGATAAACACCGCGATTTATACGAAGCAGCGGCCGAAGCCGAAGGCATTGACTTAACTAAGTTTCTCGCGATGGAACAACAAATTGCCATGACCTCACGCAAAGGTGCTAAAGCTGAAAAAGACTATCGTAAGGTCGAATTTGCGCGCTTTGGTTTTAGCAATATCCACTTTGTACGTGATGAAGAACCCGAGGCCTAAGCCTTATCGTCATTTATCCATTTAGAATTAGGATTGCAGATGTTAAATGCTGAACATGCTAACTTCCCCCGTGCAGGATTTTTCCGTCGTTTAGGGGCAATGATCTATGACCTGCTGCTCGCAGTAGCCGTGTATATGTTTGCTGGCGCCATCGGCTTTGGTATTTTCTTCGGACTCACAGCCTCGGGCCTGATTAGCATGAATGGCTTTGAACATGTGTCCGACGCCCTCAATGGCACGCCGATTTACCATGGGATTTATCAACTTTGGTTAGTGCTCTGCGTAGGCACTTTCTATGCGCTTTTTTGGAGTAAGGGCGGTCAAACCCTCGGGATGCGCGCCTGGCGCCTTAAGATCCAACATCCTAATGGCCAAAACCTAAGCCTTATCACCGCCTATGCGCGCATCGTCTGGTCTTTACTCGGCATTGGTAATCTGTGGGTGCTGATCAACGACGATAAACTCGCACTACAGGATATGATGACCCGCTCAGAAGTGGTTGTTCTTTCTAAGGAAGCTAACCAAATGCGCAATTGGCATGGTGCATAAACTACAGGCGGTTAAATCATAGCGCTTAAACCATAGTGCTTAAACCTAGCACCTAAGCCTCACAACCGTGATTGAGCTAACATTGCCCCAATAAAAAACGACGCCATGGCGTCGTTTTTTATTACCCGTGTGTATCACCGCCGGATAAAGTAGAAGGCAATGCCGGTAAATAACAGACTCGGCGCGATGGCCCCCACGTAGGCCGGCAACTCATACACCATACTCATGGGACCAAAGATCTCGTTACTGATATAGAAGCTAAACCCAGCAACCACACCAAGCAACACCCGCGCGCCCATAGTCACGGTCCGCAGCGGCCCAAACACAAAAGATAAGGCCACCAGCATCATCACCCCAACAGTCACAGGCTGCATCACCTTACGCCAGAGGGCTAATTCGTAACGGCTTGGATCTTGGCTGTTATTTTTAAGGTAATCTAAGTACCCCATTAAGCCGCGAATCGATAACGCCTCAGGCTTGACCGATACTACGCTGAGCTTGTCGGGCGTGAGACTTGAGCGCCAAATATCTTCGTCTAAGTGTTCGAGCTTAACTTCGTCATAGCTTAAGTCAGTACGCTTTACATCCATAAGATGCCAGCTGTCCTTACTGAACAAGGCACTCTTGGCATGCACAACATTCGTAAGCTTTAACTCACTGTTAAACTTATACAAAGTAATATTATTCAGCTTATCAATATCGGCGACTTCACCGATATTCACGAACAAATCGCCGTCTTTAGCCCAAATGCCTCGGTGGGATTTAATCAAACTACCGCCGGACAGTTTAATGGCTTGGAGTTCATTGGCCTTTTGCTCGGCCACTGGCGCGCCCCACTCACCCAATGCCATCACCATCAACATCAATGGCACTGCGGTTTTCATCGCAGATAAGGTGATCTGCAACCGCGACATCCCTGAGGCTTGCATCACTACTAGCTCAGAGTTCGAGGCCAGCATCCCCATGCCGATCAGCGCGCCTAGCAGCACCGCCATAGGGAAAAACATTTCAATATCGCGAGGCACGAGGAATAACACATAAATGCCGGCATCCATCATAGTGTAGGAACCACGCCCCACTAAACGCAGCTGGTCAACCCACTTAATGATGCCCGACAAGCCCGTCAGCACCAGCAAACACAGCGCCGAAGTGCTTAATAAAACTCTGGCGATATAAAGGTCTAAAATCTTCATGCGGCCACCTTTTTACGCGCCATTGCCGTCGATAAACGAGCAAATAAGGGTCTGTCTTTACCTAGGAGTAAAATCCCCATAATGAGTGCCGACAAATGGATCCACCACATGCCTAAATACTGTGGGATCACCCCATCCTGCAAGGCTTTACGTCCCGCGACCATCAGGCCAAAGTAGCCAAGATATAACAGTACTGCCGGGAGCATTTTGGCAAATTTACCTTGGCGCACATTGACTCGCGCCAGCGGCACGGCAATGAGTGTCATGATAGGAATCGCCAGCGGAATCGCTAAACGCCAATGGAATTCGGCCACGGCTTCTGGTCCTTCGACTTTCATCAATTCTGTGAGCGGTAAGGCAGAGAGTTTACGGCGACGCTCATCGACCTGTTGCTCTTTGATTTGCATTTTATAGCCACCAAACTCAATCATTTGGTAGTCTTTCTGTTGTGGGCTGCCCTGATAGCGCACCCCATCATTGAGTTGTAATTGCTGCGAGCCGTTCTGATCTTCCAAAACCCGTCCGCCTTTAGCCACGACCACGTTGGTTAAACCAATTTCGTCATTGGGGTCGGGCAACTGGGCCACAAACACTTTATCCAAGTCGTTATCCTTGCCGATACGCTCGACAAACAGCACTGCACGGCCGTTAGGACTCGCCTGAAAACGCCCTTGCACTATTGCGGCAAGACCCGCCTCGGATTGAGCTTTTTCGAGCACTTGGTTTTGCTGTTCCTCCGCCCAAGGCGCAACATAGAGGGATAAATAGCCAGTAAACAACATGTTGATAACGGCGAGGATCAACGTTACTCGGGTAACATACCATTCACTTACGCCAACACCGTGCAGAATGACCATTTCATTCTCGGCATACATGCGGCCGTGGGCCATGAGGATCCCAAGGAACAAACTTAAAGGTAAAACGAGAACAACAAGATAGGGTAAGTTGAGGCCTATCAAGGTGGCGATAAGAGAAGCAGGAAATTCACCGTCTGAGGCGTCGGCCAATATGCGCACGAAATGCTGGCTAATAAAAATAGTTAACAGTACGAAAAGTACTGCAATTTGCGCCTTTAAAACTTCTCGAATAAGGTATCTAAATACAATCACAGGTAGGATCCGGTCTCTAAACTTATCTTTTTGCTGGTAACAGACTAACTTTCATGTAAACTGTTTACTTTTGGTAGTTTTCTGACCAGCTTCAGGGGTTCCTGGCAAACGATAAATGTCACGGATATTTCACAAAAACGTGACTCAAGTGCCGAGAATAAATCACCTTTGGAGTAATAACTTAGGCCCTTTTCGGGACAAGCAGACATTATCCAATAAATATAAAAATTTGTCTTTAAGAATCTAGGAGTGCTCATGGAGTTTAGCGTAAAGAGCGGTAGCCCCGAAAAACAACGCTCAGCCTGCATCGTTGTCGGTGTTTATGAACCCCGCCGTCTATCCGGCATCGCCGAGCAATTAGACAAGATTAGCGAAGGTTATATCAGTAATCTACTGCGTCGCGGCGATTTAGAAGGTAAGCCTGGCCAAATGTTATTACTGCACCACGTTCCTAACGTATTGAGTGAACGAGTGCTGTTAGTCGGTTGCGGCAAAGAACGAGAACTAGACGAGCGCCAGTACAAGCAGATCATCACTAAAACCATCAACACCTTAAATGAAACAGGTTCAATGGAAGCCGTGTGCTTCTTGACCGAGTTACACGTGAAAGGTCGCGATACCTATTGGAAAGTTCGCCAAGCAGTCGAAACGACCAATAGCAGTTTATACAGCTTCGATGCGCTCAAAACCCGTAAAGGTGAGACCCGTCGTCCGCTGCGCAAGTTAGTGTTTAATGTCCCAACTCGCCGCGAACTAACCTTAGGTGAGCGTGCGATTGAGCACGGCATGGCCGTGTCTGCCGGTATGCATTTATGCCGCGATGTGGCTAACATGCCACCAAATATCTGTAATCCAGCCTATTTAGCCTCTCAAGCTCGCCAATTGGCCGAAGTTCACGAAAACCTGCATGTCACGACTGTGGGCGAAGAGCAAATGGCGAAACTCGGCATGAACTCTTACCTTGCCGTTGGCCGTGCCAGTGCCAATGAATCCATTATGACAGTGATGGAATACAAGGGTGCAGTCGATAGCACAGAGAAACCTATCGTATTGATTGGTAAAGGATTAACCTTCGACTCAGGCGGTATTTCATTAAAACCAGGCGAAGCCATGGATGAAATGAAATACGACATGGGCGGCGCTGCGGGTGTTATCGGCACCATGAAAGCCATCTGTGATATGAAGCTGCCCATCAACGTCGTCGGTATTCTCGCGGGTTGTGAAAACATGCCATCGGGCAATGCTTATCGCCCAGGTGACATTTTAACCACAATGTCGGGTCAGACCGTTGAAGTCCTCAACACCGACGCCGAAGGCCGTCTGGTACTGTGTGACGTATTAACCTATGTTGAGCGTTTCGACCCAGAGCTAGTTATCGACACGGCAACACTGACGGGCGCCTGTGTGATTGCCTTAGGCAAACATGCCTCAGGCCTGTTCTCATCACACAACCCTCTGGCACACGAGCTACTCAATGCAGGTGAGCAGAGTGGTGACCGCGCATGGCGCATGCCTCTGTGGGATGAGTACCAAGATATGCTCGATAGCCCATTTGCCGATATGACCAACTTAGGTGGTCGTCCAGCGGGCGCGATTACCGCGGCTTGTTTCCTGTCTCGTTTCGCCAAGAAGTACAACTGGGCTCACTTAGACGTGGCGGGTACTGCGTGGAACAGCGGCGCGAGTAAAGGTTCAACCGGTCGCCCTGTGCCAATTTTGACTCAGTTCCTGATCAATCGAGCTGGCGTAGAATTAGGCGAGTAATCGCTAACAACACTGAAAAGGCGAAGAATTTCTTCGCCTTTTTTATTTGGCTCGAAGGCGAAATGAGGATTGGCCCAGGAATAATTACAGCCTAGCAACACTAAGAGGAAAGAAAACCGCGATTGAATAATTTTTGATTGACAGCCACGCCCTCGCCCTTTAGTTTTACTCCCTATGAAAACAAATACCGCAGCTTTTTTTACTTTCTTTTTTACACCCCCACTCTAGGAGGCGGATTTACTGTGTAAAAACGAAAGTAAAAATCCAAAGCCTCCCACTGGGAGGCTTTTTCGTCTTAAACGCTCGATAATACGGTGGCAAATGAGGTCAGAATGCAAAAACCACAGCCTTTAAATCAAACGCGAGAACAAATTACTCACCTCGACAATGAGCTTCTCTCGTTACTCGCCGAACGTCGACGCCTAAGCCTTGAAGTGGCCCGCAGTAAAGAAGTGGATGTGAGACCCATTCGCGACACCCAAAGGGAAAAAGAACTGCTGGCAAGATTAGTCACCGCTGGCCGAGAAAAAGGCTTAGATGCCCATTACGTGATTTCACTTTATCAAAGCATTATCGAAGACTCAGTCCTCAACCAGCAGGCTTATCTCCACGGCCGCGCCAATCCAGAAACGCAAAAACAACAATACTGTATCGCTTACCTTGGCGCCCGCGGCTCCTACTCTTACCTAGCCGCCTCTCGCTATTGCCAACGTCGTCAGGTTGAGATGCTCGACTTAGGCTGCCAAAGTTTCGATGAGATTGTCCAAGCGGTTGAGTCAGGCCACGCCGACTATGGCTTTTTGCCGATTGAAAACACTTCGTCCGGCTCAATCAACGAAGTATATGACGTGCTGCAACATACGAGCCTCTCCATCGTTGGCGAGACAACTATCGAAGTCAGCCATTGTTTGTTGGGCAAACCGGGCAGCAAACTGAGTGATATCAAAACCGTCTACGCCCATCCGCAGCCAATCAGTCAGTGCAGCCGTTATCTGAGCCAGCACAAAGACTTAAGACTGGAATATTGCTCAAGCAGCGCCGAAGCAATGGAGAAGGTCAATCAATCTGCCGACAATAGCGCCGCTGCAATTGGTAGCACTGAAGGTGGCGCGCTGTACCAACTCGAGTCGATTGAGTCGGGTCTTGCGAACCAAAAAATTAACCAGAGTCGCTTTATCGTGGTGGCTCGAAAAGCCGTAGCCGTACCCGAGCAACTGCCTGCCAAAACCACCCTGATTATGGCCACTGGCCAAAAGGCTGGCGCCTTGGTTGAAGCCCTATTGGTGCTCAAGGCGCATCAGCTGAATATGAGCAAACTTGAATCTCGCCCTATTCCTGGCACGCCGTGGGAAGAAATGTTCTATCTGGATATCGATGCCAATATCTCCAGCGAAGCCATGCAGCAAGGGCTCAAGCAGCTCGAGAGGATCACGCGTTTTATCAAAGTATTAGGATGTTACCCCTGTGAAACCGTCAAACCGACACAACTCAGTAATAGCCAATTACTTATCGAGCCGAGCACCTCAAAAGCTGAGGTGATAAGTACGATGAGCCTTGATCCGTCTCCCTATCGCTTCAGTAAGGCGTACAAGGCGCAGGCGAGTGAAATTCACTGCGGCCCCTTTACCATTGGCGCAGGCCATATTGGTGCCATTGCCAAGATCACGCTGAGTAAAAGCCTGCTGCTAGAGTCGTCACAGGCCGCCTTATCCGCCTTTGAGCGCAGAGTAAAACAGCTAAAAGAAGCGGGTTTTCAAGCGGTAATTTTAGACGGATGCCACTCACTCGCCTCGGCCGAAGCTATCATCCCTAAGCTGCGCCAAACCCTGCATCAGTATGATTTGCTTTGTGTCATCGCCATCGAACAGGCGACGGACATGCCATTGGCGACTGGTCATGCCGACATGTTGTTCTTAACGGGCAAACAAATGTTTAATCAGGCTTTACTCACTCAGGCAGGCACCTTGCCGATCCCGCTATTCCTCGAACGTAACGATATGGCAAGTTATGAGGAGTTTATGGCGGCAACGGAGGCGATTTTAAGTCAAGGTAACCAACAGCTTATCCTATGTGACTCTGGCATTCGTACCTATAACAATGCCAACTTACCCACCTTGGATTTAGCAAGCCTTATCCAAATTAAGGCCAATAGTCATCTCCCCATTGTGATTAACCCTTGTTATGCCATCAGCGAAGATGCGCTGCCACTGCAAACTCAAGGGATTAAACAGCTCAAAGCCGATGGCCTAGTGCTGAATTGCCCCCTCGAGGAAGATAAAGCAAATGATTCATTAGCATTGATGGCCGAAGTCGTGAGGGAGTTGTATCGTTAATTTGAGCGTATAACGATACTGAGGAACATATACAGCCACGAATATCGTGGCTGTTTTGTTTAGAACTTAGGATTTATTGCTGTGGATTTAGGACTGTAGATTTAGCGCTTAAGGTTTTCCCCCTCAAGGTTAAACTCTGCTAACCTAGGTCCGCTCAGGCGCAATCTGGTGATTAGCCTCTGTTGCCACCGCATTACTGCGACGAATTAACCCCGTCATACTCGAGCCCTGCACTAGGATTGAAAAGACCACCACAGCATAGGTCATCACGAGCAGTAGCTCACGCAGCTCGACACCGCTTTGTGAATCGATAATCACACCCTCGGGTAAACTCATCGCCATGGCCAAGGCTAAACCGCCTCTGAGCCCGCCCCAAATAAGTATCGACTCGGCATAGGGATTGTAAGACTTCACTAACCTAAATCCGATATAGGGCAAAAATACACTCACCGCCCGCGCCGTTAACACCAGAGGAATAGCCACTAACATAAACCACCATAATGGCGCCTTAAAGGTGACGAGCAAGAGTAATAATCCGAGCAGAAGGAACAACAGCGCATTAAAGAAGGATTCAATCAGCGACCAAAAAGTGTAGAGTTTCACCCGCTCATGGCGCACAAAATACTTAGGCACGCTGTAGTTACCGATAATCATCCCTGCACTAACCATCGCCAGCGGCCCCGATACCCCTAACACTTCGGCTATGACATAACCCGCCGTCGGGATCAGCAAAGTGACCAGCATCAACTGGGTTTCTTCCTCACAGTAGCGAAAGAAATGGTGCAACAATACGCCGAGCACGGCGCCATAAACGACGCCCCCGAGTGCCTCTTGGACAAACAATAGCGAGATTTGCGAGAAGGTCAGCGGCTCAGTTGAAAAAGCCAGATGGGAGATGGCCACAAAAATCACCAGCCCTATGCCATCGTTAAAGAGCGACTCCCCTTCTACCTGAATGGCAATATCTTCGGGCGCGCCCATCTTCTTCAGAATGGCTAACACGGCAATTGGATCTGTGGGTGAAATCAAGGCGCCAAAGAGCAAACAATGGCTTAAGGCCAAGGGTAATCCCAGCATGGGAGCAATGTAGTAAAGCAAACCACCGACGATAAAAGTCGAGAGCAAGGTACTGACAAAGGCAAGAATGAGAATTTCCCATTTCTGATGCCTTAAGATTTTTAAGCGGATCTGCAATGCCCCGGCAAACAAGAGAAAACCTAACATGCCATTGAGCAATAGCGCCTGAAAGTCGAGCTTCTCCAGCCCCGCCACAAAGTAACCATAAACATGGCCGTCAAGCGCTTTACCCCCCAGTAAAAGTAACAGGCTCATGCCCAACGCCAATGCGGTAATGGCGACGGTTTCTTGCAGCTTATGTAAACGCGAGGATGCCACAGACGTGACTAAGGCTAACGCACAGAGAATACAGAGAATTTGATAACTAGTCATAAGAGTCTCTAATCACCCTAAGATGAAGAGACTCTAGCACAAGTTTTAGACTTCTAAACCATCCAACAGACTTAGCCAGCCTTTAATAATCCGATGGCAAAACCAAATGATACCAAAGAGATAAATCGAAAGGCTGAGCCAAGTGATGGGCAGGCAATAGCCCAACACCAACAGACCAAGAAATATCACATTGGAGTGACGTTGCCAGCGTAGATGTGATGCCAGCAAGGCATTACCTTGCGTATGTCGTTGAGACAAGTTGATAAATAGGCTCAGCAATACCGGCAGCAGTAACAGCGGAAAGCCTGACATTAAGGCGTAAAGCAAATGGCCTAAGCTGCGATCTTCAATTTTTGCGGCATATGTGGTTGTCGTTGTCATTGAGAGACTCCAGCCAGACGATGGGACAGGGCTTTACTCCGCCCTCGTCTTTAACCTTACGTTCTCGCAGACATAATCGCAACTAAGGCGCAAAAATATTTCCACGCTAGATCTTTTAAACCACCGATGCTTTGGATCAACCTATGCCCTTCAAAGGCTAGGGCATGTTGACGTTTCGAGATTAGATTTTGTTCGTTCTGGCAAGCACGTGCTCGCGAAACGAGGAATGATGTGTAGTTATTCTACTCAAATGACGAGTGACAAAGAGCAAGGGCTTGCCAGACGAACCCTTCGGGCAGCATTTGGCTGGCTTTTCTGCCGCGTTATCGTCCGTTTATGTAGAATAACTACACTGCACGGACTTTGCCTTGCATAAAAACCAGCCAAATTGCTGCAAAAATAACCCTGAAACGTCAACACGCCCTAATGTCAGGTCAAAGACAGCGTCACATCCGACTTGAGTTTAGTCGAGCAAGCTAACACATATCCGGCTTCGATTTCGGTAGGTGTTAAGGTCATACTGCTTGTGGACTCAGTCTCCCCTTCGAGCACTTGGCATTTGCACGCGCCGCATACGCCCGAACGGCAGGCCGCAATAATCGGTAAGCCTTCGGCTTCAATCCCCTCAAGCAAGGTTTGCTCGGCCGTTAAAGCCCGCTTTTTATCACCAATGGATAACATAAAGCTGTTACTGCCACTAACAGGAGCTTCAGCCTGCATTTCAGCCTGTTTTACGCGACTTTGCGCCTCTTTCACCGCAGTGGCAAAACTCTCGTGATACAGCTGAGTCATATCGAAGTTAAGCTCAGCTAGAATCGTTTTGACCGCCTGCATATAAGGCTCTGGGCCGCACAAAAACACGGTTCGCTCGGCAAAATCGGGCACTAAATCTCGTAGATTGTCGGCACTTAAACGGCCGACATCATGTAATACCGCCTCGGGATGCCAAGCCGTGTCAGCGGTGACATCCTCAACAATATAACGCAGCTTAAAATCTCGATGGCGCGTAGCCATGGTCTCTAATGAGGTTTTAAAAATAATATCGGCTTGGGTGCGAGCGCTATGCACAAAGGCAATGTCGGCATTCATTTGGCTGTCGGTTAAATAACGCGACATCGAATACATGGGCGTAATCCCACAGCCAGCACTCAAAAATAGGTATTTTTTGGCAGGAATATCAAACAGATTAAACTGCCCCGTTGGCGGCAGGACTCGTACCGTTTGCCCCGGTTGTAAATGATCAATCAAGTAATTCGACACCAGTCCGCCATCGACTCGCTTAATGGTTAACATTAAGGAATAGGGTCTCGAAGGGGTTGAGGACAAGGTGTAACTGCGGTAAGCCTGCTCACCGTTGATCTCTAGCACTAAGGTCATAAATTGCCCCGGCTTATAATCAAACTTCATCGGCTCACCCGCTTGAAAGCGAAAACTCACAACATCGGCGGTTTCGTTCCAGCGCTCCACACACACTAACTGGCTAAAGCCCACAACACTTGCAGGCGCAGAAGATAAAACGGGACTTGGCATGATATTTTGCATAGTACTGATATTCATCGTCTTTGTATCCATAACACTGCGGCTTTAGCGCAAAGCCGCAGTGACTCCATGCATCAATCGGCCTAGGCCACGTTCAGCATGGTCTTCAGATCGGCTTCAACTGTGGTGGTGTTACGCAAACCAAATTTTTCTTCCAAAATTTTGGCAAGATTGGCCGTTAAAAACGCTGGCGGCGTTGGGCCGGTGCGGATGTTTTTCACCCCGAGCGATAACAGCGTCAGCAGCACGACAATGGCTTTTTGCTCAAACCATGAAAGGACGAGATTCAATGGTAATTCATTGATATCGCATTCAAAGATTTGTGATAGCGCGATAGCCAACTGAATAGCCGAATAGGCATCGTTACATTGGCCAATGTCGAGTAAGCGCGGAATACCGTTGATATCGCCAAATTCCAACTTGTTGAATTTGTACTTACCACAACCTAAGGTCAGGATAACGGAATCCTTCGGCGCCGATTTCGCTAAATCGGTGAAATAACTCCGCTCCGACTTATCACCATCACAGCCACCGACCAAGAAGAAGTGTTTGATAGAACCGTTTTTCACGTTTTCCACCACAGTCGGCGCCGCGGCCATTAAGGCATTTCGGGCAAAACCGATAGTGATATTGTGTGGGATTTCATCGTATTGGAAACCATCGAGTGCGAGCGCCTTATCGATCACAACTGAAAAATCATCCCCAATTACATGGGTCACACCTGGCCAACCCACGATACTGCGGGTAAAGATACGGTCACTGTATTGGCCCACATTCGGGTCGATAATACAGTTTGAGGTCATCACTACGGCGCCGGGGAAATTAGCGAATTCTTTTTGCTGGTTCTGCCAGGCACTGCCGTAGTTACCCACTAAATGGGCGTATTTTTTAAAGGCGGGATACGCCAGCGCAGGCAGCATTTCGCCATGGGTATAAACATTAATGCCCTTGCCCGCCGTTTGCTCGAGGATAAGCTCTAAGTCCTTCATATCATGGCCAGAAACCAGAATCGCTTTGCCTTTAACGGCTTTAGTATTGACGACAGTCGGTTCTGGATGACCAAAGGCTTCGGTCTCGCCCGCATCGAGCATCGCCATGATGCGGTAGTTCAGTTGACCAATATCCATGGCCGTGGTGAACAGTTTGTCAGCATCGACACTCGGCTCACCGAGAAACGCCATAATCTCATGGAAGCGACCAGCAATCTCAGCATCAGTTTTACCTAAAACACGGGCGTGTTCCATGTAAGCCGCCGCCCCTTTAAGGCCATATAAGCACAGTAGTCTCAGCCCAAGGATATCTTCGTGGACTTCATTTTTATCTTTATTGAGTAAGGCGACTGGTGCTTGAGACAACATTTCAGGCTTACTCGTGCCCAATACAAATTGCGCCACAGGCGGGAGCGATTCTGCCTGTTTACCCGCAGCTTCACACGCCGCTTCATAGGCATTTTTTAAACTTTCACGGTATTCAGCCGCCTGCTTGGCATAGGCGATGATGCGTTCATCATCGAAGTTGACGTTGGTTAGGGTCGAGAAAAAAGCTTTAGGAACAAAGGTATCCACCTCAGGGTTAATGACGCCCAGTTCACGCGCCTTAGTCGCATACACTGAAACACCTTGCAGCATATAGATTAACAAGTCTTGCAGGTCCGAGGTCGCGGCCAATTTGCCACACATGCCTTGGGCATAGCTACAACCGTTGCCAGCTGGGGTACGAATAGTTTGCTCACACTGAATACAAAACATGGATAGACTCCTAATTTAAATTCATGCTTTATTTTTGCATGTTTAAAATAAGTCTACCGAAACCGTAAATAAGCGATAGCCTTTTCTTGGCTCGAATGCGAAATCTTAGAGAGAGATCACCTTCAGTAATTGCTAATTAACACAGTGATGCCCGCCTGAAAAACCTAAAAAAAATGCCCATCAAAGATGGGCATTTTATGGCTAACTTATTCATTATCAGTTTGTTTTCATATCACTGACCGATTGCAGCATCATGCGGCTTTCACGCTGAAACTGCGGTGCAAAATCACCAAACCATTTTGCCACCGTTTGGAACTGGCTGATAAACGCGTCCCTATCGCCCCGTTTCAGTAGCTCTAATGCCTCGCGGTAGTTATCCAAATAATCGCCAATCGCATGCTGACTATCCTGCTGGGCAAAAATAATATCGGCATAAAGTTCTGGGCTTTGGGCAAACAAACGCCCAACCATGGCGAGTTCTAAGCGATAGATAGGTGAGCTAAATTGCAGCAGGGTTTCAATATCCGCCTCTTCTTTGCAAAGATTCAAACCATACACAAAGGTCGAGAAGTGGCGCATCGCCTGCACCAACTGCATCGCATTATCGTGACGCTCAGGCTCAGCTTCGACAATCCGCGCCCCCCAAATCCCAATTTGTTCGAGCAGCCATTGGTATTTATCGGCTTCGCGGCCATGGCACACCACCACCACCTGCTTAGCCAAACTGCCGACATCCGGGCCAAACATGGGATGAAACCCGACAACAGGCCCCTTATGAGCGGCCAACATGGCATTCATGGGTTCAGTCTTGATCGAGGTTAAGTCGGCTAAGATACATTCCTGCGGTAATTGGGTCAGTTTCTCACGGATAATGTCGCAGGTGATGGCGATAGGCACAGTCACCAATACTAATCCGGCGTCGGCAAATAAGGTTTCCGCTTGCTGCCAGTCGTCTTTATCCAGCACTTTAACTTGGTAACCCGAGAGCGACAGCATTTGTTGAAACAGTCCACCAAGCTGACCCTTACCACCAACAATCACAACCGAGCCGAGATCGTTTTTGACTTGCTTAAAGCCGACATCCTTCTCGTTGAGATAGGACTCACGCATCAAGCGGCGCAAAATATCTTCAATCAGTTGCGGCGCAATGCCCATGTTTTTGGCTTCTTCGCGGCGTTTTGCCAACATTGCCGCTTCACGTTGCGGCGCATAAATCGGCAGGCCTGCGGCGTGTTTAACTGTGCCCACCTGCGCAACTAAATCTAAGCGTTTACGCAGTAAATGCAGCAATTGCTGGTCGACACCATCGATAAGTCCGCGAAGGTGTTCTAATTCAGTTGTGGTTTTTTCGTTCATCTTATCAGTCCACTACACACCTAAGTCAGGTGTTTAAACATTCGGCTCTTAAGATTGACTCTTAAGCATTGGCCACTTTGAGCATATCGAAACGCGTTGCTAATACCGAAGATAACTTCGATGCGCCCGCACGTAAAACGCTTTCGGTCTTTTCCCAATTAATACAGGAGTCTGTCACAGAAACCCCATAGGCCAGTTCGCTCAATGGTTTATCACAACTTTGATTACCTTCGTTTAAATGGCTTTCTAACATCACGCCAATGATGGACTTATTGCCGTTGTAGATTTGGGTAAATACATCCTCACACACTGGGACTTGCCTGGTGTAATCCTTAGAGGAATTACCATGGCTGCAATCGATGATAAGGCGCGCATTGAGTTTGGCCTTATGTAACTGCGCCTCACATTCGGCGACGCTCTTAGCATCGTAGTTTGGCGTTGCGCCGCCGCGGAGGATCACATGCCCATCTGGATTTCCCGCGGTTTGCAATAACGCCACTTGGCCCTGTTGGTTAATCCCCATAAATCTGTGGCTACTGGCCGCCGATTTCAGCGCGTTAATGGCTACATCAAGCTTACCGTCTGTGCCATTTTTAAAGCCAACGGGCATAGATAAACCCGACGCCATTTCCCTGTGGGTTTGCGACTCAGTAGTACGAGCACCAATGGCTGACCAAGTCACTAATTCTGAGATGTACTGCGGGCTGATAGGATCGAGCGCTTCGGTTGCCACAGGCAGTTCGAGTTCGGCCAACCAAATCATCAGCTCACGGGCCATCTTTAAGCCCTTCTCGACATCGAAGGATTCGTCCATATCAGGGTCGTTAATCATCCCCTTCCAACCCACTGTGGTACGTGGCTTCTCAAAGTACACTCGCATCAAGATGTAAAACTCATCGCTGAGTTCATCGTGTAATTTTTTAAGCTTTAAGGCGTATTCCTTGGCGGCATCGATATCATGGATAGAACAAGGCCCAGTGACGATAAGCACGCGGTTATCGCGCTTATGGACAATATCCGCCACGGTTTTGCGTGCATTGAGGATATAACGATACGCGTGCTCAGAGAGTGGCAGAGCCGCTTTTAGCTCCTGCGGTGTAATAAGAACTTTCTCTGAACTGATGTGTACGTTATTGATCGTATCCTGTTGCATGCTTACCACCTAAAACTGAAGTCATATCCCCATGTGAACAGGAGTCTGGATCTCAAACCGCTGCGGGGAAGAATAAATAGCCGAGGCCACCATGTAATATTGTAATGATACACCATTACAACGAGCGACCAATATGCCTATTAATTGGCAGAAGATCAAGGAAGAATTTAATAAAATCGGCACTTAACCCGAAACGCACTCGAAATGGCTAAAAAGACAAACTGCAGGCAACAAAAAACCGCCACGAGGGCGGTTTTCTGTGCGAACACTACGTCTTGTTTTCTGTAGCGGGTACTATTACTTAGTAGCCAGCTTTTCACGGATACGTGCAGATTTACCTGAACGATCACGTAAGTAGTACAGTTTGGCGCGACGAACGCGGCCACGACGCTTAACTTCAATGCTAGCGATCAGAGGGCTGTGCGTTTGGAATGCACGCTCAACACCTTCGCCATTAGAGATTTTACGTACTGTGAATGCAGAGTGCAGACCACGGTTACGTTTAGCAATTACAACGCCTTCGAAAGCCTGTAAACGCTCTTTATCACCTTCTTTAACACGAACCTGAACTACTACTGTATCACCAGCACCAAACGCAGGTACGTCTTGTTTCATTTGCTCATCGTTGAGCATTTTAATGATGTTGTTCATAACTTACTCCGTTCTAGAATTAACTGAGCTACGACTAAGCATTCTTGTCCATTGCTTCAACGAACTGCGCTAAAAGAGTCGATTGTTCGTCAGTCAGAGCTAGATTTTCAAATAATTCTGGCCGTCTTAGAAAAGTCCTACCAAGGCTTTGCTGCAAACGCCAGAGTCTAATTTGTTCGTGGTTGCCACTTAGCAGTACTGCGGGTACATCGAGTCCATCTAAGCTTTCAGGGCGCGTGTAATGAGGACAGTCCAGTAAACCGTCGGAGAAAGAATCTTGCTCCGCCGAAGCTTGTTTTCCTAGCACGCCAGGAACCAATCTCGATACTGCATCTATCAAGGTCATTGCAGGTAATTCGCCGCCCGAAAGCACGTAATCCCCAACCGACCATTCTTCATCCACTTCCGTTTGAATGATGCGTTCATCAATACCTTCGTATCGACCACACACCAGAATCAACCGGGATGATTCAGCCAACTCAGTAACGCCTTGCTGATCCAGCTTGCGTCCTTGAGGTGACAAGTAAATCACCTTTGCCTCTTCGCCTGCCGCCGCTTTCGCAGCATGGATGGCATCGCGTAAGGGTTGCACCATCATCAACATTCCGGGACCACCGCCGTAAGGCCTGTCATCTACCGTACTGTGTTTATCATGGGTGAAATCGCGAGGATTCCACGTGTGCAACTCAAGCAGACCGTTCTTCACGGCACGACCCGTAACCCCAAAGTCTGTTACGGCACGAAACATTTCTGGGAACAGGGTAATTACCCCTAACCACATATGTTGTACCTCGACTTAAAAGTCAGGATCCCAATCCACTAAAATCTGTTTACCTTGGACATCCACCTTTAAGATGAATTGTCCTGGGACAAAGGGAAGCATACGTTCCACTTTGCCGAAGCTATCTTTCGCATTGGCTTTCACTAAGAGCACGTCGTTCGAACCGGTTTCCACGATTTGATCGACAACACCCATGTTGTAGCCATTGGTATTAATCACTTCACAACCGATGAGGTCACGCCAATAGAACTCGTCTTCTGGCAAATCGTTCATCTGCTCTGGCAGGATCCCAATTTCGCAATTGGTGAGCATTTGTGCTCGCTCCCGCGTGGTGACACCTTCAAGCTCGGCGACAACCGCCTTACCTTGGTAACGCCACTGAATGACTTTTACTTCGCGCCATTCACCATTTTCTTTAATAAGCCAAGGTGAATAGTCAAAGATACCTTCAACAGAATCGGTATAGGCGGTGATTTTCAGCCAACCTTTAATGCCATGACAGGAGCCTAATTTCCCCAGTACGACTGGCTGTTGGTTACTGCTCATCAATCTATACCTTAACGCTATTAAGCAGCTGCTTTAGCGTCTTTGATCAATTTTGCTACGCGATCAGTTGTCGCAGCGCCGTTCGCAACCCAGTGCTCAACGCGAGCTAGGTCTAAACGTAAAGTTTCTTCTTGGCCACGAGCCAATGGGTTGAAGAAACCGACACGCTCAATGAAACGACCGTCACGAGCGTTACGGCTGTCAGCAACAACGATGTTGTAAAATGGACGCTTTTTAGCGCCACCACGAGCTAAACGAATGGTAACCATGCGTTTTCAATCCTCTAATGATTTGCTTGAAGCAAAAATAAAAACTGGAACCCCGTGTTCGCGAAGAGTCCCAGATAGAAAGCCGGAAGATTTTACCTGACTTTTCAACGAATGCAACCAAATCTGGCGATTATTAAACCTGCCTTAGGATTGCCCGCCTCATTTCAAATAGAATCAACCAACTGATAAAACATCAACTTTGATGAAAATCGCCGGAATTAACGGCCTGGAAATTTCATGCCGCCAGGCATCATGCCACGCATTCCGCGCATCATCTTCTGGATGCCGCCCTTGGCCGACATCTTTTTCATCATCTTTTGCATTTGGGTAAACTGTTTCAATAAACGATTCACGTCTTGAATTTGCGTACCAGAACCCGCAGCGATACGGCGCTTACGTGAGCCCTTGATTAAATCGGGGTTTTTGCGCTCTTTGGCCGTCATTGAGTTAATGATGGCTTCCATTTGACGGGTCATTTTACCGTCTTGGATTTGCGCTAAGGCATCGGGTGGCAATTGACCCACACCGGGCAGCTTTTCAATCATGCTCATCATGCCGCCCATGTTTTTCATCTGCTGTAGCTGCTCGCGGAAATCTTCGAGATCAAAACTTCCGCCCTGCTTCACTTTGGAAGCCAGCTTCATCGCTTTGTCTTTATCGACACCGCGCTCAACTTCTTCGATAAGCGATAATACATCGCCCATGCCGAGAATACGTGAAGCGATACGGTCTGGATGGAAAGGCTCTAAGGCATCGGTCTTCTCGCCAACACCAAGGAATTTAATCGGCTTGCCGGTAATATGACGAATCGATAATGCCGCACCGCCGCGCGCATCACCGTCGACCTTAGTTAAAATCACACCGGTGAGCGGCAGCGCTTCGTTAAAGGCTTTAGCCGTGTTTGCCGCGTCTTGACCCGTCATGGCATCGACCACGAACAGTGTCTCAATCGGTTTAACCGCCGCGTGCAACGCCTTGATTTCATCCATCATGGCTTCATCGACGTGCAGACGGCCCGCAGTGTCGAGGATCACCACATCGATAAATTTAAGCTTAGCGTGGGCAATGGCCGCCTTGGCGATATCGATTGGCTTTTGGCTCACATCCGATGGGAAAAACTCCACATCGACTTCGGTCGCTAAGGTTTCTAGCTGCTTAATCGCTGCAGGGCGGTAAACGTCGGCACTGACGACCAGAACCGATTTCTTATGGCGCGTACGCAGCAGCTTACCTAATTTGGCAACGCTGGTCGTTTTACCCGCACCTTGAAGACCCGCCATCATCACCACCGCAGGCGGCTGAGTGGCTAAATCCAGAGCTTGGTTTGCCTCGCCCATGGATTTTTCAAGTTCACTTTGAACAATCTTAATAAAGGCTTGACCAGGACTTAAGCTCTTCGCCACTTCCTGACCAACGGCACGTTCTTTTACATTGTTAACGAATTCACGCACCACAGGCAGGGCAACATCGGCCTCCAGCAGCGCCATACGCACTTCGCGCAGGGTTTCCTTAACGTTTTCTTCGGTTAAGCGACCACGGCCACTGATATTTTTCAGCGTGCGTGACAGTCTGTCGGTTAGATTCTCAAACATCGTCCTGCTCTATACCTTTAGGATCTCGATTAATGGGCTGTATTATAACGATGCGGGCGCATTATGCTACTGCTATGCCCTACTTGCGTTAACTTCGGCAACTAACCTGCTTTAGGTCATATTTTGCGATTCGCCTACGACTATTTACGTCTAACAATAAGAATCTGCTAAATTTTGCAACTTATGTCACTGCCCATTTGCCGACGGCTCATGTTATTCTAGGCAAAATATTGATCTGTATGCCCCGTTTTCAAGGCACCATTAACAACACAAATAGGTTAATTACCCATGGTCATTTTTTCTGCCTCAGCCATGTTTTTTTATTGCATCGCATTGGTATTAGTGACAAGTCGACTGTTCCATCCTGAAGGCCCTAATCGAAAGGCCGTTGCCGGTGTCGCCGCCATCGCCGTGATTTTGCACGCTGCCGCCCTTTCTCAAGCGATTTTTACAACCGATGGACAAAACTTCAGCCTCACTAATGTGATCTCGTTAGTGAACTGGATCATCGCCTTCACCTTTACCGTGATGATGTTTAGGCTAAAAGTGATTGTGGTTGTGCCCGTGGTTTACGCCTGTTCTGTGCTCTCTGTAGCCCTACTCTGGTTATTGCCGCCTAAGTTTATTACTCACTTTGAACTGTACCCTGAGGTCTTGGCCCACGTAGTGCTCTCACTTATGGCATACAGCGCCCTGATGATCGCCGCCCTGTACGCGATTCAGCTGGCGATGATCCAAAATAAACTCAAGAAGAAACAATTAATGCTAAGCCCAGGCATTCCGCCGCTGATGACGGTAGAAAAACAGCTCTATCATCTTGTGATTATTGGCGTAATTTTACTGAGTTTATCCCTCGCCACTGGTTTTATCTTCCTCGATGATATGTTTGCCGATGGCAAAGGCCATAAGGCGATTCTGTCTATCATCGCGTGGTTTGTGTACATCGCCATGTTATGGCAGCAGTATTGGGTTGGCTGTAAAATTCGCACCGCGGTCATTTACACCTTAACCGGCGCGACCTTGTTATCCTTAGCTTATTTTGGCGCTCGGATTGTCAAAGAGTTAATTCTTAGTTAATAATTTCGAGTCAGCTTAGGCGCTAATTCCCTGAGCTGACTTGACACCCCGTTTATTTCTCGGTATCAACTTAACCTTATCGGCCTGATTGGAGCCTATTTTTGGACGCTATATCGACAAGCGCACTCCTCATTTTCTTGCTGGTGCTTATTCTCATCTCAGCCTACTTTTCGGGCTCAGAAACCGCCATGATGACCCTTAACCGTTATCGCTTAAGACATCTCGCCTCCAACGGTCACAAAGGGGCGCAGCGTGCACTGCAACTTCTCGATCGTCCAGATAAGCTGATTGGTGTGATCCTCATCGGCAACAACCTCGTTAATATCCTAGCGGCCCAGGTCGCTACCATTATAGGCATGCGTTTATACGGCGAGATGGGCTTAGCCATTGCCACTGGTGTATTAACCCTGTTAGTACTGGTCTTTGCCGAAGTGACACCCAAAACCTTGGCGGCGCTGCACCCTGAACCTATCGCCTTCCCCTCCAGTTTTTTACTGCGCTGGTTACTCGTGATTCTGTCGCCATTAGTGCGCATCATGAACATCATCACCTCATCCTTGTTGCGCCTGATTGGGGTGCATTCGGTCAAGACTAATGAGGCCCTCAGCCAAGAGGAGCTTCGCACCGTAGTGCATGAGGCTGGCGCCTTGATCCCCCAACGCCACCAAGAAATGCTGCTATCGATTCTCGATTTAGAAAAAGTGACCGTTGAAGACATCATGGTGCCGCGCTCGGATATCTACGCGATTAACGTCAACGATGACTTTAAGTTTATCAATCGCCAAGTGATCCAAAGCCCGCATACTCGAGTGTTGGTATACCGAGATACCATTGACGATGCCGTTGGTTTTATTCATCTGCGTGACGCGCTGCGTCTGCAATCAAAAGAGCAGTTCAGTAAATCCTCATTGCTACGTGCGGTAAAAGAACTCTACTTTATTCCCGAAGGTACGCCGCTCAACGTGCAATTAGCCAACTTTCAGCACAATAAGGAGCGCATCGGCCTAGTGGTCGATGAATACGGTGATATTCAAGGATTGGTGACACTCGAAGATATTCTCGAAGAAATTGTCGGCGACTTCACTACCTCTATGCTAGCCACACCGAGTGAAGATATTACAGCACAACAGGATGGAAGCTACTTAGTCGATGCCAGTATCACTATCCGTGATTTGAATAAAGAAATGAAATGGGATTTCCCAACCGATGGCCCTAAAACCCTCAATGGCCTGATCTTAGAGTATTTAGAGGATATCCCCGCCGAGAACACTAGCCTGCGCCTAGCGGGTTACCCATTAGAAGTCATTGAAGTTGCTGACAATATGGTCAAAACAGTACGTATCATTCCGCAGCATTATCAGTCTCCACGCTAACGTTCCCATATAAAAAATCGGCTGAATCCAAATGGAATTCAGCCGATTCTCCTCTCCCCCAAGAAATTATTTAACGCTTTGCGTCTTTAGACGTGCTTCGAGTGCTCGGCGCTTTTCGATAGCGATAGGTGTAATCTCGGCGTCTAACTCCTTTTCCAACCCCAAGATAAAATACACTTCGGCCATTAAGAAGAACGGGCCAATTAACAGTTGGTTTAAATCGTCCACAAAAGCGGGTTTGGCCTTCTCGTATTGATGGCCAATCAACTGAAAAATCCATCCCACGATAAATACCGATATAGCCAACCAGAAGGCGTTGGGAGAATCTGCCATTAGCTCAGTGGTATATACGACGGGGGCGATAAATAAAGCTAGGCCAATCGCTAACTTCGCATGTAAGCGAAAGTAATAAACCAACACACCAGCCCCTAAAATCACACCTAAACTCACATCACTCGCGCCGCCAAGTGGAATACGGATAGTCGCTAGTAATAGAAAAGCAGACCATATAATCAATGGGATACCAACGAAATGGGTTAGTATATTGCGCTGATTCAAATGCACACTCTTATAGGTTGATAGCTGCTCTACGGCGGATTTCATCTGGGGCTCCTTTTGCTGTGTCCCTGCAAATTAGTGTCTAGATACCACTTTTGACCTAACCTAGCCCAAAAATACGAGACTGAACAGTAAAAAGTAACAAAAATGTTGCTAGGTTTTTTGAGGCAGTAAAAAAGGGAGCTAAGGCTCCCTTTATGGTAACGGGTAACAGATTAGCGAGATTCAAGGATAACCGTCGCAATGGCGTAGGATTTTTCATCCGCGATTGAAATGTGCCCGACCACGCCGTTGAGCAAGGCTAAACGCTGCTGCGCCCCTTGTGTAAAATCAATCGTCGGCGCACCATCGGGCGTATTCCCAATGTGGATATGCTGAAAAGACACCCCTCGACCAATCCCCGTCCCCAAGGCTTTAGCTGCGGCCTCTTTGGCGGCAAAACGTTTAGCCAAATAGCGACTCGGTTGGCTATGCTGTTGATAGATATCGAACTCAGCCTCTGTCAGTACACGTTTGGCCAGCTTATCGCCGGAACGTGCTACATGGGCAGTGATACGCTCGATTTCAACTATGTCAGTGCCAAGCCCAACGATTGCCATTATTCGCCTCGACGACCTTCTAACATCAGCGCTTTCATGTCTTTAACCGCTGTCACTAAGCCATCAATGGCCGCACGCGCGACAATGGCATGGCCAATATTGAGTTCATACAGCTCTGGGATCGCCGCAATCGGCTTAACATTGTGATAATGCAGCCCGTGGCCCGCATTCACGACTAAGCCTTTGCCATGGGCGTATTTCGCCATTTCGCTGATACGTGCAAGCTCTTTGGCTTCTTCTTCAGCTGTTTTAGCGTCGGCATAGCAACCGGTATGGATTTCGATAAGTGGCGCGCCAGAGGCGACGGCGGCATCGATTTGCGTCTTATCGGCATCGATAAACAGTGACACTTGAATACCATTGGCGGCTAAACGGCTTACCGCGGCAGTGATTTTATCTAGTTGACCAGCCACATCTAAACCACCTTCAGTCGTCACTTCTTGACGTTTTTCAGGGACTAAGCAAACGTAGGTCGGTTTGACTTCGCAGGCGATGTTGAGCATTTCCTCTGTCACGGCACATTCAAAGTTCATCCGCGTCTTTAAGGTTTTTGCCAACAGATACACATCGCGGTCGATAATATGACGTCTGTCTTCCCGTAAATGAATCGTGATACCGTCGGCACCCGCATGCTCGGCAACCGCCGCCGCATGGACAGGATCAGGATAACTGGTGCCGCGAGCCTGACGCAGGGTCGCAATATGGTCGATATTAACACCCAATAAGATACGGCTCATCGGGAACTCCTTTATGTTTGTAAGGCTAGAATTAACGCTGATTTGCGCCCTATTGTACTGGGACAGACAGTAAAAAACAGGAGCTAGGGCTAATTATTCCCATCTCTGCTTGAGGCGGTTGCTTGAATAAATAGCTGCCGACTCACCAGCGGCTTATTTCCGAGCAAGGGTTGCAGCATAGACCGCATCAATCGTTTGGCCTCTAAAAACTGTTCTTGCAACAATTGATTATCGTTAAGAGCGGTTAACATCGCGCCTTGATAGGTATGCTTTGCCCTGCTGTTCAGCACAAATTGAAAGCCCAGTTCTGGCACGAGCTGATAGTAATGCTCAGGGATCAGCGGTTCGCCCTGGGTATCGCGGATAAGGGATGGCATAGCCCCGAGTTCCCGCAAAAGCGCCAGCTCAAGGTAGCGCAGCTTCGACTCACAGAATTGCGCTGCGAGCCCGACCAAGGCTTGATGGTAGATGAGGAATAACGCCTCGGCATTATGGTGAACCGACAGGGTACGCATCAGCAACTCATTGATATACATGCCGGCATACAGGCTGTAACCCGATAAAGGCACGGCTGGCGCGGCCGCTTCAATTTGGCTGATGTTTTTGAGTTCAGACTTACCGCTAAATTCAAAAATCAGCGGCTGAAAAGGTTGGAGAATACTTTTGATGGAGCGTTTACCGCTCCCGACTCGCGCGACAGCATCGACACGACCAATACCGTCAACCAAGAGATTGACCAGCGCGCTAGACTCCCGGTAAGGGCGATGATGCAAAACATACCCCCGTTTCATCGGTCTGCGCGCTCGTTCATGGTAAGGCTCGGCCTATCATCAGTAACGATTAATCGTCACCATAGCCTAAGCTTCGCAGGGCGCGTTCATCATCGGCCCAACCGGATTTGACCTTCACCCACACTTCGAGGAACACTTTGTTATCAAACAAGGTTTCCATATCGAGGCGCGCTTGCGTGGCGATGGTACGAATGCGCTCACCTTTGCTACCAATCACCATCCGCTTTTGGCCTTCGCGCTCAACCAAGATCAGGGCGTTGATTTGATAAACGCCGTTTTCCATCATCTTAAACTGCTCGATTTCAACCGTCGCATCGTAGGGCAATTCATCACCTAAAAAGCGCATCAGTTTTTCACGGACAATTTCAGAAGCCATAAAACGTTGCGAACGGTCGGTCACATAATCTTCTGGGAAGAAGAAGGGATTCTCGGGCAGAGACTCTGCCGCCATCTCTAAAATGCGCTTAACGTTAGTGCCCTTGCTGGCAGAAATCGGCAGAATTTCATCGAAGGGGTACTTCTTGGCCACTTCTTCCAAATAAGGGAAAAGGGCTTCTTTGTCTTTGATATTATCGACTTTGTTGATGGCTAACACAGTTTTACGCTCTTCACCGCCACGGCGAAGTTTGCTTAACACCATTTCATCATCGGCGGTCCATGTCATACCATCGACCACAAAAATCACCATAGACACATCGGCAAGCGAGCTCGCCGCCGCGCGGTTCATCAAACGGTTAATCGCACGCTGCTCTTCAATATGCAGACCCGGTGTGTCGATAAACACGATTTGACGCGGGCCATCGGTATGGATCCCCATGATACGATGACGCGTCGTTTGCGGCTTTTTCGAGGTAATACTGATCTTTTGCCCAAGCAAACGGTTCAGCAGGGTCGATTTACCCACGTTAGGGCGGCCAATAATGGCCACCATGCCACAGTAGGTCACATCATAGTGAACAGACGGCGCCGCCGCGCTCGCTGCATTCATCCTTGCCAGTAATTCATCTAAGCTCGGCTCATTGCTCGCGTTAGCGGCATCGACAGCTGGCAAGTCTGTTTTTTTGGTCATTTCTTCAGTAACTCCAATACTTGAGCCGCGGCAATCTGCTCGGCTTTACGGCGCGAACTCGCTACGCCAATCACGCTTTCGCTCAAGTCATCTATACGACATTCAACGGTGAATGTTTGATCGTGGGCATCGCCTTCTATGTTGATTACTTGGTAATCGGGTAGCGGTTTCTTTAACCCTTGTAAATATTCTTGCAGTAAGGTTTTCGCGTCTTTTTGATTCACACCGGGTTGGATCTCGGCCAAACGCTCGGCGTACCAATGCAGTAATAACTTACGGCACACTTCGAGATCGGAATCTAAGTAGATTGCGCCGATAATCGCCTCGACCGCATCGGCCAAGATGGACTCACGTCTAAAACCACCGCTCTTTAACTCGCCGGGGCCTAAGAATAAATAATCCCCAAGCTTAAAGGCCTTAGCAATCAAGGTGAGCGTATCACCACGCACTAAGGTCGCGCGCATCCGGCTCAAGTCACCCTCAGTCGCCTTAGGAAACTGATGGTATAAGGCATCAGAAATCACAATCGATAAAATCGAATCGCCTAAAAACTCTAACCGCTCGTTGTGCTTATTTGCCGCACTTCTGTGGGTCAATGCTTGGGTGAGAAGCTCAAGGTTCTTGAACTCATAGCCCAAAGTACGACACAAACGTGGCAAATTTTTAATCGGTTCCATACTAGTGAATTCCACCTACTCGTTCAAAACGTACTCCACTTGGCACCCAAGTTGGCAGGAAGTCGGCTTTAGAACGGTCAAACTCAAAACTAATCCAGATAGCGACCGCTTTACCCACAAGATTTTCTTCTGGGACAAAGCCCCAGAAACGGCTGTCGGTACTGTTATCCCGGTTGTCACCCATCGCAAAATAATGGCCTTCTGGTACAAGGAACTCACCCGCAGGTAAGTTCGCTTCACGCTTGAAGTATCCCAGCATATCGGGGCGGCTTGGATTGATTAAAATATCGTGGGCCACTTCACCGAGTTGTTCTTTAAAACGAATTAATGGCACACCATCTTGACTGAAATCACCACGGCTGATTTCGGTACGCGCCACCAGTTCTGGCTCAGGGCAATGGGTTTGCTCGGCGCCACAGGCTTTTTGGATCATCAACTGCTTGTTGCGGTAGATAATCCGATCGCCCGGTAAACCCACCACGCGCTTGATGTAGTCAATCTGAGGGTTCTCAGGATATTTAAACACAATCACATCGCCACGTTTCGGCTCGCCCGTTTCAATCAGTTTAGTGCGCCATACGGGATCTTTTAGGCCATAGCTAAACTTTTCCACCAGAATAAAGTCACCCACCAACAGGGTTGGCATCATAGAGCCTGAGGGAATTTGGAATGGTTCGTAAATAAACGAGCGCAGGATCAACACAAAGGCAATCACAGGGAAGATGGAGTGCGCGGTTTCAACCACTGTGGGTTCGCGGATGATGTTATATTCAGCTTCCTCGGTTAAATTAGCCTGCGAAGCCTTGGCTAAGGCTAAGCTTTCGCGGCGTTTAGGCGCAAATACCAGCACATCGATTAACCAGATCAACCCAGAAATCAGGGTGACTAGCACTAAAATAATGGAAAAATAGGCTGCCATTGCTTATTGAACTCCTGCCTTGAAATGTAAAGATCCAAACTCAGCGACTATTGTATTTCGACTCGCGAACTTTAGTTAACTTACCGTATTTCTAAAAAAACACCACAAAACATACGATAAGCTAAGTAAAGCGCCGCAAACTGCGGCGCAATAATAGCTAAATTGTGTTATCTCGAGTGTTACTCGTTTAGCTTAAGTACCGCTAAGAAGGCCTCTTGCGGCACCTCAACGTTACCCACTTGTTTCATCCGTTTCTTACCCTCTTTTTGTTTATTCAAGAGTTTCTTCTTACGGGAAACGTCACCGCCGTAACACTTAGCCGTTACGTCTTTACGTAAGGCTTTTACGGTAGAACGGGCAATAATTTGGCTGCCAACAGCGGCTTGAATCGCAATATCAAACATCTGACGTGGGATCAGCTCTTTCATCTTCTCAACCAGCGCCAAACCACGGTGACGAATGTTTGAACGGTGAATAATCATCGCCAATGCGTCTACACGGTCGCCGTTGATTAAGATGTCTAAGCGCACCATGTCCGCAGGATCGAAGCGGATGAAGTTGTATTCTAACGATGCATAACCACGGCTGGTTGATTTTAAGCGGTCGAAGAAGTCCATCACAACTTCCGCCATTGGCAGATGGTAAGTCACGGCCACTTGATTGCCGTGGTAAACCATGTTCACTTGGGTACCGCGTTTTTCGATACACAGGGTGATCACGTTACCTAAGTATTCTTTTGGCACCAGAATGTTAGCTTCAACGATTGGCTCACGCATCTCTTCGATGTTGTTAATCGCCGGCAAGTCTGCAGGGTTATCAACATAGATGGTTTCACCACTGGTCAACAGCACCTCATACACTACGGTAGGTGCCGTCGTGATAAGGTCAAGATCGTATTCACGCTCTAAACGCTCTTGAATGATTTCCATGTGGAGCAGGCCTAAATAGCCAATACGGAAACCAAAACCAAGGGCTGATGAACTTTCAGGTTCGAAGAATAATGACGCATCGTTGAGGCTGAGTTTGTTCAGCGCATCGCGGAAGTTTTCATATTCATCGGTCGAGATTGGGAACACACCAGCGTAAACCTGAGGCTTCACTTTCTTAAAGCCGGGTAATGGCTTTTCAGCGCCATGCTTAGCCAGCGTCAAGGTATCACCCACTGGTGCACCATGAATCTCTTTAATACCCGCAATAACGAAACCTACTTCACCGGTTTTCAGTTCGGTTTTATCGGTTTGTTTAGGCGTGAAAATACCGACGCGGTCTGCGGTGTGGTTTTGTCCGGTAGACATCACCTTAAACTTGTCACCTTTCTTCAACACGCCGTTTTTAATACGTACGAGAGAAACAACGCCTAAGTAGCTATCAAACCAAGAGTCGATGATCAGCGCTTGTAACGGCGCCTCTGGGTCGCCTTCTGGCGGCGGAATTTGCTCAACGATGACTTCTAATACTTCGTCAATACCCACGCCGGTTTTGGCCGAGCAACGCACAGCGTTCATCGCATCGATACCCACGATGTCTTCAATCTCAGCGGCTACGCGCTCAGGATCGGCCTGGGGTAAGTCGATTTTGTTCAGGATAGGAACTACGTCCAGATTCATATCCAGCGCGGTGTAACAGTTTGCAAGCGTCTGAGCTTCAACGCCTTGCCCCGCATCCACCACGAGCAGCGCGCCCTCACAGGCGGCTAATGAACGAGATACTTCATAGGAAAAGTCAACGTGGCCAGGGGTATCAATAAAGTTAAGTTGGTAAGTTTCGCCATTTTTGGCTTTGTATTCCAACGTGACGCTCTGGGCCTTAATCGTGATACCGCGCTCACGCTCTAGATCCATAGAATCAAGAACTTGCGCATCCATTTCACGGTCGCTTAACCCGCCACAAACCTGAATCAGACGATCTGATAGCGTCGATTTACCATGGTCGATATGGGCAATAATTGAGAAGTTTCTAATGTGTTTCATTATGCTGCTATGACTAATACTGAAAAATGGATACGGTTCAAAGGTGCGAAATTGTACCTGATTGCGGTTTCAATACCAATCAGATTCACTCATCCTTCTCTTTAAGTCGGGAAATGTGGCTCTCAGCCGGAGTTTATTGCCAGATTAAAATCAATAACAACATGAAATTAAACGGGTAATTTTTCTAAACTGATCACTGAGCCTAAATAAGCCAAAATGACAGGTTGCGAATCGACTTCGAGTTGTTTTGCCTTGTGCTTTCCAAAGAACCAAGCCATTAACGCACCTAAGGCTGCAAAGGCTATCGCACTGAGATCCGAATTGATTTCAAACAAACCTGCGAAAAACTGGCCAAATACCGCGCCAGCAAATAAACCAAGCAGCGGTATCAAATAAACTAAGGCCGCCGCTTTCAGGATCACGCTCTCAGGCAAACCGAGCTTTAGCAGTTCGCCAACCTCGCAGTTTCGTTCACTTTGAATGGAGAATTGTTGTGTCTTTGCCGAAAAAGCCTGAGCTACCGCCGATGTACCGCAAGACTCGCTACTGCTGCAGCTCTTACAAGTACTTTTAAGCTCTACCTCGACGGTCAGCCAACCTTGATTATCGCAGGCGACAACCCGCGCCACTTCTTCCATCATGATAAGAGGCCTTATTCTAACATCAGACTTTTTGCGATACGGGCTAAGGTTTCGGTCGGTACTTTACCCACGGCAACTACTTCGGCATTACCCACTTTTTCAGACACCAAAGACAAACCATTACGAGTGATTAACTCTTCGGGTAATGGCGTGGAACCTGCTCGGGCGACATAGACAGAAATACTGGCTAAGCCATCGGTTAAGGCAATATATTCAACCGCCTCGTGACTGCCAATTAAGCGGTGGTGATCTCGCACTACCACGCTAAATCCAGCTGGTAACCAAGAAAACTGCCAATTTTGTCCATCTTGGCGTTCAGCTTGGTCGATAACCGCAGGCCATTCTTGCTTATAGGCTTCCTGTAGAATCGATGGCGGCTCATTTAACTCAATCAGCTCAATCACCATCAGCTGTTCAAGTAATTGTTTATCTTGAGTCAGCATGTCGTATCTCAGCGGCAGATAGGTGTCCATATCCAGCCAAATTTGGAAACCGTAACGGTACTCATCATTTGGCAGTAAACGGATCATTTGACCAGGACGTCCCGCAATGCGCGTACGACCACCGAGCACAAACTGATACCCCACTTCTAAGTCACTCATCTTTGACGAGAAAGCCGCAGGCCACACGCCCTGAATATGATTAGAAAGGATGCTATAGGCGGGTTGATCGTGTTCGATAAAGGTGACTCTATTGCCCACTCTGACCGCATTTTTTGGCGGGCCATTGAGGTACTCAAGAAACGCAACTTCTTGATTATTCACCTTACCGTGAAGATAAACCAAAGGCCGAATATGGTCGGCCTGAAGTTGTATAATCGATGCTTTAAACTCTTTCTCTTTTAAAGCCTGGCTCATTTTCTCAAGCCAGACTTTGGCAGGCATATCTTCCTGCGCCACTGCAGGGAATACCAAGGCTAACAAAGCCAACAGGATTAGACGCAAGCTAACTCCTTACTACTGATTGACAGGAACGGGAATAACCTCGCTATTGTCTTCTACAACGGCACCCGTATTCAATCGTTGTTGCAACATATGGTCCTGAATATAAGTATTAATTCGGCGACGTTGCTCATTCATTTGATCATTAGTGTAGCTCTGATTTTGCTGCACTGGACCTGTCTGTAAACTCACTGGCGATGCACTACCGACCAAGGGACGGGTGATGAGCACAGGCGATGGCGAGGCGGCATCATCGGCGGTTTGGTTAAAGTTCTGTACGCCTACGATGGCGAACATGGCAACAGTAGCGGCAATCGCATACTGACCAAACTGCTTGAATAAGGGCACAACACGGCTTTGACCAGCATTTACAGCCACTTGCTGTGGAGCCGCTGTGACTTCAGGCGCGCTCACTTGAGGCGAGACAATGGCAGGCTCAAGTTCGATTGCAGCTGCAATACTGGCGGAAAGGTCTAACGCCATAGCCTGGGGCAATTCACCCCGCATAGCATCACCTATCACATGATAGTTACGCCATTTATTATGTGAATGCGTATCGGCAGCAAGTTCTGCCATAGTCTGCAGATCTGTCTCTCCATCGACAGCGGCAGATACCCATTCTTGACCTAATTTATCCATTGTTCACCTGTCTAAATTTAAGGGTGTTACTCTTCCAGTAATGGCTGGAGTTTTTTATCGATTGCTTCACGGGCGCGGAAGATACGAGATCTTACGGTACCCACAGGGCAATCCATGATGATGGCAATATCCTCGTAACTCATCCCATCGAGTTCACGCAGCGAAATCGCCATACGTAATTCTTCCGGCAAGGTTTCTAATGTCTCGAAAACCACTTTTTTGATTTCGTCCGATAACATTAGTCGCTCTGGGGAGGCAAACTCCTTTAGCGCATCACTGCCTTCGTAGTATTCGGCATCCTCGGCATCCACATCATTTGCAGGCGCTCTGCGCCCCTGTGACACGAGGTAATTCTTAGCCGTGTTTACGGCTATGCGGTACAACCAGGTATAAAACGCACTTTCTCCGCGAAAGTTTGGCAAAGCTCGATAAGCTTTGATAAACGCTTCCTGTGCCACATCGGTAACGTCGGCTTGGTTACGCACATAGCGTGAAATCAAGCTCACTACTTTACTCTGATATTTAAGCACCAACAGGTTAAAAGCGTTTTTATCTCCCCGTTGTACGCGCTCAACTAATTGTTGATCACTTATTTGTCCACTCATCCGAGCCGACTTCTCCCAAATCTAAAATGCTGATTTCTCAGTCGCTCGAATCATATTCACTTATGTAGACTAGCGTGCTTTGAAAAAGTTCTAAGAATTATACAAAAAAAGTAAGGTTAAAAGGAAAGTACCCATAATCGGTGAGTTGGTTTACCATAGATGGCACTCTCAGTCATAGCATGATACCCGATGAAACAAGTAGTTGAACACCAATCTGACATATTAGTCATAGGTAGCGGTGCCGCAGGTCTGACACTAGCTTTGCATCTTGCTGAAAAAGCAAACGTAATTCTGCTCTCAAAAGGCCCACTCTCGGAAGGGTCAACATACTACGCCCAAGGCGGTATCGCCTCCGTGTTCGATGAAAGTGACACCATCGAATCCCATGTGGCCGATACGTTAGTGGCTGGTGCCGGCTTGTGCGATAAGGAAGTGGTAACTTTTACCGCTGAAAACGCCAAAAGCGCCATGCAATGGTTAATTGAATGTGGCGTGGCATTCGATAAAGAAGAAACCGCTGGCGATAATGCCAAAGACGCGCCTTATCATTTGACCCGCGAAGGCGGCCACAGCCATAGACGCATTCTGCATGCCGCCGATGCGACGGGCAAAGAAGTGCAAACTACACTGCAAGAACGCGCCCTCGCCCATCCCAATATTCAAGTTTTAGAACGTTACAACGCCATCGATCTCATCACCACCCGTAAATTAAATCGCCCTGGCAATCGTGTGTTAGGCGCTTATGTGTGGAACCGTAATGCCGAGCAGGTCGAAACCATTAAGGCAAAATTTGTCGCATTAGCCACGGGCGGTAGCTCTAAGGTCTACCAATACACCTCAAACCCCGACGTGGCGAGTGGCGATGGTATTGCCATGGCGTGGCGTGCAGGTTGCCGTGTGGCCAACATGGAATTTAATCAATTCCATCCAACTTGCCTTTACCATGCCGATGCGCGTAACTTCCTGCTAACCGAAGCCCTGCGCGGTGAAGGAGCTTATTTGCGTCGCCCCGATGGCAGCCGCTTTATGCCTGACTTTGACGAGCGCGCCGAACTCGCGCCCCGCGATATCGTGGCCCGCGCCATCGACTATGAGATGAAGCGTTTAGGTGCCGATTGCGTCTACTTAGACATCAGCCATAAAGATAGCGACTTTATCATCAAGCACTTCCCAACGATCTATAGTCGCTGCTTGGAACTGGGTATTGATATCACTAAGGATGCCATTCCAGTGGTGCCTGCCGCCCACTACACCTGTGGTGGAGTGATGACGGACTTACACGGTCAAACCGACCTCAATGGTCTCTATGCCATCGGCGAAGTCGCCTATACCGGCTTACATGGTGCGAACCGCTTGGCGAGTAACTCGCTGCTAGAGTGTTTGGTATTTGCCCGCGCTGCGTCGCAGGATATTGAGAGCCAAATGCACAAAATTCCATTACCGGGGCAAATTCCGGCGTGGGACGAGAGTAAAGTCTCCAACTCCGATGAAGAAGTAGTAATTGCCCACAACTGGCACGAACTGCGCCTGTTTATGTGGGACTATGTGGGGATAGTCCGCTCAGATAAACGCTTGGAGCGTGCATTGCGCCGCTGCCTGATGTTGCAGCAGGAAATCCAAGAGTATTACAGCAACTTCAGAGTCTGCAATAACCTGCTGGAACTGCGTAACTTAGTGCAAGTGGCGGAGCTAATTATCCGCTGCGCTATGGATCGTAAAGAGAGCCGTGGCCTGCACTACAATATCGACCATCCCGAGAAAGTAGACTCACCGCAACCAACGATTCTGCAACCTGAAAAATAACCGAGTTGCTTAAGGGATACTTTTAACGGGCTAAATCTACTCAGATTTAGCCCGTTTTATTTAGGCTGAAGGAACCAATTTAGATTTAAATTACAAGGACTCGCGTTGGCTCGTCGTCTGAGTTTTAACTTTAAGTAATAGCCGGCATAAGTGGCGGTAATCTGTATCGCTAAACATATCGGCCCACAGGGGCAACAGATGCAACTTATCGGCGGACTGATAATAAACCAAGCAAACAAAGGGCGTTACCCAAGTTTTCGGGAGCACATGAAACGCCTCCCCCGTCGAGAGCCAGCCTTCCCCTTTTCCATTCAGCTCAAAACGGCAATGCCAACTTCTCAGTAGCCATAACTGATAGCCCAAGAATCCGAGGATTAAAACGGCGAAGACCAACTTAAGCACACGCCAAAATACGACATCCGTTTCAGGCCAGATAAGTAAAGAGGTACTGCAGACACAAACAAAAACGACCAACGAGAGTCGTTGGTCGCGAGAGGCTTTTACGCTAAAACTATGGCGCCGCTCTGCCACGGACTTGCACTACCATGCGGGCAAGCTCTGCATCGGGACAGGCTTCATGACCCATAAACCAAGCAAATAATTCAGGGTCTTCACACTCGAGTAAACGAATGAATAGGGCCTTGTCGTCATCCGACAAATCCTGATAAACATTTTCGACGAAAGGCTGGAACAAGACGTCCAATTCGAGCATTCCGCGGCGACATGCCCAGCGGACCCGTGCAATGTTCATTAACTCCAAGTTAATTCTCCCAAAACTAATTTCGCCTTAGTTTACCAGTTCACGCCGTAGAGTGTCGATGCAAGCCGTATTGAAACTCGGTTTAACACCGCTGAACTTGGCTGTCTAATCCGGAAAATAAATCACTGAAATCCGTCTCTAATAAACGTTTCACCGCGGGATGTTGGATCATCCGCTCGGCAAACATCACATGGTATTCTTCCTTCACATCTAAGGTTTCACCTAGGAGATGCATACCATGGGAAATCACCTCTTGAGGATAGACCGACGGTGTGACGAAGATCCCGCATTTCAGGTAGCCAAAGGCCTTCATCATCGCCGCATCGTCAAACTCGCCGAGGATGCTAACTTTTAGATTTTGTTCATCGAACCAACGGTATAATTGTTGCCCAAGTGATGTTCTACGGCCGGGGATCAGCAATTGCCCTTGCTCTAAACAAGCCGGGAAATCGGCGCTGTAGGTTTCGGCGGAGAAAAAACTCACGCCACACTCACCCAGTTTTTTCGATAAAATCTCAGGATATTTCAATGACTCACCCGCACAGTCCGAGAGGATCATATCCAGTTTATGCTCGCGTAAACGGGTCATTAAACTTTCGTGGGTTGCTTCATAACAAGCAAGGTGCATAGAGCCGTCATTAGGCACCACAGAAAGTAATACGCGACTCGCCAAAGCTTTAGACAAGGCATCGGCGATACCCACTTCAAATAAAATGGCGTCATCTTTTTGATAGTTGAGTAAATCGAGCATCTCATAACTGAGGGAAAACATCTTATCGGCGTAACGAAATACCAGCTCACCGAGTTCCGTCGCCTCTAAATTGCGTCCGACACGTTTGAATAGACTACCGTTAAGGCGATCTTCAAGGGCGCGAATTTGCCCCGTGATGGTTTGAGGTGTCAGACAAAGGGCTTCGGCCGCCTTGGCCACAGAGCCCTTCTTCTTGATCATCCAGAAATAATAAAGATGGTTGTAATTAAGATGCAGCATCGCCAATGAGCTTCCTCTAATGGATACCGCAGCCTGAAGGGCTGCGGTATGTCGGATCGCAGTGACTCAGCTTAACAAATGATGAGTCGATTGCGCTATTTTAAACGCTGACAATCCAATAAGTTAACTACTATTCCCTGCAGCTGTTCTAAATCGGCTGCAGTCCCCGTGCTAACCGCTTCCGTTACGCCAGAGACTAAACTGTCTCTATCCGGAATACGGTTGGCGCAATAAGTACGATTAGCCTCTTGGAAACGTTTACCGCCGCGGTACTTAAGCGCCCTAGACTCATAGCCATTGGTTTCAAGCCGCGCGCCTAATGCCTCAGATTTAAACATTAACGCGCCATCGACTATGCCCTCAAGGTAGCTTTGACAGGTTTGTGATGCGACATCCTTGTTACAGGCATCAATCTGCGAAGCCATTGCGCTTGAAGAAAGTGTTAACAGTGCTGCCATTCCTACTAATTTCATATTTATCATAGTTATACTCCTTTTTTAGGTAACACTTTTGATAACCAGAAATACCCGATCAAGGCCGCCAGAATTGAGCCTATCAAGGTGCCAAGGCGCGCTAAGTCGCCGTACATAGGGTCTGCTTGCTCAAATGCCAGCGAAGCAATAAACATCGACATCGTAAAACCAATACCACACATTGCCGCCACTGGCGCAATCTGCTTCCAACCAATCCCATCGGGTAATTGTGCTAACTTCAGTTTGACGGCCACATAACTAAACAACATTACACCAATCGGCTTACCTAACATGAGTCCCAATGCAATCCCGACAGGTACAGGGGAAATCAGGGTATCTAAACTCATGTTACCTAAGGCCACACCCGCATTGGCAAAGGCAAAGACTGGCAGGATAAGGAAGGTGCTCCAAGGGTGCAGGCTATGCTCTAAATGCTCAGAGGGTGAACTACCATCTTTTGCTCGCAATGGGATACAGAAGGCAATAATCACCCCAGCCAAGGTGGCGTGGACGCCTGACTTCAATACCGCGACCCACAGAACGAGTCCCAACACGCCATAGGGTGCTAATGCGGTCACGCCTTTACGGTTTAAGGCCACTAAACCGACAATCGCAATGCTGGCAATAATTAAGCTAATGGTTGACAGATCGCTGCTATAGAAGAGCGCAATAATCACAATCACACCTAAATCATCGATAATAGCGAGCGCCAGTAGGAAGACCTTCAATGCCACAGGCACGCGGCTACCCAGCAACGCCATGATGCCGAGTGCAAACGCAATATCGGTTGCAGCAGGAATGGCCCAGCCCGCTTGGGTTACAGGATCGCCGTAGTTGAATAGCAGATAAATGCCAGCCGGCACTAACATACCACCAATCGCCGCGAAGGTTGGCAGTGAAGCCTGAGCGACACTGGATAAGGCACCTTCTAACAGTTCACGCTTCACCTCTAAGCCAATCAGTAAGAAAAACAATGCCATCAGGCCATCGTTAATCCACAGCAACAGCGGCTTATGCAAATCGAGCGCACCCACGCGCACTTGTACTTCAGTACCGAGAAAACCTTGATAGAGTCCCGCTAGAGGAGAATTGGCCATTAGCATAGCTAAGACAACAGCAACCAATAACAGGATGCCGCCAGCCGATTCTTGGCTCAGAAAATTTCTAATTGCTTTTTCCATCTTGCACTCCAAAAAATCATAATGAACTGAGTGTAGACGAAGAAAAAAAACAAGTATAATCGATAGTTTCGACAAAACACCTCGGTAATTCCGAGGTGTTAGTCGATTAATTCGCCATTAAACGGCGACAGGGGCTTTGATATGCGGGTGTGGATCGTAGTGAGTTAGCTCGAAATCTTCGAATTGATAATCAAAGATTGAAGCAGGTTTACGCAGGATTGTCATGGTGGGTAACGGTCTTGGCTCGCGGCTTAACTGCAACGCCGTTTGTTCCATATGGTTGGAGTACAAGTGGGTATCGCCGCCCGTCCACACAAAGTCACCCAAAGCTAAATCACATTGCTGTGCCACCATCATGGTCAGCAGCGCATAACTGGCAATATTGAAAGGTAAGCCTAAGAACACATCACAGCTACGCTGGTACAGCTGACAGGATAATTTGCCATCGGCAACATAGAATTGGAAAAAGGCATGGCAAGGTGCCAGCGCCATTTTATCCAGTTCACCCACGTTCCACGCCGACACAATTAAACGACGTGAATCGGGTTGAGATTTGATTTGTGCAATCACCTGAGCAATTTGATCGATAGCATCGCCACTTTGGGTCGGCCAGCTGCGCCACTGTGCGCCATAAACAGGGCCTAAATCGCCGTTTTCATCGGCCCATTCGTCCCAAATACTGACTTTATTCTCACGCAGATAAGCAATGTTGGTGTCGCCCTTCAGGAACCACAATAGCTCATGAATAATCGATCGCATATGGCATTTCTTGGTAGTGACTAAGGGGAACCCCTTACTCAAATCGAAACGCATTTGATAACCAAACACCGAGCGAGTGCCGGTACCTGTGCGGTCTGATTTATCCACACCTTCGGCTAAGATGTGCTTCATCAAGTCTAAATACTGTTGCATTACTGCTTACCCTCTGGACGAAGAATTAAATATAAACCGAAGAGGATCATCGGCACAGAGAGGATCTGCCCCATCGTCATAAAGCCCCAGTAGAGACCTAACTGCGCATCGGGTTGTCTTACGGTTTCAACAATCACACGGAAAATCCCGTATCCGAGTAAGAACATGCCCGACACGGCGCCGACTTTCTTCGTTCGTTTACTGAACCAATAGAGGAGCAGGAATAAGGCCACCCCTTCAAGGGCGAATTGATAGAGTTGAGATGGGTGACGAGGTTCTGGTCCACCACTTGGGAACACCATAGCCCAAGGGACATCGGTGACACGGCCCCACAACTCACCATTGATAAAGTTACCGATCCGCCCCGCGCCTAAGCCAATGGGCACCACGGGCGCCACCATATCTGCGACCGCAAAGAAGGTACGCTTTTGCTTCCAGGCGATATATATCATGGCGGTAATCACCCCCATCAAGCCGCCGTGGAAAGACATACCGCCTTCTGAAATCTTAAACAAATACATTGGGCTAGCGAGGAAGTAATCGAAATGATAGAAGAGCACATAGCCGATACGGCCACCTAAAATCACCCCTAAAAAGCCATAAAACAGCAGATCGGAAACCTGTTCCCTCGACCATAAACCATTGGAGCGGTCGGCCTGACGATTGAGTAACCACATGGCGGCGACAAAGCCAACTAGGTAAGTAAATCCATACCAACGCAGGGCGGGTTCAAAGGTTTGTCCAAAAATATCAAAGGGACCAAACTTCACGATCACGGGATCGATATTGGGAAAATTCAATGCCATAACTTATCCATCAACAGCCTCAAATCGAGGGCTAAACACTAAAAATCAGCTCAGAATTAATTTGAGACCGACACACAAGAGTAAAAGTGCAAATATTTTTTTAAGGACCGAGGTAGGCCAAGTGCTTGCCGCCTTAACGCCTACTGGAGCCATTAAAATTGAGGTTATTATTAAGCCAAACAGCGCAGGTAAATAGATATACCCTAAGGTTCCCTCTGGGAGATCCGGCGCGTTAAAGCCCGCGATTATATACCCTAAGCTGCCCGACAAGGAGATTAATAATCCGGTCGCGGCGGAAAATCCTACAGCTAGGCGCATCTGTAAACCAAAATAGGTTAAAAACGGCACTAACAAGACGCCGCCGCCGATCCCCATCAATCCTGCAATCGCGGCAACAATCACGGCCACTACAAACAGAATCATCGAGTTTGGCAGTTCTCGATTCGATTCGGTTTTAAAGGGATAAGCCATTTGAATCGCCATTAACATCACAAACACCGCAAACCCTTGTCTAAGCGTCGCAGCAGGGATTTGCTCGGCAATAAAGCCGGACATTAAGGCGCCGAGAATAATCCCAGGGAACATGGTTCGAAACAATCCCCAGGGCACATTACCGCGTTTATGGTGGGCTCTGGCTGAAGAAATCGAGGTTAAAATAATCGCCGCAAGGGATGTGGCAATCGCAATATGGGGTAACTGAGCCGAAGTGATGCCAACCGAAGGTAAGATATAAAGCAGTGCAGGCACGACAATTAAGCCGCCACCGATGCCCAATAACCCCGCCATAAAACCGACAAACGCGCCTAAAGCCAAGCAAATAAAGAACACCGACAGCAAACTATCCACACGGGTACCTACAGCGTGATTAAGTGAAGCCTTAGCTTAAAGCAAAAGGCGCGATTAGTTAATTAAGAATTGTGGCTAATCCCTGCTGTGTTAAATATTCTTTAACCAACTCACGCACTTGGAAACCGTTCGACAGACTTAAGGCCTGCGACAAGAGTTGCGTCAAATCGGCGCGGGACACTCGGCGCAGCAGGTAATTTATCCGCGCTAAACTGCCTTGGTTCATACTCAAATGCTGGTATCCCATCGCCACCAACAGAATCGCCCCCATGGGTTCCCCCGCCAGCTCGCCACAGATACTGATATCGAGTTCATGATAGTCACAATCGAGTCTTGCCTGATGCAGTGCCCGAAGAATGCCTGGATGATAACTATCAAATAAGGAACTCACCCTTGGGTTGTTACGGTCCACCGCGAGTAAATATTGGGTCAAATCGTTACTGCCGACCGACACAAAATCGACGCGTTTTGCCACTTCATCTAACTGATATAACAGCGCTGGAACTTCGAGCATAATGCCAATGCGCGGCATTTCAATCAGATTGTTTACATCATTTTTAAGTTCAACATAGGCCTGCTCTAGGTAGGCCAAGGATTGATCTATTTCATCTAAGTTACTGACCATAGGCAGTAAAATACTGAGCTGTTTGCCCTCTCCCCCCGCTAGCAACATCGCTCTTAACTGCACGAGGAATAGCTCTGGGTGATCCAATGATAGGCGGATACCGCGCCAGCCGAGGAAGGGGTTATCTTCTTTGATCGGGAAATAAGGCAGCGGCTTATCGCCCCCCACATCTAAGGTACGCATCACCACAGGGCGACCCGATGCCGCCGATAACACCTGCTGATAGACTTTTACCTGCTCGGACTCACTCGGAAAACGCTGCTGCAACATAAAGGGAATTTCGGTGCGATACAGTCCGATACCATCGGCACCTTCGGCGATTTCAGAGGCGACACCACTGAGTAACCCAGCGTTAAGGTACAAACGAATGCGAGTGCCATCGAGCATCACCGACGGCAGGGCTAACTCCTGCGCGTATTGACGTTGCAACGCCTTTTGCGCCGAAATCAAACTGCGGTATTCGCTAACAATCGCAGGCGATGGCGACACCATTAATTGCCCGCGGCTGGCATTGACCACTAACAGCTTCTGGTCAATATCAGCCGACAATAACTGCTCGACGCCAGTAATCGCAGGTACGCCCAGTGCGCGCGCTAAAATGGCCGCATGGGAGTTAACGCCCCCTAATTCAGTGACAATACCGGCCAATTTTTGCCGAGGGAATTCGGCCAACATAGTGGCATCCGCTTCACGGGTCACTAGAATCACCGGCTTATCGGGTTCAAGCTCTAAACGTTCGGGTTCGATTAACTGCCTTAATACCTTTTGCCCCAGATCCCGAATATCGCTCGCCCGTTCTTTGAGGTAAGGATCTTCCATCGCCAAAAACTGTTGAATATAACGCAGCGAAACCCGGCTAACCGCCGATTCTGCTTCCCAGCCCTGCTGCACTTCACGGGCATATTCACCACCTAGACTGGCATCATCGAGCAGCAGCTGCAAGGCGTTGAATATTGAGGCGACTTCTTCATCCTGCTCACGGTCGAAACGTTGAGATAAGGCACCAATAGCCTCTTTACAACGCCCCATTGCCGCCACTAATCGGCTGGATTCGAGGGCAATATCCTCACAGCGCACATCGGGCTGTTCGAGGGATATTTCACCACCGAGCACCAAGGCGTGGGCAATGGCGATACCGCTGGATGCAGAGGTTCCTTGAAATAAAATCTGTTGATGCAGCGAACTGACCTGCGCCTTTTGCTTTAATCCCCGGATCGCCATCGCGAGCTGCGCAGCCAAGGTCATTAAGAAGGCTTCTTCCCCTTCGCTAAATTGCCGCGCGCTGGCCTGCTGCACCACAATTACGCCGACGACGGCTTTTTGATAAATAATGGGGACGGCTAAAAAGGCACGGTATTCTTCTTCAGCGACTTCGGGGAAGAGTTTAAAGCGTGGATGCAAACGGGCATCGGCAAGGTTTACCGCTTCTTCGCGTTCTGCGGCCAAGCCAACCAAGCCTTGGGTTAACGGCATGCGCACGCGCCCAACGGCACTCTTTTCGAGACCATCGGTGGCTGATAATACGAGTTCTTGCTGATCTAGGATGTAGACCGAGCAACATTGGGTTTCCATCGCCGCTTTGGTCGATGAAACTAGGACTTCTAATGCGGTTTCTAAGCTGTGGGCGGACGCCACAGCTTGCGTAATATCCCTGAGCGTATTTAACACTGTTTTCAATCCTCTTTTGAAAATCAGCCCGTTGTTCTTTGTCTTACCCGCTTCCTCGGAATTTCCTGGGTTTGGAATGACAATGCCGTTACCGCAAACTCTTTCATTACCTTACGATAAACATCACGCTTAAATGAGACAACCTGCCGCACGGGATACCAATAACTTACCCAACGCCAATCGTCAAACTCAGGGTGGCCTGAAGAACTTAAATTAATCGCACTATCTTGGCTTTTGAGTTGTAACAGAAACCATTTTTGTTTTTGGCCAATGCACACAGGCTTGCTGTCCTGTCTCACTAAACGCTTGGGCAAGCGGTATCTTAACCAAGAACGGGTCGAGGTTAATATAGTGACATGCTCGGGTCTTAAGCCTACTTCCTCATACAATTCGCGGTACATCGCCTCTTCGGCCGTCTCACCATCATCGACACCGCCCTGAGGAAATTGCCATGAATGTTGTCCGAATCGTCTGGCCCACATCACTTGGCCGTATCTATTACAAATTATTATGCCCACATTTGCGCGAAAGCCGTCGCTATCAATCACATGGACTCCAAATAAGGATAACTTTTAATAAACCGATTGTTTCACAAAGCCTGTCTCTCAGCAAACCTCTATTTACAGCTATTTTTTGGATAAATACCTTCAACTTACTACTTTATCAACAATCCAAGGGGTTCAACCTTGGGGATATCCACATTTTCTGTGGATATCTCTGTTTGAAACTCGGGTAAACTAGGTATATCGTTCAAAAAACAGCAAATATCATTCACGGCAGCCTGCTTGTTCAAATAAAATAAAAACATGAAAATTATAAAGTTATACATCAGCAGTATAAAAACATGTGACTCAAAAACTAAAAAGCTCACTTTTTAACCTAATGCAAATTAAGCGATTTAATCAAAGTAATACCTAAATGTTATACACAGAGCTCACCCCAAATTACCCACACTCCCGTGGAAAAATGCCCCTTTTTGCCATTGACTCACGATTTTTAATCGGTTAGAGCCCACTGCATTGTGAGTTATCCATAATATCTGTGGATAAATATGTGAGAAACGCAAGGGAAAACCGAGAGTAACTTTGAACACTTTCACAGGCATTAGAATGCAAACCGACAACTAACATTAAAATCATGCACTTACAGATTTATCTGTGAGTACAATCTTATCCTTTTTCGAGTGCTTAATTTTTAACCTCTGTTGCTAAGCACCTATTTTCCAGTAAAATTCGCCTTATGAAACCGATAATCCCCCCTCAAAATCTGAGCGAACTGCTCGAACGTGCCAATATGATGGCCGGCATCTCTTTGGCGCAAATTGCTGCTCACCGCGGGATTGCGGTCCCTAAGGATCTGAAGCGAGATAAGGGCTGGGTCGGACAACTCATTGAAATGGAGTTAGGTGCGACGGCCGGCTCAAAACCCGAGCAGGATTTTCTTCACCTCGGTGTTGAGCTAAAAACCATTCCCATCGATAGCAAAGGCAAACCACTGGAAACCACCTATGTGTGTGTGGCGCCGCTAACCAATATCGAAGGCCTAACCTGGCAAGACAGCTTAGTGTGTCACAAGTTGCAGCGTGTACTCTGGGTACCCGTTGAGGGTGAGCGGCATATTCCTTTGGGAGATCGTAGAGTGGGCACACCCATATTGTGGGAACCCGATCTCCAAGAGCAAAGGTTACTGCAACAGGATTGGGAGGAGATAATGGAACTTATCGCCTTAGGTAAAGTGGAAAAACTCACCGCAAGGCATGGCGAAGTGTTGCAACTGCGCCCTAAAGCCGCCAACAGTAAGGCGCTGACCCAGAGCATTGCCGAGGACGGTAGCCTAAAAATGACCAATCCACGGGGTTTCTATTTAAAGACCGCTTTTACCGCCACGCTATTAAATAAGGTATTTGGTTAAATTTTCGTAGCTATATAGCGTTGGATTGATCCAGATCACAAATATCACTGGCACTCTAGTGATGATTTTCTATAAACTACGGCATCCTGAAATATATGGTCGTATTCGGATACAAAACCCGTTGTGAGAGCACGTAGACAAGCGAAAAAACTTCTTTTTGCGATATTAGCTTGGGCGATAGCCATGGCTGCGTTCGTGTTTTTCCGATATGCACAGTCGCCGGAGTTACCACAATGGGCTGTCGGTTCGGCCGATCTCGCGACGCTTGCCGTCTACATGGGCATCATTTTTGGCAGCCTACATTGGATGTCAAACCTGATCGCCGACTTCAGCGCCATCAATCGTCTTCCCTATGTATTCTCAGTGATTTTTAAAGGTTTGTTCCTGCTACTCGGGGCAACGACCTTAGCCTATATGACCCAGTTCTTGAATATGTGGGCCATTGAAAATCATATGTCGACCCTAAGGCAAATGCTTACGGCGCATATTCTCTATAGTCCATCCTTCCAAGCGCTCATTGTCTATTTAGTGGTTGTACGGGTCAGCTTAGCCTTTGTCGAACAAATGGCACTCTTAGTTGGGCCGCGTATTCTGCTCAACATTGGTTTAGGTAAATACCATAAACCACGATACGAGCAGCGTTTATTCCTTTATTTAGATATGGTTGCCTCGACAACCCACGCAGAATCCCTCGGAGATTACCGTTTTAGCCGCCTGATTCAAGACAGCTTTAGCCTGCTATCCGACACTGTGACCAATAACGAAGCCGAAATTTACCGTTATATGGGCGATGCAGTATTGATCCACTGGCCGTTAGAAGAAGGCGTGGTACACGACCGCTGCATGAATATCTATTTTGAATTTAGCCAGCAGTTAAATTGGCAGCGACGTTATTTTGAAGAGCACTATGGCTTTGTGCCTAAATTTAAGGCAGCGGCGCACTGTGGACAAGTGGTTGCTGCAGTGGTTGGTGTGCAAAAACAAGAAATTAGCTTCTTTAGTGATGTGCTAAATACCTTAGCCAGACTTCAAGATCAGTGTAATCCACTGGGGCAACGCATGTTGATTTCTGGTGCGCTCGCGGGCCGACTCGACAATCCCAATAGCGAATACCGCTTAACCAATTTGGGTCCAGTCAAATTAAAGGGGAAACAACACTCGATTGAAGTGTTTGGTGTTTCCCCTCTCTAATATCCTAACTATTTTAACTTACAACGATTATTCCATTTCTTTGGTTAACAGCTTTTGAATAAGTAAACCTAAGGTACGGAAGGTCAAAATCCGGCTGGTTGTTTGTCGCCAAACTAAGCCGATATCACGGTAAGGCGCTTCACCTGGCGGTGTCATCACCACCAGATCGGTATCATTTAAGATGCCAGCATCGATCGCCATTTGCGGTAAGAAGGTGGTGCCCAGCTTGCTATCCACCATTTGCACTAAAGTGTGTAGACTGGTTGCGGCAAAGGGATTCACCTTAGCGCTATCACCTAACTGACAAGCGGTAATCGCATGCCCTGTAATACAGTGTTCACTTTGCAGCAGGAAGATACTCTCATCGGGCAAGGTCTGATAATCGATAGGTTGATGAATGCCACCCACTAAGTCTTTATGGATCACCATCTTAAAGGGGTCTATCCCAACTTTCATGCTGTGGTAACCACTGGTATCCACAGGCAAAGCAAGGATCAGTAAATCCAACTCCCCTTTGCCTAAGGCATCGAGCAAACGCTCAGTGGTATCTTCTTTGAGTAACAAACTCATCGCCGGATAAGCTTGCTGGCATTGCTTAACCACGCGGCTTAATAAAAATGGCGCAATGGTTGGGATACAACCTAAGCGGATATCCCCAGTCATAGGTTCGCCCTGATTTTTAACCAGTTCGACTAAATCATCCACATCTGTCAGGATTTTGCGGGAACGCTGCACTACTTCTTCACCGATAGCGGTGAACATAAAGGATTTATGATCACGTTCAATCAATTGATGACCAAGCTGTTCTTCAAGATTCTGGATCCCGCTCGACAGCGTTGATTGACTCACAAAACACACCTTAGCGGCGCGGTTAAAATTCTGCTCTTGGTGAAGATTCACCAAATAGAATAAATTCTTGAGGCTAGGTAAATTTTTCATTTAATCGATTGCCACTAAGGTTATGAATTAATAAATTTAATCAACTCTAGCATAAGTTATCAACTAAAACGCGGCTGAATTGCTCAATACTGTGAGCAAAATCGATTTTCAATCAAAGGAAAACCTAAGAGAGCGCTTACTAAGAACAAACGGAAGGGATAAAGACTGGAATAGAGGTTATTGAGGTGCAACCTGCAGCTGCACCTCCATAGTACAGACTAAGCTTTAGCCTGCAGGAATTGCTTTAACTGCTGGAGATCGGCACTTGCAAATTCAACAATTTGTGCGACCCAGGTTCCATGTTCAGCTTCCCAACGTGCTTCTTCGCCATGTTGGAGTAACTGGGCAATCTGCTGAATACGTTTTAAACCCACTGAGCCCGCTGCACCTTTAAATTTATGGGCTTCGGCGCATAAAGTGTCCTTATCGGCAGCTTCGTTAGCCTTGACTAGATTCCCTACATACTCAGGCATTAATTGCTCAAACAAGACCACACTCTTTAGCAGAGTTCCGGCACCAATCGCACTGCAATACTGTTCTAACGTATTGAGATCTAGGATTGTTTCTAATTCAACTGTGGCCATCTAGGCCTCCCTTAAGTAGTCCAATGCTTAAAACACGTTTATGACATGATACCCACTAAAATTGTCAGTGCAACTTATAGCAGCATTTGTGGTCAAATGATGTTTTATTTAACAAAAAATCAACTATTTCAAACACTCTCAGCGATAAATCGATTCCAACTGAATCCCTTCAAGCGATATGGTCATTATGGTCGCGCTAATGCAGCGCCTTGTCCACCCTTACGCGCAAGATCCTCAACAATTGCCACTAAACCATTCCAACGATAACCGCACCAATCGGGCGCGAGCAGTATTGGTTTTTTCGCATAGGCGGTCACCCGATGAAAAATCACTTCTTTAGGTGTATGCCGAACCAGCTCGCCGACACAAGCCGCATACTCTTCGAGACTGAGTAATGGCAAGCGTCCTGCGCGCCAAGCCTTCGCCATCGTACTGCCCTCGACGACATGTAATGGATGTAGCTTTAAGCCATCGACGCCCTGCGCCAGCACCGCCTGCAGTGTCGCCATATAATCGAGGTGAGTTTCACCGGGTAAGCCTAAGATAAGGTGAGTACAGACTTTTAGGCCTCGGCTTCTGGCCCGTGCAACCGTATCGCAATAACAGGCAAAATCGTGCCCACGGTTAATCTTATGCAAGGTTCTATCGTTGGCGGTTTGCAATCCAAGCTCCAGCCAGACATCGACACCCTTTTGCTGATAACTGGCTAATAAATCGAGAACCTTGTCTGGTACACAGTCGGGACGCGTACCAACACACAGGCCCACAATCTCACTGTCTTTGACCGCTTCATCGTATTTGGCCATCAACACTTGATACTCATCATAGGTGCTCGTATAGGCCTGAAAATACGCGATAAACTTATCCGCATTCAGCTTAGGTTTCGCCTCTTTATAACGGGCTTTCCCTTGTTCTAGCTGCTCACTAATGCTGAGCGTTTCCGCCTGCTGATAACTAAAGGAGGCTACATTACAAAAGGTGCAACCACCCCGCCCTAAGGTGCCATCGCGGTTAGGACAAGTGAATTTGGCATCGATAGTCAACTTGCGTAAGCGCTCGCCGTATTTCGCCTTACACACGGCACCGAATGTGTTTACGTATGCATCGAGTCCCATTAGCTCGCCTGCCAAATTTCATGTCGTTTCATTAAAAATAACCAAGATAAAATCACAAAAAAGAAGAAATAAAGACGTGTGTTTAGATGAAAAAACTCATGGTAAACAAAGCGAGCATCGTTTTCTTGGTTGTAAATCAAACTCCGGTTAGATTCACAGCGGCAAAGCTTAAAACCTGAGTCATTGCTCACAGTGTCTTTACACTCCGTGATTTCACTCACAAGCAAATAGAATAACAATTCATTTATTATAAATTTTTATACAATCACTGTATTTGCAATAAAAATCACTATTTCTAAATCAAAAACAATCGATTTCAATGTTACATTTTAGTAACCCCATCGTTTTTCATTTTTTAAAATTCTTTTTATTCATAATGTTATACAGCACTTTAATCAGTTAACGTTAACGTCAAGTAATTGTATTTTGTGTATGAAACATGAATGAATACCCATATTTTATGCAAATTTTTGGTTTGACCTTTGGTTAATCTCAGGATAATTTGGGTGGTTCGGGTGCATATCTATAGAAAGTCTTTACATTTCTCCCCGAGTAGTAATTTCGTTGAGGTCAAGGGAGGTTTTTGTATGAGCTTATATCATCCCAGTTTTGAGCGGGACAATTGTGGTTTTGGCTTGATTGCACAAATGGATGGCGAAGCCAGCCATCGTATCGTGCGCACCGCCATCCATGGCCTCGATCGCATGAAACACCGTGGCGGTATCGCCTCTGACGGTCGAACTGGGGACGGCTGTGGTTTATTAATGCAGCTACCATTGCAATTCTTTGAAGCCATTGCCGCGGAAAATGACTGGCACCTGAGCCGCAAATTCGCCGTGGGCATGTTGTTTTTAAGCCAAGATGAAGAACTGGCCGACCAAGCCAAGTTTATTCTCGAACGCGAACTCGAGCGTGAAACCTTAAGCATTGCCGGCTGGCGTAAAGTCCCCGTCAATCCTGAGGTATTGGGTGAGATTGGTAAATCGAGCCTGCCGCAAATCTATCAAGTCCTGATCAACGCCCCGATTGGCTGGCGTGAGAAAGATCTTGAGCGTCGCCTCTACATGGCTCGCCGCCGTTTAGAGCAACAAATTACTGACGATAAAGACTTTTATGTCGCGAGTCTTTCAGGCCAAGTCATAGTCTACAAAGGCTTGATGATGCCTGCCGACTTGCCCGCATTCTATCCCGACCTTGCCGACATCCGTTTGAAGAGCTCTATTTGTTTATTCCATCAACGCTTTTCAACCAACACTTCACCTAAATGGCCACTCGCTCAGCCCTTTAGATATCTTGCCCATAACGGCGAGATCAACACTATTACCGGTAACCGCCAATGGGCCCGTGCCCGTGCCTACAAGTTTAATTCACCACTGCTGCCCGACTTGCAACAGGCGGCGCCCTTTGTGAATGAAACGGGTTCTGACTCCTCATCGCTCGATAATATGCTCGAAATGCTGCTCTCAGGCGGTATGGACTTATACCGCGCCATGCGTTTGCTTATTCCGCCAGCATGGCAGAGTAACCCAGAGATGGATGATGAGCTAAAAGCCTTCTATGACTTTAACTCCATGCATATGGAACCTTGGGATGGCCCAGCGGGTATCGTAATGACCAACGGTCGCCACGCCGCTTGCGCGGTGGATCGTAACGGTCTGCGTCCATCACGTTATGTGATCACTAAAGATCGTATCTTAACCCTCGCCTCCGAAGTGGGCATTTGGGACTACGCCGCCGATGAAGTGATTGAAAAAGGCCGCGTCGGCCCAGGTGAGCTGTTAGTGTTAGATACTCTCAATGGCCGTCTGTACCAGTCATTCGAAATTGATAACGATCTTAAGCGTCGCCACCCCTATAAAGAGTGGATGGCAAAAAACAGCCGTACTCTGGTCCCAGCCGAGCAGTTGGCAACAGAGCAACATGGCGCCAGCGAATTAACTCCAGAGCAACTGCTGCAATACCAAAAGCAATTTGGTTACACCCGCGAAGAGCTTGAACAAGTGATTTGGGTGCTGGCAAAACAAGGCGAAGAAGCGACAGGCTCCATGGGCGATGATACGCCAATGGCGGTATTGTCGAAAAAGTCACGCTCGCTCTATGACTATTTCCGACAGAAATTCGCTCAAGTCACAAACCCGCCTATCGATCCGCTGCGTGAAAAGCACGTGATGTCTCTGGCGACCTGTATCGGCCGCGAGCAAAACCTCTTCAACGAAACCACTGGTCATGCCTATCGGGTAATGTTCAACTCGCCGATATTATTATTCAGTGATTTCAATCAATTACTCGGATTAGATAGCACTTACTATCGCGCCAATATCGTCGATTTAAATTACGATCCGAAGGAAGGCTTAGAACACGCTATCCGCCGCATCACCTCGGAAGCCGAGCGTTTAGCCCGCAGTGGCACTACGCTGCTGATTTTATCCGACCGTGCGATTGATAAATCGGCGCAGGTCATTCCGGCAGCCATGGCGGTTGGCGCAGTACAACAAATGCTGGTGAGTAAGAGCCTGCGCTGCGATACCAACATCATTGTTGAGACCGCATCGGCGCGGGATCCACACCACTTTGCGGTGCTACTCGGCTTTGGTGCCACGGCGATTTATCCGTATCTAGTGTATGAGTCAATCTCAGATCTGGCGAAACGTCATCAGTTGACCGATACCACTGCGCTGATGCTGAACTTCCGCTACGGCATCGAAAAAGGCTTACGTAAGATCATGTCCAAGATGGGGATCAGCACCGTCGGCTCCTACCGTTGTAGCCAACAGTTTGAGGCCATTGGTATTGCCAGTGATGTAATCGAACTCTGCTTTAAAGGCGTGGTGAGCCGTATCGAAGGCGCCAGCTTTGAGGATATCGCTCAAGATCAAGCGCTACTGCATAAGGCCGCTTACCGCGCCCATGTGCCACTACCACAAGGCGGTTTACTCAAATACGTGGATGGCGGTGAGTACCACTGCTTCAACCCTGATGTGGTCAACACGCTGCAGGCGTCATTAATCGACAAGAATTTTGCGACCTACAAGAAGTTTGCCGAATTAGTCGATAACCGCCCAGTCGCCACCCTAAGGGATTTGATTGGCATTAAGGCTGACCAAGCCGCGATTGAACTGGATAAGGTCGAGGCTGCCAGCCATTTATTCCCACGCTTTGACAGTGCGGCCATGAGTATCGGCGCCCTAAGCCCCGAGGCCCATGAGGCATTAGCCATCGCCATGAACCGTTTAGGCGGTCGCTCTAACTCGGGCGAAGGTGGTGAGGATGCGCGTCGCTTTAACACCGAACGTAACTCGGCGATTAAGCAAATTGCGTCGGCACGTTTTGGGGTAACCGCCCATTACCTAGTCAATGCCGATGTGCTTCAGATTAAAGTTGCCCAGGGCGCAAAACCCGGTGAAGGCGGACAACTCCCCGGCCATAAGGTGAGTGTGGAAATTGCAGGGCTGCGTCACGCGCGCCCAGGTGTAACCTTAATTTCACCACCGCCACACCATGATATTTACTCTATCGAAGACTTAGCCCAGCTGATTTTCGATTTAAAACAAATCAATACCAAGGCACTGATCTCCGTGAAGTTAGTGTCTGAGCCAGGTGTCGGCACTATCGCCACCGGTGTAGCAAAAGCCTACGCCGATATGATCACTATTTCTGGCTACGATGGTGGCACGGGCGCAAGCCCTATCACCTCGGTGAAATACGCTGGCAGCCCATGGGAGCTCGGCCTTGCCGAAGTACATCAATCTCTGGTGGAAAATGGTCTGCGCCATAAGATCCGCTTGCAGGTCGATGGCGGCCTAAAAACCGGAACCGACGTCATCAAGGCGGCCTTACTCGGCGCCGAAAGCTTTGGCTTCGGGACTGTGCCTATGATTGCCTTAGGTTGTAAGTACCTGCGTATTTGCCACCTGAACAACTGTGCTACCGGTGTCGCAACTCAGGACAAGAAACTGCGCGATAACCACTACCACGGCTTACCAGAGCGAGTGATGACTTACTTTGAGTTTGTCGCCGAGGAAGTGCGCGAGTGGATGGCAACCCTAGGGGTCAGCAAGTTCGAAGACTTAGTGGGCCGCAGTGAGTGGCTACATACCTTAGAAGGCCAGACCGATAAGCAACGTGGACTCGATTTAGCGCCAATTCTGTATCAGCCTAAGGTCAGAGCCAGCACTTCGCGCACCTGGCAGGAAACCAATCCACCAGCGGATTTAGGTTTACTCAACCAACATCTGCTCAACGAGTGCCAAGGTGCGGTCGATAAGGGCGAGAGTTTCGATGCCGCTTACAGCATCAACAATACCGACCGCTCAGTGGGCGCACGCCTATCGGGCTATATCGCCAGCACCCTTGGCGTAAAAGGCACTAAGGCCCCGATTAAACTCAGCTTTAATGGCAGTGCAGGCCAAAGCTTTGGGGTATGGAACAGCCCAGGTCTTGAACTCAAGCTCTGCGGTGATGCCAACGACTACGTCGGTAAAGGCATGTCGGGCGGCAAGATTGTGATTTATCCACCGCTAGGGAGTCCGTTCCAGAGCGAGCGCAGCGCGATTGTCGGTAACACTTGTCTGTATGGCGCAACTGGCGGACGCTTCTTCGCTGCGGGCCAAGCGGGTGAACGCTTTGCGGTACGTAACTCGGGCGCCATTGCCGTAGTTGAAGGCTTAGGCGATAACGGCTGCGAATACATGACCAGCGGTATCGTAGTCGTACTCGGTAAAACCGGGGTGAACTTCGGCGCGGGGATGACGGGCGGCTTTGCCTATATCTTCGACCAATTTGGCCGCTTTAATCGCCGCGTGAATAACGAGCTTGTCGACACCCAAAAACTCGAGTCACCGATTCATCAACAGCATTTGAAAGGCTTGATTGAAGAACACGTGGCCGAGACTGGCAGTGAGCACGCGAAGATGATCTTAAGCGACTTTGCCAACTGGTTAGATTGCTTTGTTTTAGTGAAACCGAAAAATATCGCCGTTGCAGATCTGCTCAAATTAGAGCAATCGAGCCCGGAACTAGCAGTTAAAGCGGGGTAATAGCAGATGAGTAACGATTTTCAATTTATTGAAGTGGGTCGCAAAGACCCAACTAAACACCCTGCAGCAAAGCGTTCGACTCAGTTTATTGAGATTTATCAGCCCTTTGCTCAAGCTCAGGTGACTGAACAGGCGGACCGTTGTCTCGATTGTGGCAACCCTTATTGTGAATGGAAATGTCCGCTGCACAACTATATTCCCAACTGGCTGAAACTGGCGCAGCAGGGCCGAATTATGGAGGCGGCGGATTTAGTCCATGAGACCAATACTCTGCCCGAGATCTGCGGCCGCGTCTGCCCACAGGACAGACTCTGTGAAGGCGCTTGCACCCTAAACGCCAACTTTGGCGCCGTGACTATCGGTAATGTGGAGAAATACATTACCGATACCGCCATCGCCCAAGGCTGGCGTCCGGATATGAGTAAGGTCACGCCCCGTAAAGAAAAAGTGGCGATTGTGGGCGCTGGCCCTGCTGGTTTAGGCTGTGCCGATATTCTTGCCCGTAATGGGGTTAAGGCTGTGGTGTTTGATAAATATCCCCAGATTGGTGGCCTGCTGACCTACGGTATTCCTTCTTTTAAACTGGATAAAGCCGTGATGGCGACTCGCCGCACTGTGTTAGAAGGCATGGGAATCGAGTTCAAGCTGGGCGTAACTGTCGGTAAAGACATCGCCTTTAACCAACTGCTTGAGGAATACGATGCCGTCTTCCTTGGCATGGGCACCTACACCGCCATGAAAGCGGGCCTTGAGGGCGAAGATGCCCAAGGCGTGTACCAAGCTCTGCCCTACTTGATTGGCAATACCCATCACCTGATGGGTAGCACAAGCCCTAATACTCCTTACCTAAACCTTGCCGGTAAGCGCGTGGTGGTCTTAGGTGGCGGTGATACCGCCATGGACTGTGTTCGCACCGCAGTTCGCCAAGGGGCCAGCAGTGTGATTTGTGCCTATCGCCGTGACGAAGCCAACATGCCGGGTTCGCGCCGCGAAGTGCAAAACGCCCGTGAAGAGGGCGTGAACTTCCTGTTTAACCGTCAACCCGTGGCTATTAAAACCCAGGATGGCAAAGTGGTGGGCGTGGAATGCGTTGAAACCCAAATGGGTAAAGCTGATGCCAGCGGCCGTCAACGTGCCGAAGCGATTGAAGGCAGTGAGCAGTTACTCGACGCCGATGCGGTGATTATCGCCTTCGGTTTCCAACCTAGCCCTGCGCCTTGGTTTGCCGATTACGGCATTGAACTCGACCAATGGGGCCGAGTAAAAGCCAGTAAACAAGCCGATAACCCATTCCAAACCACCAATCCAAAGGTATTTGCTGGCGGCGATATGGTGCGTGGCTCGGATCTGGTTGTGACCGCAATTGCCGAAGGACGTGATGCCGCGCAAGGCATTCTTAACTACTTAGATTAATTGTTTTTTGTTGTACCGCTGTACCTGTGAGTCTCGGACTCGTACCCACGAGTCCACCATTTGCTTGTGAATTTTGGCGCACCTTAGGGTGCGCATTTTTTTATCTTCCGCGCGTTTTATCCTATCCCAATCAAGCAATCGCAATCCCACAATAACGCCAAAGCATAACTGTGGTATATTAGCCGCCATTCTGTTATCCCACGCTTTAGTGGCATCACACATTCAGTTGAATCAAAAGGGTCTCCCATGAAAATTGGTATTATTGGCGCAATGGAGCCAGAAGTTGCCCATCTTATTGCGGCTATGACAAACGCCTCTTCACAAACGATTGCGGGCATTGAATTTATCGCTGGCACCTTAGCGGGCAAAGACGTAGTGGTAACACGCTCTGGTATTGGCAAAGTCGCCGCCAGTATCGCCACCACACTGCTGATTGAGAAATACGCCCCCGATGCGGTAATCAACACAGGTTCTGCGGGTGGTTTTGTCGATTCACTGTCTATTGGCGATATCGTGATTTCATCCGAAGTGCGCCACCACGATGTAGATGTGACCGCATTTGGTTACGAAATTGGCCAAATGGCGCAGCAACCTGCGGCGTTTATTCCCGCGTCATACTTAGTCGAAGCGGCTAATAAGGCCATCGCACAATTAGGCGAAGTGAAAGCGATTGAAGGCTTAATCTGTACTGGCGATAGCTTTATTTGCGACCCAGTTCGCACCAAGACCATGTTGGAGCACTTCCCAACCATGGCGGCCTGTGAGATGGAAGGCGCGGCAATTGCCCAAGTATGTCACCAGTTTAGCGTGCCATTCGTGGTGATCCGCTCGCTCTCTGACAACGCCAACAACGACTCTCCGGTCGACTTCGATTCTTACATTGTGAAGGCAGGCTACCATTCGGCACTGATGGTGATGTTGCTGCTTGAGCAATTAGACCCAAACTCAGTAAAGTAATTGACTAAAGCATGATTGCGGAAAGTACCTGATGCACAGTTCTTTTTATCAACAACTTGTCGAAATTGATGGCGCTTTGTTTGAGGGCTTCTTGGTACTTTTCTTTGCTTTACTGCTGGCGCGTTTAGCGCCATTGCCAAGGGAAATGCAGCCGCTGATTTGGTTTAGTCACTTAGCCAAACAGCTCGCCGCCAAAGTCAATCGCCCCGGGCGCGCCCCCAGCCAACAGGCAACCGCCGGCTTTTTAGCCATGTTGCTATTGGTGTTCCCCTTCTGGGCGATTATCACTTTCTTACTCGAGCTTGCCGCCTTCCCTTGGTTCTTCGAATTTTTAGTTCTGTATCTGTGTTTGACGGATGCAGGCTTTAGCCAAGTCGCCGACGAAATCGCTAAAGCATTGAAACGCGAGGACAATGCCAGCGCAAAAAAGCTATTACAGCCGTGGATTGTCCGTGATACGGATAATCTGTCGGAAGTCGGCTTAACCAAGGCCACGATAGAAAAGCTCGCTACCGCGCCGATTTATGGCACGGCATCGACTATCTTCTTCTTTGCGATCGCCGGCGCCCCTATGGTGCTGGCGGTGAGAATGATTAAACAGCTCGAACTCAGTTGGCCGCCCATTCAACCTAAGTACCAGCACTTTTGCAGTTCAGTACACGTGATTTCTACGGCGCTACTGGCAATCCCCGCTTGGTTATGGAGCCTGTCGATTGCGATTCAAGGCGGCCCCATGGCCTTAGCATTATTGTTTCGCACCTCTAAAAATCATCCAGCCCTGCGTGGTTATGTGATGAGCGTGTCCTTAGTGGCGAATATTTTACGGATTGAATTGGGTGGACCGCAGAAGTTTTCGGGGCAACGCATTGATGTGGCTAAGATAGTCTATGGCCCGCAGCCGCACCAAGAGATGATAGCCCCCGCGGTAAAACTCGCCTCACGGGCCTGTGCTATCTGGTTTAGTTTTATTACCTTTCTTCCGATCATTTGGGCGGGTTTACGCTGGCTACAAACCCTGTGATATGATGCCTTTAATCTTAACATTAGGTTAAAGGCTGACTATCTTGTTCGAAAACATGCATGTTTCATTAACAACTCCCGCCTTGCTATTTCCGGCGATCTCACTGCTATTACTCGCCTATACCAACCGTTTCTTTGCGCTAGCCGCGCTGATCCGACAGTTGAGTAACGGCGACAAACCCGTGCATAAGGATCAGATTAAAAACTTAAGCCAGCGGATCCGGATTATTCGCCGTATGCAGGAGGCTGGCGTATCCAGCTTTGCCCTATGTGTGCTCTGTATGATTTTCATCTATATCGGTTTTAATAAGACGGGCTCGGTGATCTTCGGTGCCAGCTTGTTACTGCTGCTCTATTCACTGATTTTATCTGTGATAGAAATTCGTATCTCTGTGGACGCGCTGAATATCCACATCAAAGAGATGAGTAAATGAGCCACTGGATTTACTTCTTCGATTTATGTGGCACGGCGGTATTTGCCCTTTCTGGCGCCTTAGCCGCTGGGCGTCACCGTATGGACCCCTTTGGCGTTATCGTACTGGCCTCGGTGACTGCGGTCGGCGGTGGCAGTATTCGCGATGCGCTGATAGGCGCCACGCCGGTGTTTTGGATCCGCGACCCTAACTACATCATAGTGATACTCGCCACAGTCCTAGCTTGTTTGCTGTTGGTTCGCCGTCCCCGCAAGATGCCTCAATATACGCTGCCAGTCGCCGATGCCTTAGGTTTGGCCCTGTTCACTGTGATTGGTGCCGAAAAAGCCCTCAATATGGGACTCAGTGGCATGATTGCCGTCGTGATGGGCTTGATCACGGGCGTTGGAGGAGGCATTATTCGAGACTTACTGTGCAGACAAATCCCTATGGTGTTACGCACAGAAATCTATGCCACAGCATCGATTATTGGCGGCATAGGTTATACCGTAAGCCTTGCCTACGGGATGGGCGAAAAAACGGCACTATTTTTAGCCATGACCAGTGCCTTAATCATTCGCCTATGCGCCATCAAATGGCATTTGTCGTTACCCGCCTTTGATCTCAAAACCAAGAGGGAATAGTTTGCGAATATTGTGTCTTTTAGTCTGTCTTATTTGGGTTCCGGCCTTGTTTCCTGCGTCAGTACACGCTAACTCAGGGGAAATGCCAGCAGAGCAGCAGTTAGCCGTAAAATACATGAACGCGCTAACCGAGCACGACTATCAAACACTCGGCAAATTCTATAACCGTGATACCGTCTTCTTCGATAAAACCGCCAATCGTAAATACACGGGTGGGCGGTTTATTATCGACTTCTTTGAGCGCGCCCACGAAGGTGTGCTCGAATATGATTTCAATATCGAGCATATGTATAACGCAGGCTCCCTCGTGGTGATGATTGGTAACTATCACTTTAAAGGGCCCGGCGAGCAGTTTGGTAAACCCGGAAAAATTATTGATGTCGCCATTCCTGGAGTCACTAGCCTTAAGCTCGATATGCGTAATCACAGGGTCACAGAGCATGTGGATCTGATTGATTACCAGACCATGTCAGACCAATTAGCGATGCAGTAGTCACAAAATTTAGCTTTTATTGAAACTTGAGCCCTCAAAACGAGTCGAAACCTGCAATGAGTCAATACGACTGAGGTGCGGCATCCTATGCCCACGGTCGTTTCGTTTCAATGAGGTTTGTATGAAGTTGTTTGGACTGATTGCCCTACTCGCCCTGAATGGCCTAATGCTCGCGCCCCACGCACAGGCGCAGCAGCCGATTATTGTGTCCTACGCGGTGCAACCCGTAAGCCATTTCAACCAGCAACTGCGGGCAGCCCAAAAGCAACATCAAGCTTGGAGCGAAGATCCCACCGCCATCAGCAGCCAATATGCAGGTAAAAAATTTACCCTTGTTCGTACTCAGCCCACCAAGGATGGAATATTTACCTACCAAGTGAGCGAGTTATCGCAGCAGCACCCACAAATGCTGTTAATTTTGTCGCTTAAGAAGAGTGCCCAACGCTGGCAAGTGGATTCCGCCCAACTGGCATGGAAGTGTCGCGATGGTCAGCATTTCGGTACCGACAGATGCAATATCGGCGAGCATGAGGCCAGCACAGCACCTTAAGCACAGTCTCTTAAGCTATCGAGATAAAATGCAGATATAAAAAGAGCGCCCTTAGGCGCTCTTTTTACTGCTTGGTAAGTACTTATTAACCGTTTAAGCACTCACTGGCTGTAGTCACATGGTGATATCCGATTGAGCTTAAACCAGAGTCACTTTCGCGAACTTACGCTTACCGACTTGGAATACGGCAACCGTGCCAGCGCTTAAGGTCATACGGCTATCGTCAACCTTCTCACCGTCCATCTTCACCGCGCCTTGCTTGATCATACGCATCGCATCAGAAGTCGAACCCACTAAATCGGCATCTTTAAGTAAGTTAGCAATCGCTAAGCCTTCACCCGCCGCTAATTCAACCTCAGGGATATCATCTGGGATAGCGCCCTTTTGGAAACGGTCGATAAAGGCTTGATGGGCACTCTCGGCCGCCGCTTGGTCGTGGAAGCGCGCGATAATTTCCTTCGCGAGCGCAATCTTGGTATCACGAGGGTTAGCACCGTTGGCGATATCTTGTTTGAACTGTTCAATCTCGGCCAAAGGACGGAATGACAGTAGCTCAAAGTAACGCCACATTAATTCGTCAGAAATCGACATGATCTTGCCAAATATTTCATTGGCGGGCTCACTCACACCAATGTAGTTGTGCGCCGATTTAGACATTTTCTTCACGCCGTCTAAACCTTCGAGCAGTGGCATCATGATCACGGCTTGTGGTTTTTGGCCTTCGGCTTTTTGTAACTCACGGCCCATCAACAGGTTGAACTTCTGGTCGGTTCCGCCTAATTCAACGTCGGCCTTCAGGGCTACTGAGTCATAACCCTGTAAAAGTGGGTACATAAATTCGTGGATAGCGATCGACTGACCCGAAGCATAGCGCTTCTTAAAGTCGTCACGTTCCATCATACGAGCAACGGTTTGCTGCGAGGCTAAACGGATCATCCCCGCTGCGCCTAATGGCTCTAACCAGCTCGAGTTGAACTCGATACGGGTTTTTGCAGGATCCAAAATTTTATAGACCTGCTCTTTATAGGTCTCGGCGTTGGCTAATACTTGCTCACGGGTGAGGGGTGGACGCGTGCTGTTTTTACCACTTGGATCACCCACCATACCGGTAAAGTCACCAATTAAGAAAATGACTTCATGACCTAACTCTTGGAATAATCTTAATTTATTTAAAATTACTGTATGTCCAAGATGGATATCCGGTGCAGTAGGATCAGCGCCTAACTTGATACGAAGTGGACGTCCTTCTTTGAGTTTTTCCAGCAGATCCGATTCGAGTAGGATCTCATCGGTACCACGTCTAATTTCTGCTAATACTTGGTCTAAATCAGCCATCTCGGCGGGGACTCCTAAGGCCATGATCATAAAATGAGGAGACTTATGTTACTTGTTAGCCACCACAATTGAAAGTGTGTACACTAACGGGATTATTCAAGCCTTAGGTAATCGGTATCGGCGTCACATGGGAAAGGTTATAACGTTATTTAAATTGCTGCCTAAAAAGCATCAAATTCTCCTCAGCATTCTTTCGGTTATCACTACGATAACCCTGCTCTTTCCCTCTGAAGAAGCGCAAGCTTCAAGACAAACTCAAGGTGTCGCAGACCAAGCTCAAGTCAATACCCGTTACGATGTTCCCTTAGCCTTTCGCTCACCAGAGCGCCCAGAAGGTGTTGAGAGCCAATCACAAGATGCATCCACCAACGCCACGCCGTTATCTTCTGTCGACGCCTTAGCCGCAGGCAATGTGCCCGCCAGCGAAACCTTAGAGAGTGCCCACCATAGGGACGTTGAACATTTTAATGTGAAAAATGGCGATACCTTAGCTGCAGTATTTGAGCGCGCGGGGCTCACCAGCAAAGATGTGTATGAAATTACCCAGTTGCCACTCGCCAAACAGAATCTGTTAAAAATCATCCCCGGCGAAGAAATCGTGATTTCAAAGGATGCTAAGGGCGATTTAACCGAAGTCCGCTATCGTGTCGATGCGGTATCGACTTTAGTCATCACTAAGGATCAAGATAAGTATTCCGAGAAAATCTCCGAAAAGGACATTGAAATCCGCACCCAATTCACCAGTGCGAAAATCAAGAGTAACTTCTGGAATGCCGCCGTGGATGCGGGTTTAAACGCGAACCAAATTATGCAGCTCTCGACCGTGTTTGGCTGGGATATCGACTTTGCCTTGGATTTACGTGAAGGCGACAGCTTCGCCATTATCTACGAGCAGGAATATGCCGAAGGCGAGTTTTTACGTAACGGCAATATCCTCGCCGCCGAGTTTATCAACCAAGATGAGCGCTACACTGCGATTCGCTATACCGACGGCAACTATTACTCCGAAAACGGCACTAGCATGCGTAAGGCCTTCCTGCGCTCACCGGTCGACTTTAAATATGTCAGCTCCAACTTCAACCCGAAACGTCTACACCCTGTGACGGGGCAAGTTAAGGCTCACCGCGGCGTTGACTATGTTGCCGCCATTGGCACCCCCATTAAGGCGGCGGGTAATGGCCGAGTTATCGAATCCGGCTACAATCAATTTAACGGTAACTATGTGTTCATTAAGCACAACGATACCTACACGACTAAGTATTTGCATTTGACCAAACGCAACGTCAGTAAAGGGGCCAGCGTTAAGCAGGGGCAAATTATCGGCACCTTAGGTAAAACAGGACGCGTCACTGGCGCTCACCTACACTATGAATTTATCGTTAATGGCGTGCACCGTAATCCAAGAACGGTTGATTTACCTAAGGCCGAATCGATTGCCCGTAAAGAAAAGCCACAATTCGATGCACTCAGCAAACAGTTGATGGCCAGCATTTCACAGAACAAGCAAACCCAATTGGCGATGCAATAACGACGGACGGATCCCCTCACATGAACAAGGCTTATTATATTGGACTGATGTCTGGCACCAGCATGGACGGCGTCGATGCGGTGTTAGTCGACTTTGCGGGCGAGCAGCCACAGCTTATCGCAACGCACACTGAGGCGATTCCAAGCCATTTGCTTAAGGGATTGCAGCGTTTATGCCTGCCCGGCAATGATGAAATAAACCGCCTTGGCCGCCTTGACCGCAGTGTGGGTAAATTATTTGCCCTCGCCGTCAATAACTTGCTTACCAAAGCCCAGATAGCCAAAGAAGACATCATTGCCATTGGTAGCCATGGCCAGACCGTGCGCCACATGCCAAACCTTGAGGTGGGTTTTACCCTGCAAATTGGCGACCCAAACACCATAGCAACCGAGACTGGCATCGATGTCATAGCCGATTTTCGTCGTAAAGACATTGCCTTAGGTGGCCAAGGTGCGCCGCTAGTGCCCGCCTTCCACCAGCAAACCTTTGCCCAAGTGGGTAAAAAGCGCGTGATCCTCAATATCGGCGGCATTGCCAATATCACCTATCTGACCGGGAATCGTGAAGAGGTCCTAGGCTTCGACACAGGGCCTGGCAATACGCTGATTGATGCCTGGATCCAGCAAGTGAAAAATGAGCCCTATGACAAAGACGGCGAATGGGCCGCTTCGGGTAATACCGACCAACAGCTATTGGCGCAATTGCTATCGCACCCTTATTTCTCCCTCGCCTATCCCAAGAGCACGGGGCGCGAATTGTTTAATCAGGCTTGGTTAGAACAGCAATTATCACAGTTTAATCAACTGGATGAAGAAGATATCCAATCGACATTGCTCGATTTAACCTGCCACAGTATCGCCCGCGATATCCTTAAACTTGCCCCAGTGGGAGAGTTATTTGTCTGCGGTGGCGGCGCCTTTAATACCGAGTTAATGCAGCGCTTAGCAGCGCTACTGCCGGATTATCACATCGATACCACCTCAGCACTCGGTGTCGACCCTAAATGGGCCGAAGGCATCGCCTTTGCGTGGCTCGCAATGCGCCACAATTTAGGTTTGCCCGCTAACCTACCTGCAGTGACAGGCGCCTCGCGCGAAGCCGTATTAGGCGGACGCTTTAGCGCTAAATAAAACTCAAACCTACTTAAGTAGCTTGTGTTTAAGCTGTATGATGTCCCGCTGCGGAAAGCCATCGAGCGTCATCACTAAGCGGTTTGACTCCGGAATATAAGTCATGGAGCCAAAGCCGCTTAGGCTAGAGCGGGGACCCCTAAGGAGTGATGTCAGCTGCTGACTACTCGCATCCCAAAAATTCAACCGCTGCTCATTACCATTGCTCGATTTAAAATACACTCCGTGTGCAGTAAGCACCCAGTTATTGCCCGCGCGAAACACCTTCCCCGGGATAATCTCTTGCACCTGTTCGGGCTGCGTGAGGTCTATCTGCCAGAGTCCATTCATTCCATAGCGACTAAAGACAAATTCGTTGGCCGATTTTGCAAAGCCCACCGCCATACTCAGCGGACTAATCACCTTAGGCGCACTATTGTCCAAATGGAATTCAGTGATGCCATCGCTGGTTGATGCCAACACCGCCGTCCCCTGCCAATTCCAGCTGGGGCGGCCATGATTGTGATAACTCGAGGCTAAGGCGGTAATGTTCTTATTGGTTAAATCTAAAATAAAAATACGATTACCTTCGTTGCGATCGTCGGGGGCGATAAAAGCGATTTTGCTACCATCGGGGGACCAACGCGGATAAGCGACACGCGACTTAAGCTGGGTGTGTTGTTCCAGCTTTTGGCCTTTGGCATCCGAAGTCCAAATCTCGTTATAGCCCGTATCGCTGGAGACAAATACTATCCGTTTCGCCTCAGGGGAATAATCGGGATTGCGGTGGCTAATGCCGGAATACAGCAGCGGAAACAAGCTGCCGGGCACGGATTCGCCGAGGGAAAAATACGCCATCTGGAATTGACGACGATACTGGTGATAAACCAGCTCGCCCTCATCGGATACGCTACTGGGATAGCTCATGCCCTCCACATCGAGTGGGCGAATATGGGCCGTTTCAATATCGATAGTAAAACCGTTGCGACTGCCAGAATCTTCGGTGGCAAAAACCAGCGACTGGCTATCAGGCGTCCAACTCAAGCCGCGAATATCTTCTAGCCCATGGGTTAAGCGTGTTTCATTGGCACTGGCTAAGTCGCGAATAAAAATATCCTCAGAGATATTACTAAAGCGCCTCGCTATCGCGAGCCAGCGACCATCAGGGCTAAAGGCTAAATCTCTATCCTCATAATTACACTGGCTTTCGCAGGATAATCTTTCAGCCTTAGCGTCCGCATTTGCCAAAGCTAAACGGTAAATCCCCCCCACTTTATCCGCCTCGTGGGAGGAAATATAAGCAAGATATTGACCGTCGGGAGAAATATCTATGGCCGCCATATCGCTACTACAGGGCGCTAAGGCGAGGGTCTCGTTGGTCGCAAGAGTCAACTGAGTGATATGGCATTTCCCCGTGCCATGGATACGGGAGGCAAAAAACAACTTAGTGTCATCTAAGCTCCACACTGCGCGAAGCTCTGCCGATGTGGAAGGCGTTAACTGGCGGGCGGGGACATCTTCACGTTTAAAATCTTTAAGATACAGACTGGATGTCACTCCGGGGCGACTCGCACCATACACAAGCCAACGCCTATCGTGGGACAACCTAGGGTAACGCTCAGAGCCCGGATCCCGCGTAAGCACTGTGATTTGGGTTTCCGTCATCCGCTGTTTATCTTGATACAGATGCACCCCCATAAAGAGACCGGCCACTAGCATGACCGCCCCCATCAGACTCGCCATCCAATACAGGCGTCGTGTGGTGTGCTGTAACTTCGCCTCTGTGGTCTGCAGTTTATCGTCATCTGTCTCATCGGCAATGTCATACACCGGCGGTAATAACAAGCGATAACCGGCTTTACGCACGGTTTCAATCACGCCGCCTTCAAGCTCCAGTGGCGATAATTGCTGACGTAAATGCCAAATGGCATTCGTGAGTGCCTTAGTGCCAACGTAAGCATTGCCTTCCCAAACTTTATCGATCAGCTCGTCACGGGTCACAACATGAGGATGACGCAGGGCGAGATAGCTAAGCACTTCAATAAACTTAGGTTGAAGTGACACCTTAGCCGATTCCTGTTGGGCACTTTCCTGCCCCTGCGTTTGAAATGAAATTGAGTTATCGGAAGGGTCAATGCGACAGCTTCCTAAACAAAAACTCAACTTACTCTTATCCTTCATTTTTTCTCACACCTGCGTTATTCATCTTTTTATGGTTAGGGTAATGAGTACAACATCTTGGCTAGATACTACCTAAGACTGAGCCTGGTTAGCAAACGAATGATTTAAACTAACTATTTAAAATTCAAAACATTAGCATGAAAAAAATCTAAAATAGAGATTTAAACAATATAGAAACGAGCCAAAGCCGATTGCGACCAAGCAACAGATTGATTACAACTGCATGACCAATAACAACATAAACCTCAACGTCTTACACCTGTTTACCAATGCGTAGTGCGGGCGTGAGTCACATCTTAGGGACCTAGATATGCTTCGCTTTGCCTTGATTTGCATCGGCATGATGTTGTGCCCGCTGTTTGCCCCAAAAACCTTAGCGCAGGACTACCAGAAACCGTCTCCCGCATTACAGCAAACCATCAGCCACAGTAGCAATCTCACGACTCGACTCTCAAACGATCATCAATGGCTGGCATTACTCAGCCCGATTTCGGCGCCGAGCATTGCCACGCTGGCCCAGCCAGAGCAAAAGTTGGCAGGATTACGTATCGCCGCCGAGCAATATTTACCGAGTCGCATCACCCAGCGCTATCACCAACTCAGGCTGATTAATATTCAGGACAAGCGGCAGCGGCTGATAAGCTTGCCCGGTGGCTACGATATCACCGAGCTGCAATTTTCCCCCGACAGTCGCTATCTCTCCTATGTGAGCATAACGCCAGAGGGCGGTTACTTATATGTTTACAACCTCGCTCAAGATAGCCACAAGCGCCTATCAGACAACCGATTGAATGGCACGATTAGCCTTGATTATCAGTGGGCTAACAATAACAGTCTGCTCGCTCGCTTTGTGGTAGCCTCCAATGCCAACACAAGCATGGCTCAGGCCGTTTACGCACCGAAAACCAAGGAAACCTCGGGCAAACAAAGCCCGCAGCGCACCTATCAGGACTTATTGAAAACCAGCGCCGACAAACAACGCTTTAGCCAACTGACGACCAGTCAATTGGCCCGAGTGGATTTAGATGGCAAGCTGACAACTATCGCCGCACCGGGTATTTTTGAGGATTTTTCGGTGTCACCCGATGGGCGCTACATTTTAACCCATCAGCTCACCGCGCCCTTCTCAACCCAAGTAAAGTATTATGATTTTCCAACCTTAACAGAGATTTATAATCTTGATGGCCAACGTATTACGCAACTGCACCACAGCCAGAGTGGAGAATCTAAGCCCCAAGGAAGAGACTCTGTGCTCCCAGGCCCACGCCAGTTCCATTGGGTTCAAGGGCAAAGCGCAACCTTAGCCTTTACCGAGGCTCTAGATCAGGGCGATAGCCAGCAGGAGGCGCCGCTACGGGACAGTCTATGGCAACTCGATGCCCCCTTTGCCCAAAAGGCCAAACTCATCGCCAAAACCCCTTGGCGGATCATCGATATCGACTGGGCGGAAAACAACATCGCCCTAGTGACCCAGCGCAATAGCAAAGCACAGTTACTGCGACTAAGTAGCCTAGACACCCGCCTTGGAGAAAGTAGCCTACAAACGTTGAACGAGCGTAATCTGCGCGATAAATATCAAGAGCTTGGAACATTCTCCAGAGAATATACCCAAGGTAAAGGGCATGTGATCCGCCTGCAGCAGGCGCAAACCGCTGGGCTTATTCACTACGGCCAAGGGGCATCGCCACAGGGGGATAAGCCTTTCTTAAAGCGCACCTCATTCCTGACGGGTGAGTCGTCACTGCTTTGGCAATCGCCAGCCCAGCAATTAGAGTCGGTGCGCTACGTGCTCAATCTTGAGCCCTTACAGCTGATTATTAACCGTGAAAGCCCGACTGAAGCCCCAAGCCTTGTCTTAATCGATGGCGCCAAAGAAAGTGTGCTCTACCAACAGGCCGCTGAACTGAGTGCGTATCGGGGGATGCAGAAGCAGCTGATCACCTACAAAAGAGCCGATGGCGTACCTCTGTCAGGCACTCTCTACTTACCCGCTAATTACACCAAGGAACAAGGCACCTTACCCGTGTTGATGTGGGCTTATCCGCGGGAATTTAACGATCCCGATGTCGCGGGCCAAATCAGCTTTAGCGCCAACCAATATCCCAGCATCAGTCCAAGGGGCCCAATTCCTTTAGTCGCCGAAGGCTTTGCGGTGTTTGATAAAGTCTCTATGCCAATCATCGCTCAAGGGGATAAAGCGCCCAATGACAGCTTTCGCGAACAACTCGTCGCCAACGCACAGGCGGCTGTCGATACCTTGGTGGATTTAGGCATTTCCGATCGCAAACAAATCGCCGTGGGTGGACACTCCTACGGGGCCTTTATGGTGGCGAACTTGCTCGCCCATACGGATTTGTTCTATGCAGGCATTGCCCGTAGCGGTGCCTATAATCGCAGTCTAACGCCTTTTGGCTTTCAAAATGAGGAGCGTTACTACTGGCAAGCCAATGATATTTATCAACAAATGTCACCATTTAATTATGCCGACAACATCAAATCGCCCTTGCTTTTAGTTCACGGAGAGATGGATCAAAACTCAGGCACTTTCCCGCTGCAATCGGAGCGACTATTTGATGCCATTCAAGGCCTTGGCGGTAAAGCAAGATTAGTTATCCTACCCTTTGAAGGGCATGGTTATGCGGCTAAGGAATCCCTAGAACACTTGCTCTGGGAACAAAGCCAGTTCTTAAAGGCAAATCTGCCTATCCACTAACCTGTAAGCCAAAGAGCGAAGTCAGCGCTTAGCATTCCACAAAAACACACCATCAGATGATTGGCGGCATAATAAGCCGCCAATCGCTTAACAAGTTACTGCTATCACTTATCCTTAAATGCTGTGTTTATTCAGTATTTAAGCGAGTATCTCCCCTCAGGTATGCACCGAAGCTTTGCCTTTTTGGCCTTTTGACTATTCCGCGTTAGCCGACTTACTTCAAGTCAGCACTCATTCAAGCTCTGGCTGAAACTCAAGCTCTGGCTGAAAGAGTTAACGTTAAGCGCTTCTCGACAGAAGAAGTATCAAAGGTCTGTGTCAATCTATCCCATTGAAGGCTTAAGGCTTGATGAGTGTGACAAACCTATTGATGTCAATATCTTGCGGATATTGGCAATAAAAAACCGCATGCAGGGAGCCACATGCGGTTGAGCAAACTTAAGTGGTTAGTATCAGTTCAACTGATATTAGAACTTAAGCTCTGCACCTAGGTAGGCATAGCGACCAACACCACCGCCATAGGCGCTGCTGTAGTTACCATTACCTGTTTCGACTAAATCACCAGTATCGGCCACCCAAGGACCCTGATTGTCGAAAATATTACGCACACCGCCGTATAAACGTAATTCAGCCTGACTCACGTCCATAGTGTAAGACACCGACAAATCGTGGGTGATATACGAGCTGTAGAATAGGAATGCGGGCGTTTCTGGATTGGCCACTGCACTGGCATCGCCAGCATCGAGTTTGGCTTGGTTTTCGGCTTTCAGCACGTTCCACTCTTCAACTCTATCGTGGCTATCGACCATGGCACTCTTATACTTAGCGCTCCAACGTACACGCCAATCATCATTGCTCCAGGTTAATGAGATTGCACCTCTGTCCTCAAAAATCCCGCTGGCAAGCTCACCCACGTAGTCATCTTCAACTAAACCATCGGCGCCGTAGTAGCTAGTGCTGAATTCCAACACATGGGTCCAATTCGTTTTTAAGCTGAGTTCACCGTAACCGTCTAATTGCCACTCGTAGGCCATGGCGATATCAACACCACGGGTGACAATGTCATTTAGGTTCTGTTCCTGTTGGATAACCTGAGTGATTTGCCCTTCAGTATCACGGCTGATGACCTGACAGTACTCGTTGTCGGCGCCATAGGGATTACTCGAGTTATAACATTCGGCCAGAATATCCTCGTTGCTTAGTGAACCAATGGCATCGGTGACTTTAATATCGTAATAATCGACCGCCAGATTAAAGCCTTCGAGGAAGGCTGGCGCCATGGTAAAGCCTAAGGTATAGGTATCCGCGGTTTCCTCGGTGAGGTTTTCGTTACCGGCGTTAGGCGAATATTTAGAACCACCCTCATCCTCAAAGACACCGTTAGTCGCAATTGCGGCTGCAATACCAGGATCTTGGCGACAACTATCATGCCCAGCCCCAGTTGAGGTTGCTGTTACCCCATCACAAATATCGCGGATACTGTCGTAATCTCCACGGGGTGGAGAGATAAGCTCAGTAATATTCGGCGCACGTTGCGAGCGAGAGTAGTTAGCACGTAGGGCATAGTTGGCAATAGGCTCCCACAGGAGCCCCGCGCGATAGCTCGACATTAAGTCGATGTTTTTCTGGCTGTAATCCGCAAGACGCAATGACACGTCTAGGTCGAGCTTATTGGCAAAAGCCTCATCCCTTAACAAAGGAAGATTCGCTTCACCAAAGGCTTCCCATACGGTGACATCCCCTTCGAAGGGCGGTACATCGTTAAAGGTTATCGCATCGCCACGCATCGCTTTATCGGTATCGACGGCTTGAGTATCACGGCGATATTCGACCCCGAATGCTGACTGCACGCCACCAGCGGGCAATTCGAACAATTCACCCGAGATAAATCCTAGGGCATTAAATTGCGTGATATCCGTGTTTATATAGGGATTGGCGCGGATGTAGTCTGCGCCTTCCTTACTGATTGAACCTTCACCAAAGATATTGACGGGAACACACCCTTCAGCCCTGGCCTCTTCACTGGCGCATTGGATAGTCACACCATCGTCGGCGTATTCAGCATCCAAGGCATATTGCAGACGACGAATACTGATTTCATTGCTGCGGCGCTGACGCTGTTCAAACTTACCGTAACCCAGTGAGGCATCCCAGGTCCAAGTTTCAAATAAGTTGCCCTGCAATCCCGCCCAAGTCCGCAAAGTGGTGCGCTCGTTATCGCTCTCAACGGGGCCAACTTCTTGGAAGCGGCGATCCCAAGTGATGCTCTTGCCAGCTGTCGCGGCAATTTCGGCTGGCACATAAGGATTGTTTGGAGAAATACTGCCCGCAGCAATAGTCCCAGGGAGACCCGTCACAGGGTCGATATAGAGTTCAGCGTCGTTATAGTCTTGGCCTTCGGCATCGGTACGACGAAACGCAGTATTACGGCTAAACTGCACTTGCACATTCGCGCGCACATCGTCGCTGAGGTCATAGTTCATTTTGACCGCAGCGGCCAAGGTATCCTCGGGGACCTTTAAGAGACCCGTGGTGTAACCGTTATAGCCATCACGTTCTTCTTTAAAGTCGGTTTTAAGCTCGGTGCCATCGTACCACCAAGAGTTTGATTTAAAGCGGCCACCGACGATGTCATTACTGCGCTCGCGCCAGTCGTCTCGGGTAATATCGCGCATACACTGGTCGCCATCGACCGTGTTCATGGCATTACACATTTGCTTTTCATCGTAGGCAAAACTTGACTCATACAGAGCTCTTTCCCTGTCGGTCGCAAATAAGCCATGTTGTTTATCATAAGTCGCACTGGCGAAGATATAACCTTTATCGCCATTAAAATCAGTGCCATAACCTACATCGACAGTAGTTTCACGACCACCACCTTCGGTGGTTTCACCGCCACGGGCGTTAATCTCAAAGCCCGTCTTATTCTGCTGGGTAATAATGTTCACCACCCCAGCAATCGCATCGGAGCCATAGACAGCCGACGCCCCGCCGGTAATGATTTCTACCTTATCGACCATAGCGGCAGGAATAGTGCTTAAGCTGACATAGTTACCGCTGTAACTGTTTGATACTACACGGCGACCATCGATCAAGGTCAGGGTGCGATCCGTTCCTAAGTCACGTAAATCAATGGTTGAAAGACCCGTATTTTGCACGCTCGATTGGCTATTTGTACTGCTAACGCCTTCCGACAACGCTGGAATTTGATCAACTAAAATATCCGCCAATGAGCCAATACCGCTATCGGCGATATCTTTGGCATCTAAGCCCTGTAATGGAGTGCTAAGGGAAAAGCTGTCACGCTTAATCCGCGAGCCCGTGACTGTGACTTTTTCAATGCTTTCTTGCTTATCCGCTACCTCGACTTCAACCCGATTAGCGCTCTCATTCACCGCATTCACTTCTATTGGATCGGCAGCCCATGCTACCGAAGGAGCAATACCAAACATCGAAGCTTGGATTGCCAAGGTCAATAATTTCTTCTTCATCCTTCCCACCTTCACTTTTACAGCGCAAGCCATTCTTGTTGTTATTTGGAGCTGTTACTTCATCCGGCTAACCGTGTTTTCTTATTCATGTTCATCAAGTTCTTTGAATATGAGGTAGCAACACCACAAAAACACAATTAACATTTCAGCAACCAAAACCTTGTACTTTGCCGAGTGAAGAGCGGCAATCATCTGTCCCTCGTTTCTTTCCCCGTTTTATATCTATTAAATATCTATTCATTTATTTTCAATGCATTACAGATAAACAAAGAGAATAAATCGACTATTGAAAATGCTAAAAATCTTGGTGTAGCAGTTAGTGTTCTGCTGCATTGTTACCGAACATAGGCACGATAAGACGTAACAAAACAGCAGAGACGATGCCTAAAAATGCTTTAAATAGCACCAATGACAGTCGTTCAAAAATGCACAATATAAAAACCCATCTATGCTTGATCACAGTTGTGTCATCTAAACTCGCTAAAGTGATTGTTAACTAAGCAGTAAATACACAACTGACTCACTGTGAAGGCCAACTCGTGCCTGCACACTCTGGGCGCGCAAACATATCAATTAAGGGAATGGTTATTTATCTAGCTCAACTTAACCAGCAAGATAAACAAAGGTTTATGCAAAGAGCGCGAAGCGTATGTCGGCATAAATCGACTGAATAGGAAATCAATCAATGAATATGTCACAAAAAATGGCAGCAGAATTTTTGGGCACTCTGTGGCTCGTTCTCGGCGGCTGCGGCAGCGCTGTGCTGGCGGCAGCCTTTCCAGAAGTCGGCATAGGCTTACTCGGGGTGGCGTTAGCTTTTGGTTTAACGGTTCTGACCATGGCGTTTGCCATTGGTCATATTTCGGGCTGCCACTTAAACCCAGCGGTATCCTTTGGACTCTGGGCTGGCGGACGTTTTCCGGCATCGGAACTGCTGCCTTATATCATTGCCCAAGTGGCGGGTGGTATTGTCGGCGCGGGTGTATTGTACGCCATCGCCTCAGGGCAAGAAGGCTTTAGTCTTGCGGCAGGCTTTGCTTCTAACGGCTTTGGCGAACATTCCCCCGGCGGTTACAGCATGATGTCGGTGTTAATCTGCGAAATCGTGATGACCTTGTTCTTCTTATTGGTGATTTTAGGGGCGACCGATGAGCGCGCACCTAAAGGCTTTGCGCCGATTGCGATTGGTCTATGTTTAACCCTTATTCATCTGATCAGCATTCCTGTATCAAACACCTCGGTCAATCCGGCCCGCAGTACTGGCCCAGCGCTGTTTGTCGGCGATTGGGCCGTATCGCAACTGTGGATTTTCTGGGTTGCTCCTATCGTAGGTGCCGTTCTCGCCGGTATGATTTATCGTTATTTCAACGCTGCTGAGTAATTCCCCGCTAGCAACAGCGCCTTCGCGGCGCTGTTGTGCTTTTTCAAACCCCGCTCTAATGTTACCATCTTGCCAACTGGTGAGTTTTGCTGTGCTGACGCTATACATGAGTAGCACAACAGGTTTCGCCCTATTCACGCATAAGAGATATTTTCATGAGCAAGACTGTTAAAACCTTTGCAGAAGCCGCTGGCATGACTCCAGAAGGTCGTTACGATTACCTCGTTGAACAAGTTAAACAACACAAAGTGTTATGGACGCTACAGGACCAAGATGGTTGCGTCATGCTGACCACAGAAGATGAAGATTGCATCCCAATGTGGCCAACCGAAGAAGCGGCCGAGTCATGGGCAGTCGATGACTGGAGTGACTGCCAAACCTTAGCGATTCCCTATGATGAATGGCATGAAAGATGGGTTCCTGGCATGGAAGAAGACGACCTGTTTGTGGCCGTATTCCCTGTACAGGATGACTTAGGAGTGGTCATTCCACCCTATGAATTAGATCAACGTTTAGTCACTAAACAAAGCCACTAATCCATAAGGGCAAACCACAATGTCGCTGAACGAGCAAGAATCCTCTTTGGCAACACAGGCTACGCCGCCCTTGGCAAAAGCCCGTTTACCTAAACGCTTAATTGCCTTACTGCTACTCTATGTCGCAGCATCGGTAAGCGGCTTAATTGCCAAACAAGGGGTACTTTTCTGCCTGTTAACCCTATTGATGGTGCTCGGGATTATCGGTCGCCAAAAGGCTGGGTTGGTAATGCTAAGGGGTTACACCTTAGTGCAATTGGCGCTAGTTAGCATGTTACCTGTGATCCTTTATGATCCTGATAACCTAGTCGCAGGGCCCACCACAGTGCATCTTGGCGAGTGGCAAGAAAAGCTCCCCGATTACGTGATTTTTATCGTGTTAATTGTCTTATCTTTATTGCAGGTGTGGGTGGCATTCGATAAGAAAGTGAAGGCTTGGTTTAAACCTAAGCTTAATCTGAATATTATGAATTAACTCCAAAGCAAGGCGCTTACGCCTTGCTTTGCCAATCCTAGCAATACAGGAAAGACCAACAAAAAAGCCGTCATTTCGACGGCTTTTTTATCTTCTATATCAGTTCACTACATTCGTAGAACAAACTTACACAGAGAAACTTGCGCCACAACCACAAGTCGTTGTCGCATTGGGGTTCTTCACAAAGAAACGCGAACCTTCGAGGCCAGAAGTGTAATCCACTTCACCGCCAACGAGGTATTGTAAGCTCATGGGATCGACGACCAATTGGACGCCTTGCTTCTCAACGGTGAAGTCGCCTTCGTTGACCTTTTCATCAAAGGTAAAGCCGTACTGAAATCCAGAACAACCACCACCCGTCACATACACACGTAGTTTAAGTGCAGGATTTTGCTCTTCTTCCAACAAGCCCTTTACCTTAGCGGCTGCCGCATCGGTAAATTTGATAGGCATTGCTGCGTCAGCTTGATCAGTCATTACTACCTCTTACATCAGTTTTCTGGGGCAAATTATCCGTTACCTGACTATTTTGTTCAAGTATTACCCGCGGTTCTTTTTCACCCTGTAAAAGCTCAGGGACACTATAGACATGTTCTGTCTGTGAATTTTTGGTCCAGCGGCTCGAAGGCACCACAACTTTGACTTTAACCTGCACTAGGTTAAATCCCGCAGGCACACTCACTTTGGTATCTATGACCTGAAAATAGCGAAAATCAAACTCGAGCTTAGAACCCGTGAGTTTGTTCACACTTAACTCAACGGATTTTCCGTCTTGCACGCCAATGAGGGTGATTTCGGTACGACCTTGAATCGCCTGCTTACGTTTTTGCAGTTGAGTCAAAATCAGTTTTAAATTGTATTCATCCGCCAAGGCACCTGCAGTCATTTCTAAACCGTGAATGGCCACCCCTTCGGCATTGTCATCCGGCGACATGATACTGCGATAAAAGGCTAATTCGCGCTCTAACTCTTTTTGCTTTTTCATCTGCTGCGCAAACATATCCTGCATTTGCACATTGGCTTCACGCTCGACAGATAATTCTAAATTACGTGTCGCAAGTTCCTGGGTTTGCGCCTCAAGTTCCGCGGTGACACGTTGCAGTTTACCGCCGCCAATATGCTTTACGACGGGCTCGTCACTGTTGAGCACAATAAAGCTTACCCAAGCGCCTAACAGAAATGCCACTAAGACTAAGGACAATAAATACTTGGTCGATGGACGATACTTTAGATCCATGACTTGCAGCCGATCTAGCCAACGATGATAATTTGGCATTAGGTAACAGCCCCTTATATAAAATACAATCAACTCAAGAACGAGTTCGATACAATACAACTCAGGCCAATGCAGTGCAATTAACGATAAATAAAGCCGCGATTCAAGACGCCATCAGCACAGCTAAAAAGTACTTAACTAACGAGCTGCGTGATCATTTATCCCAAGCCAAGATCAGTGCGCAGTTGTGCTTACTGGCCTTGCTATTCGCCATCTTCGCCTCCTGCGTGATCCTGTTGTTTCGACTCTTGCTCCTGTGGGCGAACCATTACACCCAAATCGAGACGCTGGATTTTACGGGTAACATCGCCGACTGGCGAGCACTGTTGCCACTTTTTGGCGCCTTGTTGATCTGGATTGTCGCCAAACTCGGCTCCAAACGTTACAAGCGCATGGGGATTGCCTATGTATTACATAGGGTTAAATTGCACTATGGCAAAATTCCACTGCAATCTGCTGCGGGGCAATTTTTTCAGGCGCTGTTTGCCTTAGGTACTAATTTCTCGGTAGGGCGCGAAGGCCCCGCCATTCACCTCGGCGCCGTGAGTGCCAGTGTTTTGGCTGAAAAATTTAATCTTCCCGATAATAGTGTGCGGATTATGTGCGCCAGTGGGATTGCCGCAGGGATAGCCGCAACCTTTAACGCCCCGCTAGCAGCAGTAATATTTGTACTCGAAGTGATAGTGCGCGAGTACAAGGTACATTACTTCTTCCCCATAATGCTGTCCGCCATTTGTGGTGCGGTTTCCAGCCAGCTGGTTTTTGGTAATGTGCACGAGTTTGACCGTATTCAGGTGATCCATATTCCATTAGATCACTATCCCATTTTAGCCTTGGGCGGCGTTGCACTGGGCTGCGCGGCCGCCTTCTTCAATTTCGCCCTCCTTAAAGTCACCGCCACTGGGCAAAACTGGCCACTGATTTATCGACTATTATTGGCGGGCAGTATCACTACGCTGATTGGCTTAATCTTGCCACAAGCCCTCGGCACTGGTGATTTAGCGATCAGTGAAGCCATTAGCGAACACCCCAGTTTATTGCTGTTAATCGCCCTGCTTGCGGCCAAGATTATCGCCACCATAGCGGCAATCGGACTTGGTATCCCGGGCGGTTTGATTGGTCCACTCTATGGCATCGGCGCCTTGATCGGCGCAATTTTAGCTTTAGTTAGCGCCATTCTATTCCCTTCGATTGCACCTTACGTTGGCCTCTATACGGTTATCGGCATGACAGCGATGATGGGCGTTTGCCTCAGTGCGCCGCTCGCTGCCCTAGTAGCGCTGCTTGAGATGACCAACGATGCCAGTATCATTCTGCCAGCAATGTTTGTTACGATTCCCGCCTTCTTGATTGCCTATCAAGGATTTAAAACCAACTCTATCTTCTTCAAGCAGCTAGAGATTATGGGTTTAGGTTATAAAGTCGCCCCTGTGAATTTGGCGCTACAGAAAAAAGGCGTGCGCGCCCTGATGGATAAGCGTTTTGTTATCGTCAACAACAACGACGAGCTGCTGCTCGAAGTGTTAAAGCGCGCCGAAGGTCGCCCAGTGTTAGTACGTAACGCCGATGGGGTGATTGAAATGCTCAGCCTTGAGATGCAATCCTACGATGACAACATCACCCTCTCCCGCCATCCGATGCAGGGGCTGAGTGACACTAAAACCCTCGATGAGGTGTATAACTTGTTGTCGCCCAAACGCAGCGGTGAAGTGTTTATCTATCAAGATACCCCTGACAATGTGGTGGGGGTGGTCAGTTGGTCGAACCTACAGCAGGAAATTCGCTCCGGCCAAGTCTAAGCCCTGCGAAGATGGGCTTTGATTCACAAAATCCTGTATTAGCTGCCTAAAAAATCTATACGAGGGGGCGGCGACTATTTCGCTGCCCCAGTGCATCTGTTACAATCGCGCCTCAGCCACCCTACATATACACCAGGGCACAAAGCGCAACCTTGCACTTTAACGCCCCCTAGCAATTGGAAAACAGGCTGATGAACCAGTTCGAAGGATCTCATATCCTCTCCGTAAACCAGTTAGATCTTGATTCAATCCAAACTATTTTTAATGTTGCCAATCGTATGATGCCCTATGCACTTCGTGAGAAGCGCACTAAGGTGCTCGAAGGCGCCATTTTAGGTAACCTGTTTTTCGAGCCTAGTACCCGTACCCGTGTGAGTTTTGGCTGTGCCTTTAACTTACTCGGCGGCCATGTGCGTGAAACCACAGGCATGGCCTCTTCGTCCTTATCTAAGGGCGAGTCACTGTACGATACCGCACGTGTACTCTCGACCTATTCCGATGTGATCGCGATGCGCCACCCAGACTCTTATTCAGTAAAAGAGTTTGCCGAAGGTAGCCGCGTTCCGGTGATCAACGGTGGTGATGGTTCGAACGAGCACCCGACTCAAGCCCTGCTCGATTTGTTCACCATTCAAAAAGAGTTAGGCCATGCTGGCCGCGGTATCGATGGCATGCACATCGCTATGGTCGGTGACTTAAAATTTGGTCGTACCGTTCATTCCCTGTCGCGCCTACTGTGCATGTACAAGAACATCAGCTTCACACTGATTTCGCCTGCTGAATTAGCAATGCCTGACTATGTGATCTCCGACATTGAAAATGCTGGCCATAGCATCAAAATAACAGACCAGCTTGAAGGCCACTTAGATAAAGCCGACATTCTTTATCTGACCCGCATTCAAGAAGAACGCTTCCCATCCCAGGAAGAAGCGAACAAATACCGCGGTAAATTCCGTTTGAATCGCAGTATTTATACCCAACATTGCAAATCTAACACTGTGATCATGCACCCGCTGCCACGGGATTCGCGTGCGCAAGCTAATGAGTTAGATAATGATTTGAACAGCCATCCTAATCTCGCTATCTTCAGACAGGCGGACAATGGACTGCTAATTCGTATGGCACTGTTTGCATTGACACTCGGGGTTGACTCGCAACTCGAAAAATATGAGTGTCCCGTTAATTGGTATTCACGTAAAGCCGATCGCTAATCGGCTACTTACTTTAAGGACTTAACATGACCCGTTCCGAAGCGCTATTTGAACAGGCTAAAAAAACCATCCCCGGCGGTGTTAACTCTCCGGTTCGTGCATTTAACGGTGTAGGTGGTTCGCCGCTGTTTATTGAAAAAGCCGATGGCGCTTATATTTACGATGCCGATGGTAAAGCTTATATCGACTATGTTGGCTCTTGGGGCCCGATGATCCTCGGCCACAACCATCCAAAAATCCGTGAAGCCGTATTAGCTGCGGTGCACAATGGTCTGTCTTTTGGCGCGCCAACCGAACTTGAAGTGCAAATGGCCGAGAAAGTCATCGCCATGGTGCCTTCTATCGAGCAAGTGCGTATGGTGAGCTCAGGCACTGAAGCCACCATGAGTGCGATTCGTTTAGCGCGCGGTTTTACCAATCGTGACAAGATCTTAAAGTTTGAAGGCTGCTACCACGGTCACGCTGACTGCCTATTAGTTAAAGCAGGTTCTGGTGCTCTAACTTTAGGTCAACCAAGCTCTCCAGGTATCCCAGAAGATTTCGCCAAGCACACCTTAACCGCTGTGTATAACGATCTCGATTCAGTTCGTAGCCTGTTCGAGCAATATCCGACTGAAATCTCTTGTATCATCATCGAGCCTGTCGCTGGCAACATGAACTGTATCCCACCTATCCCAGGCTTCCTCGAAGGTCTGCGTGCTATGTGTGATGAGTTTGGTGCGCTGCTCATCATCGACGAAGTGATGACAGGTTTCCGTGTATCAAGAAGCGGCGCTCAAGGCCACTATGGCGTTACTCCTGACTTAACCACACTGGGTAAAGTGATTGGCGGCGGCATGCCTGTGGGTGCATTTGGCGGTCGTAAAGATGTGATGCAGTTTATCGCTCCAACGGGTCCAGTGTACCAAGCGGGTACCCTGTCAGGTAACCCCATTGCGATGTCAGCGGGTCTAGCACAAATGGAAGCCCTGTGTGAAGAAGGTCTGTACGAGGAGCTAAGCGCGAAAACCAAACGTATCGCCGAAGGCTTTAAAGCGGCTGCCGACAAACACGGTATTCCAATGGCCATCAACTATGTCGGTGGCATGTTCGGCTTCTTCTTTACCGAGCAAGAGCAGATCACGCGCTTCGACCAAGTGACTAAGTGCAATATCGAACACTTCCGCACTTTCTATCACGGTATGTTAGATGAAGGGGTTTACTTAGCCCCGAGCGCCTATGAAGCAGGCTTCCTGTCGATGGCCCATGGCGAAGAAGAACTGCGCCTCACGCTAGAAGCGGCGGACCGTGTATTAGGTCGTATGAAAGCGGCAATGTAAGCGATAGCTAAAAACACTAAGGGACGCAGTAGCGTCCCTTTTTATTGCTTGGCGTTTGAACTGGATATTGCGTGAGCCTTGACCCCATCAATAGCTATCGGATCGTTTCGAGCCTAAAGCGGATTTAAATACCACCGCCGCGACTAAGACCTGTAAAGTCAAAGTGATATGGTCAACCATCAGGCTAGGATTATGTAATATTCCTAATGCTATCAGCTGCTTGCCACTATATGTTAACCACACTAATGAGCCTAATAACATCAGACTGCGGAGCACAAATGTCATTTTGCGTTATCCTTAAGATACAACATCCAGTGTCTTAACTACTAAAGTGGCACAAGATACAGCTCACTTTCTATCCAGTCAATATTTTGACTTGGTCATTTTTGTGACACAGCTAAAGAATCCCGCACTCAGCACCGTAAACAGCACAAAATCCGATCCTTCAGCTGTGTGACTGCATTTTCGTGCAATATTTCCTTCATAAAGAAAAATTAATTGCGGGATCGGCAAAATAACTGCTTAGACTTTAATCGTAGATCTTACTTTACAGTCCTTTGGCAATCTCAACTAAACAAGATAAAAAACTACACATTAAAAACCAAACAGTGTTTAACACTAAAAAACAATCATTTTCACTGAGACCAATATCACAAAATGACGCAAAACCGAGTTACAGCTAACAGTTGCGTTATTCACCCCATTATGTTCTGATCCGCACGCATTAACACGGCAAGCTTAATTTAGCCTTGATAATGCCACTCAATAGCTCGCCTTTGGCTTGCCACGACATTAAAACAGCAGTTGGAATTGCAGTTATGTTATATACCTTTCTGATCATACTGGCGGTGCTCGCATTGCTCAGTATTATTTTCGAAGAAGTCACCCACCTTAATAAAGCAAAAACCACCTTATTCTTTGGCTGTATTTCCTGGGTAGCACTGTTTATGGCTGCCGGAGACGCCAACCATGAGAAATTGGTTGCCCATCAACTCAATGAAAACTTGCTCGAAATTGCCACCCTGTGGCTGTTTTTGATGTCGACAATGACCTTTGTTGCCTATCTTAACGCCAAAGGTATGATCCAAATCATGGTGCAGAAGCTGTTCCCGCAGAAGGTCTCTGTACGCCTGTTAATGATCCAAGTGGCCTTATTCGCGCTTATCCTGTCGGCTTTCTGTGATAACGTCACCGCGACCTTAGTGTCTTTAGGCTTGTTAACAACCTTTAAGCTCGAAAAGCAAATGCGCCGCAGAATGGCGGTGTTGATTATTTTCGCCGTGAACTCCGGCGGTGTCGCCCTGATCACCGGTGACGTTACCACCCTGATGATCTTCTTAGGCGGCCACGTACACATCTCCGAACTGTTAATGCTGTTTATCCCATCAGCCGTGAGTGTGATTTTACTGGCAACGCTGTTCTCATTGAAGGCTGAAGGCGTGGTGTCCACCACCCCGATTAAGCACAGCTATCAAACCGTGGATCTGCTAATTGCCTTAGTGTTCTTCTGCACGATCCTGATGACCATGCTGCTGAACATTCTCTTCGGTATTCCACCGGTACTGACCTTCTTAACCGGTCTGTCGATTATGTTCCTTATCGGCCACACCACCCGCAGTGATAAAGAAGAAATCAAGATCCTCGAATATATTCGCCAAGTCGAATACGACACTCTGTTGTTCTTCTTAGGAATTTTACTGCTGGTAGGTATGCTTAAAGAAATCGGCACCTTAGATATGCTGACCGAAGCTTACAGCCTGTTTAATCCAAACATCTCTAACTTCGTTACTGGTATGGGTTCTGCCCTTATCGATAACGTGCCATTGACGGCTGCGCTGCTTAAAGCAGAGCCTGTGCTCAACACCCCAGAATGGTTAGGCTTAACCTACAGTGTGGGCGTGGGTGGTTCACTATTAGTGATTGGTTCGGCTGCGGGTATCGTCGCCATGAGCAAAGTAAAAGAGCTGACTTTCGTAAGCTACCTGAAATATGTGCCAGCCCTGTTCCTATGCTACAGCGTGGGTTACGCCCTGACCTTATTCTTGGCTTACAACTTCTTCGCTTAAGTTTTGATTTTAAGCGATAAAAAAGGCGCCCATCGGCGCCTTTTTTGTTTGTAATATAACAAGTTAAATTGCTGGCACCCTAAACTGCGAGCCTTGGATTTCGAGCACTACATCCCGCGGGCGAATCGCAATAATCTTTAACTTGCCCCCAATCTGGTCGCCTTCCTGTAACTCGGCACCATCGACATTCAACCAACGCTGACTCGCATCCGTCGAATAAACGTGGGCAACAATATTAAATTCAGGCACTTGTAGCTGTAACCCCGCGGGCAGTTGCCCATATTTAGGAATGTCGTCGTTTTCGACCTTAGGAATAGGATCAAGCTTGGGCTCTGTCACTGGCGTCTTAGCCGCTTTCACATATTCCACATCCTTGAGCGCATCCTGAAAATTCGCGACTAACTCATCCTCTTTGCGGCTCTGCGCCGTTTCTAAGCCCACATCGGCCGCCGCTGCATTAACTTGTTCACGCAATGCCTCGAGTGTCGCTAAGCCCTGACGATTCGCATTAGCGCCCAACATAATAGGCTCTGACTCGCTCGTATCCTGTGGCGCAAGGTTTTCGGCAGAGGATTGCTGCGTTCGGGTCGTTTCATCTAAGGCGGCAGAGGTTGCCAGATAGTCATCGTAGCTCGGATCCGCACTCGTAGAAGCGGATGCTGTGGTAGATAGAGCCGAACTCATGTTGGGGTTCTGATAAGGCTGCACGTTTGCAGGCGCTTCATTTAATACCTGCTCCCTTGGCAGTGCCACTTTGCCCGCTAATCGAAACCCTGATGATTCTGCTGAGGTTTGCTCTGATACACCTGTTTGCAACGCAGCGCTAGTAACTGCACCTGATGAGGCGCGAACACCTTCGGCAGATGGCTGCACGGTGGAGGCTGTCTGCGGCGTGTTTTCAACCGTTCTATCAGCCATGCTTGGATTGATACTACTGCTAGGCGCCGCATTTACTATCGGCATCGCATGTTGCTGCTGCCAATTCGCCACGCCCCACGCCACACCTACCCCAAGCGCCACCGCGACGGCGAGCAAGGATAATTTTGCCACGGGGAATGCAGGTTTACGCACCGAAGGATAACTAGCCCTTGGCGTTAATACCGCATCGGGTAAGGGGGAAGTTTGTTGCTGCTTATTACGGGTTACCGCATCGAGTAAAATGGACATTAACTCTGCGCTCCCTTATCGGTAAGGCGCGGTCCCTGATCGCTTAAATACAAATTCAGTCTCACTAAGGTTTGATTACCGGCAATACCGTCGGCCTTTAAACCATGTTGGCTTTGGAAGGCTTTCAGATCATTCTCTAATTTCAGATCGAATTGAGACACCCGGCGCGAAGGTCGGTTAGCCACATGGGCAAGGGCGTTTTCAAGCCATTGTAATTGCCCAGGACTCGACTTCTGGCTGATTTCCAGCATAGGTAAATTAGGCGCCTGCCAGAGAATTTCAAAGGTGCCGCTAAAATGTTGATTAAACCAGGTCCTATCGACCCAAAGCTGCTGCTCGCCCAACTGCATTAAGAGTTGGTCAGCATCGACGGCAATCACTGCACCATAAAAATCTTGTTGATTATCATCCACTAAATACACAACCGCAGGATAATTGAGCCTTGTCAGCGACATCCAATTGCCCTGCTGTTGATAGCAGGAAAGCCCTTGTTCTAGCGCCGACTGGCACGCGGTTAGGCCTTTAAAGGGAACCTTACCCCACACATTAAAGAGGCCAGCAAAGGCGGTATCGATACTGCGGCTTTGTTTAATAGCCTCCTGCAACACCCGCACACTCGGATCCGGCGCAGCAAGGGTTTGCGGCTCGCTAGCCACTGGCGCACTAGGCATCGAAGCCAATGTTTGCTCCGGCTGAATACTCTTCTCTTGAATCGATGTTTGAGTTACTGACTGAGTCGCTTGGCTCGCTTGTGTCACAGACGAGTTGGCCACATTGGCAACCGCTGGGCTTTCAGTAAATAACCAATAAGACACACCGAAAGCCACAACCAATGCCGCCGCGATAGCGCTCGGCCACAAGAGTTTATTTGGCTGTGGTTCTTCTTCCCCAAGTACCTCGGCCGCCGCTTGTCTCACCATATGGTGATCGATTGGCACCTTAGATTGTGCATAACCCGCCATCAAAGCACGTTCACACAGCAAGTTAATTAACCGCGGAATACCGCCACTGTATTTGTGCAGCACTTTAATCGCTTTACGGGTAAATAGCGGTTCAAAACGACCTGCCACCTGCAAACGGTGCAACACATAGAGTGCGATTTCATCTTCATTAAGAGGCAATAGATGATAACGAGCGGTGATACGCTGGGCTAACTGTCTAAGCTCTTGCCGTTTAAGCAGCAATTGCAGCTCAGGCTGACCAATTAAGATCACCTGTAGCAGTTTTTTCGTGTCAGTCTCGAGATTGGTAAGCAACCTTAATTGCTCTAACACTTCAGCACGCAGATGCTGCGCCTCATCGATGATGAGTACGGTATTGCGGCCTTTCTCATGATTGGCCAGTAAAAAACGACTCAGATGGTCAGTGAGTTGTTTAAGAGTCGGGTTTTCACCATAGCTGATCTTCAATTCATCACAGAGTGTGGCGAGTAATTCCAACTCCGTCAGCGAAGGATTTAAGATAAAAGCCGTATCAGTATGATCGGGTAATTGCCCAAGCAAACAACGAGATACTGTCGTCTTCCCCGTGCCGACCTCCCCCGTCAACAACACAAAGCCCCCAGTTTCACCCAGTCCATAGGTCAAATGGGCTAAGGCCTCTCTGTGCCTGTCACTCAAAAATAAATAATGGGGATTGGGTGCAATCGAAAAAGGGTTATCACTGAGTCCATAAAAGGCCTTGTACATACCACCAATCATCCTAAGCTAAAAATAACGCCCCACGTTAAAACGTCCCAGGGATATTGTCAAAACATCCGCAACATGGATGTGACATCCCAATAAATATCTGCATCCAAATTCGCCTCGCCATCGCCTCATCATGTTAAGCTAGCTTTATGACACACTAGCTAAAATATTCCTGTGAAAATTTATTTAGTGGGCGGTGCTGTACGAGACAGCCTGCTCAATCTCCCAATAAAAGATAAAGATTTTATGGTTGTAGGTGCCACTCCGGAGCAAATGCAGCAGTTAGGCTATCGCCAAGTGGGTAAAGACTTCCCAGTTTTTTTGCATCCTAAAACCCAACAAGAATATGCCTTAGCGCGAACGGAGCGCAAAGTCGGTCTCGGCTATGGCGGCTTTAGCTGTTATGCCAGTCCGGATGTCACCCTAGAGCAAGACTTGCTGAGACGCGATTTAACCATTAATGCCATCGCACAAGATGAGGCGGGTAACTTGTACGATCCTTACCATGGCATCGCAGATATCAACGCGCGTCAGCTGCGACATGTGTCGGCCGCCTTTGCTGAAGATCCGCTCAGAGTATTAAGGGTTGCTCGCTTTGCCGCACGTTTTCATGACTTAGGTTTCGTGATTGCCGATGAAACCATGGCGTTAATGCAGCACATGAGCCAAACCGAGGAGTTAACAGCGCTGACGCCTGAGCGCGTCTGGCAAGAAGTCGATAAGAGTCTTGGCGGCCCTCACCCAGAAGTCTTTTTCGAAGTGCTACGCCAATGTGGCGCCTTGAATATTCTGTTCCCTGAGATTGAGGCGCTTTTTGGTGTGCCACAACCGGAAAAATGGCACCCAGAGATAGACACGGGTTTGCACACTATGTTGGTGTTAGCCCAAGCTAGCTCTCTGACAGAGGAAAAAGCAGTGCGCTTTGCCGCCTTAGTGCATGACTTGGGTAAAGCATTAAGCCCTAAAGAGCATTGGCCTAAACACCATGGTCATGGACAGAAGGGCTTACCCGTTATAAAAAGTCTGTGTGAACGCCTGCGGATCCCGAACGAGTATCGCGATCTGGCGCTCTTAGTGAGCGATCAGCATCAGAATGTGCACCAAGCTTTTGAGTTAAGAAGCGAGACCATCATCAAGCTCTTCGATAAAGCCGATTTTTGGCGTAAACCAGAACGGCTGGAGCAACTTCTGTTAGCCTGCATCGCCGATATGCGTGGCAGAACCGGATTCGAGCATCATGCCTATCCACAAGGTGATTATCTTTCTGCTTGCTTTTCAGCCGCCAATACAGTCGATGTGAAGGCTATTATTGCAGCAGGTTTTCAAGGTGCACAGATAAAACAGGCGCTCAATTCGAAGCGGATAGAGGTCGTTGAGCAAGTGAAACTCAACTGGCAGCAATCCCAAGCCAAACAAACGCCATAAAATTGTAATATTTTTGTAAATGCGACCACACTTTCTGGTAAATACAGTGCCATTTTTCGATGAAAAAGGCCGATATAACCGTGAAAAAACGCTTTTAAAAAAAATTTATATGTCTATAGTGGTTAAACGCATTAATATTCGTAGCAAATTAAAATAGCTATGTCATAATTAGGCAGTTTCGATTCCAAAGTGACGAAACATTCAAATCCAACCTATTTTAAGGGATTTTTTACAATGAACAAAAAAGTACTGATGATTGCTGGTTTAGCAATGACTGCCCTACTAGGTGGTTGTGCAAACACTACTGCTCTGGAAGAAAGCGTTGCAACTCTGGGCAACAAAGTTGATCAATTGTCAGCTGATGTTAGCTCTCTGAAATCAGAGCAAAGCAAACTGTCTGCAGACGTTAAAGATGCTAAAGCAGCAGCTATGGACGCACAAGCAGAAGCTAAGCGCGCTAACGACCGTCTAGACAACGTTGCTTCTCGTTACAAGAAGTAATGATAAGTAATTAACCTGTAATTCAGCAGGTTAGCATAAAAGGCTTGAGAGAGATGAAAGCGAATAGCACATCCATCCAAGCCTTTTTTTATGGTCTCAGTTAATCTAAGCACCAATCTTATCTTTAATCCCCCTCTCTCATTTAAGCCTGCACTTTCTCGTCTCTTTAGCCCTTTACACTCACCATCTCTTTAAAACTCATTCGACTTGATGGCATTGTCTATTCAACACAGAAGTGAACCACACATTTGTTTTAAGCGGATTTGAGTTTTAATCTCATCCATAAACTTAGATTTGAAGTTTTGTTAATCCCGATGAATCTTTTTACTTAAAACTTTATTTTTGCCCCAGTGTTATCGCTAGCATTTTAAAGAAACTGCAACGCGACAAACTGAGGCTATTAGGGAAACAAAGGCAATAAAAGGGTAATAATTGTGAGAGACAAAAGCGTAATAAAGATAAAGTTTAAGGGACGCCGTTTCGCATTTACATTAAAACAACATAAAAAGCTCGATTAGTATCATAGACTTGCGCAATTCGCCCTATTCAAGCACCCTGAAACGCATTCCCTAAGCCAATGAATAGACTAAAAAACATCCTATTTAATTTTGTATTTTGGCCAGTTAGGACTCAATTAAAGACTTTTGCGCTAAGACCAAAACAAAATCAATTTCCAGCACATCGAAGGCTTTCGTCCGAATAAGGTGTTTGACTTGTTCAGAGGCGCGCCACGCATAGGGTGTCATATCCAACAAGACCAGCGCTTGTTCACCCGTGACAGACAAACTAAATTGCAATCGCTGCTGCTCTTTGACAATTAATCCCGAAGGCAAATTAATTTGGGGAGTTTTTTCAGCCAGTTCCGGATAAATACACTCCCTGATTTGCCACAAATGCCGCGCCCCCGGGATCACCTGTAATATCAAGCCATGTTCTTTCAGTACTCGAACGCATTCCTTCCCCTTCAACGGCTTATCGAGCACAGTGATAAGGTCAATGCAATTGTCGGCAAAAGGCAGCACTTTTGAGGTGCTTAAGCAGAGTGTTGCAGGGGTTTGCGCTTTGGCCGCTGCAAAAATAGTATTTTCTGCGTCCGCTACGCCGCTGTACTGGACGTTTAGCTCGTTTGTGAGATTAGGTAGTGCAGAAGCTAAAGCACGCAAATAGAAGCCGTCAGCGCACTCGTAGTCCAATAGGCAATCATCGGCTTTCAGATGAGGTGCAATCATCGCCGCCATTTTTTCAACTAAAGGTGAAAAAATCCCCGACTCAAGCAAGAAGCGCTTTGCCCGCACTTGCTGACGGGAGTCGCCAGTCGGCTTTTGTCGTGCTGGTTTAGTAAAAATCCAATAACCCGCTTCATTTTTATCAAAATGGTGCTTATTTGCACAGTAAAAACCTTGGGATGCCTGATGCTGCATCAGTGCCGAACCACAGGTAGGACATTGAAATTGAAGGCCCATAACTTACTCCGTTAACGAAAATCCACGCCTAAAAACACAAAAATCGGGTACTAGACCCGATTTTTTAGCCATGGCGCCCCTGTATTATAGGAAGATAAATCCACATAACACAGCACCGAGGATGAGGCGATAAATCACAAATGGCGTCATACCCATACGGCTGATGATTTTTAAGAAATAGTGAATACACAGATAAGCGGCCACAAATGAAATCACAGTGCCAAGTGTCAGTGCTTGATAATCAATAGGAAGCGGGCTTTCGGCCAAATCTTTACCCACTAGAATAGCCGCGCCCAGACTGACAGGCACAGACATCAAGAACGAGAAACGCGCTGCGGCATCGCGGCTAAGGCCTAACATCAGCGCGGCCGTCATCGTCGCGCCCGAGCGTGAAGTACCAGGGATTAACGCCAGCGCCTGAGCAAAACCAATTAATAGCGCCTTGCGCCAACCCGTTTGATAAACCGTTAAGTCACGGCGAGACATCTTATCTGCCCACCAGAGCAGTAAACCAAAGACCACAGTCGTCACGGCGATCACGCCAGCGCTGCGCAAATGGGTTTCGATAAAGTCTTTGGCCATAAAGCCAAAAAACACTGCGGGTAAAGTAGCAAGAATGATCCACCAGGCTAACTTACTGTCATCGGAATGCTGACCTTTTACCATACTGGCAATCCAAGCCTTGAACATGGCCCAGAGTTCATTGCGAAAATAAATCACCACGGCGAATAATGAGCCAGTGTTGACGGCAACGTCGAAGGATAAGCCTTGGTCTTCCCAGCCTAAAAGCTGTGCGGGTAGGATAAGGTGCGCCGAACTAGAAATGGGGAGGAACTCTGTTAATCCTTGAATTAACGCTAAAATAATTACCTGAAACGTATCCATGACAATCCTATCAATCAATTAAAAAGTGAGCCCATGAGGCCATTCAAAGGCTACTGGCCACAGCTTTTGCGACGCTTTATCATATTCATCCCACATTACGGCATAGGTTTTCTGCTGCAATGGGTGAACCAAATTGGGGGCGATTTCCGCTAAAGGCCAAAGCACAAAAGCATTAGTGACAATTTCGGCGCGGGGCAGTACCACTGGGGTCTGACAAACGACATCATCGTAAAGCAATAGGTCAATATCTAAGGTTCTTGGACTAAACTTTTTGGCCCCCACCAACCGGCCGTGATTTTGCTCGATTTGCTTAAACTGCGCAACTACCTCAGCAATATTCAGGCTCGTTTGTGCACAGGCCACCATGTTTAAAAAGTTAGTGCCATCAAACCCTACGGCTTCACTCTCATACATAGAGGAAAGCTGCAGTGGACCAAAGTGCTCTCGTAATGACTGCAAGCCCGCCTTTAGATAGCGAGAAGGTTCTATATTACTGCCTAAACTAATGTATATACGTGCCATACCCATGTCCGAACCGTCTGCCTAACTAAGCTAAAACCCGAATCTACAGTAACGATTAGTGTGAGCGTTCAATCTCAACCCCAACGGCAGCAGCCGAAGGCACGGCACCGGGTTTCATCACTACGACTTTCACCCAATTGACCTTAAACTCGTTGAGCACACATTCAGCCACTCGCTCGGCAACGGTTTCGATTAACTCGATGGGCTTTTCGGTGACGAGCTGAGTCAGGCGGTTCGAAACCGTCTCATAGCAGAGCGCGTATTGATAGTCGTCGCTTGCCGCGGCGGCTTTATTGTCCCAAGCCATGTCGAGATCCAAAAACAGGCTCTGCTGGATTTTCTTTTCCCATTCATAGACGCCAATCACAGTATCAATACGTAATTGTCGAATAAGCACTTTATCCATACTAATTCCTACTAACTCATGCCAATGAGGTCTGATAAGCTAAACGCGATAGTGTCTGTATAATCCGCCGTTCGATGGAACGACTAATTTACTTTCTACTCGGACCAATCCGAAGTAGGATAACGCCCAAATGGATTTGTTCGTTCAGAAACTATCGCAACTTGATAAGTCGCGTTATCGCTATCGCTTATGACTGAATGCTTGCCAAGAGGCTGTTTAATTGTGGCGCGATAATACCTTAAGACGTGTAAGGAAACCAATGTGAGTCAATTAACACTGACACTTTTGATGATTGTGGCCGCCTATTTAGCCGGTTCTGTCTCAAGTGCTGTGCTAGTGTGTAGGATGAGAGGCCTACCCGACCCCAGATTGCAAGGCTCAGGCAACCCCGGAGCCACCAACGTGCTGCGCATTGGCGGCGCAAGCTCGGCTGCCATGGTGTTATTTTTCGATATGCTTAAGGGCGCCTTACCCACTTATCTTGCCTATTTAATGGGAATCGACGCCATTTCCCTCGGTTTGATCGCAATCGCCGCCTGCCTTGGCCATATCTATCCGGTATTTTTTGGTTTTAAAGGTGGCAAAGGTGTAGCGACCGCTTTTGGTGCTATGGCACCGATTGGCGATGACTTAGCCATCTGCTTAATGGCTTCTTGGGTCGTCTTAGTCCTGATCAGCCGCTACTCTTCACTCGCGGCAATTATTACCGCCCTGCTGGCACCACTTTATACTTGGTGGCTGGATGACAGATTTACGATCCCCGTCGCTATGCTCTCAACGCTGATTATCATCCGCCATAAAGAAAATATTCAGCGGTTACTGAAAGGTGAAGAGTCTAAGGTGTCACGTAAAAAGCGTCCTAAAGCACCTTAGTCACGCAACGTCATAGTGACTCATCCAAGAAAACAATAAAAAAAACAGCGCATCATGCGCTGTTTTTTTATTCTGCTGACTTAGCCTGCGATAACTCATGCAACAGGCGGTAAGGTATCGAGCGGCCATCTAGGTTGACCTTTGACCGCTAAGTCTTCCTGTTGCCCCGCCCTTAAACGCTGCAGGCCAGCAAAGGCGATCATGGCACCATTGTCAGTACAGAATTCACCACGAGGATAATAAACTCGGCCACCGATAGAGGTCATCATCTCGGCCAAGGTTTCCCGTAGGCGCGTATTGGCACTCACGCCACCTGCTATCACTAAACGGTTATAACCTGTTTGTTTTAACGCGCGGCGACATTTAATCGCGAGCGTATCGACGACCGCTTCTTCAAAGGCGCGGGCGATGTTCGCGCGGGTTTGATCATCATCGGGCTCAGCGGCAATGGTATTGGCGGTAAAGGTTTTCAGGCCAGAGAAACTAAAATCGAGTCCGGGTCTGTCGGTCATTGGCCGCGGAAATTGATAACCTGCTGGCTCGCCTTTGGCGGCCAGTTTCGCAAGCCGTGGACCGCCAGGATAATCCAGCCCCATCAACTTAGCGGTTTTATCGAAGGCTTCACCGGCGGCGTCATCGACCGACTCACCTAAGACTTCATAAAGGCCGATACCATCAACCTTCACTAACATGGAGTGGCCGCCAGACACTAACAGTGCCACAAAGGGAAACTCAGGCGCATCGTCTTCCAGCATTGGCGCCAGCAGATGCCCTTCCATATGGTGCACACCGATGGCGGGTTTATTCCAAGCAAAGGCAAGTGAGCGGCCAACACAAGCGCCCACTAATAAAGCACCGATAAGGCCAGGGCCTTTGGTGTAGGCAATCCCATCTAAATCGGCAATCTCGGTATTGGCATTTTTCAACGCTTGGCGGATCAGCGGGACAATTTTGCGCACATGGTCGCGGGAAGCCAGTTCAGGCACAACCCCACCATAATCCGCATGCAACTTAACCTGACTATATAAAGCATGGGAAAGTAACCCCTGCTTATCGTCATAGACGGCAATACCTGTCTCGTCACAAGATGTCTCAATACCTAGAACCCGCATGGTGCCTCATATCCAAATTACCAAAGGGCGCTAATTCTACCTGTATGATGACAATTACTCCAGTCGCCGATCATCATATTCCCGAGGCCAACCCCGCCACACAGGATTAGGGCTTTACAAGCCTAGTTGTCTCGGTATAAAATTCCGCACCATTTTAAATACACTTGGTTCAAGCAATTGAACCACACAACCTACACCTAAGGGGTGATGGCGTATGCCAATTATTAAAGTACGTGAAAACGAACCATTCGACGTAGCTCTGCGTCGTTTCAAGCGCTCTTGTGAAAAAGCTGGTATTTTAGCTGACGTGCGTGCTCGTGAATTCTACGAGAAGCCAACTACTGCACGTAAGCGCGCTAAAGCAGCTGCAGTTAAACGTTTAGCTAAAAAGCTTTCTCGCGAAAACGCACGTCGCGTACGTTTATACTAATCTCTTATGAGCCTAATTGATCAGCTAAAAGACCATATGAAACAGGCCATGATCGCCAAAGAGAAGGCGAGATTGAGTACTATTCGTATGGCACTTGCAGCCATCAAACAGATTGAAGTGGATACCCGCGAAACCCTGAATGATGAGCAGGTTATAGCTGTCTTAACCAAAATGGTGAAACAACGTCGCGATTCGATTGCTCAATATGAAGCAGCGGGTCGTAGCGAGTTGGCCGCAGCAGAAGCAGAAGAGATTCAAGTTATTGAAACTTTCCTGCCGACTCCCCTCTCTGAGGCGGAAATTGCTGCGTTCATCGATGCCGCTATTGCTGAAATAGGCGCATCCTCCATGGTGGATATGGGCAAAGTAATGGGAGCATTAAAACCTAAAGTTCAAGGACGTGCAGACATGGGCGCTATCGGCGCTATGATCCGTGCAAAATTGCAATAATTAGCGTTTCAATGTATGAACAAGCCGTGCCTATGCGCGGCTTGTTTGTTTAAATTCGCGCAAGGCGAGATTTTAAGCACTCAATGGCAATACCTCGTGATTTTATCAATGAGCTAATCGCTCGCACCGACATTGTCGAGCTTATCGACCGCAAGGTGCCCTTGAAAAAGGCGGGTAAAAACTACTCGGCCTGTTGTCCTTTTCATAGCGAAAAATCACCTTCGTTTACCGTTAGCCGCGATAAACAGTTTTATCATTGTTTTGGCTGCGGTGCCCACGGCAACGCCATCGATTTTGTGATGGAGTACGACAGACTCGACTTTGTCGATGCCATAGAAGATCTTGCCGGACAACTGGGCTTAGAAGTCCCAAGGGAACAAGGCACGGGTAAACGCCAAGACGATGGCCTAAGCCGTGATCTATACCAATTAATGGAAGAAGCGAGCCGCTTTTTTCAAACTCAGTTAAGACAACACCAAGATAAACAAAAAGTCATCGACTACCTCGCCTATCGCGGATTATCCGATGATATTGTTGAGCATTTTGGGATTGGTTTTGCGCCCGACGGTTGGGATGGCTTATTAAGCCGTTACCGACATAGTCAAGATGCACAGGATAAACTCCTGACCGCAGGCATGCTGATCAGCAATGACAGCGGTAAAAGATACGACAGATTCCGTGACCGCCTGATGTTTCCTATTCGCGACCGCCGTGGTCGTGTGATTGGATTTGGTGGCAGAGTATTGGGAGATGGCACCCCCAAGTACTTGAATTCGCCAGAAACGCCCATATTTCATAAGGGCAATGAACTCTACGGCCTATACGAGCTAAAACAACGTCATCGCGATCCCGATAAGGTACTGATTGTCGAAGGCTATATGGATGTGGTCGCCCTCGCCCAATATGGCGTGGATTACGCGGTCGCCTCCCTTGGCACCTCGACGACGGCTGAACAATTCCAATTGTTGCTGCGTAGTGCTAAGGAAGTGATTTGTTGTTATGACGGCGATAGAGCCGGTAATGAGGCCGCCTGGCGCGCCTTAGAAACCGCTTTACCCCTACTCAAACCTGGGGACAAAGTGCGTTTTATGTTTTTACCCCAATCTGAAGATCCGGATTCAATGATTCGTAAGATTGGTAAAGACGCCTTCGAGCAAATGATGGAAAGTGCCATCACGCTGCCCGAATTTTTGTTTGATACATTAGCGACAAAATTTGGTACCGATAAAGGTAACTTAGCCAAACAAGCCTTTGGCCTAATTGAAAAAATTCAAGATACTGTGCTGCAAAACCTACTGCTTGAGAACTTAGCTCACAAGTTAGGCATGAACAGCTCAGACGATATGAAGAAAAAACTGGGTTTTAGTGTCAAACAAACTAAGCCCACAGCATCAACGGGACTCAAAGGACGCGGTACGCCATTGCGACTTGCCATCGCCTTGTTAGTACAGCATCCCGAACTGGGAGTGGGATTATCCCCACAACCGGCATTAAACCATCTGCAAATGCCAGGCATCGACTTGCTGCCATTGCTGTTGGAATTAACACGAGAGCATAGGTTAAACAGCGCACAACTACTTGAGCAATTCAGAGACAGCCCCCACAGCGGGACGCTGCATAAATTAGCCCAATGGGACCATCAAGTGGCGGATGAAAACCTGCTCGAAAAGTTTAAACAGACCCTGGTTTGGTTGAACAATCAATATATTGAACAACGATATCAGGAATTGAGTCTAAAACAGACCCATACTAAGGAAGAGAAGATCCAGCTGCAGAAGCTGATCTCAGTCATGAAAGGACTAAACTGAGGCAAAAATGTCCTCAATCAGTATCCCAGTGACTAGCACAGGTAAGTGCACATGGCTATAATTGACGATTTGCGCGGCACTTAGCACAAGCTAACTGTCCGTCGTTGTAACAGTTTCCCAACTTGGATGATATCTATGGATCATACTCCGCAGTCGCAACTCAAGCTGTTGCTTGCCAAAGGTAAAGAGCAAGGTTACTTAACCTATGCAGAAGTGAACGATCACTTACCTGCAGACATGGTCGATTCTGACCAGATCGAAGATATTATCCAGATGATAAATGACATGGGTATTCGGGTGTTCGAAGAAGCACCAGATGCCGATGACATGATGATGTCGGAAGACAACACAGACGAAGATGCAGCGGAAGAAGCCGCAGCCGCCCTTGCCACAGTAGAAAGTGAGCTAGGCCGCACCACAGACCCAGTGCGTATGTACATGCGCGAAATGGGTACCGTTGAACTGCTGACCCGTGAAGGCGAAATCGTTATCGCCAAACGCATCGAAGAAGGCATCAACACAGTTCAAAGCTCTGTCGCCGAATACCCACAAGCGATCGCCATGATCCTTGAGCAGTACGACCAGTACGAAGCCGACGAACTGCGCCTGTCTGATATTATCTCTGGATTTGTTAACCCGGACGAAGAAGACCTAGGTCCAACCGCGACTCATATCGGTTCTGAATTATCGGAAGAAGATCTCGATGATGAAGATGACGATGAAGACGACGAAGACGAAGACGGTGATGGCGAAGGCGATGACGATGGCAACAAGGGTCCCGATCCTGAAGAAGCGCGTGAACGCTTTAGCCAATTAAGAACCGCCTACGAAAACGCGCTTAAGATCATCGATGCCAAAGGTCGTGAACACCCAGAATCGATTCAAGCACTGTTTGAAATCGGTGAGATTTTCAAAGAGTTCCGCCTCGTACCTAAGCAATTCGACCGCTTAGTGAAAAGCATGCGCTCTATGATGGACCGCGTTCGCGTTCAAGAGCGTCTACTGATGAAGCTCTGTGTCGAACAGGCCAAAATGCCGAAGAAGAACTTTGTTAAATTCTTCACCGGTAACGAAACCAATCTCGATTGGTTCGATGCAGAAAAGAACTCAAACAAGCCTTATGCCGAAGGCTTGAGAATGGTTGAAGAAGACGTACAGCGTTGCCGTAGCAAGCTGGCCGCCATCGAAGAAGAAACCGGCTTAGTGATTGCCGCCATTAAAGACATCAACCGTCGTATGTCAATCGGTGAAGCCAAGGCTCGCCGTGCGAAGAAAGAAATGGTTGAGGCAAACTTACGTCTGGTAATTTCTATTGCGAAGAAATACACCAACCGTGGTCTGCAATTCTTGGATCTTATCCAAGAAGGTAACATCGGTCTGATGAAGGCCGTTGATAAGTTCGAATACCGTCGTGGTTACAAGTTCTCGACCTATGCGACTTGGTGGATCCGTCAGGCAATCACCCGCTCAATCGCGGACCAAGCCCGTACGATCCGTATTCCAGTACATATGATCGAAACCATCAACAAGCTGAACCGTATCTCTCGCCAAATGCTGCAGGAAATGGGCCGTGAACCCTCACCTGAAGAACTGGCAGAGCGTATGATGATGCCGGAAGATAAGATCCGTAAGGTACTGAAAATCGCTAAAGAACCTATCTCCATGGAAACCCCAATCGGTGACGATGAAGATTCGCATTTAGGTGATTTTATCGAGGATACCACCCTCGAATTACCACTGGATAGCGCTACCAGCGAAAGCCTGAAGAGCGCCACCCATGAGGTATTAGCAGGCTTAACGGCCCGTGAAGCGAAAGTACTGCGTATGCGTTTTGGTATTGATATGAATACCGACCACACGCTAGAAGAAGTGGGTAAACAATTTGACGTAACCCGTGAGCGTATCCGTCAAATCGAGGCGAAAGCCCTGCGTAAACTGCGCCACCCTTCACGTTCGGAAATCTTAAAGTCGTTCTTAGACGAATAGTCAACCGAAGCATCGATTCTAAGCCCCGCCTCGCGGGGCTTTTTATTGCCCCTATTAACATCCCTTAAAATTCATCCTGAATAGCCATTACTAAGCTCTCTTTCAAAATCAAATGGTTAAAAATCACTTCTCCATTCAGACGATATGAAATCCAGAAGCCAAAACCACAGTTGATTAACAGATAACCACTTGAATCAATTCGGTGAATTTCATCAAAAAACACGGGTGACAAGCGCAAACAAGCTTAGTATACTGCCACTCGCTTTAGGTAATGACGATTGCCTTTAGTCGGCCCCTTAGCTCAGTTGGTTAGAGCACACGACTCATAATCGTTAGGTCCACGGTTCAAGTCCGTGAGGGGCCACCATATTCTGATAAGGCGTAGCAGGTTAGTAACCACTACGCCTTTTTCATACCCATCTATTTTGCCTGTAGTTGTGCCTGTAGTAGTGGGAATGTACCTGTGATTAGCAAAGCGTCCCCCCCCAAGAATTAGCTTCTCTGATACAACCAATTTGAAAATTACTGTTCAGCCTAAAAAGTTGATAAACTCCCTTACGCATACAGATTTCATTTCACAACCATTCAAACAATTAATTTTTAGATAAGAGGTTGGAGTTGCTATGGGACTTTTAAAAATAATTATTAGCTTGCTCAAAAGTTCTTCCAAGCCATCTAAAAAGCGTAAATCAACAAGCCCTAAAGCCAAAACCAACCTTAACCCTGACGATGATTTAATTCAGGGAATGGTGTTTCATCCCACACTTAAGCTCAGTACCCCTGTCTGGATTTTAAAAAAGTCCGGTGAAGTATACTCTGGCAAGGGAACCCCACCAGATTATGGAGGGCAAGCGTTTGGCTGTTGGGTCTACAAGCTCAGCCCTGAGTTCGACATTTTCGAGGAAGGTGAGATGGCAGCCTCAGATGCGGGTAGCGTAGATAAGGATCAATACTTAGATTACGCAGTCGGCTTACTCTCCATTTTCGAATCTGATGGCAGCATCAATGACAAAATGGAACTAGCACGCCATTACTCAAGCAAAAACAAGAGCCTGAAAAATATCGAAGCAAAAATCTGCAAGTTCTATTCTGAGGATAACATCTGCAATGTTATGTCACGCTTCATCTCGAAAGAGGACTGTTTGACCTACTTTAGGGATAAAGAAGGATTTACTCATCTAGTTAATGGAGTAAACAAAAAGGTCAAAACAGCTTTTGATTCCAGTGGTATAACTACTATCAACCAGTTACTGTCTTTAACTGAGTCGGATTTATTGAAATTGAATGGAATAGGCAAAGTAACAGCGGCCAAACTCTATTCTGAAATTCAGAACCTTAATGATTTTTTCAGCAAATAAATGTCAGGTTTTATCAGGTTTTTAGCCAAGATAGCCTCAATTTCCTGTGGCAAATCCTTAGCTCAACCTTAGCTAAAACCTTACCTTAACCTTGCCCAGCTCCTTTTTATAGAAGGGAAATTAAATCTACCTCCACGCGCCCTTTAAGGAGTAAAGAAATTCAAATGGGCATCCTTTAGGGACTAAAGAAACTCGAATGAGGTATCCTTTTAGGGATTCCATAAATTCGAATTTCAGTCTCTGTAGCGCACATGCCTAATCTGACTAATTCATTGTAAAGCTAGGCTATCTATGGGTTTCAGCTAGGATGGAATCATGCCTAGTCAATCCTAATCGGCCTAAATTTAGGATCATTAGGAAGGTAATAGCTTTCCCCCTCCCTAGCTGTAACGCTTACCACGCCTGTATTTGCCAGAAATTAGGCTGATTAGGCAGGGTAACTCCTATTGAATAACATAAACATTATGAGACCGACCTGTTGAGCCCATCATCGAAGTCACGGCCAAAATTTTGTCCTTAACCATCGCATTAAGAGTCTCAGCAATAGCGTTACCCGCCCCACCACGCTTTACCTTAAATACCGCTAATCCCTTACAGCCCTGTTTAATCTCGGTTTCCCTAAGTGGTCTATTTCTTTTGCTCATAAAATTCAGAATGGCATCGTATTCCGCAGGCTTACCAATAAAGCCTTTAGTCGTAGCTATGTGATACACCTGCTTATTGCTCCATCGTGCGAGCTTTACCGCCATAACAATGTATTGGTGGTCAATGATGTTGCCTACTGACTTATCAGCCAAAAGCGCTTCCATCACATGCAACACGCTGGCGACTTTTAACACCCGTTGATCTAACTTACCCGCATAACTTCTCATTAAATTTGAGTCAAAAGCTGAGCCGCCCCCCATGAGTTTTTCAACTTCATTTTTTTGTTGATTAATGTATTCCCAGCTTGAATGGGACGCATGGAGGCAATCCAATTCTGAGAATTTTCTCAGCGGGATAACTAGCTCATCAATTTGCTTTTGAACGTCAACATCTTGGGCGGGATCACCCGTTAACACTAAATCAAGCGAATTAGCGATCCTCTCCCTATCGTAGCCATTGTTAACGATAACCTGCTCAATAATTCTCTTAATAGCATTGGCATAAGCATTTTGTAATTCAGGTGAAATTTTATGGGACTCTGTATGATCTCGCATACCCAGCATGTCTGTCTCAGTAAACAGAAAAAAACGCTCAGATATGCCCGTTCCGTTACTGCTCGATAGGATCTTGTCGATAGTGCCATTTTGGCTAATCAAAATAATAGATCCGTGTACGTTTCCAGCATATCCCTTCCGAGTAGTGCGAGCCGATGAATGCCAGTCCCCAGAGTAACCTTCCAAAATCAGGCTGTTATTGTTATTACTGCTATTTTCCTTATAGCTCAGTCCTAACAATGTGCTGATTAGTGTTTGTTCTGTACTGGCTAACATAAATAACCCACCAGCATTACTAAGCGTGTTCTCCATCGCTTCGGGTGTGGTATCGGTTAGAAAGCCTGTAAATGGAATATGAGCTTCTCTAAGGCTTTTTAAGGCTTCAAATACTGGTGCTTGCATCATTGAAACCAAGCCACTTTTGCCCGTACTAGGAGGCTGTTCACAAGCAACATAAAGGCCAACGGGTATCTTTCCTCCATACTGATATTCTGTACGATACAACATGGAAACAGCGGCAGATACCACGCCTAACATGGTCATAATTGCGGTATCTCTTGGCATTTTGACAACCGCGCCAATATCTAGTGCCACATCTACCAATTTGCAGCCTTGCAGTATTTCGATTAATTCACCCTTATCCAACTGGCTTAACGCTTCTTTTGGTTCGTTCATGTTACGCCCCTCTTTCGTTTGCAAAATCGCCCACATGAACGCAGCTCATAGTCGCGCTAAAACATTTACCAATCCGATTAAATGTCAACTTTTGTCTACTTTTTAAGAAATTGCTTATGAAACTTGTCCATTCCCATTTCCCAAGGTTTTGAATACAAGCACAGGGACTAACACTGTTAATATTTCTCATTTGGATGTACTCTTAATTCTGCTGGTGGTCTGCCTCGCGAAAGAAAAACCACCAGCGAGTTACCCTGAGCGTCTAGCTAATTACTAGGCGCTCACTTATTTTCGCTTTCCAGACTTAGTAAGTGTTCCTCAGCCTCGGACAATTCAGCCCTTGCCTTACGGACTCTCGCTTTTTCATGGATAGATTGCCCCAAGCTTTCGCGTGCCAGCTCTACGCGCCTTTCGGCCCTTGCTCTTGCATCAAGCTTTGGTTCTTCCGATAAGTGTCTAGGGTCAAGCTTTCGGCCCACAATAAGTCCCTTGTCGTCACAAACGGGAATGATATTCCAGAAGCCATAACGCTTACCCATGAGCTGCTGCAAGGGCGAACGGCAATTGATGCCCACCTCATAACAAATCAGCTCAACATTGGCTACCTCACCATTAGCAAGCAAGGCTAATAGACGATAAGATTTAGAGTTGGTCTTGGGAATTACGTTTGAAGGTACGGTTTTGAAAATTTGTTGAAGGCTCATTTTCTCACCTCCAACTGGGTTTCCCCATTTTCAAACCGAGTTAATTGATCTTCGGTCCAGCCTAGAAAGACTTTCCCTGCTCTTTTTGGAGGCTCTAATGTCCTATCCTTGGCCCACCAGCGCCAGATAGTGCGGTAATTTTTACTGTAGCGATTTTCTAGATCTTGATAAGTGTAATAGGCCATTTTAGGCTCCTGTTTCGAGGTTTATTGAAACTCAATAAGGGTTTATTGAGAACTCACGAAACAGAATACAAAAATAGACTGAGAGCTAGGGGGACAATGTTTTTCAGTGAAGAATTAAGGCTTGTTTTTATCCTTTTCGATGGAGGCCAAGATCATTTCTATTCCATCGTGCTGTCGCTGGTTTAGCTGCTCAAACATTTCAGCTCCTGTTACAAGCTCTGCGTCTCCAGAACGAATTGATACTACATGCAAATGCTCTCCTCCTCTTAATTCTAATATTTCCTCTCTCGTTTCTTCCTCAAGCTTCCATATTTTCCAAATTTTTAAAAGTTCTACTTTGTTTTCAAAGTTCTCAGACATCCAATCAACGACAAGCCCATCTCGTAAAAAGCTGCTTACGTCATTCCACTTATCCTTAAATTCATCATTTGGAAATACACAGTAATTGCTTGAATTTTTTAAACTGATCCTAAAATTTTCTTTATCTTCACGAGAAAATGACCACAGAGGCTCAGTTATTCGGCCTCCATTAATAAGCTTCTCCCACTCTTTAGCCTTTGCAAGCCCAAGTTTTGAGAATACATCTTTAAACTTATCAAAGCTTCGCTTTACGGGTTTTACCTTATTATTCTTAAATTCACAGTAAGAATATGCCTCTGAATTAGGATGTATCAAACGAGTTGTATCTGTCCAAGTCGCGTTTGGATAATTACGTCTATGTATTGCTATTTTGACTTCATCAATTATTCCATTTTTTTTATAACAGATTCCTTTTTTGGGCCCACGCTTACCCATGCTTCCGCCCTCCAAAGTCGATAACCTTAGCCTCTATGCCATTTAATCGCGCTTCCCACTTTTGCATTGCTTCACGCTTTTCTGGCAAATAGTCATAGCGGTCATAGTGTTTGCTGGAAACGTCATTAAGGGCATGGTTTTGTATTCTGTCCCTTAGTTCCTTAGATATACCGAGTTCACCCATTAGCGTTTTACAGGTGCGCCTAATATCTCGTCCAACGAACGGCTTAAAGTCTGGCTTGGCCTCCCTAAAGCGAGTGATCGCCCTAGAAAAACTGTCTGTCCTTAAGTGCTGCTGTAAGTCACTTCCATGTGGAAAAATGAATGGGCCACCCTCAGACTGATTCTGCAATGCCATCAGAGTGTTTATTGCGCTATCAGTTAAGGCGATAAGGTGTGGTCGTTTGTTTTTGCTTACCTCAGCGGTGATAAGTAAGGTTCGTTCTTTCCAGTTAACCGACTCCCAACGACTAGCCGCCAATTCATAAGGTCGCTGCCCTCCTGTTTCAAAACACAGTCTCAATAAACCAGATACCATAGGGCCAATTCTGCTTACTGTGTGGAAAGTGCCTAGTAACTCTCTCACTTCTTCAAGTGTTAACCAGTTATCTCCGACTTTTTCCGCGCTTGATTGCTTAGCGACAACCTGAGCAGGATTAGTTAACAGACCGAATTTAACGCCTGTGTGCGCCTGTGCTGGGTTTAAGTCGTGTTTAAGTCCAAAGTTAAAGGCTGCCACCATGTAGCTTCTAACTCTGTTTGATTGAACTACAGCGCCACGCTGGATCATGCTTGATAGGATAGGGACAATATCCGTAGGTTGAATATCTTTAGCTTTAGTAGCTGGTGGAATATGTGGATAGACTTCTTTTTCCAGTGACTTGATAACGGCTTCATGGGTTCGCTTACCGTCTGCCTTCATTTTGTCAGTGTACGCCCTAAAGAGTTGCTGAATGCTCCCCCTCATGGCTTCGGCCTGCTCTTGCGCTTGAGCCTGCCTCTCTCTCCTTTCTAATTCAATTTTAGGGTTGATACCCTGTGCCAGCATTTCGGCATAAGTATCACATTCACTTTGGGCAGCCGTCATAACAAAGTTATCCGACACTAAGCCCATTCTTATGAACTGCCTTCTGCCTTCAAAAAAATAGCGATACAGCCACCGCTTTGTGCCTGTACTGCTCACCTCAACACCTAAACGCCCAGTGCCCCTTTCGCCAGTGTCTCGGTAAACCTCATAACGCTTGCCTGTGGTCTTAAGCTCGATAACTTGCGGATAAGTTCTAAACGTCAGCTTTGCCATCGTCAGTTACTGCCTGTAGTTTTGCCTGTAGTAACAGAAAGATAGCATAGGATTTTTTGAGATACCACGAGAAACACCAACTTATAATTTAGTCAATTATTACAGTAAATTACAAACCAATTTCATCTCGTTCCATTTCATATTATTTTACAATTATTACGACTCATAATCGTTAGGTCCACGGTTCAAGTCCGTGAGGGGCCACCACCCAATTCAACAAAAAAGCCCATTTCATAATGGGCTTTTTTGTGTCTGTCATCTATCAATACTCACTCATTCCCACGCACTTCATTTCCGATAACCACTCAAATGTGATTTCGATTTGCCCTTTTAGGCTATTGCTAAAATAAGACCAAAAACAAAGGCGCTGAGTGAAATTCACTTAAGCGCCTTGGTGACTTTCCCTTGTGCACGCTGTGCAAGGGGACTCGATTTAGGTCTTTAACTTACCTAATTGTTGATGCTGCTGTTTCACCAGTTCGGCAAGGACCACACTGCTTTGCTGCGCTTCACCCGCAAGGCGCGCCAGCTCAGAGGCCGAGTCTGAAATTCCGGTGATATTACGATTAACTTCTTCCGTTACCGCGCTTTGTTCCTCCGCGGCCGCGGCAATATGCGTCACCTGAGAAGAAATTTCCTCTATCTGACTGACCATAGAATTAAGCGATGTGAGTGCTTGCTCTGTTTGCGACACGGCCATTTGCGCACGCTCAGCACCTTTATCAATAATGCCTGAGGCACTATTCACCTCTTGCTGCAGGGCATCGATCAGCACGCTGATATCATCGGTCGAACTTTGGGTTTTAGAGGCAAGCGCCCTCACCTCATCGGCAACTACGGCAAAACCCCGTCCTTGTTCACCCGCCCGCGCCGCCTCAATTGCGGCGTTCAGGGCCAGCAAATTAGTTTGCGCGGCAATCGAGCTAATTACCTCAAGAATACGGCTGATATTCGTACTGCTTTCAGCCACTTTGCTCACGGCCACTTTCGCCTGCATCGACTCCTGCGACATAGTGGTCACGTATTCCATCGCCTTAGTCAGGCTCTCTTCGCTAAGACGCACATTGCGCGACATGGCTTCGGTTTCCGCGGCGGTTTGCTCAGAAGCTTTCGCCACTTCAAGCGCCGTGGCACTCATCTCATTAACCGCGGTTACCACGCTTTCGATTTCGCCATACTGACGATGGACACTATCGCGGGTCAATTCCGCAATTTGTGCCGAGGAGAGACTTTCTTCCTGGGTGCGTCCCGCGAGCGTTTTTAACTCGCTGATGAGGTCTTTCAACTTATGAATAAAGGAGTTGAAGCCTTTACCCAGTGCAATCAGTTCCGCATGGGCATCGACCACAATCGATTGGGTTAAATCACCATCGGCGCTGGCCAAGTGCTCCACACGGCCTTGGATCATCTTGAGCGGCGCAATAATACTGCGGATCACTATACTGATAGTAACCACGGCCAGAATAGACACGGCTAAACCGACCATCAACAAGATGCTGCCAAGGGACGTGGCCATTTCATCCATTTTGTCATTCAACTCAATGGAGCTCTTAAAGGCTTGAGCCTTAGGGACTTGGATAGCCAATGACCATTCCACTTTCGCCAGTGGGATTTTTATCGGATAGGCCACGATAATCTCATCATCGTTTGCCATATAGCCGCCATTCTTATGTAACGCGACTATCTGCGAGGCAAGTTTAGGATCAATAGATTCGCTCAGAGGGCGTGCTTTTTTGCTGTAATGACTCGCGGCAACCACTAACCCACGGGTACTGAGTAAGGTTACCTTGGCTTGACCGTCGTAAAGACTCTTAGACAATTTATCGATTAGGGCCTGAAATACGGGCAAGTTCACATCGACACCCACCACCCCAATAAACTGCTTATGCTTGACCACTGGCACGGTCAAAGAGGTCATCAGTGCATTATTACCTGGGGTGATTTCATCGAGATAGGGCTCCATCAAACAAGGCTTTAGGGTTTCCTTAGCACAGAGATACCATTCTGCTTCACGGATCCCAAACTCGTTTAAGGTCGTGACATATTTTTCTGCTGAATCATCTACTTGATTATGCTCGACCGTGCCATCATCGTTGCGAGTGTAGTACACCTCCAATGATCCCGATGATGCAACGCTATGGCTAACCTCGACATTTAAAAACTCACTGTCGAGCCCGTCGTAACCATTAGGCTCAAACTGCGCGTACATGGAGGATATCTGGTTATTTTTCTTTAATACCGCCGCCACGGCCAGCTCTAAGCGATCACGCTTTAATGGCAACTCTTCCGCGGTGCTCTCTAACATGCCGGAAAAGGAAAACGGGATCCGATAGGCTTCATTGATAAATCCCGCCACCATCTCACCATATTCGCCCGCACGGGCTTCGAGTTTGTCACGGGTTTCGGTTTGTAATGTCTCTTGAACCTGATTAGACAGCTCTGTGTTTTGGTCCGAAAGGGTCCACCAGAGGCTAATGGAGAGAATGGCAACAATTGAGAGGAATAAGGCGGAAGTGATCCACAACAACTTAGTACTGATGGACAAATGCTTCATCGAGTAAACTCCAAAAGATAGAAGGTCAAGAGCCTAATTATTTTGATCTAGTTCATTTTTTATTTTTGCTTCTCAGTTTAAAAAATAGCACTCAGTCACGAGATTACCAGCCTTTAAGATAGTGAATTGTTAAGCGTAAGTAAAACCTTTAATTGACTCATTTAGCGTCTATCTTCACTTTTATCTCCATCGATGAAAGTTTGATATTTATCGCGAAATGCCATGTGGTGATAAGACAAAACTCACAATCAGCCTCGGTTAACTGGCCGACATTTTTTTACAAAAATTAATTCCAGATTAAAAATGCCCATTTCATTTGTAACAAAGTCTATTCTGCGGCGTTGTGGCATTGGTTTGCGCAGACTATCGCCTTATACTCTTGGCCTCTAACACAAAACAACAATAACGGAAGCAAGCTTTATGACTCTTGGTACCAATCAGGTAAGCAAGACACATTCGTTTATGACAGTGTCGCTTATCGAATTGTGGGAACGTTTTGGTTATTACGGCATGCAGGCGCTGATCGTGTACTTTATGGTGCAGCGTCTTGGCTTTGATGACTCCCGTGCAAACTTAGTTTGGAGTGCCTGTGCGGCGCTGATTTACGTGTCGCCGGCCATCGGTGGTTGGGTTGGGGATAAAATTCTCGGCACCAAACGCACTATGCTGCTTGGTGCGGGGATTTTGTCGGTAGGTTATGCGTTGATGACTGTGCCGACCGAAAACACTTGGTTTATGTTCTCCGCCCTTGGGGTGATTGTGGTCGGTAACGGCCTATTTAAACCCAATGCCGGTAACTTAGTCCGTAAGATTTACGAAGGTGACGATTCTAAAATCGACAGCGCCTTTACCATCTACTACATGGCGGTAAACGTAGGTTCAACCTTCTCTATGCTGTTAACGCCTTGGATTAAGGACTATGTTAACGCGCAATACGGTAACGAATTTGGCTGGCATGCCGCCTTTGCGGTGTGCTGTGTGGGCTTAATCGTCGGCTTAGGTAACTATGCCCTGATGCACAAGAGCCTCGCCAACTATGGTTCAGAGCCTGATGCTCGCCCTGTCAACAAGAAGAACTTGGCTATCGTCTTGGTATTAGCGGCGCTTTCGGTTGTGGCTTCAGCCATTATTCTTGAATATGAAGATGTTGCCCGAGTATTCGTGTATGCCGCGGGTGTGGCGGTATTAGGGATTTTCTTCCACTTAATTCGTACCAGTGAGCCAAGTGAGCGTGCCGGCCTTATCGCGGCGCTAATCCTCACTGTGCAAACTGTATTCTTCTTTATCTTCTATCAACAAATGTCGACCTCACTGGCCCTGTTTGCGCTGCGTAACGTCGATTGGGATTTCCAAGTCTTTGGTACCCATTTATGGACTTGGTCTCCAGCACAGTTCCAAGCACTAAACCCAATCTGGATCATGGTGTTAAGCCCTGTTCTGGCTTGGAGTTATTCTTGGGCTGGTCGCAACAATAAGGACTTTTCGATTGCCGCTAAGTTCGCCTTAGGTTTTGCGGTTGTCGCGATAGGCTTCTTTATCTACGGTTTTGCGGGCCAATTTGCCGTTGAGGGTAAGACCTCTTCTTGGGTGATGATTTGGGGTTATGCCTCTTACTCACTCGGCGAACTGCTGGTGAGTGGTCTTGGTTTAGCCATGATCGCCCGCTATGTCCCCGCTCGCATGGGCGGCTTTATGATGGGCGCGTATTTCGTGGCATCGGGTATTTCCCAGTACTTAGGCGGCGTTGTAGCAAACTTTGCCAGCGTGCCACAGGACTTAGTCGACCCGCTGCAAACGCTGCCCGTTTATACTAACCTATTCAATAAATTAGGTATTGCTGCCGTAGCCTGTACTTTTATCGCCTTAGCCGTATTACCACTGATGCGCCGTTTGACCGAAAGTCATCACGCCCATAACAGTATTGAAGATAACGCGGCGGCCTCACTACGTGATGTGAAAGCCGAGCAATAATCCTCCGACTCACATACGCTATATGTGAGCGCTAAAAACTGCCGACAAGCCCCGCTTGCGGCAGTTTTTTTATACCTTTAGGTTACTGCTCAGCACCAAACAATCTGAACTTTCTGTGCTGATTTTTCATGCATCGGCTTGGGATAAGGCTTTCACCCCTGTTTGCAAAACTAAGATGTTCGGTTCCAATTTTAGGACGGTGTTAAGTTCAAGCCTTGAGCTTGTTTATCATGGATACGTCACCATATCCTAGGGTAAGACTCCATCAGCACTGACAGAGCAATCGCTTTAGCGCCCACCACATTCATCCGTGGGAGACAAATAAAGCCGTTGCCACAGAGCTGACTCACGCAAAGAGGCGCTTAATTTATGGCTATATCATCGACTTCAACATCTGCCGCCCCATCGCAGGCAGTGACTAAATCTCCCCTGGCGGATGTTCCCTTTTCACTCTTAGAGCTCGCCCCGGTTCGCCAAGGCGCGAGCATCGGAGACACGCTGCGCGCCAGCCTGCAATACGCTAAGGTGGCCGATGAGTTAGGTTTTAATCGATTCTGGTTTGCCGAGCACCACAATATGCCCGGTATCGCCAGCGCCGCGACATCGGTACTAATTGGCTATATTGCTGAAAATACTAAACGCATTCGCGTCGGCGCGGGTGGCATTATGCTGCCCAATCATGCACCCTTAGTGGTTGCCGAGCAGTTTGGTACGCTCGAGAGTCTTTATCCGGGTCGTATCGATTTAGGGCTTGGCCGCGCACCGGGCAGCGATCAAATCACCAGCCGCGCCCTTAATCGTGATATGAGCCGCGCGGAGCAATTTCCCGCCGAGGTGAGCGAGTTACAAACCTTACTCGGCGACTACAATGGCCTTCATCCCGTAAGAGCGATTCCCGGCGAAGGCACCCATGTGCCGATTTGGCTACTCGGCTCGAGCCTCTTTAGCGCCCAACTTGCGGCTCAGCGCGGCTTACCCTATGTCTTTGCAGGGCATTTTGCGCCAAGATTCCTCTACGATGCGATTGAGATTTACCGCCGCGACTTTAAGCCATCTAAGGTGTTGGATAAGCCCTATGTCATGCTTGGCCTGCCACTTATCGCCGCCGAGACAGACGCCGAAGCAGAATACTTAAGCACCACCTCAAAGCAACGGGTGCTAGCGCTGATCCGTGGTGAACAACTTTGGTTAAAACCGCCCGTAGACAGCATGGATGGCCTGTGGAGCGAGCAGGAAAAAACCTATGTCGATAACTTCTTAGGCTTATCCGTCACCGGTGGCCCCACCACCATTAAGCACCGCTTAGAGATGATAGTGAAGGAGTTGGGAGTCGATGAATTTATCTTTACTAACGATTTGTATGATCAGCAAAAACGCGAACGTGCACTGCAAATCCTAAAGGAGATAAAAGGCACTTAAGGGTTAAACCACGCCATAAAAAATCCCGCCTAAGCGGGATTTTTTTATATATGTTAACCTTTTAACACGGCATCGAAGCAGGACTTAAGAATGCCCAGCCCAGCGGCAAGCTGCTCGTCTGGTACTGTTAATGGCACCAATATACGCAGCACGTTACCGTAGGTGCCACAGGAAAGAAGTATCAGTCCTCTATCTCTTGCCTCGGCTAAGATTTGGGCACAGTACTGAGGCGCAGGTTTGCCCTCTTCCATCAATTCAATGGCTATCATCGCCCCTAGACCACGCACATCGGCAATTTGCGGATGTTCGACCTGCATAGTATTTAGCGCCGACTTAATCCGTTCACCAATCGCATTGGCACGTTCAAGCAGCTTTTCCTCTTCAAACACCTCGAGTACGGCGAGCGCCGCCGCACAGGCCAGCGGATTACCACCGTAGGTACCGCCAAGTCCTCCGGGACCGATGGCATCCATGACTTCAGCTTTACCTGTAATACCTGAGAGTGGGAAGCCACCGGCAATAGATTTCGCAAAGGTCGTGATATCGGCGCTCACGCCCATTTGCTCCATAGCAAAGAAGGTTCCAGTGCGACCCGCCCCCGTTTGCACTTCATCGGCGATCAGCATAATGCCTTCGCGGTCGCAAAGCGCACGTAAACGTTGCATAAAGGCTGGCGATGCGGCATAGAATCCGCCCTCACCTTGCACAGGCTCTAGGATGATGGCCGCGATATCGCTCGGCTCGGCATCGTTTTTAAAGATGCGCTCGATAGAGGCCATCGCATCATCATCGGACACGCCGTGCAGCGCACAAGGGAACTCGGCACGGAACACATTGGCCGACATTAATCCCATGCCTTTACTGTAAGGCGCGACCTTTCCCGTTAATGCCAGCGCCGCCATAGTGCGACCATGGTAACCCGAGGTAAAGGCAATCACGCCCGCCCGCTTAGTGTATGCACGAGCAACTTTAACCGCGTTTTCAACCGCTTCTGAGCCGCTGGTGAATAAGGCCGTCTTCTTAGCAAAATCCCCTGGCACTAACTGATTCAGTTTTTCACAGACTTGAATATAACTTTCGTAGCCAAGCACCATAAAACAGGTGTGGGAGAAATCCTCAAGCTGCGCCGCAACGGCCGCCTTCACCTTAGGATGTAAATGCCCAGTGTTAAGCACCGCAATACCACCCGCAAAGTCGATAAACTCTCGACCTTCCACATCCCACACGGTCGCGTTTTCGGCGCGAGCAGTAAAAACAGGATGAATTTGACCAACACCGCCTGCGACTGCGGCTTGGCGACGTGCCATCAATGAATCATTGGTTGTGCTCATTTAGTATTCCTTGCTCGCGTGCCTAACTTGGCTATACACAAATGTCGATAACAATGCCTACGCCCAAAGGGCTACCACTGGCGGTCTATTCCAAACGGATGCTTAAACAGACATACAGATATATTTGATTTCTAAATATTCTTCGATGCCGAACTTAGAGCCTTCTCGACCAAGCCCCGAGGATTTCATTCCGCCAAACGGCGCGACCTCGGTGGAAATCAAGCCAGTGTTGACGCCCACCATGCCGTATTCCAATGCCTCGGCCACTTTCCACACGAGTGAGATATCACGGCCATAAAAATAAGCCGCTAAGCCAAACTCGGTATCATTGGCTTGCTTAATCACATCGTCCACATCGGTAAACTTAAACAGCGGCGCCAGCGGGCCAAAGGTTTCTTCACGGGCGACGCGCATACTGCTATCGACATGCGTCAGTACCGTTGGCTCGAAGAAGTTGCCACCTAAGCTATGGGGCTTACCGCCCGCAACCACAGTCGCCCCTTTGCTGAGGGCATCCTCAAGATGGCTTTGGACTTTTTCGACCGCCGCGCGATTGATAAGCGGTCCCGTAGTTACGCCCTCGCCAATACCCTCACCCACCTTTAATTTGCCCACGGCAATACTGAGCTTGCGAGCAAATTCGTCATACACGTCCGCCTGAACATAAATGCGGTTAGCGCAGACACAGGTTTGCCCCGCATTGCGATACTTAGCGATCATGGCGCCTTCAACCGCCGCATCGATATTAGCATCATCGAATACGATAAATGGCGCATTACCGCCTAATTCTAAAGATAATTTCTTTAGCGTCGGCGCGCATTGCTCCATCAACTTAATGCCCACTTGGGTCGAGCCGGTGAAAGACAACTTACGCACGACTGGATTGCTACACATCTCATTACCAATGCCGATAGCATCGCCAGTGATCACGCTGAACACCCCTGCGGGGATCCCCGCGCGCTCGGCAAGCACGGCCAAGGCTAATGCGGTAAAAGGCGTTTGCGGCGCAGGTTTCACCACCATAGTACAACCAGCAGCCAGTGCTGGCGCGGCTTTACGGGTGATCATCGCCGCAGGGAAGTTCCAGGGAGTAATGGCCGCAGTCACGCCCACGGGCTGCTTAATCACCATGATGCGTTTATCGCCCTGATGCCCAGGAATCGTATCGCCATAGACGCGTTTCGCCTCTTCGGCGAACCATTCGATAAAGGAGGCGGCGTAGGTGACTTCACCCTTAGCTTCGGCGAGGGGCTTGCCCTGCTCAGTGGTCATCATTAGCGCTAAGTCATCACTATTTTCATTGAGTAACTCAAACCAACGACGCAGCTTGGCACCACGCTCTTTTGCGGTTAATGCTCGCCATGCGGGCAAGGCCGCTTCGGCAGCCGCAATCGCCGCTTGAGTTTCGGCTTGCCCCATCACAGGGACACTGGCGATCACTGCGCCCGTCGCGGGATTGGCTATAGCGACAGTTTCTTTTGACTGCGCATCGCACCACTGACCATTGATATAACATTGCTGACGCAGCAGACTCGGGTCTTTTAACAACACAGGAAATTCCTCTCGCTGCGAGGTAATGCCTTACCTCGTATAAAAAATTAAATAAATTAGATACCTAATTTGTCTCTTAGACTGTAATACCATGCCCCCAGCGCACTAAAAGGCACACGTAAGGCGTGACCGCCTGGGAAGGGATAATGGGGCAGCGCCGCAAAAGCATCGAAACGCGTGGCTTGACCATTGAGCATTTCGGCAATTAACTTACCTGCCAAGTGGGTATACGTGACGCCATGGCCACTACAACCCTGTGAATAATAGATATTTTTACCAATACGGCCGACCTGTGGTAAACGCGATAAGGTCAATAAAAAGTTACCCGTCCACGCATAATCAACCTTAACTCCTTTTAACTGTGGGAAGGTTTTAAGCATATTCGGAATAATCAGAGATTCGATATCCGCGGGATCGCGGGCACCATACACAACACCACCGCCGTAGATCAGGCGCTTATCGCCAGACAGCCTAAAATAATCGAGCAGATAGTTACAATCTTCGACGCAATAATCTTGAGGTAACAGACTTGCGGCCAGCTCTTCGTCCAAGGGCTCTGTGGTGATCACTTGGGTGCCGCAGGGCATAGATTTAGCTTGTAATTCAGGTATAAGTTTACCGAGGTAAGCGTTACCCGCCACTACCACAAACTTGGCCTTTACGCTGCCCTTAGCGGTGTGCACCACAGGGCTATCGCCTTCATCGACCCGCAATACCGCTGAGTCTTCAAAAATTTTTCCGCCGAGGGATTCTACCGCGCGGGCTTCACCCAAGGCTAAATTCAGCGGATGAATATGGCCGCCGCTCTTATCCAACATACCGCCGACATAGCGATCAGTATTTACCACAGAGCGAATGCTGTTTGCATCGAGCAGCTCCAGCTTGCCCACGTGGCCATGGCTTTCCCATAACTGCTTTTGATGGCGTAAATGGCCCATTTGCTTTTCGTTCATCGCCGCAAATACGCCGCCATCCTTTAGATCGCAATCAATATTGTACTTAGCGATACGTTCACGGATGATGCGTCCGCCCTCGAAGGCCATTTGACCGAAAAGCTTGGCTTGTTCTTTGCCAACGGTTTTTTCAATGGTATCAATGTCACGGCTATAGCTGTTGACGATTTGTCCGCCATTACGCCCTGATGCTCCCCAGCCAATTCGCGCGGCTTCGAGCACTACCACACTAAAACCCGATTCGAGTAAATGCAGTGCGGCAGATAGGCCTGTATACCCCGCGCCAATCACACAAACATCGGCTTCAATCGATTCCTGTAAACGCGCGCGCTCAACCTTATCGTTGGCCGATGCCGCATAATATGATCCAGTGTGAGGTATGGCTGACATGATGTTCCCTTGATTTTTATGTTCATTATTTTAAACAACTATCACATCCTACACCTTCAAATTGTGAAACACTAGCCATAAAAGCACAATAATTTACACGATGTTTGATATTTCAAACAAAGTAACCTTCCTGCCTTAATCGGATTTGAAATTGAGTGGAGGTACAGATAAGAAGACTTGGAGGGCAGAGAGAAGGATGACCTTGGCTATCAAGGCCATCCTTCTAGCGAGAGAATGATAACTCAATGTTTATTCACTGTATCACCACTTATTAGTTCAGCGGCATACGCTCACGTTTTTCGGCGCGCCTTGCCATATACCAAGACAAGAAGGCGATTAACGACACACATAGAATGATAAGTGTTGCCAAGGCGTTGATCTTAGGCGATACGCCAAGACGCACCGAGGAGAACACCACCATAGGTAAGGTGGTCGCGCCAGGGCCTGAGGCAAAGCTTGCGATCACTAAGTCATCCAGTGACAGACTAAAGGATAACAACCAACCCGCGACTAATGCCGGTGAAATCATAGGTACAGTGATCAGGAAGAAGGTCTTAAGCGGCGTTGCGCCTAAATCCATTGCCGCCTCTTCGATTGACATATCTAACTCACGCAATCTTGACGACACTACCACAGCCACATAGGCCGCGCAAAAGGTCGAGTGGGCAATCCAAACTGTCACCATTCCGCGCTCTTTCGGCCAACCTAAGAGATCCGCCATATGCACAAACAGCAACAGCAGTGACAGACCCGTGATCACCTCAGGCATAACCAAAGGCGCAGTGATCATGTTCGACAGGGTGAGCTTGGCCCAGGAGCGCTTAAACCGCGTCATCACAAAGGCGGCCATAGTGCCGATAATCACCGCCATGGTTGAGCTGTAAAACGCAATCCGAAGGCTGGTCCACACCGCATCGAGAATTTGCTGATCGGCAAATAACTCGCCGTACCATTTAGGTGAAAACCCGCCCCACACTGTCACTAACTTAGATTCGTTAAACGAATAAATCACTAGGATCAACATAGGTGCGTACAAGAAGAACAAACCGAACCACAGCATCACCGAAGAAAAACTCAGCTTTTTCATAGGTCTTTCTCCAAACTACGCGCCTGATAGCGATGGAATAGGGTAATAGGAATAATCAAGAGTGCCAGCATCACAATCGCCAGTGATGAGGCCACTGGCCAGTCACGGTTATTGAAGAATTCCTGCCACAGCACTTTACCTATCATCAGAGAATCTGGGCCGCCGAGCAGCTCAGGGATCACAAACTCCCCTACCGCAGGAATAAACACCAGCATAGAACCTGCAATCACCCCGCTCTTCGATAACGGGAAAGTGATTTTCCAGAAGGTATTTAAACGGCTCGACCCTAAGTCAGATGCGGCCTCAATCAAGCTCATATCTAACTTCACTAAGGTCGCGTACAGCGGCAAAATCATAAAGGGCAAATAGGCGTAGATAATCCCGATATAGACGGCGATATTAGTGTTTAAGATTTGCAATGGCTCAGAAATAACTCCTAACCACATCAATGTGTTATTGATAATCCCCGTGTTACTTAAGATCCCCATCCAAGCATAAACGCGGATTAAGAACGAGGTCCAAGAAGGTAGCATCACCAATAGCAGCAGCACGGTTTGCAACCTTGCTGGCGCACGGGCAATGGCATAGGCCATGGGATAACCAATGATCAAACAGCCGATGGTCGAAATGAGCGCCATTTTTAATGAGCTGAGATACGCGGTGTAATACAGCGAATCATCTAGCAACATCAAGTAGTTACCTAAATGCAGGAAGATGTTTAATACATCATCCGCATATTGGAAGGTCGCCTCGTAGGGCGGAATCGAAATCGCCGCCGTCGAAAAACTGATCTTAAGGACAATGGCAAAGGGCAAGGCGAAGAACAACAACAGCCAAGCGTAAGGGAAGCTAATCGTCCAGAAACGTCCCTTAAGCCATTTTAGTTTTGACTTCATCTTCATGATCTTAACACCACGCCACTGGTGTCCTCCCAGCTGATGAACACTTCATCATCCCATGTCGCATGGTCGGCACGGCGTTCACGGTTGGTCATACTGCATTGCACTATTTGACCGTTTTCGAGGCGAATGTAGTACACCGAAATGCCACCTAAGTAGGCGATGTCATGCACTATGCCCTTGGCCCAGTTGTACTCGCCCTCAGGTTGCTCACGGCTGATAATGGTTTTTTCGGGACGTACCGCTAACCACACATGCTTTTCTTCGGCACTGGTCGTTACCCCGTAACCCACATAGAAAGGCTGGGCTAAATCATTGGGTTTAATGATGAGGTGGTCGACTTCGTCCACTTCAATCTCGCCGCCAAAGAGGTTCACTGAACCGATAAATTCGGCAATCATGCGGCTGTTTGGACTCTCGTAAATGTCCATGGGTGAGCCGGTTTGGGCAATCCAACCGTCGCTCATAATCGAAATTCGGCCCGCCATGGTCATGGCTTCTTCCTGATCATGGGTCACCATCACACAAGTCACGCCAACACGCTCAAGAATTTCAACCACTTCTAACTGCATTTGAGTGCGCAGCTTTTTATCCAGCGCGCCCATCGGCTCGTCGAGCAGCAATAACTTAGGACGTTTCGCGAGGGAGCGGGCTAACGCCACCCGCTGACGCTGACCACCGGAGAGCTGATGCGGCTTACGCTTGCCATATTGTTCCATATGCACCAGCTTGAGCATTTCTTGCACCCTTTGCTCAATTTCCGCTTTGGGTAACTTATCTTGCTTTAAACCGAAGGCGATATTTTGCGCGACCGTCATATGGGGGAAGAGCGCATAGGATTGGAACATCATGTTGATGGGACGTTCGTAGGGGGGCAAATCGGTAATATCTTCACCGTCGAGAAAAATCCGCCCAGAGGTGGGTCTTTCGAACCCCGCGAGCATACGCAATAAGGTCGACTTACCCGAGCCAGAGCCCCCAAGTAAAGCAAAAATCTCACCTTTATTAATCGTCAATGATACGTCGTCAACCGCGCGTACATCGTCGAACAATTTACTGACCCGCTCAATCTTAAGCAGGACTTTTTCTTGCGTCTTTGTAGTGGGTTTGTTGGTGACGCCCGAGGTGCTTGCCATAGTACTTCTCCACCCGAGTATTGCTGCGACAAGGCGTTCAATACTTGAGATTTACACAATGAATTAATGAATAGAGATAAAATCTGTAGGCCGAATGCTCAAGGAGCAAGCCAATGTCTGCGTTATTAAAAGGGGCAAGCAGTGCTTGCCCCATCTCGATTATTGGCCAGACTTCACTTTGGTCCAGACGCGGGTTAATACGCGTTGGATTTTCAATGGACGGATTTCGCCAATATACAATTTCTCCAACACTTCTTTTGGTGGATAAATCGCAGGGTCATTGCGAATCGCTTCATCAACTAAAGGCTGTGCTGGGTCGTTAGGGTTAGCATAAGCCACATAGTTAGAGATAGGCGCAATCACTTCTGGGCGAAGTAAGTAGTTGATAAGTTTGTGAGCATTTTCAACGTTAGCCGCATCCGCAGGGATAGCTAACATATCGAACCACAAATTCGCGCCTTCTTTTGGAATCGAGTAACCAATCTTGTTGCCGTTACCCGCTTCATCGGCACGGGCCGCGGCTTGGAATACGTCACCCGAGAAGCCGAATGCCACACAGATATCGCCGTTCGCGAGATCAGAGATATAGCGTGATGAGTGGAAATAAGTCACGTAAGGGCGAATTTTTTCGAGTAACTCACCTGCTTTTTCATAGTCTTCGGCTTTCGTGCTGTTAGGGTCAAGACCTAAGTAGATCATCGCCTGTGGCACCATATCATCGGCCGAATCCAGCATAGCAAAGCCACACTTAGAGATTTTTTCAGCATATTTGGGGTTAAAGATCAGCTCCATTGAATCAAATGGCGCATCTTCACCTACCGCGGCTTTCACTTTATCGATGTTGTAACCGATACCATTGGTACCCCAGAGGTAAGGTACGGCATATTGGTTACCTGGATCAGCCTTCTCTAACTGTTTCATCAGATCGGCATTGAGGTTTTTAAAGTTGCTGAGTTTAGAGCGGTCTAGCGGCTTGAATGCGCCAGCCTTAATTTGTTTAGCGAGGAAATGGTTAGATGGAACCACGATGTCGTAACCACTGCGGCCAGACAGTAACTTGGCTTCCAGCACTTCGTTACTATCAAACACATCGTAAATCACCCGAATGCCCGTTTCTTTCTTGAAGTTTTCTAAGGTATCTTCCGCGATATAATCAGACCAGTTATATACGCGCACTACTTCTTCAGCTTGGGCAGCAACGCTTGCGAGGGCGCCCGCGGTTACTAAAGCCAAAGTCGTCATCTTATTAAATAGCTTCATGCTTTCTCCTTTCTCGGGTAGCAGAATTGCCTTTAACAATTCTGAAATTGTGTCACCGACCATCTGCTCGGTTATTGTTGTTATTCTCGACCAATGCTACACCTTAAAAACCGCATCGGCAGTCTCTACAGCACCATAATGCCTTCATCTCTAGGTGGCTGCAATTGATGGGAGTATCAGATTTCATGCCAAATTTGTCGATTTACACACTTGCATTAACAAGCAGTAAAATAGACTAGATATTTGTACGCCCTACATCTTGCAACATTAAGACAAATGCCTCAAGCCCCTAGAAAAACCGCTGAAACCATCTCAGAAAAAACTCTTTTTAAGCTTAACTAACAGTAAGTTACAAAACGCTTATTTCAATCAAATTTATGCACACGCTACCAAGGTACAAAATCATCATCTCTTTGAGTGCATTGAATGGGATTTCACACCGCAACTCAGTTACCGTAAAGCATACGTAAGCATTTCAATTTAAAAGCGCTCTGCACCAAAGTTAAGCAAACTTACCAAATTAGTGCAGAGCATTTTTGCTGATTGTTCAAATATTCCCGCTATCTTGACACTAAATCCGTTAAGGCCATGACAGTTTTGAACAAAAACAGTGCAAATTACACACTGAGTAACAGGAACTCCCGCTCCCACGAACTCACGACGCGGCGGAAGTTTTCAAGCTCGGCCTGTTTGACCGCCACAAAGCCGGTGGTAAAGGCTTCACCTAAATATTCCTTACAGGCATCGCTCTCTTCCATCGCCGCTAAGGCTTCTTCTAAGGTTAACGGCAGGCAATGTGGATTGTTGCTACGGCTTTCGTTCGATTTACCCTGCACTGGTGTCGAAGGTTTTAACCCTTCCACCATACCGATGTAACCGCAGAGTAAGCTCGCAGCGATGGCTAAATAGCAGTTCGCATCCGCCCCAGGAATACGGTTTTCAATGCGGCGGTTTTGCGGTGAAGACTCAGGAATACGCAGACCGCAGGTTCTGTTCTCAACACCCCATTCCAAGTTAACTGGCGCAGAGGTGCCCGGTAAGAAACGTCGGAACGAGTTGGCATTGGGCGCCATTAAAGGCAAGAGTTCAGGAATAAATTTTTGTAAACCAGCGATATAGCTTAGGAATAATGGGCTTTGAGTTCCGTCTTCATTGGTGAAGATGTTTTTGCCCGTCTCCTTATTAATCACGCTTTGGTGAATGTGCATCGCACTGCCTGGCTCATCGGTCACAGGTTTAGCCATAAAGGTGGCGCACACATTGTGTTTTAATGCCGCCTCACGCAGGGTGCGCTTGAATACAAACACCTGATCGGCAAGAGATAATGGATTACCGTGGCTGAAGTTAATCTCCATTTGCGCTGGGCCGTCTTCGTGGATCAGCGTATCGATATCTAAACCTTGCAGCTCGCACCAGTCATACATATCTTCGAAAAGCGGATCGTATTCGTTAGCCGCATCAATCGAGAAAGACTGACGTCCCGCTTCCGGTCTGCCTGAGCGACCAATAGGTGGCTTAAGGGGTAAATCGTGGTCATCGCTACGGCTGGTGAGATAAAACTCCATCTCAGGTGCAATGACTGGCTCCCAGCCTTTTTGCTCGTAAAGCGAAAGCACTTTTTTCAAGACGTTACGCGGCGATAATTCGATGGGATTGCCCATTCTGTCGTAGCAATCGTGGATCACTTGCGCCGTCGCTTCAATGGTCCAAGGCAGCATAAACACCGCATTTTCATCGGGAACACAGACAAAATCGATATCCGCATCGTCGAGCAAGCTGTAATAAATATCATCGTCGACAAAGTCACCGGTCACGGTTTGCAGCAACACGCTTTCGGGCAAGCGCATGCCTTTCTCGTCGAGGAACTTATCCACTGGGGCAATTTTTCCGCGGGCGATACCTGTCATATCGCTGATAACACATTCGACTTCTGTGATTTTTCGTTCTTTTAAAAAAGCGATTAGCTTATTCATTTTATTTCACTCGAGTTGTAGCCCTACGACGGCACGCATCACCAAAGGCATTGAATATAGAGAGGAAAAATGGGTTTTCACTCACCTTCCATTCAGGATGCCATTGCACACCGAGGGCAAATTCATTTGCGTCTATAACGGAGAATGCCTCCACTAGACCATCTGGAGCATAAGCTTCTGGCCGCAACCCAATCCCAAGACGCTCCACGCCCTGAGTATGTACAGAGTTTACCTCTGCCGAGTTACGGCCCCAGGCCTCGTAAATGACCCCCCCAGGCTCCACAGTGATACTGTGGGATGGCCCATATTGCACCTCTAACGAGGCCTCTTTATCTTCTCTGTGTTCAATAAAACCGCCCACTTCGTGCAACTTCTGATGCAAACTGCCACCAAACGCCACGTTCATCTCTTGAAAGCCACGACAAATCCCAAGCACAGGCACACCCGCCGCAATGGCCGCACGGATGAGCGGTAAGGTGGTGGCATCGCGTTTGGGATCGTGGTGAGTACCGACTTCACTCGGTTCACCCGCATAGAGATAGGGTTCAACATTCGAAGGCGAACCGGTAAAGAGAATGCCATCGAGACTTGCCAGAATCGTCTCTATAGGTTGTTCAGCACCTAATGAGGGGATCACTAAGGGCCAGCCCTTAGCACCATTCACTACACCTAAGAGGTATTTTTCACCAACAATATTAAAGGGATGTGATCCCAATTGTTGATTACACGCAATAACACCTATAAGGGGCAACTCGACAGACATAACTCACCTTCACCTTGAATGACAGCATAATGAACATGTTAAGTTTTAATGTTCATTTTTTCACACAGTACACCGAATTTTAACCTCAGGCAAGAGGTTAAACACTTGTTAATGATCGTTTAGTTGCAAGACAGTATTTTGGGATGTAATACAGGAAATTAGGGGGTATTGTGTTGCCTAAGGGTAACAAAATCGGCTTATAGCGGTTGTTTTGGATGAAAATCAGGCAAAGATAGATAGCGCTGATTTAGGCTCATTTGAAAAATATTATTTACACTTTGAATAATATTTTGTAATCCAAAGCCAGTTTGAGATGAGGTTGATAAGGGGAAATGTCAGGATTGCGCCATCCTAGACAACCTAGGACAGCGCTATACGATTAGCTATGTGACTGGCTATGCGATTAGAAATTCGCTGGCGTTGTTGCACTGACCAGTCGACAGGGTTCATCGAAAGGGTTACGAAATCTATGGGGTAACTCACTGTTAAAGTAGTAACTATCACCCGCTTCTAAGATATATACCTCGTCGCCAACGGTCAGTTCGAATTTACCTTCGATCACCATGGCCGCCTCTTCACCTTCGTGTTTCAGCATTTCCTCGCCCGTATCCGAACCCGGTGGATAGGTTTCACTCATCACCGACATGGCACGATTGGGAAAGTCACGGCCAATCAACTTAAATTCTAACGGCCCAGTACCTATATCGAGGAGTTCATCGGAGCGATAAACCACTTTTTGCTCACTCTCAATCGAGGCTTCAATCGAGAAAAAATCCACTAAAGACATAGGGATACCCGACAGTACCTTTTTCAAAGAACTGACGGATGGGCTAACACTGTTTTTTTCGATCATTGAAATCGTACTGTTAGTCACACCAGCACGCTTAGCCAGCTCACGCTGGGATAAGCCTTTCATTTTTCGAACAGTTCTGAGACTGGCTCCAATATCCAAATTTCGCATCTCCCCAAAGGATCGGTTGCCCCGATAGATGAAGAACAGGTTGTTCAGGATAAACATCATCCCAAACACATTTTAGCCCTAAAAGCGTGAGTTTAATCGCTTCCGTTGTATTCTATCTAAAAAGTGTGTTAAATAAAATGCACACTTTTTAGCAGTATCACAAAAGTGTGATGAGTATACTGGGACAAGCCCAATTTACAATAAAAACAATTTTTTGGAGCTCAAATGACCACCAAACCTCCCGTTCATAGTGAACAATATCCCCAGTCTTATTATGTTGATACTGCAAAAGAAATTTACGCCCATCCCCAACTTGAGGGCAAGGTAAGCACCGATGTTTGCATTATCGGCGGTGGTTTCAGCGGTATTAACACGGCTATCGAACTGCGGCAAAAGGGCCTAAACGTGGTGCTACTCGAGGCCAAACGCATTGGCTGGGGCGCCTCAGGGCGTAATGGTGGCGAGCTGATCCGCGGTATTGGCCATGATCCTGCGCAATTTATCAATGAGATAGGCCAAGAAGGCGTGAGTGCCATTGAACAGATGGGGTTTGAGGCGGTAGAGATTGTGCGAAATCGCATACAGACCCATCAGATCGATTGTGATTTACAAATGGGCTATTGCGATTTGGCGGTTAAACCTCGGCATATGCTCGAGCTAGAACAAGAGTTCGCCCACCTTAAACGCCTTGGATATCAGCATGAAATCAAACTATTAACTCAGTCTCAGCTCGGAGAGGTGATCGGCTCCGACTTTTACCAAGGCGCCCTAGTCGACATGGGCAGCGGTCATTTACATCCACTGAATTTGGCCTTGGGCGAGGCTCGTGTTGCCCGTGACTTGGGCGCTCAATTATTTGAATACAGCGCCGCAGAAAAGATAATTCCTGGCGATAAACCACGAGTATTAACGGCTAAGGGTGAAGTGACTTGCCAATATGTCGTGCTGGCGGGCAACGCTTATATAGGCCATAAACTGAATAGCTACATCGGAGGTAAAGTGCTGCCCGCGGGGAGCTACTTGCTTGCAACAGAGCCACTGACAGAAGCGCAATGCCAAAGCATTATCCCGCAAAATATGGCCTTTGCAGACATGCGAATCGCCTTAGATTACTTCCACTTATCGGCGGATAGACGCTTACTCTTCGGTGGACTTTGTACTTATTCTGGCAAAGATCCTAAGGATATTGAGGCAGCGCTCAGGCCGAACCTTGAGAAGGTATTCCCACAGTTAAAAGGCATACGCATCGATTACGAATGGGGCGGCATGATAGGCATTGGCGCCAACCGTATGCCGCAAATCGGTCGCCTCCCCGATGCGAGTAATATTTTTTACGCCCAAGCTTACGCAGGCCACGGCGTAAATGCCACCCATATGGCGGCCAAACTGCTCGCCGAAGCCATATGTCAGCAGGCGGGATATTTTGATGTGTTCGCCAAAATCAAGCATATGACCTTCCCCGGCGGCCCCACATTCCGCTCGCCTATGCTGGCGGCGGGTATGCTGTACCACAGGTTTAAGGACTTATTCTGAGATTTGCCCTGTCGTTGGATAAGCGAGCACGATATCCAACGACACTAACGGGTACTACTTGCGTTACGCCTTGCCCACAGAATAAAGGGCAGCGAACCCAGATAATGCACTATTAGCGCCACCAGCACGCCAAAGCCAATCCCACTGGTGGTTAACGGGATGCCGGGCTTAAAGTTAACTATGGTTTGCTGTAAATATTCATAACGAGCAGGATTGAACATATAGGCGGTTTTCTCGAAGAGATTCCCCTGCGCAAAGGTCTGCATTCCCTGCTGCAGCGCTTGATACAAGTCCAGCGTCTGGCGCTTTTGCTCGGCATCCGCCCTGACGCTAGGCTCCTCATTTTGCAAATGGCGGGCAATCATGGTTTCTACATCGCCGTAGTGATATTCCTTCGCCGTGGCCTCGTAGCCCTCAACTTGCCATTGAGTCGAGGTATAGAGCCCCGCCAAAAATTGCTGATAATGATCGGCTAATTGGGGAAGTTGCAGCGCCATCACTAAGATAAAGCCGAAGATCAGCTTATCAAACAATCGAGTTATCATGGCAAACTCCTTGATAAGTCAAAGGATATATCACCTGCCAATGGAGTGCTGCTGGTTATCCTGCTTAGCACTCCTGCTATCAGCACTTATTGCGCTATGGGTAAATCGCTGCGACTGCCCCAGTCGGCCCACGAGCCATCGTAAAGCACAGCATCGGCATGACCAGATGCAATCGACGCTAAGATTAAGATACAGGCGGTAATGCCCGAGCCACAGCTGAAAATCCTTAACGGTTTATCGCCAGCAAGCCCTTGAAACAGGGTGTGTAATTCGGCCGAGCTTTTGATTTTGAAGCCATCGAGCACCTCTGTAAAAGGTAAATTAACCGAATGGGGAATGTGCCCACTACGCACACCTGGGCGCGGCTCACTCACTTGGCCTAAAAAACGGGCAGCGCCGCGGGCATCGATAATCGCGCTGCCGCTATCATCAAGCCTAGCAAACACGGCCTCGGCATCCATCACCTTGGCAGGCTGATATTCCAAAACGGCAGTGAGTTCCTCACTATCGCTTGCCCCATAATCTATCCCTTCTTCCTGATAGCGGGATGAGGTGACTCTGTCTTCAGCCATCCATTGGGGTAAACCACCGTCGAGCACATACACACGGTGAAATCCCATCACCTTGAATATCCACCAAGCGCGCGGAGAAGAATAAATCCCTTGATTATCATAGATAACCACCACGCTTTGCGGGTCTATTCCGAGCTTGGCAATGCCTTCTACAAACTGTTCAAACCTTGGTAAGGCGTGGATTTGAGAAGAGGTTTTATCGCAAAAATCCGTTTCGACATCAAAGCGCCGCGAGCGCGGAATGCACACAGGTTCGGAATAGAGAATAGGCTCTTTGCCTAACACCACGGCCATGCTGGCATCGAGTAACACGAGATCTGGCGAGGTGAGGTGCTCTTCGAGCCATTGAGTACTCACGAGAGGATATTCCATTGGCTGTCCTTATTCTGATTTCCAACTGGGATAATGACTTATAGCCTGCGTTTTACTGCACATACTAAAACCCAAGCACTATTCAAACCATTCGAACCGATACTGTTTTGGTAAAGCACACATGGCAAGCTCATTGAGAGTCGATTACTGACTCGCGGCTTGAATCACTTCAATTTTGACATCCAGTAAACCCGCCGAGGTATTGCCTATGCTGCTAAATGCGGATTTGGACAAATCTATAATTCGGCCCCGCACGAAAGGCCCCCTGTCGTTGACCTTAACCACAACCGTTTTACCGTTCTTAAGATTGGTAACTTTAACTACTGAACCACAAGGAATTTCCTTATGGGCGGCCGTTTTTAATTTATGGTTATAACGCTCACCGCTGGCGGTTTTCTTATTTTGATGTTTATCGCCGTAGAAAGAAGCTTGGCCAGATTCAGTAAAACCCTGCCAGTTTCCCGAATGGGTAGAAGAACACCCCGATAAGGCCAAGGTGGCTAGCAGCATTAAGGTCAAAGATAAGTATTTGAGACTCACAGAACATCCCTTAGCAAATGAGTTCATCATCCGAGCAATGTACAGCAAAAATCCCCAAGAGGCACCCTTGCGCCACTTTATCCATTTAATTAGAGGGTTAACCAGAAAAAATAAAGCCCCTTTCGCATCGGCGTAAAGAGGCTTGAGAGCGAGTCAAAACGACTTAGAGGGCTATCCAAGTCGCCTTGATTTCGGTGTATTTATCGAAGGAGTGCATGGATTTATCGCGGCCATTGCCCGATTGTTTATAACCACCGAAAGGCGCCGTCATATCGCCTCCATCATAATGGTTAATCCACACCATACCCGAGCGCAGCGCCTTCGCGGTTTTGTGTGCCTTGCTGATATCCGCCGTCCACACCCCTGCCGCTAAGCCGTAAATGGTGTCATTGGCTATCGCAATCGCCTCTTCCATGCCATTGAATTCAATGACAGATAACACAGGGCCAAAGATTTCCTCGCTGGCGATTTTCATCTTGTTGTGTACTTGGCTAAAGATAGTGGGTTGCACATACACGCCGCCCGTATCAGCCAGCACTTGTTGTCCACCATGGACTAAACTCGCGCCTTCGTCTTGGCCCGCCTTGATATAGCTTAAGATGGTATCTAATTGCTGCTTATCGACCACAGCGCCGCTGACAGTAGCGGGATCCAGCGGATGCCCAGGTTGCCACGAGGCGAGTTCTTCGGCGATAAGCTCAATCAGTTGATCTTTAACCCCAGACTCCACCAGCAAACGCGAGCCCGCAGTACAGACTTCACCTTGGTTAAAGGCAATGGCTTCGGCGGCCGCCACCGCCGCAGCTTTAAGATCGGGCGCATCGTTAAATACAATATTCGGGCTCTTACCGCCAGCCTCAAGCCACACCCGCTTCATATTCGATTCGCCCGCATAAATCATTAATTGCTTAGCGATTTTTGTTGAGCCAGTAAAGACTAAGGTATCCACATCCATATGCAGCGCCAGCGCCTTGCCGACCGTATGCCCATAACCCGGCAGTACGTTTAGCACGCCCTTAGGGATCCCAGCCTGCACCGCAAGCTCGGCGATACGAATGGCCGTTAAGGGAGATTTCTCAGAAGGTTTAAGAATAACGCTGTTACCCGTCGCCAGTGCTGGCCCCAGCTTCCAACAGGCCATTAATAACGGGAAGTTCCAAGGCACAATCGCCGCCACCACACCCACGGGCTCGCGGGTGATCATGCCGATTTCATTATGTGCCGTAGGCGCTAGCTCGTCGTAGAGTTTATCGACGGCCTCACCCGACCAACGGATAGCACGGGCGGCACCGGCAATATCTACCGCCTTTGAAAAGCGGATTGGCTTACCCATGTCCAAAGTTTCTAACAGGGCGAGTTCATTGGCATTTTCTTCCAATAACTCGGCAAAACGGATCATCACTTGCTTACGTTTAACAGGGGCAGTCTTTGACCATACGCCAGATTCAAACACCTCACGGGCATTAGCGACGGCGATATTGGCGTCCATCAGATCGCAACTGGCGACCTTGGCTAATACGCGTCCGTCGATTGGGCTGACACAATCAAAGGTGCTGCCCGCTGCCGCATCGCGGTATTCGCCATTGATATAAGCCTTGCCATTGATTGCTAGGCTAGCAGCGAGGCTTTCCCAATCACTCCGTTTTTTAGGTGTACTCATGATGACCTCTTGATCGTTTGTATTTGTTTATTTTAGCTTTATTGGGATGAGGGCTATCTCGACGGCCAAATGCCAAAGATGACCTAAGTCGTTAACTGCTGCTTAGATTACGCTGTTCAATCATTAATATTCAATATTTTTTACAAAAATAGCATTTTTGCCACAAATAACTGCACACACCTCTTCCATGTTCATTATTTCTAACATAGCATAGCAAATATTAGCCACCCTTAACGAAGACCTGACCTCATTTAACAAGGAAAAGGACAAGGTAAACACTATGGCCGATTCACCCTACAACGCAACGCATGAGCATCCTTCTCTCGAACATTATTGGATGCCCTTTACCGCCAACCGCCAGTTTAAAGCCAGCCCTCGCCTGCTCGCCCAAGCAGAAGGCATGTACTACACGGATATCAATGGCAACAAGGTATTAGACTCAACGGCTGGCTTGTGGTGTTGTAACGCCGGCCATGGACGCCGTGAGATCAGCGAAGCCGTTAGCAAGCAAATTCGCGAGATGGATTACGCGCCGTCCTTCCAAATGGGTCATCCTCTCGCCTTCGAACTCGCCGAACGGTTAACTGAACTCAGCCCTGAAGGACTCAATAAGGTCTTTTTTACCAACTCGGGATCAGAGTCCGTCGATACCGCGCTTAAAATGGCACTCTGTTACCACAGAGCTAATGGCCAAGCGTCACGCACTCGCTTTATTGGCCGTGAGTTGGGATACCATGGCGTAGGATTTGGCGGCATTTCAGTGGGAGGCTTGAGCAATAACCGTAAAGCCTTCAGTGGCCAACTGCTACAAGGCGTGGACCACCTGCCCCACACCTTAGATATTCAAAATTCAGCCTTTAGCCGTGGCTTGCCTAGCCTTGGTGCGGAAAAAGCCGAAGTATTAGAACAACTCGTCACACTCCACGGCGCTGAGAATATTGCCGCCGTTATCGTCGAGCCTATGTCGGGTTCGGCGGGGGTGATTTTACCGCCACAGGGTTACTTAAAACGCCTACGGGAAATCACCCAAAAACACGGCATCCTGTTGATTTTTGATGAAGTAATTACCGCCTTTGGCCGCGTTGGTGCCGCCTTTGCCAGCCAACGCTGGGGCGTTATCCCCGACATAATCACCACGGCCAAGGCCATCAATAATGGTGCGATCCCAATGGGCGCCGTGTTTGTGCAGGATTTTATTCACGATACCTGTATGCAAGGCCCCACCGAACTCATCGAGTTTTTCCACGGCTATACCTATTCAGGGCATCCAGTAGCGGCGGCCGCAGCGCTCGCCACGCTGTCCATCTATGAAAACGAACAGCTATTTGAACGCAGCTTCGAACTTGAGCGTTATTTCGAGGATGCCGTTCATAGTCTCAAAGGTTTGCCGAATGTGATTGATATCCGCAACACCGGATTGGTCGCAGGCTTCCAACTCGCGCCGAATAGCCAAGGCGTCGGCAAACGCGGTTACAGCGTGTTCGAGCATTGCTTCCATCAAGGCACGCTCGTGCGGGCGACGGGCGATATTATCGCCATTTCTCCACCTTTAATCGCAGAGAAACACCAAATAGACCAAATAGTTAACAGCCTAGGCGATGCGATTCGCGCCGTAGGATGATGCACAATTTTTTATCTAACGCCCAAATTGGGGGCAATTGAAAGGTTACCTATGCTGACAATGACTCATTATGTGAATGGCGCGCACACCGCAGCCAGTACAAGAAGCCAAGAGATTTTCGAACCCGCGACGGGAGAATGCCGAGGCCAAGTCTCCCTCGCGAGTCGCGACGAAGTCTCTGCCGCCATTGCTATCGCCAAATCGGCCTTCGACACTTGGTCACAGGTAACGCCCCTCAATCGTGCTCGTGTGTTATTTAAGTTTAAGGCGCTAGTCGAGCAACATATGGATGAGCTGGCGCAGCTGATTACCTTAGAGCACGGCAAAGTGCTCGATGATGCGCGGGGAGAACTCATTCGTGGTCTCGAAGTCGTCGAATTTGCCTGTGGTATCCCACACTTGCTCAAAGGGGAACATACCCAGCAGGTCGGCGGTGGCGTCGACGCTTGGTCGGTCAATCAAGCTTTAGGTGTTGTCGCAGGCATAGCGCCCTTTAACTTCCCCGTGATGGTTCCCATGTGGATGTTCCCAATCGCGATTGCCTGCGGTAACACCTTTATTATGAAGCCTTCGGAGAAAGACCCAAGCGCAGTGATGCGTATTGCGGAATTACTCACGCAAGCAGGTCTCCCTGCTGGGGTATTTAACGTAGTCAACGGTGATAAAGAGGCCGTCGATACCCTGCTCAGCCATGAAGATATTCAGGCCGTCAGCTTTGTTGGCTCCACCCCGATTGCGGAATACATTTACAGCACCGCATCTAAACACGGTAAACGGGTGCAGGCCCTCGGCGGCGCAAAAAACCATATGCTACTGATGCCGGATGCGGATTTAGATCAAGCGGTAAGTGCACTCATGGGCGCCGCCTATGGCAGCGCGGGCGAGCGTTGCATGGCCATTTCAGTGGTATTGGCCGTAGGGGATGTGGGCGATAAGCTGGTCGATAAATTATTACCGCAAATTCAACAGTTAAAAGTGGGCAATGGCCTCACCCCTGAGATGGAAATGGGACCGTTGATCTCCCGCCAACACCTCGCCAAAGTCACGGAATTTGTCGACGCCGGTGTTAAAGAAGGTGCGACCTTAGTGGTGGACGGTCGCCAGTTAACCGTTGCCGACCATCAGCAGGGGTACTTCTTAGGCGCCTGTTTATTCGATAACGTCACCCCTGAGATGCGTATTTACCGCGAAGAAATCTTCGGTCCAGTGCTGTCGATTGTGCGGGTTAAGGACTATGCCAGCGCACTGGCGCTTATCAACCAGCATGAATTTGGTAATGGCACCGCCATCTTTACCCAAAGCGGTGAGGCCGCCAGACATTTTTGCCACCATGTGCAGGTGGGTATGGTGGGCGTTAACGTGCCCATCCCTGTGCCTATGGCCTTCCACTCCTTCGGTGGCTGGAAACGTTCGCTCTTTGGTCCCCTGCATATGCATGGCCCTGACGGGGTACGTTTTTATACCAAACGTAAAGCCATCACGGCACGCTGGCCCGTAGGCAAACAGACTCAAGCTGAGTTTGTTATGCCCACCATGAAATAACTTCGACTGGAGCCAATATAACAATGAGCATCACGTCGATCATTCGCTTTGCTAGCGCACAGTCGCCGATGGAAAGTTACCAAGTTGCCCCAGAAAAGCGCATCTCTGGTAATCCCACCCAGCAATTACAGAATCATTACTCTAGTCCCTGTAATCAATTCCACAGTGGAATTTGGCAAAGCGAATCAGGTGCTTGGAAAATCAACTACACTGAATACGAGTATTGCGAGGTCCTCGAAGGGACCAGCGTCATCACAGATCTTGAGGGGCAGTCACAAACCTTCACTGTCGGCGACCGATTTATTATTCCTGCGGGGTTCCAAGGGCAGTGGCAAGTTGTAGAGCCCTGCCGCAAGGTTTATGTCATCTTCGAACAAAAGTGAGTTTCATAGGGGGTGCTTTTTGCCTCGATTAACCAAGCTAAAGCAATTTAGCTTAACTCGCCATGAGGTCACAGCTACGGGGTTTCCTGGGTTGTTGTTTGGCAAAGCAACGAATGTACTAGCCTGTTTTAAAAGCTAAAAGAACTTAGTACATCCGTGTCAATCAAGAAAATGGGAGAAATACCGTGAATAACAACCTAAATAAAAAACGGCTGGCACAAGTTGTTGGGCTTGCGCTGACGACCAGCTTATTCTCCGGCATTGCCGCCGCAGAAGTGTCGGGGGAAATTAGCGTAACCAATGATTATCGCTTCCGAGGCATCTCGCAAACCGCGGGCGATCCTGCGGTTCAAGGCGGTGTCGATTGGAGTTTTGAGTCCGGATTTTCGGTCGGCGCCTGGGCCAGTAATGTCGACTTTGATGAGCCAGGTTACAACGGTCCAGATATAGAGTATGACTTCTATGTTGCCTACGGCGGTGACATCAATGACAACGTCAGTTACGACGTGACCCTCAACCGCTATAACTATTCGGGCGAGAGTGATCTCGGCTATTTCGAAGTCACAGCTGGCGTCGAGTTTAGCGGCTTTCGCGTAGCCTATTGGTACACCAATGATTACGGTGGCAGCGATTTAGATTACCACTACGGCGAAATCAATTACTCCTATGAGTTTGTTGAAAACTGGAACCTCGACCTGCATTACGGCTACAACGTAGGTGATGCCTTAGACGATGGTGAAGGCTTTGATAGCTATTCGGATTATTCCGTTGGCGTATCCACGGAATTTATGGGATTTGGCCTGTCGCTCGCATGGCTTGGCACTGATTTGAGCGGCGATCAGAAAGTCTCTGACGGCGTGTGGAAAAACGACGATACCGTATTAGCAACAGTCAGCTACGCCTTCTAATTCATATCTAGCAAATAGCAAAAAGCCCTCTGTTGAGGGCTTTTTTACATCGCGTGATAGCCGATTACCAGTGACGCATCTTATGGCCTTTCACGGCATAGAAGAGGATAAACAGGTAGCAAGGTAACATCACCATATAACCGCCCTGCTGCCCCATATCTGTGGCCGAACTCGTGAGTCCCCAAAACAGTGGACCAAAAGCACCACCCGCAATCCCCATGATGAGTAATGCCGAACCTGTGCTGGTGAGCTTACCTAAACCCGACAGCGCCAGAGGCCACACCGCAGGCCAAACAATCGCATTGGCTAATCCTAAGAAGGCAATGAAGAGTAAGGTATCAGGCAAGGCCACACCGCCGAAAGGCACTAACAGCGCATTGGCAATCGCGTAGGAATTATTATCCCCGAACAGGATAGCAAGGGTCAGTAATAGCCCAAGAATCGCCGAAATCATCAGTGCCGTTGGCTGAGAGATAAAGCGAGGGATCAAGATAATCCCTAAGGTATAACCCAGCACCATACACACCATAGTGTAGGAGGTCATCACGCCGTAATGTTCAACCCCTAGCGATAAGGCGAAGGTACCGATAGTGTCACCGGCAATCACCTCAACCGCCACGTAGACAAATAGCGCGATAACCCCAAAGGCTAAGTTAGGATGAGACAAGGCAGCCTTGATTTGGCCTTTATCTGTGTGCTCGGCCACTTCATCTTCATTAGATAATTCTGGCAGAGGCGATTTTTTAACAGCAAGCGCCAACACCCCAATAAAGATTGCCATACCGAGGTAAGGGAAAACCAAGCTGTTTGCCATTTCATCAATTTGCACTTGGGTTAACGTAGTGCCAATGCGGTCTTTAAAGCTATCTAAAATCAATGCTGAGAAAACTAACGGTGCAATCACTCCAGCACCTTTATTCAAAATGCCCATCACACTCACACGGGCCGCGGCAGACTCTTCAGGCCCAAGGCGAACCACGTAGGGGTTTACTGCCGTTTGCAGTAGGGTTTGGCCTGTGCCCATCACTAATTGTGCACATAAAAACAGGCCAAATATTTGGGTCTTAGCCGCAGGAATAAATAATAGGCCTGCGAGCATCATGATGCCCATCCCCAGTGCCATACCATTTTTATAACCGACTTTACGGATAACCCACGCCGAAGGCAGCGCGGTAAAGGTCACCGCAATGTAAAAGGAGAACAGGATTAGTGAGGCTTGGAAGGGATTGAGTTGCAAAATTTGTTTTAAATAGGGCATCAAGGATCCATTCAACCAGGTTGCGAATCCGAGGATGAAAAAGAGTGCTGCCACTATCGCCATGGGGAGAAAACTGCTTTTCTGCTGGCTTTTATCGAGTGTCATTTCCATAAACCTGCTTCTTATAGTAATTAATTTTTTAAGGTGATGGCGGGACTAAAAACCGCTGAGTATTCCGCACATCCGTATCGCAACTCATCTGCAATGGCTAATGTTATCATCCGAACGCACCATTGTTTCAGTGATGTTAAAACAAACAACACAAAAAGACAACGCTGTCATTTGCGATTTAGCCCGCAAAATGGCCCTATTTGCCCCAGAATGAGCCATAAACTCTCAGTTAACCGCTGATTTACAACCAAAGATGCTCTGTGCCCTTTGTTTGCTAGAAATAAAAAAGCCACAGAGGTGAGTCCGTGGCTTTAAGAAAAATCAGATATCGGCGTTAGATCCGCACAAAAATGTTGCGACGATACATCCAATACAGCACTAACCATTGAACGGTGAGCAAACCAATCACAGCTCCTAAGTGCTGAGCATTTTCCGGCAATACCGCGATAACGCCACCGAACACACTCTGGGCGATATACTTCCAATCCACTAGGCTGGAGGCCAAATAAATAATGATGGCGTTAGTGCCTATCACCACAAAAATAAAGGCGAGCTTTTGCCATTTCAGCACATCCACAAGGGCATAAAATAGTGCTAACAGCAGCATGCTCCAACCGCTAGTGACCAACACAAAAGAGCTTGTCCACAGCTCTTTATTGACGGGAATAACCCCATCCAGCAACCAGCCTAGGGCCAAACAAACACCACCGGCAACGCTCAATAGGCCAACCTTAGCCCACTCCCCTTTTGGATGGGATTTCACAATAAAATGACCGACAAACACCCCCGCTAAGGCGTTGACTACGGCGGGCAGAGTCGATAACACGCCTTCAGGATCGGGCGTTCGTCCTTGATAGCTCACACCCGGCAGTAACAGGCTATCCACATAAGCATTGATTGACTCTGTGGGTGATAACACACCAGCCTGTCCACCAGGAAACGGTAACCAGAGTTGCATCGCGCCATAGGCCACTAAGATGCCCAAGGCCACCAGCACTTGGGTTCGTAAACTGGTATGCCACACCAGCAATGCGGCAAAAAACCATGCAAAGGCAATTCTACCTAATACGCTGGCATAACGGACTTTTTCAGGATCGGCAGGCGCCCCGGTTCCCCAACCATGGTTATAAAGAATCCCAAGCAACAACAGTAGAAACAGTCGCTTTATTCCGTGGCGATACACAGGCATGCGCTCCTGCATCGGCAGTTTATCTAAGCGTTTTGGCGATAATCCTAGGGCAACACCAGAGAGGAAAATAAACAGCGGAAAAATCAAATCATAGAAGCGAAACCCATTCCACTCACTATGGTGCATTTGGGTATCACCCCATTGCCAGCCCGCCCAGCCCGTCAACATAAGCAAGGCACCAAATAGGGCTTCGCCACCTAGAATCCAAAACATATCGAAGCCACGCAGGGCATCGAGGGACATCAACCGCGGTTTTGACTGACGCTTTTGCGCGGCAGCCTCCTGAGCATTCACGCCCGTATTGGTGATAGATTCCGGCGCAGTCGTACTCATACCATTATCCTTTATTATTGTTATTTAAATTATTTTATAACTTTTGAGCAAAATGCAGACTGTACAATAAAAAAACTTAGCCCCTGTCATCAAAATACGACAAGGGCCAAGGTTAACGCTTTACTGACTCAACCCACACTAAGGGCGAACATAAACCGCATTTCCAGCAATGTAGTTGGCTAGCACTTTGTGTTGATTATCTAGCAGCACTAGATCGGCACGCTGCCCTACTGCTAACCGACCAACGCTCTCGGCAATGCCAAGGAACTCGGCAGGATACAAAGACGCCATTCTCAAGGCCTCACCGAGCGGTAAACCGAGCATCTTCACACTGTTCTCAACTGCGGTCGCCATGTCTAATACGCAGCCTGCCAGTTCACCCGTCACCGCATTTAATCTATCGCCGACACGCAGTACCTGAGTACCAAACAGCTCAAAACTGGTTTCATCCTCCATGCCTACTGGCGGCATGGCATCGGTTACCAACATCACTTTGCCACGGGGTTTAGCGCGCAGGGCGACTCTTGCGGCCGCTGGATGCACATGGTGGCCATCGACAATCAAACCACACCAAGCGGTTTCGCTCTCAATCGCCGCGCCCACCACGCCAGGCTCACGGGAACCTAAGGGTGACATGGCATTGTAGAGGTGAGTGAAGCCTGTCGCCCCCGCCGCTAATGCTGCGACAACGGTATCGTAGTCCGCATTGGAGTGGCCTAAACACACTTTAACGCCCGACTCCACCAACAGGCGGATCACCTCAGGCGAGACATTTTCAGGCGCTAAGGTCACTACTCGAATACCTAAATCCTGACGGCAAAAAATCGCCAGTTCAGCCTCGGTGATCTCACGGATAAAACCTTGTGGATGCACGCCTTTTTTAGGTACCGAAAGATGCGGGCCTTCAAAATGTACGCCTAATACGCCTGCACTCTTTTGCGCGACCGCACTGGCAACCGCATCGGCAGCCTTGGCCATCACCTGCACATCATCTGTGATAAGCGTAGGTAAAAAGCCAGTGGTACCAAAGCGAGCATGCGCCTTGCCTATGGTTTCAATGCAAGCGACCGTTGGGCTGCTATTGAATAACGCGCCGCCACCGCCGTTAACTTGTACATCGATAAAACCTGGCACTAGGGTGCCTGGGTAGCGGATTTCCTTAGCACCCGATGCGGTGTCTAAGCTGGCTATCAGACCATCTTCAATGGTGACAGGCACATCCCGATGGAAGGCTTCACCATCAAACAGTTGCTCGGCAATTAAGGTGAATTTCATCCCAAACCTCTTTTCAAATTAACGCGGCACAACGGCCATCCATTACAGCGTTTGAGTGACTTTTTTCAGCCCAGCGGGTTGGTCAGGGTCAATACCACGGGCAATCGCGACTGCGGCCACGTCGATATAAAAACGTTGTAGCAAGGCTAACGGCGCAACACGTGGGTGAATATCCGTCGACGTTTGATTTAAATGCACTAAATCGGCGCCACGTTGGCTCACATTTTCAATCTGTTCGATATGGCTAGCGTACGACTCATCGCCAATGCAGACATCCACAATCGTAAGTTTTTTCTCCACTAAGGTCACAGGACCATGGAGGAACTCTGCACTACTAAAAGCTTCTGCGTGGATAGAACACACTTCTTTTAACTTAAGTGCGATTTCCTTAGACACGGCATAACCTAAACCACGGCCTAGTACGACTAAGTTTTTCACGTTTTCAACCGATGCTGGGGTCAATTGTGGCTCAGCATCCACCGCTGTTTGCAGTGCTTGAGGTAACGAGTTAACAGCCGCCGCGAGGGATTCGCTCTGCGTCCACGCCGAGGCTAATTGTAGAATCGACGACAGAGTTGCAAGGTAGCTCTTTGTTGCGGCAACGGCTTTCTCTTCGCCAGCACGTAATGGCACTACCACATCGACGATATCCTTGATTGGCGCGGTTTCATCGTTCACTAACGCCACACAAAACGCGCCTGCGTTTTTCGCCATACGCGCCTGGGCTAAAATATCAGGGCTGCGGCCAGATTGCGAAATCACAATCACTAATCCGCCTTCTAACTTCAAGGTTTTACCGTAAACGCTGGCCACAGATGGCGCGGCGGCAAAGGTCGGTACACCCGCTTCGATTTCAAAAAGATATTTAGCAAATACACCCGCATGGTCCGATGAACCACGGCCCACAATCATCACAAAACGGGGATCGAAAGCACGCAGCTTTTCACCTAACTGCTGCATTAAATCGGCGTTAGCGGCTAACTGACCCGCAATCTTCTGCGGCGCGGTGCGAGCTTCTTGCTCCATAATAGTGTTTGTCATGTTATTTACCTTACAAATCAATACGGGTATTGCTTTAGCACTGATGGGCTAAAACGGCTTATTCATTAATGTTGACTGAGTTAAATTGCTGCTGAGCGAAGTACATGGCCCCCAATTCTGGCGGCGCTAAGGTTTCAGAAATCTTGGCCACCACATCGCTGCCAAGCCAGGCCTGTAGCGGTTCGGCAAGGCCGCCGATCATAGAGAAACGCACCGGATTGAGACTAAACAGCTTGCGTGCCATTTCACTGATGTAATCGGCCCCTTCCTGCACAATCCCGCGAGCGACTTCATCCCCCGCGTTTGCGCAATCGAGTACGCTTCTGGCTAATTCGGCATAGCAACTCGAAGACTTACCAGCGAGATGCTCGACGATGCCCAAGGCATCACTTACCCCAAAATGGTTTAACAGCATCTCGGTTAAGGCGGTCTGTGCTGCAAAGCCATCGAGGGCGAGTAACACATGCTCGGCAGCTTTTAAGCCAAGCCAAGCACCACTGCCCTTATCGCCCAGCGCAAAACCGTGGCCACCGATGCTTAAGCTGTCATCGCCTACATGGGCGTAACCGCAAGAACCTGTGCCCGTAATGATCACCGCACCATCCGCGCCACGGTGTGCACCGATACAAGCGGTATGAAGATCCGTAGTGACATACATGGCGGCAAACGGATGCTGCCAGCTGATCACATCCTGATACAGGCGCGGCACATTGACTCCCGCCAGCCCTAAGCCCGCGACGAGTAAATGGCTATCGGTTTCTTTCATGCCCGCATCCAGCAGAGCTTGGCGAGTCGATGCTTCAATAGATGCAAATGTTTGTGCAAGACCATGCAGCGGATTAGCGCGCCCAGCAACACCTGTCCCTAAAACGGTACCGTCCGCAGTATAGATAGTGGCTCGGCACTTACTGCCGCCCCCATCAACACCGATAAACAGTTGTTGATCTTTTGTCTGGACTAACCCCATGACACCCCTCTTCATCTCTTAATGCAGCGCTACCGTTGCTTATACTTATGCCGTTAATACGACACTCAACTTTAGTTAACTCAATGTTACAGCAAAAATGACAGCGTTGTCATTTACTTTTTGAAGCAATTTCTAATCAAATGTCAGACGGAAGAAATGGCTGAAAGTGAAAAAGAAAAAGGCTGTATTTTTATTTTAAAATACAGCCAGATATAACTATTTGATTAATTAACGACTAAGCTGCGACCTTTACGTTTCCCATCGGCCGCAATCGCGCGGATCTCAACGGAGCCCGTTACCGACTGTCCAGCTTGATAGGATTGCCACTGCCCACTCGCTTGTCGCCATTCAATCTTAAGTCCCGGATAAGCCACGTTGGCAAACAGTTTACCGTCACGGATCTCGGCGCCGACGGTCGGCACTCGGTAATCGATACCCGCTTTATCAAGTTTGATAAACTCCTTATGCCCTAAGGTGTTGGCCATTTGCTGCCAAGATTGTGCCTGTGCCTCACGCATCGAGGCGGTGAAATGCCCCGTCGTTTGATTATACAAAGCGCCTTGATATTGATATGGCACTTCCCACGCGGCTTGATGCCAAGCGCGCTCCGCCAGCATCAGTAAACGCGGGAAAATCATATATTCCACAGTGTTATCGCTGCGGATGGTTTCACTCCAGAGTTGGCCCTGTAATCCGGCAAAGGCTTTACCTTGTTCCCTTGGGCCAGATTGTTTGCCCTTCTCATCGGTTCGAGCCCTATCGTCGGCCTCAAAAGGCAGATTTTGAATGTCGGTCCACTGCTCCGCGTTTGCCACTAAGTTATCCGGCATAAAGCTAAACACTTTGTGCGCGTTGGTTGCACGACTTGCCCAATAATAGCCATGCTCCTTAGGATCGGCTTCATAGGGGAAGTCGAAGTACAGCACCTCAGGGTTTGACAGCACCACATCCCAACCGTTGTTGACTTGCTGATTGGCATGCTCATAGCCTTTGTAGGCAATCACATCCCAAATATTGGATTGAACTTTTGCAGGCATATTGCTTGGGCGAACATGGCTCATACCATCGCTCCAACCAGCCGCTTCAATGCCTTTTGCCGCTAACATAGTCGAAATTCGTTCGATAAAATAAGCGCCTAAGTCATCTATCGACTTAACGCCTTTATCGTTATTAGCCACAAACTCCAAACAGGCGGGTGATTGTTTCCACGCCCCTGCCGTTTCGTCGGCACCGATATGGTAGCGGGTTAATGGCTGGCCCGCGGCTTGGTGTAACTTGGCAATTTCATCAATGACTTTATTGACAAATTGATAGGTCGACTCCATGCAAACGTTCAGGGTGTTATCGTTGTAATACTGCACCGAAGAATAAACCGTTTTGTCGTTTGCATCGGATAACAAATATTGCTCGGCTGCCGTGGTTTTCCCTTCAGCTTGCAATTGACGAGCGCCCGCATCTAACGCTTTTACCGCTGTGTTAGCTTGATTTGCCGTTTCCTGCACAGGGACAACCTGCACTTTATCCGTGTTTTGAAGCTCTACGCCTTCCCCCTGTAATCGACGGTAACGCGCCTCCATCGCTTTAATCGCTGCGCGACTATGGCCTGGCATATCCATGGAAGGGATCACTTGAATCTGGCGCGCATCGGCATATTTGACTATGTCGATATAGTCTTGTTTGCTATAGAAACCGTTAACGGGAACATCCGCAAAAGGCCCGCTGCCAAGCTGCGGTAACAAACAGGTGTTTTCCTCAAGATCGTGGCAACGCTTACTGCCGATGTCAGTCAGTTCAGGCAGGCCATCGATCTCTAGGCGCCAACCTTCATCGTCGGCCATATGCAAATGTAACTTGTTGAGCTTGTATGCCGCCATTTGATCCAGCAGGTCAAAAATCAACGCCTTGCTGTGGAAGTTACGGGCCACATCGATATGCATGCCACGGAAGGGATACCTTGGGCTGTCCTCAATCGTCATGGTATTTACACGCAGATCCTGCACATTAATCAAACTGGCAAGTGACGATAACGCATAGGAAAACCCTGCAGCATCGGCAGCAGCAATCTCAATCGCATCCGCTTTGATATCCAGCAGATAACTGCCCTCCGCGCCTTGGCGCCAGTTCAGCTTTACCGCCAAACCTTGTTCAGACTCGTTAACACCTAGGCGCGCTAAACGAGAAAGTGCCGCCGCCAACTGTTCAGGAGCCAAAGCTTGTTGTGCGGCAGATGCGTTGGTGACCGAGCCGAAATCCAGTTTAATACCAGAGGTCAGTGACACGGCTTTATCTTGGCTGTGGATAGCGACTTTTTGCGGCGTCGGAATAATGGTATTGACCGCTAAGCTGGCATCTTCACTGACGTGTTGATTATTGCTAAATAGCTGTGCAGGTGTGGCAGGCGCTAATTTATCCGCATCGGTACGGCGATACTGCTTCACCATATCGGTGTACGCCTCAACATAGGGGCGCACTTCCATCCCCGTTTCAGGATCTTGCTGCACTTGCGTGCTGGCGATCACCACTGGCGATAATTCGCCAGCAACTATGTAATAGTTTGGCATGGCATCGGTTTCAGAGAGCTGCCATAGCTCACCGCGGAATTTTAAGGTCTTTTTCTCGCCCTTGCTAAAACCGCTAAATGCCTCGGTGGGCGCGATGCGATACAGATCGCCCTTGATATGCGTAATACTAAACTCTTTGCTTTCAACGGCTTGAACTGGCCGCATCTGACTAAAATAAATTGCCCAATCTAGGCTCTTAAGCTCAACCTCTGGGACAAAATCGATTTCAGCAACAAAACAACGACCTTCGGCAGCGGCTTTGTCACAACTATCATCGGGCCTGTTGGTGAGCACGCGATAACTCACGCCCAAGGTATCCCCAAACTGCTGCAATTGCGCTTGGGTTAATTGGCTGGACTTAGCTTGCTCAACAGAGCTTGAGCTAGGCACTGCCTCGGTTTTAGGCGCGTCGCTACAGGCCGTTAAGCCCAGAGCCAATAAAATCGCGGTGGCGGCAATCGTTTTATTCATGATATTCCTTTTCTAGCTTCAGAAATGGCTACAATCTGAAGGAAGTTACTAACGTCCGCAGTCTTTCCCCTTGGTGAAACAGTCGCTCACTCGATTGTGCTAAGTGCTCACTATCGAGGGAGGCTGAACCTGAGACATTGGCAAGATCATTTAATGTACGAGAAATCGCTTCGGTGACACAGGTTTGCTCCTGCGCCGCATGGGAAACTTCGATATTCATATTACTGATATTGGAAACTAAATCAGTCACTTTAGACAGCACTAGCTTAATTTCTTCCGAACGGTTGACCCCTTGATTGGAGAGAGTCTGGCTCGATTGCATCACATTCACGGTTTCGGCAACTCGGCTCTGCACCTGTTGGATCATTTTTTGGATTTCTCCCGTCGCCTGTTGGGTACGGCTCGCTAAAGAGCGCACTTCATCGGCAACAACGGCAAAACCACGCCCCTGCTCACCCGCTCTGGCGGCTTCAATGGCGGCATTTAGGGCGAGTAGATTAGTCTGTTCGGCAATGCTGCTGATCACCACCACGACTTCATCGATGCGTTGGGTTTCCTGTTGTAACTGCGATACCGATTGGGCAGAACGCGCTAATTCCCCCGCCAATTGACGGGTAATGGCTAAGCCCGAGTCAAACTGACGCTGACCATCGTCGACCGCTCTATCGGCTTGGGTTGCCGCATCGGCGGTACGTTTAGCATTGATGGCCACTTCGTTGGCACTGGCACTCAATTGAGTCACGGCCGTGACCGCGGCTTCGGTTTCTTTAAGCTGCGCTTGCACCCTTTGATTGTTGCTTTGCGACAGCGTGCCCAGCGCCTTAGCATCGCCCAAAAGCAAGCCCGAGGTTTCATGCACTCTGGTAATAGTGCCATGAATTTGCTCGACAAACCCGTTGAAAGCATTAGCGAGTTTGCCGATTTCATCTTCGCTCTCCACGGGTAATCTGTGGCTTAAATCACCATCACCATTGGCGATTTCTTCTAATGCGGCGACAACCTTATCCAGAGGACTAATCACTAAGCGTTTGAGAATGATGAAAATCACTAACAGACTGCCCGCTAAAATCAGCAGCGCCTGTAAAAAGTACCCCAGCAGTAAGTCGGATAATTGCGCCTTAACCGGCAAGGTAGAGAAGGCAATGGTTAAACGCCCGGTCGGATTCCCTTGATCGCTGAACTGTAACTCTCTTGTTTGTAGGTCACTTGCGGCAACGGTCTCGGCTTGTTTGTCTTCGGCAAGCAACTTGCCCCGATGATCCACAACGGTAATTTGATAGATTTGTTCAGACTTTAACATGACAGATAATACGGCACGGATCTGTTCGTAGTCGTAGGTAAAAATCGGCTGTGCCATGGTGACTTGAAGATTCGCAACGGTATTGTCTTCAAAGGCCATTTCGTTGCTAGCCAAACTATCGCTCGCCAACCAATAGGACACCCCAAATAGCACGCTGACTATCATAAATATCGCAACTGCTAACCCAATTTGTACTTTTAAGGCTAATGTTTTCATTATTTTGCACCTTGCATACTAAATAGATCTAACCACAACTCTTGGCGTTCAATGGGGGTTAAGGGACTTAAATCGGGCGTATCGAGACGAATAATGACGCGCTGATCAAACTGGGCATCACGGTAGAGCTTGTCTATTTTAAGCTCGCGATTAAACATCTCATCAAAGCTGCCGTCGCTTATCATGTTTTCGAGCCCCGCTAAGATTGCCGCCGCTAACTCGGGACGCTTGGGGGACACAAAAAAATATGCCGGCGAGCGATATTGCAGCAGGATGTGAGTATCGATTTTCAGCGCGGGGTCAGGATGGGTTGCGAGTTCATCGCCAATTTCCTGTGCGCCGAGGGCAAGGTAATCGAATCGGCCGCCCTCTAACATCGGATAGAGATTGGTGTATTGATAGCTAGTCACGACAGGCAAACCATTAGCTTCGAGGATGCTGGCATCGGGCCAATAGCGGTTTTGTCCCGCTTTTAATTGCTTAAAATCCGCCAGTGTTTTTACATTAGCAAATCTGGCCTCATCCGTTTTGCGGATAATTAACAGGCGGTTACCGAGCAATCCCTTAAACAAGGGGATACGAACCGGGAGCACAGTTTCCTCAAGCTCCTTGGAAGTCATGCTCCAAAAAACATCGACTGTACCAGCCAGCGCTTCTTCGACCTTACGTTTCTGGTTCATCTGCGTCGACATTTGCTCGACCTGATAGGACTGACCAGAGCGGCGCAGCGCCTCTTTGAGGAGATTAAACTGCCATTGCTGTTGGATGGTAGTCACTATCTTGATGGGAGCGGGATTGCTTGCCGTAGAATTGCCAGCCGCATAGGCGGCATTTGCAAGCGTCAACGATGTGGACGCCACTGCGGCTATCACAGTGAAACTAAAAGCACAAACCACAGCGCTCGCCCAGAGTCCTAGCATGGACATCAACAAACGTTTAGCTAAAATCGTTACTACACTGCCAAGCAGTGTAGCAATATGAATAACCATGAATCGCAGCCTCTTTTTTATGACTGGAATATCCAGCGAGTTTTATTTTTTAATGCCGCTAACTTGTCTGCTTATCCTAAGCAAGGTCGCTCTACCTAAAAAAATGGCTGGGCACTGCTTACAGTACCCAGCCAACGCTAGTTTCTGGGGAGAGACTATCAAAATATTAAAGACAAACGTATCGCCGCCCGACCAGCAATACTTCTGCCAAGTACATGAATAAGGAGACCTCATCCTCTTCATGCAGACCTTACAAAACAACGAATCACACAAGCAGATGACAGCGTTGTCATTGATTAAATTACACAAGAAAGAACAGGTTTTCTACATTTTTCTGACATTTATCGGTATTTTTTTAGTCGAAACACTTTTAACCATTAAATATCAATAGATTATGTTTTAACTTTTTATTTCCACATCAGTGTGACAACGCTGTCTTCGACTGATAACATGCATGCAACAATTCACCCATCCCTCGCGATCACTCAAAATGCTGCCATATGGCCTTATCCTCAAAAGCAGAAAGATTAACCTCGGCCAATATTATCGAGCGATGGCAATCGTCCTTGTGCTATTGAGTGCATGGCTATGTTGGTTAGTCCAATTTCATCAACCCGTTGAGTTAATAAAACAATACGGTCAGTTTCTGTTTTTGGGGATAACGGGAGCCATCTTTGCAAATGCTACGGGTGCGGGAGGTGGCGTGATCTTTATTCCGGTGTTCTCTAGCTTAAATTTCAGTGAAACTCAGAGTGTCTCCACCTCATTCATGATCCAATGTTTTGGTATGACGGCAGGGGCGATTTCATGGTCAGGCTACTATCGACGACACCATCACCATGACAAAACCTGGTCAGGTTTTATTCCGAGTATTTTATTAGCGGCGACCTGCTCAATGCTTGGCCTTTGGAGCAGTCAGTTATGGCAGTTGAACTCCCCTTCTTCGCTGCATACTAGCTTTAGTCTTTTTTCTATCGCATTAGGGATAGCGATCATTATCAGCAACCAGCGCCGCCCCCTTCAAAGCCATCGCCTCAACGCCCGAGACTATTGCTGGCTAGCAATAATTGGTTATTTGGGCGGGATTATCACCGCTTGGTTATCAGTTGGCGTGGGCGAACTCTTAGTGATCTATCTGATGTTACGGGGAGTGTGTGCCAAGATGGCTGTTGCCATCGGAGTGGTGGTATCGGCGATTACCGTCTGGTCAGCAAGCCCGATACATGTGTTTGCAAGTAGCAGTCATGCCCTATTCGAGCTGGTACTGTTTGCGGGCCCAGGCGCAATTATCGGCGGTTTATTAGCGCGAAAACTGGCGCTATTTCTCCCAGTCAAAACCTTAAAGCTGTTTTTCTCAAGTTGGATTATCTTGACTGGGAGCGTCATGCTCGCAAACTAGAATAGAAAGCTCGCTATCTTATCTATCCATTACTAAATCAATTAAACTTAATGAACAAAGATGCGCATAAATGGCCGAATAGAAGCCCCGTTTCGCAAAATTCAATAAAGTTGCATCATCAAGCTGTTGCAGCTTAGGCTCATCAATCGTATAGATACCGTCGATATTCGTTTTTGTGCCATCCAGCGCCGTAACAGTAAGTGTTCTTGGTTGTAATAACTCGTGCTCCAACAATACTTTGATAAAGTACTTCGTCATATCTTGATAGCTAGCTTGTAAACCCGCGAGTTCGAGCTTCTTGGACAAGTAGTCCGTTTTCTCTCCTGTCTCAGTAAATAACCGGTGAGTTTCATTTTCAGCCACGGATGAGTTGTTAATATCTATGCCTAAAATAATCTTTTCCTCATCGACATGGGTCATGCCTAATGGATATAACTGCACTTGAATTGGTAAGTACCGTGATTGCCACAGCCCATTTTTTAGTAGCTTATTGGTATTCGGTTTTAGCGCGGTAATCGCTATCGAGACAAACTCACCTGTTTGGTTATTCTTTGTAAAAACAATAGGAAAGCTTGTCGCAGCCGACATAAACTCTTGCACTTGCAGTGGTAGCATATGCACAGTTTCAAAGTAGCTGTAATCGACCTTATCACCAATAGCCAAATTCTTATGACTCGAGTCATTTAAAGGTACAAATTGTGTTTTCATTATATTTTTCCTTTTTACCCATTAAATTTAAAACGATTAAATAGATTGCAAACCATAGGTACAGATTTTATCGAGCAATTCCCTATGCTCAGGCAAACCATCTAGCATCCGTTGTTTTAGCTTCGACATTTTGTTCATATACATGTTCAAAGAGGCCGGTGTTGCCGACGAGCCGGCACGCAAATTAGTCTGATATTTCATGCCATAAAGAACGTATAAATAATTGTCTAAGTTAAACACTTCAAACTTAGATGGAAAATCTTCAGCAATAGGACTATAGGATTTCCATAGTTCGAGTCGTTGTTTTAATCCTTCGGGAATGGTCTCTGAAGCCTGATTATCGAGCCAAAATGATGAGTCAGTTCTATTCGATAAACAGTAATGCAGTTTGGCAAATTCTACGACCCGCTCCCATGCGTAGCCCACGGTATCATTAAACCGCTTTGCTAAGTAATCAACATCATCTGTATGTGCAGGGAAACGTTCTGCCAGAAAACGCGCGGAGAAATCCGTTAATAATATGGATGTCGCTTCAATCGGCTCTAAAAATCCTTGAGCTAGCCCCAAAGCTACGCAGTTTTTTACCCAAAACTGTTGACGATGGCCCACTGTCATTGGAATTTTACGATGCGGAACATCGGCAAGTTTGCCACCAAGATAATGGTCAAACTTTCGCTCAGCCTCTGACTGCGTCATATGAGCGGACGAATAGACAAATCCCGTGCCTCGGCGCTGGGTCAATGCAATATCCCAAATCCAACCCGCTTGATGGGCCGTTGCTTGAGTATAAGGGGGGATGATATCCGTAGGTTGCGTTGGGATTTGCGCGACTAATGCAGTATCAATAAACAGTTGATGCGCTTTACTGATAAATGGCACTTTTAATGCTTTAGCTAACAAAATAGATTCAAAGCCACTGCAATCAATATAGAAATCGAAAGAGAGAGTCCCTTGCTCAGTCAGCAAAGATGAAATTGCACCATCATCGCCTAAACGAACATCCTGCACCGTGGCAAAAATGTGCTCAACGTTGAATTTCTCAATCGCGTTTTTCGCCAGTAATTTGGCAAATTTCGCCGCATTTAGATGATAGGCATAACCTAACACCCCGGCATATTCAGGTGTAGTGATCAGCTTTGGCGCTTTGGCGGCCTCACAAACAAGATGCTGGGGAGAAACATAATCAGCAAAGTCACCTTGTTTCTCGGCCAACCAAGCAGAAACAGTATCTATGCCTTGTAAATTAATGATATCAAATAGATGGTGGTAGAAATTATCCTTACCATGTCGCGCTTTATCTAACCAATTTACAAATTTAATTGACTGCTTAAACGTCACATCGCATGAGCGAATAAACTCTGATTCACTGATCCCAAAACTCTGTAGTGATTTCCGAATGGACGGAACAGTACCTTCACCAACACCGATGATAGGAATATCAGGAGATTCAATCAGCGTGATGGATAGTTCAGAGCGCCCCTGCAACACTCGTCCTAAATGATTCGCCGCTACGCTAACCAACCTGAAGTCCCGCCCCCTATAATGGCTATTTTTCTGATTGTCATAACGCGCCTCTAAAATTGCGTAAGCTGAGTTTATTGTTGGTGTTTTTGATAATAAAAAGCCTAGCGATTGCTAGGCTTTTTCGTCACTGAATTGAATTAGAAGCGCAGTGCTACACCAAGTTTGTAGCGAGCTTCACCATCGAAGCTCCACACTGGGTAGTTATCTTTAAACTCACTGATAACGCCTTCAGCATCAACAGGTGATACACCTTTCTGAATGCTATCTTCTTCAAGTAAGTTAACCACTTCAAATGTCACAGATAAGTAATCAGTTACATCGTAGTTAGCACTTAAATCTAGCGTGCCGTAAGCTTGGTGCTCGCGGTTACCATAGAAGCCTGGTAATTCACGCATCATGTACTCAGAACGCCAGTTATAAGCTACACGAGCAGAGAAATCATCAATTTCATAGTAACCCACTAAGTTAACGGTATGCTTAGATGAGTCTGAGAACACACCTACGCGGTCCGCATAGTTTTCAGCTGGAGATGAAGCATCTGCAAAGGTGTAGTTAGCTGAGTAACCAAAACCATTGTCAAATGAGTCTTGCAACTGCAACTCAATACCATCGATAGAGCCACCGTTAGCATTATAGTTTTCACTGACGGTCCAGCAGTCATAGATGCCAGCACCACAAGAACTGCCACCTTGAGCAACTAAGTTAGGGTCATCAATACCAATCTGTTGGTTCAGCTTTTCTCTAGTCGAAATGAAAGAGTTAACATCTTTAATGAAGTAAGTAACAGCAAATAAGCCTTCACCGCTGAAGTACCATTCTAAGCTCAGATCCGCCTGAGAGGCTTTGAACGGCTGCAGATTCACGCTACCAGTCACTTTCTTCTCGTTGCCAGGCGTACCATCGTTAAAACCTGGTAACTTAGACGTGGCGAAGAGATCTGCATAGTTAGGACGAGAAATAACTTGCGCAGCTGATGCTCTTAAAATTAAGTCACTTGCCAAGTCAAACGCAATGTTCATGCTTGGTAAGACATCGTGATAGCTTGCTTTATCAGTACTTAAATCATCAGCATAGGTACCAGTTTGGCTAAACGCGTAGTAGTCAGACTCAACATCGGTAGAGATATATCTTAAACCGAAGTTACCGCGTACGCCTTCACCAGCAAAAGTAGCCATAGTGTACAGGGCTAAGTTTTTCTCTTGCAGAGTACCGTAACCAGACTTATCTAAAGTAAAGCCATCGATTGCGCCATAAGCATCTCTGATCATATTGTCAAAAATTGGCTTAGGTAAGGTAAAACCTGCACCAGATGACATAGTGCCAGAGTAATATTCTGAGGCATCTTTTGCGACGATATTAGATGATTGTGCAGCCTCTGTCGTTTGAGTTACATCGTGGTCTGCATAGCTAATACCTGATTTAATTGAGGTAATAACGCCAAATTCAACCGGAACTGTAATATCGAAGGTCGCAAATGATTCTTCGTCTGTGTTAGGTTGTTTTTTCAGTGCCCAACCAGCCGTTTCTAATTGACCGTTGAAGTCACCAGCATCAAATGAGTTGTTTGCAATGTTGATGTCAATCACATCACCAGTTGCATCATAAGTCCCTGCGAAATCTTCTGGTTTACCAATTGATTGACCGTAGTTAGAAGTAAGATCGGTACCACCTTCAGCTTTAGTTTTACCGATACGGCCTTCTAATTTGAAGTTATCTGCTTGATACGCGAAATCTAAATCCACAGTATCTGATGACATACTTGCTTTACGAGCCCATGTTTGTGCCCAAGCAAATCCGCCGTTACCAGTGTGTTCAACTAAAGTACATACGCCTGCAGCATTTTTCTTAAGACAAGTATTCTCACCTTGCTGGGTTGGGAATAAGAAAATTGATGTGTTCGCGTTGTTAGCATCGAGCTGTAAGCTCATCAGATTCAGACCGAATTCGAGATTATCAGTTGGTCTGTATTGGAATGCAGCATTTAAAGCTGTGCGCTCACGCTCTTGCTGGAAAGTCGTGGGAACAATTTCCCCCCAACCTAATAGAGTTTCAATACCGTTACGTTGATATTCTGTCTGATCCAGAGAACCAGCCACTAGGAAACCGAACTTCTCATCTTCCGTTTTCCAGCTGTACAAGCCTGAAGTTTGTGGATCAATTTCTTCTGAAACGGTTCCGTAATCCCCCTTTGCACTTAAAAATACCGAATTAGCATCTAAATCAAGCGGTTTACGTGTCTTAACTAACACTGTGCCGCCAATACCGCCCTCTGCAATATCGGCTTGTGAAGATTTCTTAACTTCAATACCACCAACCATTTCTGGAGGCATTAAGCTGTAGTTAAAGCTACGGTCGATCGCTTGTTGATCAAACCAACCAGTCGAAGCAACTGAATGGCCGTTCAGTAAGGTGCTCGTTAATTGGCTTGAAGCGCCACGGATAGAAACTTGCTGTCCTTGACCAAACTGACGGTTTACAGCAACGCCAGGAATACGACCTAAGGACTCCCCTACGTCACCATCAGGGAATTTACCGATATCTTCAGCAGTCACAGCATCAACGACTGAGTCAGAAAAACGTTTGTCGTTAACAGAAGCTTTCATCGAAGCTCTCATACCACGAACTTCAATTTTCTCAATATTTTCTGGCACTGCCGCAGCGGCGGCTTCAGCCTCAGCAGCAACAGCTCCGATTGAAACAGCGCTGCCGAGTAGGATAGCAATGTTTGTAGCTAGTACACTTTTCTTAAAGGATGATGGTCGCATCTCGTTTCCCTTCCATAACTTTATTATCGTTTTAGTATTCATAACCATTCCGATGGAATGACAACGCTGTCATGTCTAGTGCAAACATTACACAATAATTAACAGCCTTGCCACAACAAAATAACTCTGTACGAAAAAAAATGTCATAAAGCGAAGTATTGAGAAGAGAAAAATCAATATATTCAAGCAAAAATAATCACTTAGATTTTTTGATGTAAAATTACAACTTATAACCGAGTGTTAACAGTTGAAAAATGCCTCAGTTTGTAACAATTCAGCATTGCTATACGCGGTAAATGCTCGCACTATAAGAAGCATAATAAAAAGTAAGCTGACAACGCTGTCGGCTTGTAAATTGCGCCTAAAGGATTTAGGTTCATCAATTAGCTTGCCCTTCGCACATTTGAATAAAGAGTTTGTAGATCAATGAAAGTCACTATCAACGACGTCGCTAAATATGCTGGAGTGTCAATCAAGACAGTTTCCCGCGTAACCAATAACGAACCTTCGGTAAAACAAGCCACGGTTGATAAAGTGAACGAGGCCATCAAGGCATTAAACTACCAACCCAATCTCGCGGCCAGAAACCTTGCCGGCACAAAATCCTATGCCATTGGTTTTATTTATGATAATCCCAACGCTTATTACATTATTGATATGCAAAACGGGATTTTGTCGGCCTGTAAAGATAAAGGCTATGAGCTGGTTATTCATCCTTGTAACGCCAAATCTGACACCATTTGCGATGAACTGACTCAACTAGTGAAACATTCGCGACTGGCAGGTTTAGTGTTAACACCGCCTCTTTCTGAAGATCCTAAAGTCCTTAAAGCCTTAAGTGATATTGACGCTAACTATGTGCGAATTATTGCCGGCGAAGGTGATAAAGAGCAGGATGGGCTGACGATTTTAGTCAATGACAAATTTGGTGCGGTTGAAATTACTCAACATCTAATCGACTTAGGCCATAAAGAAATTGCCTTTTTAAGTGGCGATCTACACCACGAGTCCACCAAAGAGCGGTTACTTGGTTATAAACAAGCATTAACAAAAAATCGCCTGCTTCTGAATGAAGATTACATAATTGAAGGAAAATACTCATTTGAGTCGGGTGTAGAAGGCGCTAACACACTGATCAAACAAAAGAACCGTCCAACAGCAATTGTTGCCTGTAACGACGAAATTGCAGCAGGGGCACTTTTTGCTGCTCGTTTAGCAGGGCTAGATATTCCGGGCGATCTATCCATTGTCGGCTTCGAAGATAGCCCATTCTCACGCCAAACTTGGCCGAAACTGACAACAGTGCATCAACCTAACGCTGAAATTGCCCAAGTGGCAACAGAATTGTTAATCGCGAAACGCCGCGAACAAGATGCCAAGTTTGCAAAAACATTTACGCCAGAGCCTGTGATCCGAGACTCTTCAGCCTCTCCCAAACATTAATCTCCAGCCCAGTAAGACCAAAACAAAACAGAGAGCCTTGGCTCTCTGTTTTGTTTTTCAATTAATGAGTTAATGCAATTTCAGCTTTGGCCTTTGCCATTTCAGTAGTTTTTGCGCAATGCGATAAATAATCGCGGAGAACCAGCCATATAGGCTCGCTAAGTGTCTTTGGTATAACGAGATATACATGATCCTTGCGATATGTCCTTCCACGAAGAAAGTCCCTGAACGCAAATTCCCCATTAGATTACCTACCGCAGAAAAGCGGCTTAAAGACACCAGAGAACCATAGTCTTTATACACAAAAGGCTTTTCCGCCTTCCCTTGCAAACGGTTCACAATATTCTCATACAGGGTATCCGCCATTTGAGCAGCCGCTTGAGCGCGAGGTGGCACAGGTTGACCGGACTCTAGAATTAATAAAGCGCAATCCCCAAGCGCATAAATATCTTGATGACCTTTTACTCGCATACAAGCATCAACTTCCACTTGATTGCGCGGCGTAATGGGCAACTTAGAGAAGTTCTGAAACGCTTTTGGACCTTTTACACCAGCCGCCCACACTTTAAGCCCCGCCTCGATAACATCACCATCCTGTGTAATAAAGCCATCGCGGGTGACTTCTTTAACCTGCACCCCGATATGCAAACGGATGCCAATTTTATCCAATACAGCTTGAGCTCTTGCACTCACACGCTCGGGTAACTGTGGGAGAATTTTTGGTGATGCTTCAATAAGGTGTACATCAAGATGATGCTTAGAGATATTGAGGTAGCCATACTCTTTCACCGATTCAATGACATGGTGAAGCTCAGCGGCTAATTCGACACCTGTGGCGCCAGCGCCAACAATACCTATGCTGACTTTCTCTTGTGTTTCATTGAGTTGCAGTAATGCATCTAATAATTTTTGATGGAATAAGTTAGCGTTATCTAAACTATCAAGGAAAATACAATGTTTCTCAGCACCTAAGGTATTAAAGCTATTAGAGACCCCGCCTAAGGCCAGCACTAAGTAATCGTATTCAATTTGGCGGGGCTCAAGCAGCAATTCACCCGAGTCACTATAAACCGCAGCAAGTTGGATTGTTTTGGCATCGGGCTCACATTGCTCAATTTCGCCACGAATGTATCGATAACCATTCTTAAGGCCATGATCTCGATACAGTAATCCCTCTATAGACTGGTCAATAACCCCAACTGCGACTTCGTGTAATTTTGGCTTCCAAATATGGATTGGGCTTTTATCAATTAAGCAAACATCGACGACATCACTACCGCCCATCTTGCGGCCTAATTTAGAGGCTAGCGCTAAGCCTGCCGCCCCACCACCTACTATCACGATTCGTTTCGTAGCCAAAATAACAACCTCAACAAGCCTATTTAAGTGGCTAAGTTATACCATGGAACAGATAAGAGATAACTACTTTAGTCTAACTAAACAGGCTATTTTGCATTAAAGATATTTCAGGAACAGAAAGACTTAGTCCCATCATTCATAAATTTTAAGCAACAAAAAAGGGCCTAACGGCCCTGTTTAGAAACGGATAAATCACACCGCTTCTTCGTTCTCTTCGCCAGTTCGAATGCGGATAACACGCTCCACATCAGTCACGAAAATTTTGCCATCGCCGATCTTACCTGTGCGAGCCGTTTCCACAATGACATCAATCGCTTGGTCGACTAAATCATCTTGAATGACGAGTTCAATTTTAACTTTAGGCAAAAAGTCGACCATATACTCAGCGCCGCGGTAAAGCTCGGTATGCCCTTTTTGACGGCCAAAACCTTTTACCTCAAGCACTGTCATCCCGGTGATACCTATCTCAGCAAGTGACTCGCGTACATCATCCAATTTAAAAGGCTTAATAATCGCTTCAACTTTTTTCATCAAACATTCCTCGGCACTTGCTGACAGATAATCAAATAGAATGCCATTAGCTTACACGGGGTTAGGCGATTATTGAAGTATAGGCAGCGCTTTCCTCATAAAACACAGTTTCTATAAAACAATTCTTAGTCCGTAAAAATCTAAAAGGCTCATCAGTACGCTTCTATACTTAAACAGCAGCAGTTTTGCTCCAGAGGCTCGTAGGATGCGAGCGACATTTATAACAAAGGATCTGTTATGAAAACTCTACCATATGGTTTTAGCTTGATTGAACTCATCACTACGGTATCCATTTCTACCATTCTGTTATCGATTGGTGCTCCTTCGTTAAGCGATTTCAACACGAGATTCAGAGCTGATAGTAATATCAAAGTCATCCAGCAAACACTGATGCTCGCCCGAAATCATGCCATTTCCTTCAATCGAAAAGTGACAGTCTGCGCCTTAAGCAACAATCAGTGCATATCTAACTGGCAGCTTGGTTTGACGGTATTTATCGATGTTAACAGCAATAGTCAACTCGATAGCAATGAAACGACTATTTTTACCACTAATGCTTTTAATACCAGAGATACAGTTATCTACAATCGAACCTTAATTCGTTTTCAACCAGATGGTCTTGCGTCTGGTACGAATGGAACATTGAAGTATTGCCCATCAAGTCCCACGAGCCCCTACTCGCGAGGGATTGTGGTAAATCAAGCTGGCAGGGCAAGACTATCGACTGATGCCAATATCCGCTGCGGATAAATGACGCGTATTGATTGAAGGCATTATCAACTGACAGCATAACAGGATTAAGACTACCTTTTAGAAACTAAACAGCACAAAGGATGCAACTTAGATACTGAAATCCCGCCTATTCTCGCTTATACTTTAGTTTGTATAAGTGAGGGTTGAGTGCATGCTAAATAAATTGCTTGGTTTCACACTGGTTGAACTGATGGTTACGATTGCAGTGGCCGCAATATTATTAACCATCGGTGTACCATCTTTAATATCCGTCTATGAAGGTGTGCGCGTTAATAATAATATCGCCAAAATTCATGACATTATGGTTTTTGCCAGAAATCAAGCGGTCAGTTATGGCGCAACAATTAAAGTTTGTGCATCAAACGGAAGTGCATGTGGTACGAATTGGGGAAATGGGATTAAAGTTGTCAGCCCTGATAATAAAGATATTCGTGTTATTGACGCATTCAATACAAATGACAGTGTAAAAAGCAATTCGGCGAGTTTTACCTTTAGCTCTGAAGGCATGTTATCAGCAAACAGTGCTGTAGAAATCATCTATTGCCCAGGTGGCTCCGCGACAAACTCCAAGAGTGTAAACATAAGCTCTAGTGGGCTAATCTCTTACGGAGCAGATGGTAAAAGCTGTTCGTGACAGAAGATATTCCGCACACATTAGCTTATCTCAAGGTTAGCTCATCCATTTTTTTACTGTTTTCATTAGTGAACTCTTGGCTAAGCTCAACACACTCGACTACCTCTTTAATAAAGAATTTCTTTTTATCTCCACCTACTTTTTGCTTACTAGGAAGACTAGCCATATTCAAATTGACATCTTTAATCCTCCATCGATAAAACAGCACTTTATCACCATTTGTCGTTGTGACATGGCATTTGTAATCCTGCATAACAACTGTAGGTTCCGCAGCAAACACAAATGTAGGCAAAGCTAATGCTAAAGCAATACAATATCTTATCATTTCCAACACTCCGCAGAAGGCCCCTTTACACCAGCAGATGTCATCGTAATAGTCGCACACGTTGAGTCTCGACTAGCCTGCGAACCTTGTGCAGTCGCAGTAATAGTGAATGAACTGGTACCACTTGACGCTAAACTATAACGCCCATGCTCTGTAACAAAAGGACTAGCGGCTAACCCCAGCTTGGTCATATCTGTCGCATAGGCTCGGTTATCCAAATAATACTGCTCTTGAAGATTCGCAACCTTCATAACCGCCGCAACACCTTCAGACCGCCCACTCTTAACCACGTAATCAATGTATGAGGGATAGGCTATCGAAGCCAAAATCCCCACAATAACAACAGCGATCATGACTTCAATTAACGTAAACCCTAGCAGTCTATTCTTTTTCATTAATGTTCTTACTCATCAATATGATAATAAATTTTGTTAGTCTTTAAGCCGCTACCCAATTCGATCGTTCCCTTACATTCACCGTTTTCACACTCGCCCTTACCTACACCGATAACATACGCTTTCGGCTCTTCACCTGGTTTTGGCTCAGGGATAACAATCTGGGGAGTATCAGGAATACGTTCACCAACCTCATAGTAAAGTGTATTTGATGTTCGAGTACCTTTATGTAGGTCAAATACGTAAAGTCGTCCCTGTCCTGAAAAACCACATACCCCCGCATCCAAATCAACGGCTTGGTTCGTCGGCGGAACAAATGAGGTGAAATAAACCTTACCATCAAAAATTAGTGAGGAAGATAGGCTTTTCTCTCCCGTGGCAGGGAAATCATAATACCAACCTCTCTTTTGCCCAAAAGCAATATTATCACTCTGCGAACTAGGTGCTGCAGAGGTAACATCATATAGATTAGAAATTGTTAGAGGGGCCGGTATATCGGTGCCAGTGAATTGTTTAGTGACAACATTTCTATCCTGAAATACATAAAACATGTCATTAGTGGCGATGTCCAATGGATGCGTTCTATTACCCGTACCCACTGTGACAGCGTCATAAGGGATACTCTGATAGGATAAGACCCCATTTTCAGAATGAATATTATTAAACTGGGTTTGTGCCACTGTAGGTTCAGCAAAAAACATCCTGTTATTAGGGGCACTCGTTGTTGAAATTTTAGCAAATTGGAATACAGACCAATTGGTTTTATCGGTCGAAGGTAAATCTATTCGCCAAATACTACCCTCAATATCACTTGCATATATCCGGTCAGATATACCGTCATTATTACTGTCTAAAACAGCCACTTTATTTGGGATACTGCTCATTCCCGTTGCGGTAAACTTGGTCACAAATTCACCCGTAAATGCTTTGACAATATAAACAGCCGCCCCAGAACCATCTGCTGATTCCATCCCGCCACCAAAAATCAACACAGGTTCAGAGATTGATGGGATAAAAGTCACGACAGGTTCAGACCAACTTTGACCTAAGTCTTCAAACTTTTCCGTACTAGAATTGATCATCCACTTATACTGTGGTGAATCTGGATTTGTGATATCTAACGCATAGTAAGATGTGCCGCCGCGCCTCATTCCAAGGAAAACCCAAGCCTTATTGACCTTGCCAACCGAATCCGTTTCAGTATAAGCAACGGGTGATAAGTCCATCCCATAAACACTGTGAGTACCTGTCGAATCATCCTGTCTTAGTGTTGGAATGTTATGCACTAATTCAGATGGCATAAATGCCCAGGACTCAGTAACAGAACCAACAGCATAGTCGCCACTACCCGTGTCTGAATCTTTAAACATATGTACCAATCCCTGATTGGTACCAACTAAGATTCGAACATCAAGATTTTCAGATGTCACATTGCCATCTGCATCTGTTGTAGGTTTATTACCGAAGTTAATAGCGAGAGGTTTCGAGTGAAGAGGATCCCCCATAATATCATCTCGGGGGTCGGTATAGGTTTCATCATTATCTTCATCATCAACATCGACACCATAAATCCAATCTCTATTCTTGGAGACAGTATCAGAAACGGAGCTAGTTGCAGGACTTCCTAGAAGAGAATAAAAACTCGAGTCGCTTATTGTGGTAAGCAAACTCAAACCACTTCCATCATTTATGTATATTTTTCTATTTTTCAATTGGGACTTTAAGGTCGGTAACACCCCACCCGATTTAACCTTATTACCATCGATGTTACCCGCAGGACAGGTATTCCAATAGGTACAAGTATCACTTGAAATATTACCATTAGTATCAATTGCTCCCGTTGTTCCACCGGGACCGACAATCTCACCAGAGGAATTGACCTTCAGCTTTTTCAAATTGCCACTCCAGCGAGGTCCGCCACCGGGTAAAAACATAGCAAAGTAAGCTGAGTTATAGGTCTGTGTTTTATCGAAGTTGTTACTGGCAATACTCGGAGAGGTAAATGATGAATCTATGGTCAGAATAGACTTTAATGCGTCGTTCATCGCTTCGACTAAATCAAGGCCCGTTTTAGCAACGTAATAACCTTTAGATACACCATTCACTCTTGGACTTCCGCCCCTGAAAGCCGCTTCTTCCAATAGCGCTGCTGCTTTGTCCGCACCGTCAGAAAAGCCAATGGTAAACAATCTCACGTTTTGTTTGTTATCAACACCATTCGAATCTTTCGGCCCAACAACAATATCATTGTTGTACATATAAGCCGCTAAAGCAGGCAAATAGCTAAAATCATCTTGATTACGGTCATTTTTGAAACTCATCGCACTGTAGTCACCAGCGACTTTAGCGGTTGAAGTTAATTGCTTAATCGAATCATCCGCTGCATGATCGAGTGTTGGCGCACCATCGGTAATATAAATCACATATGCGGTGTCCGGGCATGTTTTAAACTTCGTTGCGTAGTTTCCACTCATCAAGATGCTTGAAGGACTATTTGGCGTATAGTTATCAACTTTGTTATTTCCAGTCGCGTTTTTATCATCATTACCAAAGGTGACTGGGCCGCCACTAAAAAACTGATAAGCCTCATATAATGTTTCACACAGAGGTGTATTGGTTTGAGCTGGCATATCTCTGATTAAAGAGATTAAAGACGACTTATTTGCTTCCGTCATTTCGGTCATATCATAAATAATACGTCCGCCGTCAGCATAATTTTCGGTTGGATAGTTCAAGTTATAAACGGCAAGAGCAGCATCAATAGGAATAGCCAATGACTCTAATGCTGACTTAAGTGCATTTTTCGCGACATCTAAACGAGTACCAGTACCGCCACTGTTCTGCCCTTCTGTTGTAGTTGTAGCCCACTTGTACCACACTAAGTAATGTGCAGAGTAAAGTGTCACCGGTGTTTCAGTTCCAAACTTTGTATTATTTAAGCTATATAAACGATCTGTCTCAGAGCTTCCCGATGTATACATTTTATTAGAATCAACAGGATAACCATTTGCAAACGTTGTGTTTTTATTAGTTGAACCTGGATTTTTAGGGTCTTTATTGAGAATATCTTCGTAGCAATCAACAATATCGTTCTGATTAAAACCATTATTGTTTGCTAAAGACTCCCACCTATTCTTGTTAAATTCACGTAAGTATCCAGTGTAACGCCCCTTATCCACTAAAGCTTTGGCTGCCGTATTACAATTATTATTCCCTAAATAAAAACGACGACCATCGTTAGGATCATCAGGTGTAGGCATATTGCTAGTATTATCTATACCGCCAGCATTCCAATAAGTGCCTTTATCATTGATATATCCAGAATAACTATTCATATATGTCTCAAATCCTGCAGGATAGGTACAAGTACCTGCAGCATGACCAGCTTGGGAACAATATGAGCTGACAGCATTCTGATCTTCCGTTGACATACTCCCTGAGTTATCAAAGATAAATAACACCTGTGGGCGCTTGCCAGTCCTTACCGTTGAGTCAACAAGATAAAGCTCTGTATCATCTGCATGTATTTGCCCTGCAATAATGACTGTAGCAGCCATAAGAGCACAAAAGATTTTTTTCAACATAACTTTAGTTTCCTGTTAGCACTTGTTGCTCTACACCTGAAACAACGGTTAATGAGCCAAGATTGTCCCGACCAAAGGTCACTGAACTGCTAATCTCGGCCCTTCTACAGCTAACCAAATTTGCCCCTGTCGCATTTGAGGTTCTTTGACATCCTACATCACGCACACCAGTTTCAGGCAATGGCTTCAATGTCTGACGACTATTAAATACTGTTGTATCTGCTTCTGCGTTAAGGTTTGCCAATTGCTCACCCGAATAATCTGAAATCACCTGTTCTAAACCACCATCGGCAATGGCTTTAGCTTCGATTCTTTCTGCACCCGCCCCTGACATTCGCAACGATTGTGTAGAGTTAACCGCCAACGCAACACCAATAACTGTCATAAGGACCAAGACAATTAATGCAAAAAATAACACTATCCCTTTCTGCTTTCTCATCACTCATGGCCTCAATTAACTGCGTATAAGCACAGGATTTTCCAATACTATTGTTGTCGATAATACCTTACGACGATAATGGTCGTTAGCAGGAATAGTGATGGTTTTGTCTCCCAAAAGGTACTCAGTCTCGTTGGTATAGCTCTTGTCTTCGTTAATCGATCTCACCAGTACAAACGCTTTTATCGCGACCAATCGCTGAAAGCCTTCGTTATCCCACATCAATGATGTGACATCTTCAGCAGGCATAAAGCTATCAGGAGTGCTATCCCCGTCATTATCAAAACCATATAAGAATCGAATGTTCTCAATGCCTTCAACTAACTGCTCATCGTTACTCATGCCTGTACTGGTTAAGGTTTTACGCCTTAGGATAGGAATTTGATTTGCATCATTTGCAATAAAATACACATGGTGTTGATATTCCCATGTTCTCGGATTTTCAAGCGTCGTTGTTGGAGTCGCACCAACAAAAAATACCGCCTGAGAAGAATTTGCAGCGACATACACTGAGTTTGCACTCCCAGCCGCGACATTGGGTCCAATAAAGCGTTTTAGCTGCAAAACATCTGTATCCGCATTAACATCACTATCCCCTAAACAACTAAGATGAGTACTTGTTGCGGTATTTTCATATCCCCACAAACGCCTAAAATGGGCCGGCTGATTGTTAGGTAGCGTCGCGTTATTCAACCCATCACCAACACAATCAGCGGTTATGGTAGTAACCTCGATGTTAGTATTTGTCCCGACGATAAAATCAGTTCCCGTTAAATCCCCCATAAAACCTAACTGACTAATATCTCTTTCCATTATGGCCAAGGCTATACGACCATTCTCTTGCAACTGATTAAACTGGCTTGTCGTTGTCACGTTTGATGACGACATGCTAAACATGGTAAATACACCGGCAGTCAAAAAAAGCCCGATAACCATAGCGACCATCAACTCAACGAGTGACATTCCCCGTTCCATGGTTTTACTTAACGTCATACGAAATGATTTTTTCATCTAAATAATCACTGTTTTAAGTGAAAAAATGCGCCTATTTTCAGTGTCAGCACCACAAGTGTCTGCTGCATCCGCAACGGCTGAAGTATCAATGTTGGTCTCACGTATGCCTCGCCAAGTAATCACAACTAGAACATCACGATTATTCACTTCAATACAAGCTGTAGGAGAATCCAATCCCCCAACGTTTTGAGTGCCAACAGTCTCAGACTCTCCGGTTAACGAAGATTGCCATTCAAAAATATCCCACAACTTTAATTCTGCTGGATTACAAAGTGTTGCGTTTTCACACACCTTTGCGACGGAACTTGGCGCGCCAGTGTATTCTCCTGCATAGCTATCAAGCTGCGTTCGATTTAGCTTCATGCGGTTGATAATATCATTGGCGTAATAGGAGGCTTGTGTTTGCTGAAAAGATTCAAAGCTGCCGCGCTTGGCCACAATGTGTAAATTAAAAATACCGATCAAGCCAATCACTAGAATCACCAATGCGACAAGCACTTCAATTAAAGAGAAGCCCCGTTGAATTCTGTTATGCGTCAACCGTTCGAATTTAGTCATATTTTTGACAAGCTTTTCAGCTATTTACCCTTTTAAATCTTAATCTTACGATAAAAACATTGCTAGCAGTTAATAATAGATGAGTAAAATGTAAGTAGCCAGTAACAATAGCATATAAGCGTTAATTCCATTATGCCTTGTTTGTATTTGGTGAATTTTGATAATAAAAAAAGAGGCCATTGGCCTCTTTTTATTCATCACATTGATTAGAATGAACTAGCGTAATTCCGCTGGTACGGCAAAGACGGTATCTTCTTTACGCCCTTCAACTTCGGTGACGACACTCGGTGCTAATTTTGCAATCGCTTGAACCACTTGCTGAACCAGCACTTCTGGTGCCGATGCGCCAGCGGTCACTGCAACTTTTGTCACATTTTCAAACCAAGATGAATCGATATCATCAGCGGTATCAACCAGATAAGATTGAGTTCCGGTTTTTAATGCCAACTCACGCAAGCGATTAGAGTTAGAGCTATTTTTCGAACCGACCACAATTAACAGATCCACATCGGCGGATAAATTACGTACCGCATCTTGACGGTTTTGCGTCGCGTAACAAATATCATCCTTACGCGGGCCTTCGATGGACGGGAAACGCTTTAATAAGGCGCTGATGATATCGAGCGTATCATCCACCGACAGCGTCGTTTGAGTCACGAAACAGAGGTTATTAGGATCGCGAACTTCTAAAGTCTCGACATCTGCAGGGGACTCAATCAGATAAACACCACCATTGGGGTTATCATATTGTCCCATTGTGCCTTCAACTTCAGGATGCCCCGCATGGCCAATCAAAATACATTCAATCCCCTTGCGACTCGCACGGGTCACTTGTAAATGCACTTTGGTGACTAACGGACAAGTCGCATCGAATACTCGCAACCCACGCGCTTTAGCCTCGGCGCGTACCGCCTGAGAAACCCCATGCGCACTGAAGATAACAATATTGTTATCCGGTACTTGGTCTAACTCTTCAACAAAAACCGCACCGCGGTCCTTCAGGTTTTGCACCACATAGCGGTTATGCACGACTTCATGGCGAACATAAATTGGCGGCGAAAATAACTCGAGCGCGCGCTCAACAATGCTAATGGCTCTGTCCACACCAGCACAAAAGCCGCGAGGATTAGCCAGCATAATATTTAAACTTGGGCTGGTAGGATCTAATTTCATCTTACAGTACCTTCACCACGTCGAGTTCAAATGTGACTTTCCGTCCAGCTAGAGGGTGATTGAGATCGACCGTAATCGAATCGCCCGCAACCTCACGCACAATACCGGGGATCTCACTGCCACCAGGGCCGGCGAAACTGACGATAACGCCAACCTCAAGCTCCATATCAGCAGGAAAACGGGTTCTATCCATATAATGAATCGCATCGGGATTTGACTCACCAAATGCATCGACGGCTTCAAGCGTAAAGCTGTGCTTGTCGCCTTCATTTAAGGAAGCAAGCTGCGCTTCAAATGCAGGACTTAAAGTACCATCACCGATATTTAAACGTGCTGGCTTACCCGAGGCTTTAGTGCTATCGGCGGTCGAACCATCTTCAAGCACAATATTCATATGGCACAATAACGAACGTGTCACAGTCACTACTTCACCTCTTCGGTTTTATCTTGTTCGGATTTGCTGTTAAAAAACGAATCCCAAATGATCAGCACTGCGCCGATAAAAATCGCGGAATCAGCGATATTAAAGGCAGGATAATGGCTCTTACCCCAATAAAAATCGATAAAATCCACTACAAAACCATGCATCAATCGATCGATTAAGTTACCTAGGGCGCCACCAATCACTAAGGTGTAAGCCAAATTTAACTTCCATAGGGATGCCGATTGCTTGCGCAGCCACACAGTCAACAAGGTACTGAAACCAACGGCCACTAAGGTAAATAACCAACGTTGCCAACCACCTGCTTCACTTAAAAAGCTAAATGCGGCGCCATAGTTACGTACATAGGTGAAATTAAAAAAAGGTAATAACTTCACCGATTCGAACAAATCAAAATTGGCTAAGACCCATTGTTTGGATAGTTGATCGGCCAAAAACACCAATACAACTACCCAATACCAACGTAAGCCACTGTCTTTCCAAGTTAATGGCATACAGATCCTTTACGCAAACAGACGAACTTCGCCGTCACCTTCAATATTGGTTACACAGCGATGACACAGAGTCGAGTGGGCTTCGATAGTGCCAACCTCTTCCCTATGGTGCCAACAACGTTCACATTTTTGCGCTTGTGTCGCACTAACAATCAGTTTTAACGAAGCAAGTTCAGTCTCAACTGCATCGCTTGTCGCATCCGCCAATGGCAACACTTTAGCTTCTGACGTTAACAACACGAAGCGAAGCTCGTCACCGATATGGGTTAATTGCTCAGCTAATGCGGCATCGGCAAATAAAGTCACTTCCGCTTCTAATGAACCGCCGATACGTTTATCACGGCGAGCCTGCTCAATCACTTTGTTGACTTCGTTACGAACGGTCAGCAGATTTTCCCAGTAGGCATCGCTTAAGTCAGTGTCTAAGGTGACCGATTGAAGGCCTTGATACCACTCTTGAGTAAAGACATAGGCATCGCGTTGACCTGGCAGTAATTGCCACACTTCGTCGGCTGTAAAGCTTAAGATTGGCGCAATCCAACGCACCATAGCTTCGGCGATATGGAACAGTGCCGACTGACAGCTACGGCGAGCATGTCCTTCCTGCTTGGCGGTGTACTGGCGGTCTTTGATGATGTCTAAATAGAAACTACCTAACTCAACCGAGCAGAACTGCATCAGCTTTTGGGTCACGATATGGAAGTTATATTGCTCGTAAGCTTCGATAATCTCTTGCTGCAGAGCTGCCGCGCGGCGCACCGCCCAACGATCTAACGCCACCATATCTTCTACAGCCACTAAATCCTTAGCAGGATCGAAGCCATTAAGGTTAGCCAGTAAGAAACGAGCGGTGTTACGAATACGGCGATAAGCATCGGCGCTACGGTTTAAGATTTCATCCGATACCGTCATTTCACCGCTGTAGTCGGTTGCAGCAACCCAAAGACGCAGAATGTCTGCACCTAACTTGTTAGTGACTTGCTGCGGCGCAATGACGTTACCGATAGATTTCGACATCTTGCGACCTTTACCATCAACGGTAAAGCCGTGGGTCAGAACTTGTTTGTAAGGTGCTTTACCAGTCATGGCGGTAGAAATCATCAGTGATGACATAAACCAGCCGCGGTGTTGGTCGCTTCCTTCAAGATATAAATCAACGCCATGGCCATGGAATTCAGGACGAGCGGCCACAACCGATGCAAAGGTAGAACCTGAGTCATACCATACGTCTAAGGTATCTGTTACTTTACGGTATTGGTCGGCTTCTTCACCTAATAGCTCTGCAGCATCGAGATCCCACCAAGCTTGAATACCCTCTTGCTCGATACGGCTTGCAACACGTGCCATTAACGAGACGCTTTCAGGGTGCAGCTCTTCGGTTTCGCGGTGTACAAACAGGGTAATAGGCACGCCCCAGGTACGTTGACGTGAGATACACCAATCAGGGCGATTCTCAACCATCTTCTCGATACGGCTTTGGCCCCAATCAGGGATCCATTGCGTCTGTTCAATTTCGCTCAGTGCATTTTTGCGCAGGCCATGGTTATCCATAGAGATAAACCACTGCGGCGTTGCACGGAAGATAATTGGCGTTTTGTGGCGCCAGCAATGTGGATAGCTGTGACGATAGGCAACATGATGTAATAGCGCGCCTTTTTCCTTCAGCAGAGCTACCACGTTATCGTTGGCTTTGAATACGTGTTGACCGGCGAAGAACTCGGTATCTGGCTTATAAACACCGTTATCGCCAACTGGGTTTGCCACTTCTAAGCCGTATTTTTGACCTACAACGAAGTCGTCTTGACCGTGACCAGGTGCAGTGTGAACTACGCCAGTACCGGCATCAGTGGTCACGTGGTCGCCTAAAATCGCAGGTACATCAAAGGCTAAGAATGGGTGCTGGAAGCGAACCAACTCTAGTACAGCGCCTTTGATTTTACCTAAAACGCTGTGGCTCTCGGCGCCGTAACGTGTCATACAGGCTTCAACTAAGACGTCTGCTAGGATAACGGCTTTCGTCACGCCATCTTTGACAAATTCAACCAAGCTGTAATCAAGCTCAGGACTGATAGATAAGGCGCGGTTGGCAGGCAGTGTCCAAGGTGTAGTAGTCCAAATCACCATAGATACTGGATGTGAGTAATCGCTTACACCAAACTTAGCGGCCACATCTTTGCTATCGGTCGCAGTAAATGCCACATCGATTGCAGGAGATGTTTTATCTTCGTACTCAACTTCGGCTTCAGCCAGCGCAGAACCACAGTCAGTACACCAGTGAACTGGTTTAACACCTTTATGTAGGTGACCGTTTTCAATGACCTTAGATAGCGAGCGAACGATGTTAGCTTCGGTCGCAAAGTCCATTGTCAGATATGGCTTTTGCCAATCACCTAATACGCCTAAACGAATAAAGTCAGCGCGCTGGCCATCAACTTGCTCGGCGGCATATTTACGGCATTCTTCGCGGAATTCGGCTGCTGAAATCTTTTGACCTGGCTTACCGACTTTTTGCTCCACTTTTAGTTCGATTGGCAGACCATGGCAATCCCAACCTGGAACATATGGCGCGTCAAAACCAGCCATGGTTTTTGACTTAACGATAATGTCCTTAAGAATTTTGTTTACTGAGTGACCAATATGAATACTGCCGTTCGCATACGGTGGGCCGTCATGCAAAATAAAAGGTGTGCGGCCAATTCGGCTATCACGGATCTGCTGATACAGACCGTCTTTCGTCCAGCGTTCTAACATCTCTGGCTCGCGATTTGCCAAATTACCACGCATCGGAAACTCAGTTTCCGGCAAATTCAAAGTAAATTTATAGTCGCTCATTGATCCTATACCGTTAATTAAACTGATAAATATCAGCCTGCATCGTTACCAAATAAAGCTCTGGCCTCATTTGCATCATTCAAAATCTGTTGTTTTAGTGCATCCAATGAATCAAAGGGTTGTTCATCACGAAGTTTTGCCACTAACTCAACCTCAACATGCTTGCCATAAATGTCACCTTCAAAATCAAAAAGATGCACCTCAAGCTGACAAACTTGACCATTTACGGTCGGGCGGAAACCAATGTTGGCAACCCCTTCATAAATATCGCTATCTTCCCAATAGAGTTTCACCGCAAACACCCCGCGCACCGGCACTACATTGCGCTTGAGGGCGATATTAGCGGTAGGAAAACCTATGGTTCGACCAATTTTTTGGCCATGGGCCACGCGGCCGCTTAAGGTAAAGGGATGACCGAGTAGGCGTCTCGCCTGCTCTAGGTTTCCTTTAGCCAATTGTTCTCTTACCGCGGTCGAACTCACACGTTGCGAGCCCACCATAAAACTCTGGGTGCTAACCACGGTAAAGCCATAACGAGCTCCCGCCTGCATCAGCATTTCAAAATTGCCTTTTCGGCCTTGACCGAAGCAAAAGTCATCGCCAACGACAAGGTATTTTACCCCGAGCTTGCGCACCAGCAGTTCTTCGATGAAATGCTCCGCTGGTTGATCGGCAAAGGCGCGATTGAAGTTAACACACACTAACCGTTCAACGCCTAACTCATCGAGCAGGATGATTTTATCCCGCAATAGACTCAGACGCGCGGGCGCATTCTCACCACGGAATAACTCCTGTGGTTGAGGTTCAAATGTCATCACAGTCGACGGTAGCGAGAGCTGTTTGGCCTTTTGCACCAGATTAGCAATCACCTGTGCATGGCCGCGATGCACGCCATCAAAATTACCTATCGTCAGCACACAGCCATGGTGAGATGACAAAATGTTATGTATACCGCGGATTAATTCCATAACTTTAGACAACTGCCAAGCGCAAATCGGCTGATTATATAACAGCTAACGATAAGAATCAGCAATCAAACTCCCCGTTTCATTGACCAAGGACGAATTCCTAACGCCAATAAGCCAAGTAAATACGTCATAGCGCCAACAGCAATCAAACCAATCAAAGCCTTAGCACGCCCAACTAACTGCCATTCCAACCATTGGGATTGCGTAGGTAAGAAATAGTACAAGACTACCACCATCAAGGCCGTTGAAACCACGGCTTTAAGGAAAAACACCACTGTTGGCTTAGAAATTCGGTAAACACCCGCTTTGTGTAGGCCGCGATATAAAAGGGTCGCATTCAGTAAAGCCGACATCGATGTCGCAATCGCTAAGCCAACATAACCAAAGGGAATCGCAAAAATGAGGTTAAAGCCCATGTTAGTGATCATGGCGATAATGCCGTAACGCACAGGAGTCTTTGTGTCTTGGCGTGAGTAATATCCAGGCGCTAACACTTTGATAAGCATAAAGCTGAGTAAACCACTGCCATAAGCCATCAAGCTGTAGGATGCCATCTCGACGTCTTGGATAGAGAAGGCGCCGCGCATAAACAGCACCATCAACATAGGTTGGGCCAGCACAATCAGCCCCATCATGGCGGGTAATCCTAATAAAAGAATCGCCTTAATGCCCCAATCCATGGTTTTACCAAAGCCATCCCCTTCGGCATTCACATGATTGCGAGATAAAGCTGGTAAAATCACGGTGCCAATGGCAATACCGAATAAACCGAGTGGAAATTCTAATAAGCGGTCTGAATAGTAAAGCCAGCTGATGGAGCCCGTCATGAGGAAGCTGGCGATAAAAGTATCGAATAATAGATTGATTTGTGAAACTGACACACCAAACAGCGCAGGGATCATCAAGGTTCTGATCTTCACCACACCTGGATGCTTCCAACCCCATGATGGTTTAACTAAGGCCTTTTCTCTAAGTAAGAAGGGAATCTGGAATAAAAACTGAATTAAACCGCCACAGAACACCCCCCATGCCAAGGTAATTTCAGGCTGGGAAGACGTCGGCGCAAAAAACATTGCCGCCGCAATAATAGCGACGTTTAAGAATACAGGGGTAAAAGCTGATACCGCAAAACGACCACGGGTATTAAGGATGGATCCCGCTAACGCAGTAAAGGTGATAAACCACAGATACGGGAAGGTGATTTTAAGCACAACGGTTGCCAGCTCAAACTTAGCGCCATCGGGCTCATTGTTAAGCCAAGCTACAAACCAGCCGCCACCAAATAAGGCCGACAATACGGGGGATGCGATGACACCGACAAGCGTCACAATGGTCACCAACAGCCCTAAGGTCCCCGCCACTTTACTGAGTAACTCTCGGGTCTCATCCGATGTATTTTTTTCTTGATATTCGGTCAGTACGGGAACAAATGCCTGAGCAAAAGCACCTTCAGCAAATAATCGGCGTAAAAAGTTAGGAATTTTATTAGCGAAGAAAAAAACGTCGGCGCTTGTCCCTGCCCCCATTAAATTGGCAACAACTACATCTCGAACCAAACCTAAAACACGAGAAATCAACGTCATAGCACTAACAATCATGCCAGATTTCAATAATTTTTTACTCAAACGTCCCCCAGACCTACATCGAATGGATTAGGTGATTCATCTCAAAAAATCGACTCAGGCTCTGTCACACTGCGGCAATAGCTGTTAGAATTGCGCCACATATTACACGAGTTGGGTTGAAGATAGCCAAGGCGGGTTGAATTAATTTATCTTTATGATGATTATTCAATCATAGTCATTGACAAAGTGACTAAATGCAGGCATATTCCTCGGCCTTTAAAAGTATCAAATCCAGTTTTTAGGAGTTGCACCTTGGCTAATAGCAAGTCTGCAAAGAAGCGCGCGCTTCAATCTGAAAAGCGTCGTCAGCACAACGCCAGCCGTCGCTCAATGTTACGTACATACGTTAAAAAAGTAATCGCTGCTATCAAAGCTGGCGATCACAAAACAGCAACTGAAGCTTTCGCTGCTGCACAACCAATCGTTGACCGTATGGCGACTAAAGGTCTTATTCACAAGAATAAAGCTGCCCGTCATAAGGCTCGTTTGAACGCTAAGATCAAAGCACTGGCTGCTTAATTTTCTTAGTGAATATAAAAAACCGGCAATTGCCGGTTTTTTTATATCTGATGATTACCATTAATGACAATAAATATTGTTCAGTAAATGGATCATCTCACGCACTTCATCACTCTTAAGCGAATAAAATACGGTTTGCGCTTCTTTGCGTGTGGTTACTAAATTATCTTTGCGTAACCAAGCAAGGTGTTGTGATAGTGCCGATTGACTTAAGCCTAATTTTTTATTCATTTCGCCAACGCACATTTCACCTTCGTTCAATAAATAACAAAGGATAAATAAACGGCGTTCGTTTGCGAGTGCTTTTAATAGCACTACGGCATGATCGGCTCGCTCCTGCATCAATTCAATATTCATTACGCACTTTTTCTCCTAAAACTAACCCCTGCGCTAATATAGCGTTGCCTTACAGATATAGTCGGGACATAAAGCACACTTTTTGCTAGATTGTTTTCAAAAATGGGACATGCTTAATAAAAATAAAGGAAACCTATGAAATCCTACCAAACAACATTGATAACTGGTCTATTTATTGGCGGTTTGAGCGCTTGTCAAACCCACGTAGAAACACCCGTAAAAAATGATATTCCCGTGCAATTACAGCAAACCGCGTTAGCTTCTTCTTTGGGATATGACATCGTCGAATCCCTTACGGTTGAAGTTGGACCGCGCCTTGCTGGTAGCCCAAAAGACATTATTGCCGTGAACTGGGCAATGAATAAGTTAACCAGCCTCGGGTTTGATAAGGTTTATAAAGAGCCAGTGCAGGTTCCTATTTGGGAACGTGGAGAAGCCAAAGCCAAGATTATCTCGCCAGTGGAACAACCTTTAGTGATCACAGCCCTAGGCGGTAGTGTTGCAACGCCAATTGAAGGTATTAAGGCTAAAATTGCTCGTTTTGATAGCCTTGCGGCACTGCAAGCGGCAAATCCTAATGATGTAAAAGGCAAGATTGCCTTTATCGATCAAAAAACAGAACGTCACATCACGGGTGAAGGTTATGGCAAAAGTGTCGGCGGCCGCTCAAAAGGCGCAGTCGCTGCGGCACAAAAGGGAGCCGTTGCAATCGTCATTCGCTCAATTGGCACCGATCATGACCGCATGGCGCATACTGGCGTGATGCGTTATCAAGATGGAGTCGCTAAAATCCCTGCGGCGGCGATGTCAAATCCCGATGCCGACTTAATCGATGCCATGTTAAAACGCGATCCTAATGCGGTGCTCGAGCTGCATATGTCACCGAAGGATTTAGGTACGAATACCTCTTATAACGTGATTGCAGAAGTCACTGGCAGTAGTAAACCCAATGAAATCGTGCTGATTGGCGCCCATTTAGATTCTTGGGATGAAGGGACGGGGGCGATTGATGATGGCGCTGGCGTTGCGATTGTGACTGCCGCGGCGAAACATATTCAAGATCTTCCGCAAAAGCCTGCGCGTACTGTACGAGTGGTACTTTACGCTGCCGAAGAAATTGGCTTAGTGGGAGGCAAAGCTTATGCTGAAGCACACAAAGCCGAGCTACCTCTGCATTATATTGCTGCCGAATCGGATTTTGGCGCAGGCCCGATTTATCAAATCGATACCAAGGTAAATGATAGCGTTTTTGCACAAGTCCAAGAGAGCATAAAGCCAATGACATATAACGGTGTCGCCCTTGGTAATAATCAAGCCTCTGGTGGCCCTGATGTCTCTATGTTGCCCGCATTAGGCGTACCTGTTGCGTCATTAAGACAGGATGGCCACGATTACTTCGATTATCACCATACCCCTAACGATACCTTAGATAAAATCGATCCTAAGGCGCTCGCGCAAAATGTGGCGGCATATGCACAATTTGCCTATATCATGGCGAACTCGAATTTAGTGTTAACACCGATTAGTACTGAGTCGAAATAATCTTCCGCCAGCACATCCTTCGTAAATAAAAAGAGCAGCCTAGGCTGCTCTTTTTATTTAACGCATTATGAGTTACTGCGCTTCACGCAAGAATGTTGGCTCATTCGGTTTACTCAAATCTTCACTGTAGTAATAACCTGCCACATCAAACGCCTTTAATTCCTCAATCGAACTCACTTGCTGGTCAATGATATATCTTGCCATCATTCCCCTTGCCTTTTTAGCAAAAAAACTGATGACTTTATATTGGCCATTTTTAAAATCTTTAAAGACAGGGGTGATTAATTGACCTGCTAATTGTTTTGGTTTTATCGCCTTGAAATATTCATTGGATGCGAGGTTGATAATGATGTCATCCCCCTGCGCAGCGACCGCATTATTGACCGCTTCGGTGAGTGTATTACCCCAAAAATCGTAGAGATTCTTACCTTTAGGATTGGCAAGCGCCGTCCCCATTTCTAAGCGGTAAGGTAAAATCAAATCCAAGGGGCGCAGTAAACCGTAGAGCCCAGATAAAATACGCAACTGTGACTGGCTGCGTTCGAGCTGTTCGGGTGTCAACGTATCAGCATCAAACCCCGTGTAAACATCGCCTCTAAAAGCAAAAATCGCCTGCTTAGCATTATCAATGCTGTAATCGGGTGCCCACTCCCCAAAACGCGCGGCATTTAAACCTGCGATGTTATCGCTCACCTTCATTAATGTTGCTATGTCACTGGGGGTTAACCGTTGGCAGACTTGAATAAGCTCTTGGCTATAAGCTAAAAAATCGGGCCGAGTGTGGGTTTGAGTCAAGGGAGGTTGCTCAAAATCTAGGGTTTTCGCCGGTGAAACCAAAATCAACATTAACACGCTCCAACAAATAAAATACGCCACTATGATACTGAACAAGCATAAAAAAACCACGTACGGATGACGTGGTTTTTCCGATAGCGCTAATCAGTGAACTTGAGTTTAGCGACTAAGCGCAGATTCTGTACGCGTTTTCGCCTGCTCGTTGGCACTATTATCCTGCCAAATACCGTCATCGAGTTGTTCCATCAATTCGGGGAACTTACTGCGATCGAACTCAGGCATTTTGCCACTCTTCAATTGTTCACAGTAATCGTTGATAACCCGTATTGCCAAACCAGATAACAGCAGCAATGCAATGATATTGACCGTGGCCATCAGTCCCATAGACACGTCCGCTAAGTTCCACACTAAGCTGATTTTGGCTACAGCACCAAACATCACCATGCCTAATACACACAGACGAAATAGTGGTAACGCCTTAGTGCTGTTACCCGTTAAAAACATCACATTGGTTTCGGCGTAGGAATAGTTAGCAATAATAGAGGTAAAGCAGAATAGGAAGATGGCTATCGCAATAAAGGCGCCGCCCCAATCTCCTACGTGGTTTGACATCGCATTGATGGTGAGACGAATGCCATCTTCGCTAGAACCGATATCGCCTGAAAGCAAAATAATCGCCGCAGTTGCTGTACAGATAACGATGGTATCGACAAACACTCCCATCATCTGCACAAAACCTTGGGATGCAGGATGATTAGGATTAGGTGAGGCACTCGCCGCCACGTTTGCCGCGCTGCCCATCCCCGCCTCGTTTGAAAACAAACCACGGGCGATTCCCGCTTGCATAGCCTGAGCGACCGTATAAGCAACACCACCTGCGGCGGCCTCTTGCCAACCGAACGCACTCTTTACAATCAAGCTGATGATGGCTGGCAGTTGTTCTAAATTGAACAGCACGATAATAAAAGCGATCAGAATATAAGCCAGTGCCATGATAGGCACGATAAACTCTGATACTCTCGCAACTTTACGTAAGCCACCGACAATCACAAAACCACTGGCTAACACTAAGCCGATACCAACATAGGTCGGGTTGAAGCCAAACACCCGCTCCATTGCGCCTGTAATGGTATTGGCTTGCACCGCGTTAAACACTAAACCAAAGGCGATGATCAGGAAGAAAGCGAACAACACCCCCATCCACCTCTGACCAAGTCCCTTCTCCATATAATAGGAAGGACCGCCGCGAAACTGACCGTTGGTGTCTCGTACCTTATATACTTGTGCAAGCGTCGACTCTACCATGGCGGTCGCCATACCCAACATGGCGATAAGCCACATCCAGAACACAGCACCTGGTCCAGCGGCGCCAATCGCCACAGCTACACCGGCCATGTTTCCGGCACCAACCCGAGCAGCCATACTGGTACAGAATACTTGGAACGAAGACAGACCACTTTCACAACCTTGGCGGCTCATGGTCATGACTTTTAGAGAGTGCTTGAAGTGTGTAAGTTGAATAAATACAAGTCGTAAGGTGAAATAAAGCCCCGCACCCACCAATCCGTAAACGAGCAATTTGCCCCAGAGCAGTGCGTTCAAAAAGTTTACAATCGTTTCTAACATATTATTTTACTTCTTCCCGTAGCAAATGCCTCCCTCCACCTATACTTAGCGAGGTGCAACATTTGTGGTGAATGAATCCTTCCAAATAAAGGTAAGAATATCGGTAGATTTATTCTTTCAAATTATCCTTCCGTGAATTTACAACATCACGGCTACCGAATTCAACGCAGCAAAATAGCACAGTATTCGAAATTACTCATGTGATCAAGCCTAGGTTTGCATCGTTAAATAGCTACAACCTCACACTCGTAAAGCTTAGATAAGTCACTGTTAATATTAAATTAACAATTTAACAAACTTAATCCACATGCGTTAACGACGAACACAAGTTTTAAAATTTGGATGCAGGGCACATTTTTGTAAGAAAATTACAAATATAGTAATCCCAACACAACACAGTTCAATTCCGTCTGCTCTAGTGAGGCTTAATATGACGACTACACATGAGATAAATGCTCTTAAAAAATATGTAAGAGCCACTAACTTCCTCGCCACCTCTCAGATTTACCTAAAGCAAAACGTATTACATAAGCGCCCACTTGCGCATTCGGACATTAAACCTCGCCTGCTAGGGCACTGGGGGACTTGTCCAGGGATTAACTTCGTTTATGCCAACGTCAACCGACTCATTGTTAAACATAATCGTCCTTTCATTTACTTAGTCGGCCCTGGCCATGGTTTCCCCGCAGTACAAGCTAACCTATTCATCGAAGGCTCACTCAGCCACTTTTATCCAGAAACCATTCCTTATAATGAAACCGGTATCGAAGATATCTGTAAGAAGTTTTCGGCAGCCTATGGTTACCCTTCCCACGCAAACCCTGAAGCACCCGGTCAAATCCTTGAAGGGGGCGAATTAGGTTACTCGTTAGCTGTAGGTTGGGGCGCGGTATTAGACAATCCTGATCTTATCGCAACCGTATTAGTGGGTGACGGTGAATCAGAAACCGGTCCTCTAGCAGCCTCTTGGTATGCTAACCGTTTAGTCTCCCCTGCCACCAACGGTGCAGTGTTACCTATAGTACATATCAACGGATATAAAATTTCAGGCCCAACCCGTATGGGACGCATGAGCCATGAAGAGCTAGATCTTGAATTCCGCGGCTTAGGTTATCACCCCATTATTGTCGACAGCGAAGCAGAAGAAGATATCTACGTCCAAATGACAACCGCGATGGATACTGCTTATAGCATGATCAACGATATCCAAACCCGCGCACGTAAGGGTGAAGATATTGTCAAACCTCGCTGGCCAGTGATCTTAATGCGCACCGCCAAAGGCTGGACAGGTGTAAGCGAATATAATGGTACAAAATTAGAAGGTAACTGCGAATCGCACCAAGTTATCGTCAACAAATGTGCGACCGATAAAGGCCACCTCAGCGCATTGGATAATTGGTTGGCTAGCTATCAGTTCCAAGAGCTTTACCAAATCAATGGCCAGGGTGAACTGATTTTTGATGCGGATATTAGCTCCTTGATCCCACCTAAGCATTTAGCTTGTGGTCGCCAACATCTCACTTATGGTGGTGAAGTTGTTAGAGCGTTATCCAATCCTGATCTCGAAAAACTCAGCTACGGTCCAGAAGTGCCACGTGGACACCGTGGTTACTCTATGTTGAAAATGGGTCAATGGATGCGTGACGCATTCAAACTGAACCGTGACCAACGCAACTTACGTATCTTTAGCCCAGACGAAACCTATTCAAACCAACTGCAAGCAGTATTTGAAGAAACCGACCGCGCATGGCAATGGCCAATTGAAAGCTGGGACGAGGATATGACTCGTGATGGCCGCGTGCTCGAGTTACTCTCTGAAAACTTGCTATTTGGTATGTTGCATGGCTACACAGTAACGGGTCGCCACGGCATGTTCCCAACCTATGAGTCTTTCTCACAGGTTGTATCTTCAATGGCCGACCAATACTGTAAATATGTTTACGCCAGCCAAGGGGTGCATTTCCGCAAACCTCTACCGGCGTGCAACGTAGTACTTTCTTCATTATTAGAGCGTCAGGATCACAACGGTTACTCGCATCAAAACCCATCGTTCCTCGGTGCGATGTTAGAAAAACATCCAAAGATTATCTCTGCTTATTTACCTGCTGATGCAAACAGCACCTTAGTTTATACCGAACGCGCTTTTGCAGATCGTGACAAACTAAACATCCTAGTTGCTGGTAAAAAAGAACTACCACAATGGTTGAGCTTAGAAGAAGCACGTAAACAAGCTAAAGACGGTGTGATGGTGTGGGATTTTGCTTCAGATGAAAATCCAGATATCGTGCTTGCAGGTTGTGGTGATTATGTCACTCAAGAATGTATGGCCTCTTTAGTGATTATTCGTGAACTGTTACCAAGGGTCAGAATTCGTTTTGTCAGCGTGACCGAATTAAGCAGTGATGGCTTAGGTAGCCGTAAATTTAAAGAAAAACCATGGATGATGGATGAAATATTTACCCAAGATAAAGGGGTAGTATTTAACTATCACGGTTATCCAAATACGATCAAAAAGTTAATTTTTGACTACAAAGGAAGTCGCCGTTTCAGAATTAAAGGTTATGAGGAAGAAGGTTCAACAACAACACCATTTGATATGGGTGTTCGCAATGGCACTTCTCGCTATCACCTTGTTATTGATATGGCTTACAAACTATTCCAGCAAGGCGTCATTGATGAAACTAAGCACGTTTCAATCACGACCGATATGCTGCAACGACTGGTTGATCATCGCAACTATATTAAAGCAAACGGTGTTGACCCTGTTGAAATTGAAAATTGGGTTTGGACTCGTTAATTCAAAACTTAATTAACAAGTTTGATACAATTAAAAGGCATCCTTCGGGATGCCTTTTTAACATCAATCAAAAGTAACAATATTCTATTCGATAAAAAAACTTCAGAGTAAGCACTGGAAAAATTTAACAAATGCAGTGATAATTAATCGCTGGCTACAATACCAAAGGATCCCCACACTAAGTGCTAGCAATGTTTTGCATAAAACCTGCAAAGCATATTGGTGGAGAATCATAAACAATGGACTTAGAGAAAATGATGAAGAATACATTAAAAGTAGTTTTGCTTACATCAATGCTTCCACTTGCTGCCAGTGCATCTCAAGAGCTAACACCTTGGTATGTTGGTGCAGGTTTAGGCGTTAATAACTATGAACACATTGCAACTGACAACGGCGATGACAACCCATACGCATGGGACATCTTCGCAGGCTATATGTTTAATGACTACTTTGGTGCTGAAATCGGCTATCGTGATCTAGGTAGTGCAGATTGGACCTATGCAGGCATTGGCAATGATGCAGATGTAAAAGGTGCAACTCTTGGCTTAGTGGGCGTGTGGCCACTAGGTAACCGTTGGAGCCTGTCTGCTGAAGCTGGCGCAATGTACTACACCCTAGAAAACAACCAACGCGTTGGTGGCGTATCTAGTTCTTACAGCGAAAACGACTTCGCACCTTACTTCGGTGCGGGTGTTGGCTATAACTTCACTGATAACCTGAAGTTACAAGCTAAATACCGTCGCTATGAAAACTTAGACGATAACGCTGGTGCCAGTGCGATCGTTCCAGTAAATGCAGACAGCAACTACTGGGGCTTAGAATTAAGCTACCGTTTTGGTACTGCCGCGGCAGCACCAGTGGCAGCGGCCGTTGTTGCAGCAACCCCAGTTGATTCTGACAACGATGGTGTTTACGACGATAAAGATCAGTGCCCAGCAACTCCAGCAACTCACAAAGTTGACTCTGTTGGCTGTACTATCTACGAAAACGTTAAGAAGCAAGAAGATGTAGGTTCTATCCAGTTTGCTAACGATTCTGCAGTAGTGAAGAAAGAGTACTACAAAGACATCGAAAGACTGGCTAACTACATGAACAAGAACCCAGAATTCACTGTTGAAATTGCGGGTCACGCTTCTAACGTAGGTAAACCAGAATACAACATGGTTCTGTCTGACAAGCGTGCTGACGCTGTTGCTAAGATCCTTGTTGAAAAATATGGCATCAGCCAAAGCCGTGTAACTTCTAACGGTTACGGTATCACTAAGCCATTAGTGGCTGGTGACTCTAAAGAAGCTCATGCAGCTAACCGTCGCATCGAAGCTATCGTGACAACTACTGAAAAACAGCCTGTTCTGAAGTAATTGCACTCTTAAGAATAAAAAAGTCGCTGCTTGCAGCGACTTTTTATTTTTATAACATCTACACTATGCAATCTGATGATGCTTAGCTAATCGTTGTAATGCAATCACAGCTTTTCGCGCTAATACGATATAGTTTTACCATTTTTGTAATTTTTTTACATTGATGGTTGGAAAAGTTGGCAAAATCGCTTCTAATAGTCATCAGTTCATTTCTGAGTTTAGACCGCTATCTGAGAAGGATGTTTTTCATGGCAAATACATTAGAGCAACTCAAGTCATACACTACGATTGTGGCCGATACTGGCGATATTGAAGCGATCAAACGCTATCAGCCAGAAGACGCAACGACCAACCCATCACTCATATTAAAAGCGGCTCAAATCCCCGAGTATAGCGCTCTAATCGACAATGCTATCGCATGGGCTAAATTACAAAGTGCTGATATTGAGCAACAGATTGATGATGCCAGCGACAAACTTGCCGTGAACATTGGCGTGGAAATTCTGAAACTGGTTCCAGGCCGTATTTCAACTGAAGTCGATGCCCGCTTGTCCTTCGATAAAGAAAAATCCATTGCGAAAGCGCACAAACTAGTACGTCTATACCAAGAAGCTGGCGTGGATAAATCTCGCATTCTGATCAAATTAGCCTCAACTTGGGAAGGCATTTGTGCCGCCAAAGAGTTAGAGCAAGAAGGCATCAACTGTAACTTAACCCTACTATTTAGCTTCGCTCAAGCGCGTGCCTGTGCTGAAGCTGGCGTGTACTTAATTTCTCCATTCGTTGGCCGCATACTCGATTGGTACAAAAAAGACACAGGTAAAGACTATGACGCAGTAAATGACCCAGGTGTCGTTTCTGTGACTGAAATTTACAACTACTACAAACAGCATGGCTATAACACGGTCGTCATGGGCGCAAGTTTCCGTAATATCGGTGAAATCATCGAATTAGCGGGTTGTGACCGCCTGACTATTGGCCCTTCATTACTCGAAGAGCTGGCAAACTCTCAAGTTGCTATTCAGCCTAAACTGCTTCCTGCCAGCACCACAGTTGCTGCGGGTGAGCCTTTAACCGAAGCGCAATTCCGCTGGGACTTCAACCAAGATCCTATGGCTGTCGACAAGTTAGCAGAAGGTATCCGCAACTTCGCCATCGACCAAGGCAAACTCGAAGTCATGCTCAAGGCAAAACTGGCAAACTAAGTATCTTCGGAGACGATTCGATGACTATCTTGACCCAAAGCACAACTTGGCAAGCGTTAGCCGCGCATAGCCAGCAGATCCCGCATATGCGGGAACTCTTTGCAGGCGATCCTGCACGCTTTAGCAATATGTCGCTTTCTACCTGTGGCTTATTTTTAGATTATTCAAAAAATAGAGCGACACCAGAGACACTCAACTTGCTGCTGACACTGGCGCAAGAGGCAAAGCTTGACGCTAAAATCAAGGCGATGTTTGCTGGTGATATTATTAACACCACCGAAAAACGTGCCGTGCAGCATACCGCACTGCGCAGCACCGCCGAGCAAACCATCATTGCCGAGGGTCAAGATATCGTTCCTGAAGTACAGCAAACGCTGAACAAGATGCAGCAATTTGTCACTTCAGTTACCTCTGGACAATGGAAAGGTTTCACTGGCAAAACTATTACCGATATCGTCAGCATTGGTATCGGTGGTTCGTTCCTTGGCCCTAAGATAGTTTCCCAAGCATTACGCCCTTACTGGATAACAGGTCTCAATTGCCATTTTGTCGCCAACGTAGATGGCACCTCGATCAGTGAAAAACTTAAGCTGCTCGATCCAGAAACCACCCTGTTTATCATGTCGTCTAAGTCTTTTGGTACACAAGAGACGCTGACCAATACCTTAACTGCCAAGGCGTGGTTCTTAGCCAAAGGTGGTTCACAGTCTGATGTGGCGAAGCACTTTGTTGCCGTGACCTCTAACGTGGTAAAAGCGACTGACTTTGGTATCGATGCCGACAATATCTTCCCGATGTGGGATTGGGTTGGTGGTCGTTATTCACTTTGGTCAGCCATTGGCTTACCCATCGCTTTACTTATCGGCATGGATAACTTCCGCTCCCTATTAAAGGGCGCGCACCAAATGGATACCCATTTTGCCAATGCGCCTCTGGCCGAAAATATGCCCGTCATCATGGGCTTATTCTCTCTGTGGTATGGCAATTTCTTTAATGCCCAGAGCCATGTGGTACTGACTTACGATCATTACCTACGCGGACTTCCCGCTTACTTCCAACAACTGGATATGGAAAGTAATGGTAAATCGGTCACGCTCAATGGTACTCATGTGGATTACAGCACGGGTCCTGTAATTTGGGGCGGCGAAGGCACAAACGGTCAGCACGCTTACCACCAGCTGCTACATCAAGGTACCGCATTAATCCCTGCCGATTTCATTATGCCGCTGCAAAGCCATAATCCTATCGGAGAGCACCATGATCAGTTAGCCTCTAACTGCTTCGGACAAACCCAAGCACTCATGCAAGGCCGTACCTTGGATGAAGCACTGGCCGAATTGAGCAAGAGCAACTTAAGTGATGAAGAGAAGTTACTTATCGCCAAACACAAAGTCATGCCAGGCAATAAGCCAAGCAACACGCTGTTAATGGATAAGCTGACTCCTGAAACCTTAGGTGCACTGATTGCGCTCTATGAGCACAGAACCTTTGTCCAAGGCGCCATTTGGGATATCAACTCCTTCGACCAATGGGGTGTTGAACTCGGAAAAAGCTTAGGTAATGACGTCCTCGCCCGCATCGGCGCCGAGCAAGACGCCACCGCCTTAGATGCCTCAAGCAATGGGTTAATTAACCTATATCGACAGGGTAAAATCTGATCGAACAAAAAGCCAGCAATCGCTGGCTTTTTTATTTTATCTTATTAATAAACCTAAAATATTCGCTCACAACTTCCTCTAGCGCTCTCGCGAAGATCAATGACATATCATTCAAACTTCATTTCAAGTTAACACAAATGAAACATAATTCTTGCACCCTGTTTTGAAAATATGTTATTTAATCGCTGACAAAACATACAACAACAGGAGGTTACCATGGATCGTTTAGATTATGGTTGTGCGCTAGATGAAGTCGTAGAAAGACCCGATCGCTCGCGAGGCTCCAATAAAAAGCGTAAGTGGCGAGAAATTGAAGCGTTAAAGGACAAACATCGTTTACTCAAGGAACTTCAAGAGATTGATAACAACTTTGATTACGATATAGACGCTATCCAGTTGTAACCCATTGTTTGATAAACAGCATATAAAGAAAAAGCGCCAATGGCGCTTTTTCTGTTTCTACACTCATCTACTCAGCTGTCCTGAGATAAGAACGCAGCTCATCAAAGGCCTGTTGCTCACGGTCTAGGAATAACGGATCATCGATTAACGAGGCTTGGCATTGTTGCTCAATAAGGTGCCAATCCTTATCAGTTAAGGTTTTAGCCAATAACGGGAAGATTTCCCGCTCTTCCATTTGCATATGCTTTTCTTGCAGGTCGACATATTCGGCAAAATCAGCCACCAATTTATCTCTCGCGACTACTATGTCACTCAGGATCAAATTCAAGGTATTCATTAATGCCGAGGAGGCCGCGGTTACCACTTGGTGCTCGGCGCTAAGCTTATCAATTTCATCATTTGCCTTATTTGCCAAATAATAAGCATAGATAATGTCTTCCACAGGATGATGGCTACGCTCAGCATATCCTTGCATATACTCTACAATGTCCCGAACCACGATAAAATTAATCGCCTCGCCTTCAGCTAATTTCATCTGCTTGTTTTTCAAGACATTCAATAAAACTGCTATATGTTTATGATCATGCATGAGTCTTTTAAGCATATCGCCTCCTGAAATTGGGCTCTGACTATTGATACTAGTCAAGTCGTTTATCGATCTCCAATATAACAGGCGAATTCCTGTTCACTTTATGACCATGATCAAGTAATTAACACGAGAGTCTGTAAAAAAGGCAATATTAATAGGCAAAACATCTTTATGTCACAATAGTGAGCACTGACAGTGAGTTAGGACAACTATCTCTAACCCACTGTAACTTGATGATTATGGATTTAAATCACTAAGCTGTTGTTGCAATTCTTTAAATTTGGCAATCATCTTAGCATCAACCATTACAGGCTCTGTTTCGCTTTTTGCCAACTCAGGATATTGCTTCAGCAGCGTTTGCGCTAAGGCAGATGCCTCCTGGGTTTCTTTGGCTTCAATCAAGGCTTGTAAGCGTGTTAAATACTCCATCAAAGCCTCATCACGAGGTATTACAGCTTGATCTGGCTGCGGCAGTGCCCGCGCAATTTGTGGTGCAGCACGAGACTCAACTTGCTGATTTTCCTGCGCAGACATCTTAGCCTGTGCCTTTATCACTTCCCTTTGCCGATTTTGTGTGGCGGCCTCTTCCACTTTGGCTTGATGCGCCATCTCGGCTTGCTGCGCAGCGTTATCTAACTGAGTTTGAGCGGGCATTGGCGCACTCATAGTCAAAGCGGCTGGCGCGACTAACTCCTCTTCAAAATAGCCTCGGTTAAGGGTCACTAAACCAACGACAAGCACTAAGGAGGCGGCGCTCGATAACGCCCATGGGAAACGGCGCCACACGGGCGTAGCTACAGGCTTAAGTTGGCTCACATTCATTTCAGCTAGGCGGGCCTGTGATAGGCGCAAAATATCTTGGTCGAGCCTCTCAGGCGGCATTTCCAGTGCTTGTTTATGATACCAAGCCGAGACTTCCTGACGTAGTGCCTCTTCTTCCGATGACAGAGTGGAATTACTCATGGCCAACCTCCTGCCATTTAGCATTGACACAATCTTTTAAGCTTTGATACGCGTAACGAATGCGGCTCTTAGTCGCCTCGAGTGTTACCCCGGCAATATCGCTGATCACTGCTGCGGTAAAGCCCATTTCGATATTGAGAATAAAGGCCTCTTTTTGCACTTGGGGTAACAGGGCAATACAGGTCTTCAGTAACAGGCTCTTTTGCGTTTCCTGCCAATGTACATCGGGTTGTTCCTGCTCCGCCCCCACAAAGGTGTCTAGCCCTTCCTCGTTATCGTGGCTGACTAAGTCGACGGGTTTGACGGCCCTGACATGGTCAATCAACAGATTATGGGCAATCCGATAGAGCCAAGTATTAAACTTGGCGCTCGGCTCATAGTTGGCTGCGGCACGGATCACCCGTCCCCAGGTTTCTTGATATAAATCTTCGGCTAACTGTTTGTCGCCGAGTTGGCGCACAAAGTAACGGTACAAGGCGCCTTTGTGTTTAAGATAAAGCTGCTCAAACGCTATGCCATCGCCCTTGGCATAGCGCAGCATTAACTGTTCATCGGTATGCTCATGGGCATGCATTTGCGGTATCGCTAGGGCCATGGCAGCTCCCTAATGGTTAACTAACTGAAAAATAATTATCTGGCTCATTGCTGATGTAGTTTATCCTCGGGCGGGAAAGGCTTATCTCCGGCATCAAAGGATTTTTTGATTGGCGCTCGCTGTGTTTGTGCGAGTGCCGCAGCGGTATCGACAAGTTGCATAAATTCATGCCGATAGCCGCTGGTATCCTCCCCCAGCGCAGAACGTGTGAGCGCACTAAGCTTATTATAATCAAATTGATGCAAATAGTGGCTTTGATTCAGCAACTGTCCTAAACCAGCCACTGCAGCGGCAAAACGAAAATCGTCACTCGCCTGCGCTAATGATTTTACCCTTTGCTCAGCTCGAATCGGATAACTCAGTAACTGGCTTTGAGTCGCATCCGGTAGCTGATAACGTAATTTCAGAAAGGCGATTTCGTCGCGGCTATATTTTTCATTGCCCGTTTTGGGATTATAACCATAGCGAAGCTTATCATTGGCCAAATTCCCTGCGTCCACATAACGCAACTCGTAAAGCGCCGTGACCGTATGCCCTGCGCCAATTTCGCCCGCGTCCACCTTATCGTTATTAAAATCTTCACGCGCGAGGGCTCGGTTCTCATAGCCAATCAAGCGATACTCGGCCACAAGAGCGGGATTAAACTCGACCTGCACTTTCACTTCTTTCGCTATGGTGAGTAAGGTTGCACTTAACTGTTCCACCAGCACTTTTCTCGCCTCATTGAGAGAATCGATATAGGCGTATTGCCCATTGCCCTTATCGGCTAATTGCTCCATCAAATGGTCATTGTAGTCGCCCATGCCAAAGCCGAGTGTCGTGAGCCCTATACCCTGTTGTTTCTGTATGCTAACTAAATCGATTAACTCATCGAGGTTGGTCGTGCCGACATTAAAGTCACCGTCGGTCGCGAGAATGACTCGATTGATACCGCCTTCAACAAAATGTTTCTGTGCTAATTGATAGGCAAGCTGAATTCCCTGCGCCCCATTGGTTGAACCGCCAGCACTGAGCTGCTCTAACGCATAGTTAAGGGTTTGGGTATCGTTACCTGCTGCGCCATCTAACACTACGCCAGCGGCGCCGGCGTAGACGACAATCGATACCTTATCCTGAGCATCCAATTGCTGAGTCAGCATTTTCAAAGCAGTTTGCAGCAAAGGTAACTTATCGGGCGATGCCATCGACCCTGACACATCCAGCAGAAACACTAAGTTACTGGCCCCCAGTTCAGCCTTACTCTGCTCATATCCCTTCAAACCGATGCGAAGTAACATCATGTCATCGTTATAGGGCGATGGAGCAAGCTCGGTCGTGACACTAAAGGGCGCATCATTTTTTCCCGGCAACTGATAGTCATAGGAAAAATAATTCAGCATTTCCTCAACTCGCAGCGTGTCCTTCTGTGGTAATCGCCCTTCCTTCAACATTCGTCTTAAGGTCGTGTAACTACCGGTATCGACATCGATTGCAAAGGTGGAGACCGGGATTTCCCCCGCAACCATGATGCCGTTTTGCACTTGCTTCTCGAAGCGATTGCGCTCGGGTGGCACAGCCCCTGGCCAATCACCATTTAACGCGGGCGCCGCACTGATACTAGCAGCAGGTTGCGCGATATAGGCTCGACTCTCAGCACTCATTGTCCGCAATTTTGCTGACGAAGCTTGTTCATGCATCGCGATTGCGGCATCTCTTTGCCTATTGGCCTGACGCTCTGCTCTTTCATGACGCTCTGCACTTTGTTTAAGCGCCGCCTGTTGCTCGGCGACGAGTTTTGCTTGAGCAGCTAATTCAGCAGGGTTTTGCTGTTCTGCAGTTTTATCACTACAAGCACTCAATCCAAGTAATACGGCGAGTGTTAATCCCGAAACAACAAAACTTAAATGCGCTTTATGACGAAAGACTGAAGATGGATATCTCATGATAGTGACCTAATAAAAGTGTTCTCAATGGTGGATATCCCTATAAACGCAGCTCCGGCATAAAAGGGTTATTTGATAAGAGAAATTGTCACATTCACTTTGCCAAGCACAGTATTTATCAAAAACAAAGACATTTAACCGCCTTTTGCAACTATGATCACACAAGGACATTTTTCTGGACTCTAAAATAGAGCCTTGTAACAAGCCGCGTTTATGGACCCACACGTGTCACACTCTGCTCATTTGTTTTCATTAAGAATTGCCCACGCCCTTAGCGAGGCGTGCGTAAAAGATAAGTATTCGGTTAAACGTTTTGGACAAGATCTGCTGGCGGGACTGACCGTCGGGATTATTGCCATTCCGCTCGCAATGGCACTGGCCATTGCCAGCGGTGTCGCCCCACAATATGGCCTATACACCGCCATTGTCGGTGGTTTTATCATAGCGATGACGGGCGGCTCCCGTTATAGCGTGTCAGGGCCAACGGCCGCCTTCGTCGTATTACTCTATCCCATCGCCCAGCAATTTGGTTTGGCAGGGCTGCTCATTGCGACTGTGATGTCAGGCATGATGTTAGTCGCCATGGCGATGTTAAGGCTCGGCAGATTGATCCTCTACATCCCAGAATCCGTCACCTTAGGTTTTACCGCAGGGATTGGGGTAGTGATTGCAACTTTGCAGCTAAAAGACTTCTTTGGCCTGCATATAGAGCACATGCCGGAGCAATATTTTTCCAAAATCATGGCCTTAGGCCAGGCATTACCCAGCCTTCACTTGCCGAGCTTGTTAGTCGCCGCGGCCACCTTAGCCACTATGCTACTCTGGCCTAAATTGAAGATCCCAGTACCAGCCCATCTGCCCGCAATCGCCTTAGGCAGTATTCTTGCCCTAGTGTTAAATGCCATGGGCGCCGATATTGAAACCATAGGAACACGCTTTCATTATCAATTAAGCGACGGCAGTGTCGGCACAGGTATTCCCGCTGTACTCCCCCACTTTGAATGGCCTTGGTTACAAACAGGCGCAAACGGTCAAGCCTTTGAATTTAACCTAGCCACCTTTCAAGCCTTACTGCCCGCCGCCTTCGCGATTGCCATGTTAGGTGCGATTGAATCGCTGCTGTGTGCAGTAGTGCTTGATGGCATGACAGGAAAACGCCACAGCGCGAACAGCGAGCTTCTCGGCCAAGGGATAGGTAACATCATTACCCCATTTTTTGGCGGTATCCCAGCAACGGCGGCCATCGCACGCAGCGCGGCAAACGTTAAGGCGGGAGCCCAGAGCCCAATAGCATCGATGATCCACGCCATAGTGGTCTTGGTGGGTTTAGTCGCGCTCGCGGGAGTATTAGCCTACTTACCCATGTCAGCCATGGCCGCATTATTATTGGTGGTGGCTTGGAATATGAGTGAAGCCCCCAAAGCGGTGCATTTACTGAAAACGGCGCCCACCAGCGATATTTTGGTGTTTCTAACCTGTTTTTCACTCACAGTCATTTTCGATATGGTGATCGCCATCAGCGTGGGGATTATCTTAGCCGCGCTACTGTTTATGAAAGAAATTGCTGAGATGACCAAGCTCTATGATATCAGCACCAATAAGCGCTATGTCGATCAACCCCTCCCCGCTGACTGGGCGGTGATAAAAATTAACGGCCCATTGTTTTTTGCCGCGGCAGATCGAATTTTTGCCGAGATAGCGAGCCTCACCCAAGACAAACAAGTCATCGTCCTTTACTTAGATGGGGTATCCATCCTCGATGCGGGTGGTCTTGCGGCACTCAATAAGCTCATAGATAAATGTAAACTTAACCACACTAAGCTGATCATTGCCGATTTGCAGTTCCAACCCATTCGCACCCTAGCGAGAGCTAAAGTACAACCGATTGAAGGCGTACTGAAGTTTTATCCCACTCTGCGTGAAGCCTTGGCAGAAGCGCCTGTGCCAGAACAGATTATCGAATCAAGTACGACTGTCACTCAGTCACCCTCAAGTTAACCCTTCTTATACCTGTCCCCTGAAACCTTTAATGGTCTCAGGGGATTTAAGCCCATTCAGCGAACACTTTATCCACGCTAAAAGCGCTATTTTTACGCGCAAAAAACGTCAGAAATCAGGCTTTACATGCTATTATTCTGCGCCATGATGCTCCCGGCTCTGATAGGGGTTGCGGACATCGACTGTACCCAGACCTGATACAAGGTCAAAATATAATTAAAATTAGTGAGTTAAGGAGTTATCATGCAAGCCCTTGTTGCTGTTGTTATGGGTTCTAAGAGTGATTGGCCCACAATGGAAGCCGCCGCTGAGATCATGGATAAACTGCAAGTGCCTTACCATGTTGAAGTCGTATCTGCCCATAGAACGCCAGATAAACTGATGGAGTTTGCAGCCGGAGCCGCTGACCGTGGTTTTAAAATTATTATCGGTGGTGCGGGCGGTGCTGCTCACTTACCCGGTATGATTGCCTCAAAAACTCGCTTACCCGTATTAGGTGTACCAGTACAAAGCAAAGCGCTGTCGGGCATGGATAGCTTACTGTCTATCGTGCAAATGCCAAAAGGCATTGCCGTTGGCACTCTGGCCATCGGAACCGCAGGTGCCTTTAACGCCGGTCTACTCGCCTGCCAAATCTTAGCCAATAACGATGCTGAACTTGCCGCACGTTTAGAAGCCTTTAGAGAAGAACAAACCCGCGCAGTGCTGGACAATCCCGACCCGAGGGAAGCCTAATGACTCAAGCAAGTGCAAAACCTAAGGTTTGGGTATTAGGTAATGGCCAACTTGGCGCCATGCTGACCCACGCGGGCGAGCCTTTGGCGATTGATGTTCGCGCCGTCGATATCATGACGCCCACCGATGAAATCCTGCCGCTAGCGCCTCACGATATCATCACCGCCGAACGCGAGCAGTGGCCCGAATCCGCCTTAAGCTTACAACTCAGCACCCATCCGCATTTTGTTAACGGCCCAGTATTTAGCCGTTTAGCCGACCGTTACAGCCAAAAAAGCTTACTCGATCAGATCCAAGTCCCAACAGCGCCTTGGACACTTGTCGATGATAAAACCGACGTCGAAAATCTGTACCAAGATTTTGGCCCTCGCGTACTAATGAAGCGCCGCACAGGTGGTTATGATGGCAAAGGTCAACACTGGCTAAAACAAGCTGAAGCGGGAGAGATACCCCAAGATTGGCGTAACTTGGCCATTGCCGAACAAGCAATCAACTTCGATGAAGAAGTCTCCTTAGTCGGCGTACGTACCCGTGAAGGTCAATGCGTGTTTTATCCATTAACACTCAACCTGCACCAAGACGGCATTTTGATGGCCTCAATTTCGCCACTGACTCGCCTGAATCACCTGCAAGCCCAAGCGGAAAGCATGCTCAGCGCCATTATGCATGAGCTGGAATATATCGGCGTGATGGCAATGGAGTGTTTCCGTGTTGGTGATAAGCTGCTGGTTAATGAGTTAGCCCCGCGGGTACACAACTCAGGCCATTGGACCCAAGCAGGCACCCATATGGATCAATTCCAACTGCATTTAAGAGCCCTGTGCGGTATTGCGATTCCGCAACCACAGGTGAACTTTCAATGCGTGATGGTCAATTTGATTGGTATCGAAAACGATCCCAGCTGGCTAAGCCTGCCCAATGCCGAGCTGTATTGGTACAACAAAGAGGTTCGTCCTGGCCGTAAAGTCGGACACTTAAACCTTTCTGTGCCGAATACTGCCGTGTTAAAAGACAGTATTAGCGCGCTGCAAACTTGGATGCCAAGCCAATACCAAGCGCCACTCGCCTGGATTTTAGCTGAGTTCGCTAAAGCCTAACCGAGCCGCAGACCACTGATAAGGGTGCCAATTTGTTCCCTTATCAGTCATTTTTTTATCTTCGTTATATACTTATCCATACTCAGCGTGAATGAGTTAGTGATGTAGTGATTGAAGCAGACTAACCGGAGCACGAACAAAGGAACTGCCGAGTGAAATTAAGGGATAATTTTAAACGTAAAACCATAGACCGCTTGGACTATCGCTATCATCTATTGCTGCTGATAGTGCCAATAGTATTATTCGTCTTACTGTTTGTGTTTAATGCTCCCACCGAAGGCTGGACTATCCTGCCGCTGCTGTTTGTCTGTCTTATCTATGTGATTGCCTACAGCCTTATTTACTACCTGCACCAGGGTCGCTTAACCCGCCTATGGCAACACTTAGAGCAAGTGGTGAGCATTAACGACGCCATTTACGAGCTTGCCCATCTGTCGAGCCAGTATAAAAATGAACATGCGTTTCTCGATGCACTGCTGAATAAAGCCGTTTGCATCATTAACGGTGCCGAAATGGGTAGCATCATCAAAGTCAACGAAGAGACCCATAAACTGCACTTCGAATCCGTTGTTGGGCTTGATCTTAACATGCTCAAGCAATTGAATTTTTCCCTCGAGCAATCCTTCGAATATCGACTCACTAAGGGCAAATGCGATCGCGTGGTGGTAGTGGATGATATGAAAAACATCAATGCCGCCAGTACGCTCACCGGTGAAGAGCAGCACATCTTGCTCACCGCTGCTAAGCAACCGATACGTTCTACACTCTCAAGCCCAATACGCATCGATGGCAAACTCTATGGCATGCTCAATCTCGACAGCAGTAGCGTCGGTGCCTTTAGTGATTACGACCGCAATCTGGTCTCTATTCTCACCCATGAGGCCAGCAATGCGATTGCCCTGTACCAGAAGTCATTGCAAATCACTAAACTCGCCAACTTCGATAACTTAACCGGACTCTATAACCGCAAAAACTTCGAAGATGCTCTGCAACATTGGCAACCTAAGGCTCATCTAGGCAGCTTTTTGGTGATTATCGATATGGATAATCTCAAGACCATTAATGATCAGCATGGGCATCAGGCCGGCGATATGGCCATTAAGCGAGTAGCTAATACCATACTGAGTTATTGGAAGCATAAAGGCATTATCTCGCGCTTCGGGGGGGATGAGTTTGTCGCCCTCTGCCATGGTCCATTAGAGCTGCTTGAAAGCGATTTGGATGCTATGCGCGTCAAGTTACACCAAGAGTCATCCTTAAATCTTAACTTCAGCGTGGGTATAGCCGCATACGACAATGATTGGGCAAAATCATTTAAACTGGCAGACCAAGCCATGTATGAGCAAAAACGCGGTAAGAAGAAAGCGGTAAAAGCACTCGAAGCGATTGCGGCCAATAACCAATTGGCGCAGTAGTGACATTAGGAGCTTATCAACCATAAGCTCCTAAACGCATAAATATTACTAGCCGAAGAATAAGCGCCACAGCCAAGAAGAATCTAAATCCTCCTGACAGGTTTTATACTGGGCCGCATAGCGCTTAGCCCTGTCATCCACCTTAGCCGCAACTTTAACCAGCCACGCCTTAGACTTATAAGTCCCGCGGCGATATCCTCCCCAGCCTTCGTGATAGTTGAGGTATTGCGCCCTCGCATCCCACTTGGAAACGCCATTGATTTTATTAGTCTTGTAAATAAACCAGCCCATAAAATCCATGGCATCATCAAAATTACTGCGCGAAGACCAGCTGTTTCCCGTCTCGCGAACATAATCATCCCAGGTCATGGTTTTGGCCTGCGCATAGCCATAGGCATCACTGGCTCGACCGATGGGAATAAAACCTAAAAAGTACTCCATTGGCGGCGCGGCATTATGCTTGAAGGAGCTTTCTTGATACATCATCGCCAGCGGCACATGTACAGGCACACCCCATTTATCGCGAGTGTCCTTGGCGGCTTCGTACCATGAACGATGCTCTTGAAAAATATCGCAAAGGTTATCGGGAGATTTAGGCGGAGACGTGGCGCAGCCAGAGAGTAAACCAATGGATGCACATAGCAGAGTTGTCGAAAGCCATTTCATTCAGCACTTGTTCTCCCAAGAAATAAAACTGGCCCATCATCGCACAGTCATAGGGTGAGGCAAAGCGCCAATCCTGTTTTTGGCGCTAAGATCACCTTAGCGCCTATTATCAGGCAAAACTCATTAACAGAAATGACAATCCATTGTTAAATCGGACTATTTTGTTTCAGGGCTGAGATCAAACTGGCATTCATGGTTTTCTTGCTGCCACACACCGGGTTCCCAATAGTTGGTATCTTTACCCATATAGCGCTTATCCGTGTGGAATAAGGCGCCAATATGGTAACGCTGATGCCCTTGCACCATTAACTTAAAGGTTTTAGGAGTACGCGCACTGAGGGAAACCCCAAGAGAAGGATCATCAATCAGCTCGGCGACAGTGAACTCATATTCCCCCGGCGCCAATTGATAATTAGGTTTCGACACCACGGGCTTACCATTGAGATGAGTCACCACTACCCGATACCAATGGGTACTGGCATCGGGCTGTAAATACCCGGACACAGTGCCGCAACTTAAGTCATCTTCAGGCGAAGAGGCACAACCAGACAACAATGCCGTGAGCCCAAGTAGACTGGCGGCCAGTGTAAGTTTGTGCCCGGTAAAATAGTGACTCATTAGGATGAAGTCCCGAAATAGTCAGTCAGATAATCATCAAAGGATACCGCACTTTGCGCCGCTTCGATGTCCGCTTGCTTGTTAAGCGATGCTTGCGCCTCAGCTTGATAATCGCTGACAACTTCGGCTGATAAGGGATAATCCATAAAGTATTGGTGATACTGCTGCGCCAGTGACATCACCCATTGTCCATGGTCTTGGCCGTTAGTGATTAATTGCTGGATGACCTGCCCTGACAAGGTCTTTTGTGGGTCATTCACGGCTTCACGCCAATGGGCTAAGGCCGCTTGGTAATCCTGTTTATCACCATCGAGCAATTTAGCCAATGAATCCAAATGCTCAAACAGATCCAAAAGCCACGTTTGCAGTGAGCGTGTACCTGTCTCGGTTAATAACTCGAGCCCAGGTTTCCGGCCTTCAAGCACGACGGATTTTAAGTTAGCACTTAAACGTGCTTCTTCTGCCGCATCGGACTTAGGCGACTCGGTTAATAAGCAATAGAGTAAGAACAAGTCGAGGAAACGCACTTGGTTCTCTTCAATCCCAATCGGGCTGAAGGGGTTTACATCTAATGCACGCACCTCAATATATTCAACCCCCGCACGTGCTAGGGCTTCAGAGGGTTTCTCACCGCTTTTGGTGACGCGTTTAGCACGGATAGGCGAGTAAAATTCGTTTTCAATTTGCAGCACATTGGCATTGAGCTGGCGATATTCACCATCCACCTTCACGCCGATATTGGCAAAGTTGGCCGATGGCATCTTAATCGCGGCTCTCACCCCAGCCAGATACTCGGGCAGGGAGTTATAGCTGATGTTGAGATCTTCCTGCTCTTTATTGGTGTAACCCAGATCGCTCATTCGCAGCGAAGTCGCATAGGGTAGATATAGGGTGCCACGGCCCGATTTTTCAAAGCGTAAATCGGTCTTCTGCCCCTTGATAAACGAGCTACACAGCGCAGGTGATGCCCCAAACAGATAAGGTAATACCCAGACTAAACGGCGGTAATTGCGAATAAGGCCAAAGTAAGATTCGGAGATAAAATCCTCAAAGCTCACGCTTTTATCACTCAACTCATAGAGGCTTTGCCACAATTCCTGCGATACCGAGAAGTTAAAATGCACCCCGGAGATAATCTGCATCAGGGCGCCATAACGGTAGGTTAAGCCCTTGCGATACAAGGTTTTCATCTTACCCGTGTTAGAGCTGCCATAACGGGCGACTGGAATATTCTGCTCATCCTTCACATAACATGGCATGCTCACGGGCCACAGACGCTGACCATGCAAATGACGCACGCTAAAGGCATGGGTCTCGGTCAATCCTTGCAATAGGGGGCCAACTTGATTGTTTACTGGCGTGATAAATTCAAGCAGTGCTTCACTGTAATCTGTCGTAATACGCGAATGCGTTAATGCAGAGCCAAGCTCTAATGGATGACCATCTAACGCAAGGTAACCTGACTCGTCGATACGCAGCGCTTCACGCTCAATTCCACGTAACATGCCAAGGAGTGCGGCACGCCCTTGAGCGTCCGAGAAATGTTGTACTAATTCATTGAATGGCTTCAATTTGCGCTTCTCTGATTGGTGATTCGCTATCGCGACAAGGTTAACAGTCAGACCTTTATTTTGAGGCTTATCTTTCAAAATACGCCTCAAAATAAATCTAAACCTGTCCGTGGAGCAAGCCTAATTACATTCTTCTGCGATAAAACGCAGACGGTGACAGCTAATGCTGTCACCGTCTTACTCGTTAATACTTTAGACTGGCAGCGAGGTTGTGCTGCACAATTAGCTTGTCTGCAATTTATATTGGGTCGAAAAGCTAATTTACAATACTAAAGTTTCAATTGGATAGCCTAAAGTTGCTAAATCCGCTTCAATTTTCGCCTTATCTCCCACCACTAAGATGATCATTTTCGAGATATCTAGCTCGGAAGCCGCGAGGGCATTGAGTTCATCTTTTGTTACAGTATTTATAATTTTGTCCTGCTCGGTAGTAAAATCTTGGCTCAGCTGGTAACGCTGGATCATCCGCATAAAGCCGGCCTTCTGATAAGGCGTCTCATAATCCAATGCTTGCCCTTGGGAAACCGAGTTACGCATAAAGCCGAGCTCAGTATCTGTCATCCCATTCTGCTGATAGGCTTTGATCTCTTTGATAAATTCATTTACCGCCTTGGCCGTCACATCGGTACGCACATCACTCGAGGCCACAAAGTCACCGACTTCGACGCCACCAGTAAATGAGCTGCGAGCCCCATAGGTATAACCCTTGTTCTCACGTAAATTGAGGTTAATACGACTATTGAAGGCGCCACCGAGCGGGTAGTTCATCAGGTAAGATTTAAAATAATTACCTGTTGCATCATAGGGTAAGGCACGTTTCGCAATGTTAATCACCGACTGAGCGGCGCCAGGTTTATCGATCAGATAGATAGTCCCGCCCTTCAGAGCTGGGAATGACTTGAGTGGCGGCAATGTACTCGCCTCCCCTTGCCATTGACTCAATCTAGCAAGCTTAGGAAGTAATGCATTTTCTGGCAGATCCGCTACCGTAATGATTTTAGCGTTTGCACCACGGTACTGTTCAGCATAAAACGCCTTCACATCCGCAAGAGTCAGCGCAGCAACGGAATCTAAGGTCCCCGCATCACTCACGCCTTGAGCGTTATTCTTACCATAAAGCAAGCTATACAGCGCAGAGTTGGCGACATAGCCAGGATCTGACTGCATATGCTGAATTTGCTGCAACTGTTGTTGCTTAACCCGCGCAAAGTCGGCCTCGTTAAACGCAGGCTGGAACAGCTTTTCTTCCAATATGGCTAAGGTTTCATCCAAGTGCTCGGTGAGCGCCGACACCTTAATGGTGCTTTGGGTTTCGGAGGCACTAAAGTCCACCGTACTGCCGAGCATCTCAAGCGCCTGCGACAATTGCTCGGTTGAGCGCTTTTGAGTCGACTCATTCAGCATCTCAGCGGTTAAGCTTGCCAGGCCCGCCTTTTCAACGGGCACTAATCTGTGTCCGCCGTTAAGATAAATCACTAACTCCACCGTTGGGGTTTCGCTGCTTTGAGTGCCCATCACTTCGATGCCATTGGCTAACTTAGTGGTCCAAATTGTCGGGACTTTAAGCACGGGCGCCGCGCCAGAGGCTGGCATTTTGGAGCGGTCGAAACTTGACACCAACTTAGCGGTGGGTAAATCGCCCTCTACGGCTGTATCTGCCACTGGCAAGGTTTGAGGGGTGAAGTTATCCGGATGAGCGACTAAAGCCGTCATTCCCTGCGGCACCACACTCATCACCACCATGGGCTTGTCTTTGATGTACTTTTTAAATACCCGCATCACATCGTCTTTGGTCACATTGGCATAGCGCGCAAGGTCTACTGCAATCTTATTCGGCTCACCAAACATGGTTTGATTCAAGGCAAGCATTGACACTTTGCCTTTTACGCTCTGCAGGCCAAAAATGGTATCGGCCTCAAACTGCACTTTCACTTTTTGCAGGTCATCGTCGGTGACGCCGCGCTGCTCAAACTCATTAATCGAGTCGAGAATACGCTGCTCAAGTTCGGCTAGGGTCGCACCTTTTTGCGGATTGGCTAAGGCATAAATCGACATCTGGCAGGCTAACTCTTGGCAGGGTTGGCTCACGCTTGCCTGTACTGCATAACCATCCTTAACCAAGTTTTTGTAAACGAGTGAGGTTTTACCGCCACCGAGGATATTGGCTAATAAATCCAGCGCGGCTTCATCGGGATGGCTGGCATACACAGTCGGAAAGCCGATACGGATCAGCGGCAGATGCACGTTATCTTCCATCGAGATATAGCGCGTCTTATCGAGCGTAACTAAGGTCTTAGGCTCTGGCTGAACCTCGGGGCCACGGGGGATTTCGCCAAAGTATTTGTTTACCCAGGCTAAGGCTTGCAGCTCATCAAAATCGCCGCCAATCGTTAGCGTAGCGTTATTCGGGCCGTACCAGCGCTGGAAAAAGTGTTTCACATCATCCACTGTGGCACGGTTAAGATCCTCTGGCCAACCGATCACAGGCCAAGAATAGGGATGACCGACCGGGAACATCGCCTGGTTAAAGCGCTCGCTCATTCGGCCATAGGGTTGATTATCAATGCGTTGAGCGCGCTCATTTTTCACTGTCTCGCGCTGTACTTCAAACTTTTCGCTGGTTAGCGCCGGCAACAAAAAGCCCATACGGTCAGACTCGAGCCAGAGCATTTTCTCAAGCTGATTGCTAGGGACAGTCTCAAAGTAGTTGGTTCTGTCGGTATTGGTGGAGCCGTTCAGCGTGCCCCCCGCCTCGGTTACCACCTCAAAATGTTGCTCATCGGCGACGTGCTCAGAGCCCTGGAACATCATATGCTCGAATAAATGGGCGAAGCCTGAACGGCCTGCAAGTTCTCTGGCCGAGCCGACGTGATAAGTCACATCGACATGCACTAAGGGATCGGAATGATCTTGATGCAAAATAACCGTTAGACCATTAGCAAGCTGATATTTTTTATAGGGAATACCGACTTCAGAGTCCTTCAGTTGCACATTTTCAATTAACTTTACGCCCGCAGGTAATTGAGTTGAGGTTTGAGTGGCACAACCTGCGAGTGCGGCGGAAATCGCGACCGCTAATATCCATTTTTTCAAGGTATTCCCCTTATACATCAATAGGCTAAAAAAATTAGCCCCTGTAGAATGCTCAGTATCAATAATGAGTTCTGACTCATTAAGCCCTGCAAAGTTCCAAGCAATACAATGACTTCCTTTGCAGCCTTATCATCCTTTAACCGAACAACGAGTGTAAAAACTAACTAAACCAATGCAATGTGGCGGCTGCAACGATAAGGTAACGTAGGGTTTTGCCGATCAAAATCATCACTAATGCGGGAAGCATCCTAAGCTTTAACCACCCCGCCAATAAACATAATAGATCGCCAATCACTGGCGCCCACGACAACAATAACGACCAAACACCGTAACGCTCAATAAGGGCTAAGGCTTTGGCATGTTTTCCTTCACTTAGGGCCTCGGGGGACTTTGCAAACCGGCCGATGCGCCCTAGATAAAAACTTGTCATCGCCCCTAAGGTATTGCCCAGACTGGCCACCACCACTAATGCGACCCAAGCTTGCGGCGCTTTATTCAGCAACGCAATCAGTAAAACTTCTGATCCTCCCGGTAACAAGGTCGCGGCTAAAAAAGCCCCAGAAAACATCATGCTTAATTCAGACATAAAAGCTTACTCTATGAAATTACAGCTCTTTCACGCTATCAAACAGTGAACTACCACAGCGTTAAAAGGATGTAGCGACTAACCATTTCACAACAAACTCATTTATCACAATAAGTTATAAGAAAATCGGTTTGTTATAACCCTATCACAGCCGATACAATGCCTTTAATGGCAAAAAATGTCCTGTACCAGACTCGTCGCTTGGTATAAGTTCATTCACTTCAAGTGGATACTCATACTAGCATCTCAGGTCCATGGGCTTGTAATGATATATTTTTGGAAAACGCATGATCCTTCAAACCATTAGCCGCATTCCTTTTTGGCAAAAAGTCCTCGCTGGCTTTATTTTAGGTGCGCTCGTTGGCGTACTTTTAGGCGAAACCGCTACCGTGCTTAAACCCCTTGGCGATTTGTTTATCAGCGCCATTAAGATGCTGGTTGCGCCACTGGTCTTCTGTGCGATTGTGGTCAGTATCACCTCGCTCGGCTCTCAAACTAATCTCAAACGCTTAAGTCTTAAGACCTTAGGCATGTTCATGCTGACAGGCACTGTCGCCTCACTGATTGGTTTAGCGGTTGGCTCGCTTATCGATATGGGCGGCACAATGCAACTGGCCACCACGGAAGTGCGTGAGCGCAATATTCCAGGCTTTGCGCAGGTGTTGCTCGATATGATCCCAGTGAATCCCTTTGCCTCACTGGCGGATGGAAAAGTACTGCAGATCATTGTATTTGCTGCATTAGTCGGGATCGCCATCAATAAGGTTGGCGAGAAAGCCGAACCACTAAAACGCACCATCGAAGCGGGTGCCGAGGTCATGTTCCAACTGACACGCATGGTGCTTAAACTCACCCCAATTGGCGTATTTGGTTTAATGGCTTGGGTGGTCGGTGAATATGGTTTATCGACCCTATTACCTCTAGGCAAATTTATTGCCGCCATCTATATTGCCGCCCTTATCCATATGATTTTTGTCTACGGCGGACTAGTTAAATTTGCCGCGGGTTTAAGCCCTGTGCAATTTTTCCGTAAGGCCATGCCGGCGCAATTAGTGGCCTTTAGTACCTCTTCAAGCTTCGGCACTCTGCCTGCTAGTACCAGAGCGGTTGAGACCATGGGTGTTTCAAAGCGTTATAGCGCCTTCGTTATGCCGCTCGGCGCCACCATGAACATGGATGGCTGTGGTGGTATCTACCCTGCGATTGCCGCGATTTTTATCGCTCAAATTTACGGTATTCCACTCGATACCTTAGATTATGTGATGATTGCCGTTACAGCCACGGTGGCCTCAGTCGGAACCGCTGGCGTGCCAGGCAGCGCCATGGTGATGTTAACCGTCACTTTAGGCGTAATTGGTTTACCCCTAGAAGGTATCGCCTTTATTGCCGCCATCGACCGTATTATCGATATGATCCGCACCGCGACCAACGTCACAGGCGATATGATGACCGCCGTGGTAATTGGCAAATCTGAAAATGAGCTTGATGTTGATCAGTTCTACAGCAACGAGACTCAAACGGCGGCGATTGCCGATAATTAATCACTCAGGGTAAATCATTAAAGATTTATCCAATAAAAAGACCGCAAATGCGGTCTTTTTTATTATCAGTATTTCACTTATTACGAATAAAACGTCCATGACTTTAGGCCAAGCAAGCTGTTAAACTCTTCACTTATTTACCAAAAGTAGAATGAAGCATGACCAAACTGTTTTTATTCCCGCTTATCCTTTGCTTAGTGTGGATACTGTTTTTAAAAGCCAATGGTTTACCGCTGGCTCAAGGAAAACGTGGCTTTATCTACATCATAGCCATCAGCGGCACGGTGATTTTGCTGCTTATGCTGCTCCTGTGGTTAACGGCTTAAAAGCCTATTGGTTCACAATAGGCTTTGCTCTAGCCTCCAAATTCGCAGCTTAGCCAAGCACAGCCAGTAAAATTCCCGCCGCAACCGCAGAGCCTAATACCCCAGCAACGTTTGGCCCCATGGCGTGCATCAGCAAAAAGTTATGATGATTAGCCTCTAATCCCACCTTATTCACCACCCTTGCCGCCATTGGCACTGCCGATACGCCCGCCGCGCCAATTAATGGGTTGACCTTACCGCCGGTTAATTTGCACATCAGTTTTGCCATCAACACCCCAGCAGCGGTACCAATCCCGAATGCCAACGCGCCCAGAACCAAGATCCCCAAGGTTTCGACGCGCAAGAATTGCTCCGCAGAAAGTTTAGAACCGACGGCCAAACCTAAGAAAATGGTGACGATATTAATCAGCTCGTTTTGCGCCGTTTTCGATAATCTATCTACCACACCCGACTCGCGCATTAGGTTGCCAAGGCAAAACATGCCAACCAAAGGAGTCGCTGCGGGTAAAAATAGAATCGTTAAGCCCAATACCATCAGCGGGAAAATAATCTTCTCCTTTTTACTCACCTCCCTGAGCTGCTCCATCTTTATCTCACGCTCGGCTTGAGTCGTGAGTAAGCGCATGATCGGCGGCTGAATAATCGGCACCAACGCCATATAGGAATAGGCTGCCACAGCAATTGCTCCCAACAACTCAGGCGCAAGCTTAGAGGCAAGGAAAATCGCCGTAGGTCCATCCGCGCCGCCAATAATGGCAATGGCTGCAGCGTCCTGCATGGTAAATTCAAAACCTGGCACCAGATTCAGCGCAATCGCCCCAATTAAGGTTGCGAAAATCCCAAACTGCGCCGCTGCGCCAAGTAGCAAGGTCTTTGGATTGGCAATCAGCGCACTAAAATCTGTCAGCGCTCCGACCCCCATAAAGATCAGCAGTGGAAACACCCCGGTTTCAATCCCAACATGGTAGGCGTAATACAGCATACCGCCCTCATCGGTGAAACCCGCGTTGGGAATATTTGCCAGTACAGCGCCAAAACCAATGGGTAACAGCAGAAGGGGCTCAAAGCCACGCACTATCGCAAGGTATAACAGCGAGGCGCCTACAGCCATCATCAAGGCTTGCCCTGCAGTAAAATGGGCTATGCCCGTTTCGGCCCAGAAAGCCAGTAAACCATCCATAACGACTCCTAGGCTAAGGCCAATAATTGAGAACCCACTGCAACCGAATCCCCTTCCTTCACAAAGAGATGGGTAATAATGCCATCCCCCTGTGCGCGGATTTCAGTTTCCATTTTCATGGCCTCTAGGATGATAACAACATCGCCGGCGCACACCTTGTCGCCAATGCCGACATGCACTTTGAAGATATTGCCCGATAGGGGCGCACTCATCTTAAGTTTCACTTCACTGGTTTGAGGCACTGGCGCAGCACTCGACTGAGAAGGATTAGCTTGACCAAGCTGTTGTGCGGCTTGCCCTTGAGGTTGGATTTGACTGATTTCGCCACCCTCGGCGACTTCAACCACATAAGTTTGCCCCTCAACTGTGACGGTATAGGTTTCGGCCTCTCGCGGCGTAGCAGGTGACACTGGCGCAAGTTCAGGTTTAGGCTCAAAGGCGGTTGGATCGTGACGGTGCTTTAAAAACTGTAAGCCAATCTGCGGGAAGAGCGCATAGATGAGTAAATCATCGTCCAGAGACTTTTCATTACTCACAGAGACGAGATTAATCCCCTGCTCCTGCGCCTTTGATAATAACTCCGCACGCAAATTCTCAAGTTCTGGTGAAAGTAAATCAGCAGGACGACAGGTTATCGCCGCCGCACCGTTTAGCACTCTGGCCTGCAACTCGGGATTAACCGGGGCTGGAGTGGCGCCATATTCGCCCCTTAACACGCCTTCAGTCTCTTTCGTTAACGATTGATATCTTTGCCCCATCAGTACGTTGATAACCGCCTGTGAGCCAACAATTTGCGAGGTTGGCGTAACCAAAGGCAGAAAACCTAAATCCTGACGTACCCTAGGGATCTCCTCCAGCACAGCATCGAGCTTATCGGCCGCGCCTTGTTCTTTGAGTTGACTCTCCATGTTCGTCAACATGCCACCGGGCACTTGAGCGCGAAGAATGCGCGAGTCAATGCCCTTTAATGCGCCTTCAAACTTGGCGTACTTTTTCCGCACCTCACGGAAATAAGCGGCAATCTCCTCAAGTAAGCCAAGGTCATAGTGAGTTTCACGCTCAGTCTCCGCCACCATGGCAACCACGGTTTCAGTTGCCGTATGGCCATAGGTTTGGCTCATGGAGGAAATCGCGGTATCGAGCACATCGATTCGTGCCTCTATCGCCTTTTGATAGGTTGCGGTACTCAGGCCTGTGGTGGCGTGGCAGTGCAATGAAAGCATAAGTTGAGTTTGTGATTTTAAGCGACTGATAAGCTCAAAAGCTTCCATCGGCTTGAGTAGACCCGCCATGTCTTTAATGCACAGCGAATGGCAGCCCATGTCCTCAAGACACTTTGCCATATCGACCCATGTGTCAACCGTATGAACAGGGCTGGTCGTATAGGAAATTGTGCCCTGCGCGTGCCCACCGACGTCACGCACCGCCTTTACCGCCATCTCAAGGTTACGCACATCATTCATCGCATCAAAGATACGGAACACATCGACACCATTGGCATGGGCACGTTCGACAAAACGTGTCACTAAATCATCGGCATAATGGCGATAACCCAAAAGGTTTTGTCCGCGCAGTAACATTTGTTGAGGTGTATTGGGCATTAACTTTTTCAGTTCGCGGATCCTATCCCAAGGATCCTCACCCAGATAACGGATACAGGCATCAAAGGTCGCTCCGCCCCAAGACTCGAGCGACCAAAATCCCACTTTATCTAGCAGAGGTGCAATCGGAAGCATGTCATCGATGCGTAAACGCGTCGCTAAAATAGACTGATGTGCATCCCTCAAGACAACATCGGTTAACTGTAATGGCTTAGACGCCACAATCGAATTTACTCGGTTCATATGGCGCTCCATTATCTAGCCTGAGAACGATACTGCTGGACGGCTAAGCTGATCACAGCCACCAATTTAGGATCTAAGGTGTTTGCAGCTCCGATTGAGCTCGCATCATTCACCTTTAAAGGTTCTACTGCTTTGGGCTCTTCACGGCACCACTTAGCAACCAGATGTACACCTAATATCAATACACTTAAAAATAAATAGACCAGCCCCATGCCCAATAACATGATGCCAACAGCATCTAAAAGCTGTTGTGTTAGCTCCCCTTTCACGTCAGTACCTCCTCCTGCTTCTCAACCCGCATCAAAGATTAAATTTACAACTACACAACATCTCCATTGATAGCAAAATCAATCGCCGAATGTAAATTGGTAAGACCAATTTACATAAGATCAGCAGCAAGTGTCTGAGGGATCCTTAGTGAACGAGCGATAAAATGAATATTCGTTAATGAAACAGTAAAGCAGAGGTCTTTGTTGAGGAGTGAGGACGGGATAAAGATACGAGCCAAGATGCAACTAAAAGCAAAAACGAGCTGACAACAAGGTTCTAAATCTCCCTTAAACGAGCATACAAAGAGTACGAGCTTTGAATATAACGATTAGTCCTATAAGGACAAAAATCAAAGGAACCTCAATACGATACGCTACAGTATTTGGACCCAGCAGCCATTTAAATGAATGATGCTAAAGGCTGGAGAATGAAGAAAACGGAGCAATAAGTCGCTCTCTATTAACACTGCATATGAGGCAATAAATTAAAGAAGTCAGTAATTAGAGAAGTATTTTGAAGAATAGAACGTTGAAATGGCAAACACCAAAAACAAAAAAGCCAGCTTATTCAGCTGGCTTCATGCTCTCTTCACGAGAAAATTAGGCGCTTGGCGATGACCTACTCTCACATGGGGAGACCCCACACTACCATCGGCGCGATTGCGTTTCAC